>CANSKO010000004.1 GCA_947647505.1 uncultured Roseburia sp. | reverse complement strand
CAAATTCACTCAGCACATACTGCTCCTCCCAACCTTCCATCGTCATTGGGACCTACTCTTCTTCCCATAATTCTGCCAGATCTAAATAAGCATTCACAACCCATGTCTGGAAACTCATATAATCTTTCTCCCTGTCCGCTCTGTAATAAATTACCTCTGCTATAATTTCGGATCATAATCTATACTTGTTGCATATATATCTGCAACTTTCTGGTAAAATCCTTGTTCAGATATGCGAATTTCACGGATTCTCTGTAACTGCTCTTCAAAATAATCCTTCGTCAAAATCGCACGGCCCACTCTGAGTCCACTTTATTCCCTTCTGCAATAATAGCTTTCAAATTGTAATGATTTGTATTATAGCCTTTTCCATCTGATTCAGTTATTCGAAATTTTTGAACAACTGATTCCCCATCCGATTCACCATCTACAAATATTTCATTGGAAACTGGAAACAAGACTCTTGTCCATATAGCGCCACATAATTCATTGCACGAACGCAGGTCACACTCACAATATCCTTTCATCAAACCCTGCTTTCGAACCGAAATAACACTGCATCCCGCCAACCTGTACAAATAGCATTATCCCGTCATTTGGTTTTTCATTATAACACATAGGGCAAAAAAAGCACAGATCAAAATCGAACTTTTGTTCTGCACTTTTTCTCTCTTTTTATGCAATTCGATTGTGCTTTGCCTTAAGTTCCTGCAAGAAATCCCCCTTCACACCCCTCATTACAAATTAGCAAACGTTATCGTTTCTTTTTCCAATTCAGCCGCAACCTTATGATTGACGCCCATGCGGTTTGTGATTTCCGTCATATCCGCAACCAAATGCTGCGTGCTGCCCGCAACGCCGGAAATGCCCGAAGCCCCGTCGTCAATCGCTTTTGTAATCGTTTCTATGGATTCTACGATTTCTGCCATAGAGGACTTCAAACGGTCGGTGTTGGCATTAAACGCAGCCATCGCCTGGCGGATATAAGCAGCGTCGTCCTGGTATTGCCGTCCACGCGCAACGAAGGAAAGAAATTCTTTTAAAATGGACTCCTCAATGTAATTCACAAGGTTTTGAGAGCTTTCGGAAAGATTGTATACGGCATGCGTTACAGTCGTATTCACTTTTTGAATACGGTTTGCCGTTTCACTGCTGGAGGCTGCAAGCTGACGAATTTCTTCCGCTACTACGGCAAAGCCTTTCCCCGCTTCCCCGGCTCTTGCCGCCTCAACAGAGGCGTTTAAGGCAATCAGATTCGTCTGCGAGGAAATTTCCAAAATATCATGCGTAAGGCTGTTTACCTGATCCACGCTGCGGCTTCCTTCAATGGCTTCGTTTAAAACATCTAAAATGTCTTTTATTTTGACGTTGGTATTATTCAGGCTTTCCTGCGCGGATTGTCCCATTTCCTCAGCCCGTGTATTCATTGCATTGCAGTAAGCGGTAATTTTTCCGCATTCCTCGGCCATGCTTTCTGCATCCAGCTGCACATTTTTGGCATTTTGATTGATGTGGGACGTATTGTTCGCCACTTCCTGAATGGTTGCCGACAGCTCTTCGGCAAGAGCGGACAAATCCATGGCGCTTTCGCTGGAAGTATGCGTCCGTGACAAAACCTCTTCCACTACGCTGCTGATGCGCCCGGAACATCCACGAAGCGTTTCCAGAATGTTCTTAATCGGTTTGACGACAGAGCGCAGAATAAGGGAAACGGTAATGCATACAAGTATCACACAGGCGAGCGTAGATGCGCTGTTCGTAATCATCGAACTAAGATAAACGGAAGAAAGCTGTTCTCTTGCCTGCGTGGTTCGACTGCTGATGGAACTGTCCAAAACAGCGATATTATTTTCAACTGCGGCATTGAAAGACGCCACATCGCCATTGGCGCAGGCATAAGCATCCTGCGTTTTGCCGGATGCGCTGGCGCATACAAGGAAAATAAGCGAGCGCTTTAACGATTCACTTCCGGAAAGCAGCGCGTTATACGTTTCCCTGTCATCCTCCGTAATATAAATTTCGTATTTCGCCAACATATCGTCCAGCTTTTTTTCTTCTTCTTTTATGTCGTTGACAAGGGTAATCATCGTGTTATAGTCCGTAGCCACAATATGGGATAACGCCAGCTTATGTATATTCATAACAGACTGGCGGAGCTCTGCCAGCCTGGTTTTTCCCTCCATATAGTTATCCACAATATTGGCTGCATTGTCATTGACGTTTTTGATATTGGAAACTGCAAGGAGATTTGATAGAAGCGCTACCATTCCAAGCAGAGCAATGGGCAATATTAATCGATATTTGATGTTCCATTTTTTCTTCATAGTCCCTGTATCCTCCAAACATACCAGATATATTCTTTACGGCGCCGTAACCCCTTCCACCATCGCGTCAAGCTGTTCCTGCAAGTCTTTTCCCCCCGGATTTCCGGCGGCCATGTTTGTGGCAAACGCTGACACCGGGTCCCAGAAGCTGCCGCCGATGCGCTGTAGACAGGAAAACTCCGCCTGCTCCATCAAAGCGGTAATAGCAGGAGAATCCTGCACGCTGGCAGACGCCGCGGCGTTTATGTTTGCAGGACCCTGACCGCGCATTTCAAAACGAAGCTTCTGATTTTCTTCATTGGAAATCCATTCCGCCAGCCGGGACGCCCACGTATGCTGTTTGGAATAAGCGTTAACTCCAATTAATTTATAGCCGGAAAAAGAAGCCATTTGTATTTGCCTGTTTGCGCAGGTATAGGTAGGAAGTTTGGCCGCGCCATAATTTGCCCCCAGGATCTCTTTCATAGCGACCGCATTCCAGACGCCGCTGACGCCGGCAATTACGGAGCCATCCTGAATTCCTGCAAGAAAACCGGCCTCCTCTGTGCTCAAAAAAGCAGGATTGCCGGCAATCGAAAGCATGGCATTGGCAACATCTACCCCTTTGATGTCTCCATCTGTTCCGTTCCAGGTGCAGTAATTCGTAATTCCGTCATCGTTCAGTCCGACGTTCAAACCGGTATTGCCAAAGAACGCGTATACATACCATGCAGAAGACCAGTCCATCGTCACTCTTTTTTCATTTTCTCCGGCAATCTGCAATATGCGGTCAAACGTTTTTACATCTTCCTGATTGAAATACTGCTTATTATAATAAAGGAAATAGCCGTTGTCCGCCGTTAAAGGATACGCGTACAAAACATCCGCAACGGAAGCGGCTTCTATGGATCCAGGCAGATTTTCTGATTTGATCTGGTCCGCATTTTCCACCGGTTCCAACGCGCCCGCCGCTACAAGGGCGTTTAGCTGATCATCAGCAAAAGCAAAGACATCGGCTCCGGCCTCCAGATCTGCCATTAAAGCGTCTTTGCAGCCGGCTTCGCTCTGGGCGGCAAATGTGATATTAAAATCCGCCTGTCCTTTGTATTCTTCCTGAAAACGTTCCGCAATCTGCTGCAAAAGCGCCTCGTCTTCTTCCGCGCCCCAAACGACCAGATCTACATCCTGATTTTCCTGCAATGTTTCTGGCTCATCCATGCCTGGATTACCGTTTTGTAATGCAGTGTCGGAATCTGCGCTCTTATCTTCTTTTCCTGCTCCGGCACATCCAAACAGCATCGTAGTCAATGCAATGGTTACAAAAAACATGCCTGCTCTTTTGCTCATCCTGTTTCAACCTCTCATTCTGCTATTTTTTATTCGTATTCTTACAGGCAAAATACGCTCAGAACCCTGTTAGAATCCATTTCTCTCCCTTTTTTATTTCTGATGTTATTATATCGGCTTACCAGGTTTTATTCAATCTTTTTTCTGGTCCAATTTTCATCTTCCCCGTAAACAAATTTTCTTTTCACACGCATGCTCCTTTTTGTATTGACGGCAGACTGCATGTCTGATACACTATAAATGAACATGTTCATAAATAAAAAATGCAGACGGAGGAATTGCATGAAAAGGAAAGATGACACGCTGCGCGCTACGCTGCTGCATCTTGCCCGCAGCATTGCAGACGAAGAGGGGATCGATGCCATTCATATCCGCACGATCGCCCAAAAAGCCGGTATCGCGACGGGAACCATGTATAATTATTTCTCAAACAAAGAGGAGCTTTTACTTGCGCTGACAGAAGAATACTGGATGCAGGCATTGCCTGAAATCAATGCCGCAATTACCGCTGATTCTTTTTGCGAACAGCTGAAGGAGCTATTTGTCTTCCTCAGAGATCGCATCGACCAATCCGCAGGAAGTCTGATGAACAGCCTCGGCGGTCTGGAATCTTTGGGCCAGACGCGAATGGCTTCCATGCAGTCTATGCTGGAAGCGTCTCTGATGCAGCGCATGGAGCAGGATACTGCGATACGGGAAGACATCTGGAATGCGCAATTTACCAGGCAGCAATTCACCCGCTTTATTATGCGGAACATAACAACGCTGCTGAAAGCGAACGCTCCCATGACAGACCTCTGTTTCTTCCTCACCATCATTGAACATACGATTTATGGAAGAAACAGCCATGCCACAGGCCATCGCAGAAACCGTCTTTGATCTTTTTATCTCGGGAATCTTTTCCCGATTCTCTTTTCACAGAAAAACAAATACATATCAAACAGGAGGAACACGATGATAAAACGTTATGCAAATATGGCGCTGGCCTATGCCATCGTCGCCATGATCTTTGGCGTATTTTACAGAGAGTTTACGAAGTTTCAGCGTTTTACAGGCGTAACAAATCTGTCCGTCATGCACACACATTATTTTTTACTGGGCATGTTCTTTTTTCTGCTGCTCATGCTTGCCGAAAAAGCGTTTGCCTTTTCCGATGCGAACACGGGGAAGATCGTTATGATGTATCACCTGGGCTTAAATATTACCGGTCTTGGTTTGCTTGTCAGAGGACTTACGCAGGTATGGGGCACAAAAACCGGAACCGCAATGGACGCCTCCATTTCCGGGATTGCAGGAATTGGCCACCTCTTAACGGGCATTGGCGTTATCCTTCTGCTGTTGAAAATCAGAAAAAAAGCCGCTTAACAGAAGGCCCCGGCGCCTCTCCAACCGCGTTCTTCCAAAAGAATGCTTTGTCCGGCATATTTCATTTACTTTTCCGACAGAATGATATATAATAGGAAAAAATATCTTTAAGGAGATTGCAACGATGAGCCAGGAAAAAGTAGAACGTTATAAAAAAGAAAAAGCAAATCGCAAACAGATATTAAAGAGGGAAAAGGCCAAATCCATTATGGCGCGCACAGCCGGCATTCTTGTCTGCGCCGCGCTGCTTGGATGGATCGGATACTCCGGCTATTCCAAATGGGAATCCTCCCAGCCGACCAAAACCACTGAGATCAAAACCGACGCCATCTCTGATTATCTGTCTGATTTACAGGCGGAAGGCTGATGCAAACTGCAAAATCCCGAACCCAAGGCACGTTCTTTCTGCCAGCGGTTCGGGATTTTATGATCGCGCAGACTTAATGAGATGCCTGCTGCGGATTAGCTTTTGCAAGCGCGTCATTGACTGCATTCAGCAAAACCATAGAAGTGTATTGATTGTCTTCACTGTAAGAAATATTTTCCGTTGACTGCCTTGCAACAATCTGATCCGCCAGTTTTTCTACCGCAGGCTCCATCAACGGGTACATGGTCGCCACTGTTTCATCCAGATTTACCAGCGACACGGAATTGATTTTTTCTTCATCCACAATTACCTGCACGTCAATTGTGCTGTCATTGAATTGTATGGTTGACGTGTATACGCCCGCAACATACTTCATCGTTTCCGCCGTTTTATCTTTCTGTCTTGGAAGAAACATAAAGATTAGGAGCAGAATCAATAAGATCCCAAGCCCCGCAAATACCAGCGTATAAATCATCTCTTTCATATGAAGGACCACTATTTTCGTCTTGGCGCTCACCCTGATTCCTCCGATTCCCCTGATTAATAAATTCTATGCGGCAGGGTAACGTTTATGCCAAAATCCCGGACGAATATTTTTCCCGTTTTTAGCGCAGACTGCTACTATGAAAAAACATCGACTTGAAAAAAACTTTGCCATCTGCGGACTGACCGGATGGTGTATGGAAATCCTCTACACTGCCCTGCATTCGTTTCGAAAAAAAGATTTTACGCTGACGGGAAACACTTCTGTCTGGATGTTTCCGATCTATGGAATGGCCTCCATCATTGGAGAAACCTATCCGCTGTTAAAAAAAATCCCGCCGCTTTATCGCGGCGGAATTTATGGAGCCGGTATCCTCTCCTTTGAATATTTCAGCGGTAGCCTGCTCAAAAAACACAGCCTCTGTCCCTGGGACTACAGCCAGGCGAAATTAAACGTAAACGGCCTGATACGTCTGGACTATTTCCCCCTCTGGATGGGCGCAGGTCTGCTCTTTGAACGCATTCTCTGCCACAGGCAGCCATAAGGCCGTCCTTTACTGCATTCCATACGAGCTGTATGTATTTCCCCTTACGCCATTGCTGACGGCCCGTATTTTATAATAATACGTCCTGTTGGATTTCTTATTCACATCTTTATAAAACGTCCCGTTCTGCACGGTCGCTATCTTCTGATACCTGCCCTTTTTGGATGCGCTGCGGTAAATCTCATATCTGAGCGCGCCTTCTACCTTCTTCCAGCGCACCTTTGTCGCAGATGCGGCAGAACCGCTGACCGATATGTCGGGCTTTTTCAAAAGCTTTACTTTCTGCGCAGCGCTGAATCCTGCCGTTATTCTGCTGCCGTTTACAATCTTATAAGGACGGACTTTATAATAATACGTCCTTCCGCTTTCTACCGATTTATCCGTATACTTCACGGTCTTTGCTTTTTTTACGGCCGCCACCTTCTGATAGCCGCCGTTTTTGGCGTCGCTGCGGAAAATCTCGTAGCCGCTCGCTTCTTTTACCTTTTCCCATCCGATGGAAACGCTTCCCGACGTCTTTCCATACAATGCATTCAGCTTTGTCTTTGGCAGCTTATTTGTATCGGTTCCCGTTTTTTTCAGACCATAACACGCTGCAATGCCTTTTGCATCCGCTACGCCTAATCGCTTAAGCGCCGCGCTGGAACCCAGAAACGTCTTCGCGTCCGCAGCATTGGAAATAAACGCATGCTCCACAATGATCCCCGGAAATCCGGCATTTTTCGCGCCACGAATTACTGCATAATAATCCGCGATGGAACCGTCCGGATACTTGCTCCCAATCATAGAATTTAACGTTTTTAATCCCCGGTTGCGCAAACCAAGCGAAACAAGATTGCCCTGAATCGCGTTGGCCAGCTTCCTGCCCTGCATGCTGAGCGCCGGCCGATAGCTGGAGTTTGGATAAAACACTTCGGCTCCGCCCGCCGCCGACGATGCGGCGGAATTGATATGCAGACTGACAAATGCATCCGCCCTTACGCCCGCTGCGCTCGCCACTCTTTGGTCCAGACTGACAAACGTATCGTTGGAACGCGTCATATATACTTTTACGCCGTCATACTGCTCCAGCTCCGCTTTGCAGTACTGCGCTATTTTAAGCGTCAGTATCTTCTCATACAGCCCGTTTCCAACCGCTCCGCTGTCATAGCCTCCATGCCCCGCATCCAGTACAATCACGACGTCCGACTTCTTCGCCCAGGTCGGATCTGTTCCGGATACCGTAAAAATGGCGGCCACAAGAAGGACCGCCAGATATACTTTTAACTTTGTCATTGCATCCTCCAATGTCTTATATTCCGTTTTCGTAGTTGTTATTTTACCATGAAATTTCGTATGATTCAAGACATTGGAGGCATCCAGTTTTTTCAATTCTCTGTTTTATTTTTTTATCTTCATCGTGGATTGCAGGCCTTTTCCTTTGAACAGCTTTTTGTATGCCGCAATCTTCTGCTTTGGCGCTTTGATCACGCACTTTTTGTGAATGCCGGAAATGGCTTTTTTCCCGACTTGCTTCAGCACGGCTGACCGAATGGTGATCTTCTTTAAATTTTTGCATTTTTCAAACGCGGATTTTCCGATTTTCTCAATATTTGCGCCAATCACCGCCTGTTTCAGCTTCTTACTGGATCGAAATGCCTGATCCGCGATTTCTGTCACTTTATAAGTCTTTTCCTGAATCGATACCGCATCCGGCACGCTTACCGTTTTGCCCGCTGCCTTTTCCGGTTTCAGATAAGCCACGGTGTCTGCCGACCGCACCTGATACAATGCTCCGTTTACCGTTTTTATGTCTCCAACATTCGGGCCTGGCTGCGGCGTCTGCGTGACTGGCGGATTGACCGTCTGATCTCCCGTTCCGTTATTGCCGCCAGACGGATTGTCCGGCTTTGGCTCCGGCTCTGGCTTTTTCGACGAAAGCGCCTCCATCTCCTGATTCAAACGCTCCATTGCCGCTGCAATGGACGCAGTCGTCTGCGCCTTCTTATCTTCTTTTAAAGCCTGCGCCGCATCGTATGCCGCCTGCAGGCCTGCAAGCTCCTCTTTCGCATACTCCGGATTCTGCAAAAATGCGTCTGCCTTTCCAAGCTCCTGCTCCAATACGGCAAATGCAGCTTCCACTTCTTCCGAAATCGGTTCTCCAACTGTAATATAATAATTTGTGCCGCTGATCGTCACCATCGTTCTTCCCTCGGCAACGCCTGTAATTTTATAGCTGTCGGCCGTGCGATACAAATACCAGGTATTGTTATTCTCATTCCATCCCGCAGCCCGAACATTATTGTTTCCATAATTGTTCATATAATGCGTGCCATTCGTAATCCCAAAGCCGTCTCCCCGTTCCACCAGGTTTAACGTCTGCGGTTCATCACGCATTACGATGTTGCAGGAATTTGCCGTCGATTCCTCAAAGCAGAGATACTTGCCGTCTTTATACTGCATTGTATATCCTTCGCCCGATTCTGCAAGCGTCCACATGTAATCTGAAAGATCTTCGTTTTTGTAATTCGCCGCCCGCATTGCGCGCCCTCTTGGATTGTCAGCCTGACTGTCCGTATTGATGACAATATGAGTGGAATTGCCAATTAAATAGGTTCCTTCTGTCACCGACCTGACCGCCTCATAAGGCGCTTTTCCTTCATTTTTCTCCAAAGCGGCAACCGACGCATCCGCTTCTTTCTGCACCACGGCGCCTTTTACAACGACGCTTTCCCCTTCCTGCAGCGTAATCTTCTGTTCCCTGTTTTTTACAAAGATAACATACGTCTCTCCACCTACCGTTACTTTTGTTGCGCCTTCCTGCAGCGCTTCTGCCTGAATGCCGCCCGCAACCGCAGTTACGCTTACAATTGTATCATCCTCAACCTGAAAATCGGAAGTGTTTCGGTCAATGACATACGTTTCTCCCATGCACAGATCCACCGCTGTAAAATCCGTCAGTTCACTGACATTGACTTTCAGCCGCAGAACATCCGTTCCATCTGTCAGCGTAACGACGCCGCGCGCCGCGCTCCCATTTAAAGCGCCGCCTGTCAGACGAAGCTGATCGCCTCTTAACCGGACTTTGAGAAGATCTTCTCTGTCCGACGAAGCCGTCAGTTCTGCGTCCTCTTCCATGCCCATTACCTGAAGCGTAATTGATTCTCCCGGTTTGATATTGACGCTGTCCACGCGCTCTCCTTCATACTCGCACCAGTATCTGCTGACCTGCGCGCCTTCTGCAATTTCTTCCACCGGAAGATTCAAATATGTAATGGCCGCCCCCGCATTTTCATACAAAAGACCAATCGATCCATCGTTTAATTCCGTCAGACACGAATATGCATAATAAGCGCTTCCATTCACGCTGTACGTATAGTCCCAGGAAATCGAGCCGTCATCCTGCACCAGTCCGACAAACAGCTTTCCGGCAGAACGACTGGACGTGTTGCTGGGAGCCGAAAGAAGAATGGCCGGACAGCCGTCGATCAGCTTCGAATACGTAATGGCGCTTAACTGACAGCCTTCATTGTAGGAAACGCCGACCTCAATCCGGTCTGTCCATGTCTCTCCCCAGTCGTCCGACACGTAATATCCGCCATGCCTTGTAAACATATATAATTTTCCATTCGCTTCCGTAACCGTCGCTTCCGAGCTCCATCCGGATACCGACTCTCCGCGCACCCACGTCTCGCCTTTATCATCCGAATAGAAACAGCAGCTGTTCTTATCCCCTCTTGTAAATTCATACGCCGTAAACACGATTCTGCCCGTTGATGTGACAATGCCGCGCCCGGGGCCTACTAAAAGCGTCTGCTCCGCTTCTTTTTTCAGATCCAGAAGCGATGGAACAGACCATGTTTTTCCGCCGTCTTCCGAACTTGTCAGATACAGATAATCCGTCGGATATACAAGATAGGGCGAGTCGCTGCAGAAGAGATTCGTATCGACGCCATTGCCCGTAAGATTAAAATATGCGTCTACCGTATACCCCTCCACAACGTTTCCGGTCCCGTTTTCTTTAATCAGATAATAGGAGTCTTCCCCTTCCGCATTTTTTTCCAGATGATACGCATAGGAAGAGCGGTTGTCTGTCGAAAGACGCAGATCGCCATTTTCATCAAATCCATTCTGTCCTGCAACAGGCGCCCGGGGCGCCGTATTCAGTCCATATCCCCCTGGAAACAGATCTGCAATCATATAAACGGTCTCTCCGTCCGTAGCAACGGCAGGATCAATAAAAGCCGTTGCCTCCAGATGCTTCTGATTGCCATAATCCCCAAGATAATTGGCAAACGTATAATTCCAGTTTGCGCCATTGTCCTTGGAATAGGATACAATCGTATCCAGACTGCAGGCATCGCCAGCATGATTCCATCGCGCATCGCATGCCGCCACAAGCGTGCCGTCATTTAATGTGACAAGGCCTGGTATCCGAAAATTCTGGCTGCCTCCCGTCCCCGACGGAAACGGCTGTCCTTCCGTCGTTCCATCTTCTGGTTTTACCCCAATCATTTCCGCATGCGCTGTCAACGGCATACCGGAAACAGCAAGCGCTGCCGCAAGAAAAACTGCAAGCATTCTTTTTTTGTTCTTCATACGCTTCCTCTCCTGACTTTTCATTTTTATAACGTTCACAGGCTCTCGATAAGAATCATCCGGCTGCCCGTATCACGTTTCCTGTAGATAATTTTACTTTACCATTGCATGCGTTGGAAAACAAGACTGTTTGCAAAAAAATTTCTAAATTCAGATCAGACAGATTCCAGAATTTGACAAAACGACGCGCAATCCTCTTCTTTGAGAATTGCGCGTCGTTTTCTGCCCTCTGCAAACCGGCTACGCTTTATAATACGGCGGCAGCTCCTTCCATCGCTTCCGCAGCAGATACGCTGCGTCTTTGGGCTGACGCTGTCTCGTAAATATGCCTTTTTTATTTCCATTTACGCGCAAAATCCCCTCCGTCGTCTGAAAATCCGCAAAGTTCCAGATCTGCTCGCCCCGGATGAAATCATACGAATCAAATACGGCGTTTGTCATATTCAAATATTCCTCCTGATATTCCTGGCTCCACATCACCGACGGAAGCTTATGCTCCATCCCAAGCGTATCCGCGCCGTACTCCGTAAAAAGAAACGGCTTGTTCAGATTGAGCGCCTTCCATTCATCCATCTCTTTCCGGAACAAAACCTCCGCTTCTGAAATCTCATATCCGCCTTTGACATACCAGCCGTAATACCGGTTTAACGCAATGATATCACTGAATGAATAGCATTTGCATGCGCCCGGAACGGAATTCATAATCAGCGCAAACGTCCGGGGACGCTTCTGCACGTCCAGCGCATGGGCCAGTTCAAAAACCTCTTTAAAATACGGCACAGCCGCTTCATTCGTCGTCTCCGGCTCATTCAAAAGGCTCCACGCAATGACGCAGGGATGATTTTTGTCCCTCGTAATCAACTCTTCAATTGCCCTTTTATGCGCCTTTAACAGAATCGGCGTCGTCTCTTTTTCAAAAAACGCCGTCTTTTTTCCCGTGCTCGCTTCCATAAAGTTCATCAGGCTTTCAAACATGCCAACCGCAGCCACCTCGTCGATCACCAGAAAGCCTTCCTGATCCGCCATCTCATAAATCTCTTCGCTGTAAGGGTAGTGCGCCGTTCGAAAGGAATTCGCCCCGATCCACTTCATCAGCTCAAAATCGCGCTTCATCATGCAGATATTAAATCCGCGCCCCGCAATATCGCTGTCCTCATGCTTGCCAAAGCCTTTCAGGTAAACGGATTCGCCATTGAGGAGTATGGACGTCCCCTTCACCTCGACCGTTCGAATGCCAATATTCTGTTCATATTCGTCAATAATTGCGTCTCCGTCCAGAATCCGTACCACCAAACGGTACAGATACGCATCATGCACGCGCCACAGACGGGCATTCTCCACTTCCAGCGTGCCGTTTTTTCCCTTTGCCGTAGCCACTTCCTTTCCCGTCTGATCCAGAAGAGAAAGCTCCACCGCATGCTCTCCCGTCGTCTTTACGGCATAATGGACGCTCGCATTTTTACCCGAAAGCGCATACTGCAAATCAAAATCAAAAATATATTCTCTTGGCACGGCCACAAGATGCACCGATCGCTGCAAGCCGGCATAGTTGAAAAAGTCAAAATACGGACGGTTCATCTTTTTCCCATCCGGCAGAATATGCGTCTCTCCACAGGGAATATTTGTCACTGTCAGCTCATTGTTGACTTTTACAACCACCTTATTATATGCATTATAACGGACCGCGTCTGTCACATCCGCCAGAAACGGCAGAAACCCGCCCTCATGCTCCGTTATCCTTCTGCCATTTACATAGACAACCGCCCGGTGCGTGGCTGCGCCAAAACGGATAAAAATCTTTTTCCGTTCCCATTCTCCCGGCACAAACATATCTTTTTCGTACCAGACGTCTCCCGCAAATTCCCGAATATCTTTTTCTGTATAAAAGTCCTGAAAGCTCGCGGGAACCGGAATCCTGTCATTTCCAGGAATGCCGTCGTTCCATCCTTCCTGCTCTCCTGCGCTCTTTGCATCCGTGCAAAATTTCCACATACCGTCCATCGAAATGGACCGTCTGGACAGGGTTGTCCGGGGATACAGCATGGAATATTCTAACATCTTCGTTACCTCCTGCTTTTCTGTTCCCCTTAGTATACCCATGCAGACTGTTTTTTATCCTTTCAGAAACGCATCGATCACATGCACGTTTGCCGCCATTTTTTTCAGCGTCATAAGCTCCCTTCCCATATACTCCTCAAGCTGCCTGACCTCTTCCTCCTCAAACCCCTGATTGGAATGAATTTTGCATTCGGGAATCCTGCCCTCCGCCGTTCGTTTTCCATCCGTAAACGACACACATGCAAACTTCCTCCCATCCCGGCTGAAAATCTGAGATACTGACATATGTAATTCTTCGCCCATGCTTTCATCCTCACTTAACTTATTCCTTCATAGCAGGCTCCCGTCTCGGCCGTTCTGTATTCATGCTTTTCATAATACCCGATCAGGCTGCCGTCCGCTTCCCGCAGCGCCATCATATACACGTCTTTGTTCTCCCGCTCATCGTGAAACGTAAACATCCGATTATGCTCTCTGTCTGACAGAAACCAGTCCACTGTCCGCTCAATTTTCTGACACGAATCTGCATTGTGGCAGTGCAGAAGGCTTCTGCCAATCAGCCGCTCTCCTCCCCGCCTGGCATACCGCCCCTTTGCCGCCGGATTCATATAAATAATTTCATGCTCCAGATTGCAAATGACTACGGCGCACGGATCTAAATCTACAATACTTTTCAAAAAAGGCCCATAATCCATCGCAGATTCCCCCTTACACTCTGTTTTTCTTATCGTATCACAAACAATTTTACAATGCAATCGGTGCATTTTATCGAAATCGGAACGATTTGCAAAAATCCCGTCGAAATCCCCCGATAAGCCGCGCCAAATTATCGGCGCTGTCCGTTCCATAAACGCTCCCATGCGGGATGCATTCCGAACAAAAAAACAGGATAATGAAAGCGTTTCCCTCTCTCATTACCCTGTCTGCGCCATTGATGCAAAGAGACATACTGTCAAAAGAATCCAAGCATCGTCCCGGCCCAGTAAATCAGTCCCAGCGCCCAGCTGGAAAATATCCCATACAAAATCACAGGACCCGCAATCGTAAAAATTTTACAGCCAATTCCAAATACCTGACCTTCTTTTTTAAACTCAATGCTTGGAGCCGCCACGGAATTGGCAAACCCGGTAATCGGCACCAGCGCGCCCGCGCCGCCAAACGTCGCCAGCTTCGGATAAATATTAAAGCCTGTTAATACGACGCTAAGCAGCACCAGAATCAGGCTGCACCAGCTTCCGGACGTATCCTTATCCAGTCCCAGGCTGCCGCAGTACTGCAAAATCCCCTGTCCGACCACGCAGATTACGCCGCCCGTTAAAAATGCCTTCGCCATATTTTTCGGCAGCGAATGCGTTGGCGTAATCTCCTTGACGTATTCATTGTACGCTTTTTGCTCTTCCGCTTTCTGCGGGCTTATTTTCTTTTCTTTTGCCAAAATCATTCCCTCACTTTCCCTGATAAACATTTGCCACCCAGAGCTTTTCTTCCGAAAGGCCCCACAACAAAAGCTCCTTCATCTGTTCGTCATACGCTTCCGAAGGGATATAGGCAAGCAGCAGTTTTTTCAGATACATCTCCCGTTCATCACCGCTCGAAAAAGCGGTAAGCGCCGGCAAAATCTTCTCCCGCAGCGCGCCGGGCAAAATATCCTGCTCTGTCTCTGTGCCGCTTAGCCTGCAAAACAGACCGGCCCCATAATAAAATTCATAATTCCCAAGCATTTCGGAAGCTTTCATGTTGCATTTTAAAATTACGCTCTGTCTCGCTACAAGCGTCACCATAGCCGCATCCTCCCCGATCTTTCCTTTCTTCTTATCTTATACGGACTGCCCTTATGCGTCAACGCCAATCAGACGGAAGAAATACCACAGGCCGCCCAGCGCTTTTCCGACTGCAAGGGATGTAATCACCCACTGCATACCGATTTTCAATTGCAGTCTGCGAAATACAATCGGAAAAACGTTCATGATTTCCGCAAGCGCCATTACAAGGCATCCCACCTGAATGCCGCTGCCAAGCCCGAACGCCACAAGCATCGGGCTTCCAAGCGGAATGGGAATATCCGGAAACACCGTAATCAGATTTCCAAGAATGCCTCCCGCAATAATCATCGTTTCATACCGAAGGACATCCCGCGCCGTCCGGCTCATTCCAATGATGCGGGGAACGACGCTGATGGCCACGATCAGCGCAAATGTGCCGCCGGCCACGGCAAACCCGCTCATCAGGCCCATCAGCCCCAAAAAGAAATGCTCAGCCCACATCGTTTTCTTTGCCCCCTCTTCCGGCATTTTCAATAAACGTCGTATCCGCATCCTCCTCATATTTCCGAAGCTGCACCTGAATCGGCGTAGGGTCCGGAGTGATTTTCTTTTTCCCAAAATGATTAAAAAAGACGATAATCCCAACTGCCAGCCCCAGACAATAGCTGATTTCAAGCTCCGTAAATCCCGTGGTTTCTTCTCCCGTCACCTGATAATAAAATTTTCCAAACAGCTCCGTTATGCCAATATCGTTATTAAACGACATAATCGTAAACGCGCCGCCGAAAAAAACGACAAGGCAGAGCATCGTTACTTTTAACAGAGAAACCCACCGCGCCGCATCCGGTCCCTTTTGATATTCCACAATAAAATCCGTCTCGCCTTCATTGTCCACCTCCGCATTCGGATATTCCTCATGGATCAGCTCTATGATTTTTAATATGGAAAAAATCTCGCGCTGTATCTTCGGCGCTTTTCCGCTTTTGGGTTCCGAAAAGCAATAGATCTTCTTCTGCTTCAGCTGCCGCACCATCGCCTCATTGGAGCTTGTTATGGACGCAACGTCTCCAAGCGTCACATTGCGATCGTATACCAGCACGTTCCGATCGATCTTTACATATACCGTTTCATCGTTTGCGCTCATGCGAATGCATCCCCCGCTTCCGTTTCCCATACAAACGTGCCTTCTTTTGGCATGCCGTTTTTCTCCTGAATCATGCGATAATAAAAAATGCCGGATGCGATCGCCGCAGCAATCAGCATGACCAGGCAGAGTCGATATGTTTTTCGATTCATGCTTCTCACTTCCTTTATTTTCATATGCGTAGTATGTTTCGTTTGAAACCATATTATGCAAAAAAATACGCCAAAAAAGCGGCGCGGCAGAAAAGCATAAATCAAAATAGAACGGATATACTGATAACATATCGTGCAGGAGGTTCCTACAGATGTCCCATCAAAAAAAAGCGTCCGACGCACATGCCTCTTCGCCCTGCAGCGACTGTCGCAGCAAAGAGATTTTAACGCTGGCCGTAGAAATCGGAGACGCCCTGCTGCGAAGCGGCGGCGAAATTTACCGGGTGGAAGATACGCTGTTTCATATCCTGGACGCATACGGCCTTGCGCATTTTGACGTCTACGTACTTTCAAACGGCATTTTTGCAAGCGTAGACGAACCGGACGCATGCAGCTTAAGCATGATCCGCCATGTGCCGCTGGGCGACGTCCATCTTGGAAAAATAGCCGCCCTCAATCAGCTGTCACGCGAAATCTGCGCCCATGCCATAAGCCTTGATGCGGCATGGGCGCGCCTTCGGGACTGCCAGGCGCTTTCGCTTCCGGATGCATGGATGCAGGGGCTTTCCTGCGGCATCGGATGCGCCTGCTTTTGTTCCATTTTCGGCGGAAGCGTTCTGGATGCCTTCTGTACGCTTGTACCGGGTATTTTCTTACAATACATGCGACTTTCCCATCAGGCGAAAAACGTCTCCAAATTTATGACCAATATCGTCGGAAGCGCTTTTTTAACGGCGGCAAGCCTTCTTCTGCTGCATCTGAATCTCCCGATTCATCCGGATAAAATCGTAATCGGCGGCATTGTGCCGCTGCTGCCCGGCATCGCCCTTACAACTTCTATTCGAAACCTGTTCAACGGCGACTACTTATCGGGCGCCATTCATCTTCTGGACGCGCTGTTAACCGCCATGTGCATCGCCGTAGGCGTCGGCTTCGTCATTATTTTTTATCAGCATATAAAAGGAGGCGCGTTCCTGCCATGATCCTGCAATTTCTCCTTGCCATGACGGCTACCGCATCTTTCGCCGTGCTGTTCGGCGTCCCGAAAGACCAGTTCTTCTTCAGCTCCTTGACGGGCGCGCTTGGATGGATTGGTTATCTTTTGTTTTGCGAATACGGCGCCGGCACGGCGATGGCGTCGCTTATGGCAACCTTCCTTTTAACGGTCCTTTCCCGCTTTTTCGCCGCTTTCCGAAAAAATCCGGTCACGCTTTATCTGCTCACGGGAATTTTTACGCTCGTCCCCGGCGCCGGAATTTATTATACGTCGTATTATTTTATCATGAACGACATGGGCAGGTTTACGGCAAAAGGCATCGAAACGTTTCAAATCGCCGGCGCGATTTCCATTGGCATCATTTTCGGATTTTCCATTCCACAAAAACTGTTTCAGTTCAGGCGGCGCGTTAAAGCTTCATCGTAAGCTGAATTCTCTGCTTCTTTGGATCTACGCTTAATACTCTGACTTCTACAATGTCTCCTACGCCAACGACTTCCAGCGGGTGTCTGATAAAGCGGTCCGACATCTGCGAAATATGCACCAGTCCGTCCTGATGCACGCCAATGTCTACAAACGCGCCAAAATCTATGACGTTGCGCACCGTTCCCTTTAACGTCATGCCCGGCGTCAGATCTTTGATCTCAAGCACATCGCTGCGCAAAATCGGCTTTGGCATATCCTTTCTTGGATCGTGCGCCGGCTTTTCCAGCTCTTTTACAATATCGGCAAGCGTCATCTCTCCAATCGCAAGCTCCTCTGCAAGCGCCTTCCTGTCCGCAATCTTTCCGGAAATCCCTTTTAGCTTCCCTGCCTGAATGTCCTGCGCGCAGAACCCAAGCTTCTTTAACAGCTTCTCTGTCGCCGCATAGCTCTCCGGATGCACGCTTGTGGCGTCCAGCGGATTCTCCCCTTCCGCAATCCGCAGAAAGCCGGCGCACTGCTCATACGCTTTCGGACCAAGCTTTGCGACCTTTAAAAGCTGCGGGCGCGCCGTGAACTTTCCATTTGCTTCCCGATACGCCACGATGTTTTTTGCCACCGTTTTACTGACGCCGGAGATATATACGAGAAGCGATACCGAAGCGGTATTTAAGTCAACGCCAACTTTATTGACGCAGTCCTCCACGACGCCGCCAAGCGCTTCGCCAAGCTTTTTCTGATTCATGTCATGCTGGTACTGCCCTACGCCAATTGATTTTGGATCAATTTTCACAAGCTCCGCCAGCGGATTTTGCAGCCGCCTTGCAATCGACGCCGCGCTGCGCTGCCCTACGTCAAAGTTCGGAAATTCCTCTGTCGCCAGAGGGCTTGCGGAATAAACGGAGGCGCCGGCCTCATTTACAATGACATATTGCACATTCTCCGGGATTTCTTTCAGAAAATCGACGATAATACGCTCCGATTCTCTGGACGCCGTTCCGTTTCCAACGGAAATCAGCGTAATTCCATACGTCTGAATCAGTCGTTTCAAAACCGCCCGGGATTCTTCCACTTTATGCTGCGGCGCCGTTGGATAAATCACCGCCGTATCCAGTACTTTTCCGGTCGCATCGACAACCGCCAGCTTGCATCCGGTCCGAAACGCCGGGTCCCATCCCAAAACGATCTGATTTGCAATGGGCGGCTGCATCAGAAGCTGCTGCAAATTTTTTCCGAAAACTGCAATTGCGCCGTCTTCCGCTTTTTCCGTCAGATCGTTTCGAATTTCCCGTTCAATGGCGGGCGCGATCAGACGCTTATAGCTGTCTGCAACGACTTCTTTTAAAATCGGCGTCGTATAGGGATTCTCCCGGACAATCGTCTGTTTTTCCAGATAGCGGAGAATATCTTCTTCCGGCGCCTCAATTTTGACGGTAAGTATTTTTTCGCTCTCCCCGCGGTTTAAGGCCAGCACGCGATGCCCTGCCAGCTTCGTCAGCGCCTCCTCAAACGCATAATACATTTCATAGACGGATTCCGTCTCCTCTTTTTTCGCCGAAGAGACGATCCTGCCTTTTTTTGCCGTCATTTCCCGAATACGGATACGATAATCCGCTTCGTCGGAAATGGCTTCCGCAAGAATATCCTTTGCCCCCTCCAGCGCTTCGCCTGGCGTATGCACGTCCTTTTGCGGATTGACATACGCTTCCGCCGTCCGATCCAGCGGCTCCTTTGCCATTTGCAGCAAAATCTGATCTGCAAGCGGCGAAAGCCCCTTCTCCTTTGCAATCGTTGCGCGCGTCCTGCGCTTTGGCCGGTACGGGCGATAGAGATCCTCAACCACAACCAGCGTCTTTGCCGCAAGAATCTGTTCCTTTAGCGCCTCCGTCAGCTTTCCCTGCTCCGCAATTGACGAAAGAACCTGCTCTTTCTTCTCTTCTAAATTGCGCAGATAAACCAGTCTCGCATGCAGATTCCGAAGCGTCTCATCATCCAGAGCGCCCGTCGCCTCTTTGCGGTAGCGGGCGATAAACGGAATCGTATTGCCCTCGTCAATCAGCGTAACCGCCGCCTGCGCCTGTTTCTTCTGAATGCCAAGCTCTCTGGCAAGTATTGTAATAAGTTCCATTCTGCGTTCTGTCCTTTCATCCATAATTTTTCCAGTCTGCCTTTTATCATACCATAAAATCCATTTCATTTATACCCGGTTTTCTTCCTCTCCTGTCCCACCTTTACAAACGCATTCCCACATGCTATACTCCTGATAGAAAGCACAGATTATTTATCAAAAAAGGAGGACTTCATCATGTCAGATCATGCAAACGCGCTTTCTGCCAGCGAAGCGCTGGAAAAACTGAAAGCGGGAAACAACACATACCTTACTGCATCCGCCAATCCCGGCGACGTATCTCCCGCAATCCGAAAGGATACCTGTGACAATGGACAGCATCCCTATGCAACCGTTATCACATGCTCCGATTCCCGCGTTATTCCGGAAAGCATTTTCTCCGCAGGCATCGGAGAGCTGTTTACGATTCGCGTTGCAGGAAACGTCATCAACGATTTTCAGCTTGGCAGCGTAGAATACGCGGCAGATCATCTTGGCACAAACTTAATCGTCGTGCTTGGCCACACGAACTGCGGCGCGGTAGGCGCGGCAATGAGCGGCGGCGCGGCAGGCTTTACCAAAGCAATCACCGACGAAATCAAATCCGCAATCGGAGGCGAAACGGACGGATACAAGGCCAGCTGTCTGAACGTGAAGCACAGCATAAAACGCATTATGGACAGTCTGCATATTCCGGCTGAAGGAACAGAGCAGGGATTGAAAGTCATTGGCGCAATCTATCACATTGATGACGGCCATGTAGAATTTATGTAAGAATGGAGCAGAAAAAGCATTCGGAAAGCATGGCGCTGGCTTCTATGATTTTAGGCGGCATTTCGCTTGTTACCTGCAGCTGCATTTACATCTCCATTGTCTGCGGCTCTCTCGGCGTTATTCTTGGACTTTTATCCAGAGGCGGCGAAACCTCCCTGCACGCTTTCGCGCTGACCGGCGTCATTTTAAGCAGCATCGGCCTTTGCATGACGCTTGTCATATATGCCGCTTCCTTTTTGTTTCTTTTGTATCAGTATGGCGGAATCGACGGCATCCTGCGGGAGTACGAAACGCTCTATAACGCAGAAACGCTCGAAGAGATGTATCGGGCTCTTGGAATATAAGCATCAAAAAACGCGCAGACGGCCTATCGCCCTGCGCGTTTTCGCGTTCCTCTGTCCGTTTGTGTATGCATCCCATCCAGATACTGCTGATATAAGCGCAGCATAATTTGCTTTCCACATTGTTCCATAAATGCATAGTCCGGATTCCCACACGAATCTGCCGGCAGCATCAGCTTTTCTCTTGCAATTCTTTTTTTGTTTCGAATATACCCATAACTATATCGTCCAGCCTGTCGGTTAATCTCCGCCACTATAAACAGACCGTTATACTCATTCAGCCAACTGCTTCTTACCACACAGACATTATTAGAGGGGATAAAATCATTTCCTTTATAGACTGCCTCCCCGACAGACCCCTGCCCTGTTTTAATCAGGCAGATGCAGTTTTTTTTACATAATAAGCGTTGCGCTTCTCCCGATAGAAATCCAACATTTCCATTATTTTCAGAAGTCGCGCCCGTCACATCGTACAGACCGGAATGATCCAGACCGGATGTGCCTCTGAATGTTTTTACTGCATCTATATAAAACATTTTTTCGCTAATCAAATAAAATGCTTTCCATGATATCGCCTTTTCTGGCTCTAAATTCTCAATTTGCATTTTTTTTTTTACAAAATGACTGTATCTTTCTATTAAATCCTGTTCACGCTCTCTGATATAGCTCTCCATAAAATCATAATCCGGATCGCCATGCGCATCTACAGGCAGCATTATTTTTTCTCTGGATATTCTGTTATCGTTTATTTCCCTGTTAAAATTATATTTTTGTGACAATCTGTTCGCAATTGACGCAATAAACAAATAATGATACCGATTCAACCGCTCATTTTTCAAATGCGTAATGTGGTCGCTCGCAACAAAAGCAAACGGCTCATAAAAACATGCGCCTACACTCCCGCTGTTTGCAAGACTCAGACAATCCGAAAAAATCCTTACATTATCCTGATTCGCAACAAAATCATCTACTCCGTTTTGCAACGCGGAAGAGGATACATAAGGCATTTTACCCGGAATATGATCCCCCGACTTGAAACGTTTCCCTCTTTGAATCGTCGGAAAAAGTTCTGTAAGAAAAAATGGCTTCCACTCCCTGTCATGTAAATCAAACATTATCTTCCTCCTGAAACAGATATTCACGCCCTTGCATAATCATAGAAAATTGAAACGTCAGGTAGTCGCCAATTGTTTTTATAAAATCCTCTTCTACGGGAATCGAATCATCAAAATAGTAAAAACTGTGCAGCCATTCATCATCTGGCAAAATCGTTGTTTTTACGCAAAACTTTGTATCTGATTCAATCCTGTCAAACCATACGTCCAGTAAATGCTGCTTTTTATCTTTTGCAGATTCTGTCTCAATCAATCCGATATGGGGCGCAATCTTATAGCCATCCTGTTCAAAATTAATAAATTTACATATTTTATCAGCAGGGTGCGGCTCTCCTGCGGTAAACACGGCAATGCATGGAATCGTCCCCACACCGTAAAACGTATCCTTGTTTAAAGAAATAACGCCTTCCAATGTATGCCGCTTTAATATGTTCTCTTTTAAAGCCTGTTCTTCTCTGGTCTTTCCAGTCATAGATGACTGCGGAACGATCACAATACACCGTGCGCCCGTAACGAGAGAATTCAGCAAACGTTCGGCAAAAGACATTTCATACAAATCAGGGTTCTGTTTTGATCCCTGTGAATACGGCGGATTCATCATGCCAACAGTAGATTGCTTCAGTTGCAGTCTGCTGGTCTCCTGCCTGAAAAAATCGTCATTTATCAGATTACTCTTTCCATCTCCCCGCAAAATCATATTTGTCGTTGCAATTGCAAACATATTTGGACGCATTTCAATGCCGTGCAGCTGTTTTTGACGAATGCTCTTTTTCTGAGCGTCATTTTCCGCTCTTTCCAGCATGTTATACATAGCGGCAATCAAAAATCCCGCTGTTCCGCAGCAGGGATCAAAAACCACATCCTCAGGCTGCAAATCTGCCAGATCACAAAAAAGCTGCGTAATGTGCTTTGGCGTAAGAATAATGCCAAGCGTCTGTCCATCACCGCCGGAATAACTCATAAACTCTCCATAAAACCTTCCGATATGGTCTTCCGCACTGCGTATGTAACGAATGGATTTATAGATTTTCTCATTCAAATATTCTGCAAAATGCCGTAACGGCGTCTTGTTCAGCTTCGGCTCAACTTCATTCAGCTTTACCGTATCCCTTATAAATGCGAACTGTCTCAATATTTTATCTTTTTTCACTTCCGGAGAAACATTTGCCCTCTTTAAGTTTGTGTGAATCGCGTCATAAATTTTCTGCCCATCCGTCTTTTCGACATCGCCTGTAAGATCATCCACAGAAAAATTCCGATATTCACTTTCACGAAGCGCAAGCAGGATCCCTGATACAACCAATGGCTTTTCCGTGTCGAGAAGATTGCCATAATTTCTTAAATCCTCATGCAGAATACCCGCATCTTTTAAAATTGCGGCTGTTTCTTTTTCATAGTCGGTATGTTCCTTTAAGATTTCCCGGATATAATATTCATCAATATTATCCGCATTAAATGTAATAAACGATTCCACTTCCGGAAGTTCGCGGTAGTATTCCGTTTCATCTATATATACAGGCGTAATTCTGTGTTTCTTTTCATCTCCGGAAATCCCAAAAACAATAATCTTCTTATACGACGTATGATTTGCAAGATGCTTCCCATAAAAAACGGCTCCATTGACGGCATAATCCATGATGTCGCCCTTCTCTGCACTGATATTCCCTTTTGCATCGCGTTTGATATGTCGTGACAGATCCGCCTTATCTTCTATAAGAAGCAAATAATCTTTTACAGGGCCAACAAATTCAGGAAATCCAACATTTCCTGTTCCTTTTTTAGACGCTGTTTTTAAAGCGTCGTCAATTTCTTTTATCGAACTGCCCTGCGGATCAAGACGGATATTGGCCTGTTTCAACAATTCATACACCCACAAGTCCGTCCTCACTTCTTTTTTTGCCATCTCAAACACCTCATTACCAACCATATGTTTGCATTTATCATAGTATTATACATACATTTTGTCAAGCAAATCCACGCCAAACGCCGCAAGCGCAACATTTTTTACAACAAGGTTCAAAAACACAAGCGCGAGCGCAAAATAAAGATATCCGTTCCGATAGCGCATGCCGATGCGAATCCTGCGTCCTGACAGATACTCCACCGTGTGGGAAAGCATAAACCACAGATACAGCGCCGCGCCATACGGCACGATCGGATGATATAAAAAAGACAAAAATGGCTTTCCCTGCAACAAATACCCTGCCGCACGCGTGCCGCCACAGCCCGGACAGTACAGCCCGGTAACAGCATGCAGCAGACAGGGAACGGACAGGATTTCAAGCAGCGCAGAAGGCAGCAGCTTTTGTAACAGAAAAAGCAAGGCCCCTGCACACGGCAGTATCAGCCCTGCTATATAAAGATTTTTTTCCAGATGCACGCGCTCCGCTTCGTTCATGCCACTTGCCTTTTCCTCTCATTCTGTTATAATACCCTCAGTGGACAAAGGATCTTTTTTCTTCCAATACAAACAATCTTAAGGAGTAACGCATTATGAAGCTTTCTTCCAGAGAATTAAAACGCCGGGCAAGAACAACGCTGAACAGACGATACGGACTTCCCATGCTGGCATTCGTCCTCACGCAGGCAATTGTCCTGCTTTTTAATATCCCTTTCCAGCCATCTTTTGCAGAACCCCTGCATACGTTTCAAATTGTAATCTTCCTTCTGGCTTCCGCCATTATCTCCCTGCTTTCCATCCTGCTGCATGCCGGACAGGTTTATATGCATTTACAGCTTGCAAGAGGGAACTCCATACAGATTACGGATCTGTTTCATTTTCTGAACAGACGCCCTGACCGCTTCCTGCTCAGCGGACTGCTGCTCGCGCTGCTTTTTACAGCCGCATCCCTGCCGGCAGTCGGCTGCTGCATCCTGGCCATATTCTCTGCGTCTGTGCCGGCTTATATCCTGGCCGCAGCCGTCTGTCTGATAACCCTGATTTTACTTGGCGCCCTTGCGCTCTCCTATGACCTGGTCTACTGCCTTTTGATTGACCGGCCTAATCTGCGCGTCCCGGAAGCTTTTCGTGAAAGCCGCCGTCTGATGAAAGGACACAGAGCGCGAAAGCTTTATATCAGCGCAAGCTTTCTCGGGTTCTCCCTTTTGTCGATGCTCTCTCTTGGAATCGGCATGCTCTGGGTTATGCCCTATATCACGCAGACAAATGCGGCATTCTACCGAAACGTCGTTTCCGAAATCTGACGTCTGACTTATCTGCCGGAGAAAAACTTTCGCTTTATGCGACCAAACAGCGTGCGAAATGGATGCTTTATGGAGCGAATCAGCCGTTCCGCCTCTTTTCTCAGCGCTTTGACCTCCCGCTTTAACTGATGGTTTTCCTGATACAGGAGAATTGTCGATATTCCAATAAAGCGAATCAGATCATCCTGCATGACGGGATTCTCCCTCTGCCATTTCGGAAGGTCTTTGACCGTGTCATCAAATAATTCCGTATTCGGTTCATGCAGGTATTCTTCCGCCACTTTTCGATTCTGATCAATGTAGCGTTCTAAAAATGCAGCCGTCTCCTCCTTTGACAGCATCTCGCAGGGATATGCCTGTCTGGAATATTCCGAACATTCCTGCAGCGTCTCTACCAGAAATCTCTGCGCCAGAGGATCTTTCATCTGCGGAAGCGCGTTTAGCACTCTCTTTATCTCATGCGTATTTCCATATAATCCCGTATTACGCACGCCCTTTTGAATCTGATACGCATCGGTCAGCTCAAGTCCGATCGCGTCAAGAAAATCCGCATAAATGCTGCCGCCCAGAAACTTTCCGCCCTCAAAGCGGCGAACCGTAACGTTTTCTTTTCCAATCACGGCAGACATGCGCTCCAGCTTTTCATAGTAATCCAGCCGCAGACCATTATCCACGCTGCCCGCAAACGCTTCATACGTATCCGGATATAAGTTTTTCTTCACCGACTGATTCCACAGAGAGCTGAAAAAAGCGTCCTGCCGCCTCAGATATACAATCGCGTGAATGGCAAAGCCACCCTGCTCTCCTTCCTCCTTCAGCTTCTTCCAGAGATCTTTGCGATCTGAATCCATCAGCCGCCAGATGCTTTCATCAGATAAAATAACGTGATCATACTTTTGAAACAGCTCACGCACCATCCGCATGCCTTCTCTGTAATTCTCCCGCTCCTGCTCCAGAAACCGCTTCCCGTTGTCGCCCGTAATTTTTCCTCCCAGAAAACGACCGTTTCTGGTTTTTGCAACTCTTGGATAAACAAAGGGAAACAGGGTAAAGCAATACCCCTGTTTCGCCAGCTGTTCTCTGTTTTCATAACAAAATGTCTGTATGGACGTCGTCGCCGTCTTTGGCGTTCCAATGTGGACATGCAGTATTTTCATGTTATGCTCCTTTACGCATCCAGGTACTTCTCAATTTGCCGCAGGATCTGATTTACGCATCCCTCCACATCTTCCGCCTGTGTATCCACTACAACGTCCGGATGCTCCGGTTCCTCATATGGGCTGGTAATGCCTGTAAAATCATAAATCTTTCCGGCGCGCGCCGCTTTATAAAGCCCTTTTACATCGCGCTTTTCACATTCCTCCAATGGCGTGTTGACGTAAACCTCAATAAAGTTATCGCCGATGATTTCCTTTGCGTGCCTTCTGTCCTTGCGGTATGGCGAAATAAATGCCGTCAGCACAATCAGTCCCGCATCGTTCATCAGCTTCGACACTTCCGCGATCCTGCGAATATTTTCAATCCTGTCTTTCTCACCAAATCCCAGATTGCGGTTCAGGCCCATACGCACATTGTCCCCGTCCAGAAGCATGGTATGCTTGCCCATTGCAAACAGCCGCTTCTCCAGCGCATTTGCAATCGTCGACTTACCGGACCCGGAAAGTCCTGTCATCCAGATCGTCATCGCTCTCTGATTCAGCTGTCCTTCACGCAATTCCTTCGTGATGTCCATATTGTGCCAGGTCAGATTGTTGTCCTTTTTGATGTCATATACGACGACGCCGCACGCGGACGTCATATTCGTCAGCCGGTCAATCAGGATCAGAGATCCCAGATCCTTGTTCCCGGAAAACTCATCAAACACAATTTTGCTTCCCGTCGAAATTTCACAGAACGCGATTTCATTCTTGGAAATCGTATCCGCCGGAACTTCCGCACCCGTATTCACGTCGATCTTATGCCGGATATTCATAACAGTCGCCGGAACCTGCTGCGTTCCAATCTTTAACAGAAAATTCTTTCCGGCCACAAGGCTCTTATCATCCATCCAGAGAATCGACGCGGCAAACATGGAGCCGACCTTTAAGCCATAGTCCTTTTCCAGCACGCAGCCTCTGGAAACGTCAATCTCCGTATCCAGAGAAATCGTAACGGCGCAGCCCTTTTCGCTGCTCTTTACTTCCTGATCTCCCTGCAAAATGGAAGAGACGCATGCCGTCTCACCGCTTGGACGCACCGTAACCATATCGCCGACTGCAACGCTGCCGGACGCGATCTGTCCCTGAAATCCACGAAACGTATGATTCGGGCGGCAGACCCTCTGCACCGGCATTGAAAAATTCCGGTTGCCCCCTTCTTCGGAGACGTCCACGTTCTCCAGGTATTCCAGAAGCGTTACGCCATGATACCACGGCATACGGTCCGATTTCACCGTGATATTGTCTCCGGCCGTCGCGGAAAGCGGAATGATCTTTACGCTTTCATATCGAAACTCCGCCATCAAAAGCTTAATATCCTTCTCAATCTCACGAAAACGCTCCCTGCTGTAGCCCACCAGATCCATTTTGTTTACGGCAAAGACAAAATGCTTGATGCCCATCAGGTTGCAGATTCTGGCATGCCGCTTCGTCTGGATCAAAACCCCCTGGCTTGCATCCGTCAGGATCACGCTTAAGGATGCAAACGACGCGCCGACCGCCATATTCCTCGTATACTCTTCATGGCCCGGCGTATCGGCTACGATAAAGCTCCTGTTCTCCGTCGTAAAATAACGATACGCCGCATCAATCGTAATGCCCTGCTCCCGCTCCGCCATCAGTCCGTCGAGCAGCAGGGAGTAATCGATTTCTCCGCCCGTGCTGCCAACCTTGGAATCCAGCTCCAGCGCCTTTTCCTGATCGGCAAATAAAAGCTTGGCGTCGTAAAGCATATGGCCAATCAGCGTAGACTTCCCATCGTCCACGCTTCCGCAGGTAATAAATTTCAACAAATCATTTTTCATTTAAAAATACCCCTCACGCTTTCTTTTCTCCATACTTGAGGCTCCTCCGTCGGAGTCGATGACGCGGCTTGTCCGCTCGGACTCCACAGCGCCCAGCGTTTCGTCAATAATTGCATCCAGCGTCGTCGCCTCCGATTCCACGCCGCCCGTCAGCGGATAACAGCCAAGCGTCCGAAAACGCACCATTTTCTGCTCTACGACTTCTCCCGGCTGTAACTTAATGCGGTCGTCATCCACCAGAATCAAATTGCCGTTTCGATTCACAACCGGCCGCTCTGCCGCAAAATACAGGGAAACGATCGGTATATTTTCCCGCTTGATGTACTGCCAGATATCTTTTTCCGTCCAGTTCGAAAGCGGAAAGACGCGAATGCTCTCTCCCCTGTTGATTCTCGTATTAAACAGCTTCCACATCTCCGGCCTCTGATTTTTCGGGTCCCAGGCGTGATTCGCGTCGCGAAACGAAAAAATCCGCTCTTTGGCGCGGGACTTCTCTTCGTCTCTTCTGCCCCCGCCAAACGCCGCGGTAAATCCATACTTGTCCAACGCCTGCTTTAAAGCCTGCGTCTTCATAATATCCGTGTAGGACGCCCCATGATCGAATGGATTGATCCCCTGCGTAACGCCCTCTTCATTGATATATTCCAGCATTTCAATCTCAAGATCCTTTGCAATCCTGTCACGGAATGCAATCATCTCTTTAAATTTCCATGTCGTATTGACATGAAGAAACGGAAATGGCGGCTTCTCCGGATAAAACGCCTTCATCGCCAAATGCAGCATCACCGAAGAATCTTTTCCGATCGAATACAGCATCACCGGTTTTTCGCATTCCGCCGCAACTTCCCGCATAATATATATGGCTTCTGCTTCCAGTTCATCTAAATGATCCATAATTCTCTCCTTATAAAATAAAAACTGTAGTGCTATTATATCAGATAATCCGTATGAAAACTACATATATTTACCAAATTTTACGCATTCCAGACCGCTTTTCTTTTAATCTTTGTATATCTTCTGATTTTATTCTTCCGGACATTGATTTTATCCGGATTATTTTCCGGAACGCAGCCTTCGAAACAGCTTAAAGACCGCCCGGATCGGATGGCGCACGCTAAACAGCATCTTCTTTATGTCCTTGATGCTCTGCCGGATCTCCTGGTTCTCCTGATGCAGCGCAATGCCTGTCAGCCCGACAAACCGGATCAGATCATCCATCATATAAGGATTCTCCTTCTCCCACTTCGGCAGATCGTCTTCCGGACGTTCAAACAGCTCTGTCCCGGGCGCGCCCAGATATTCCTCCGCCACTTTACGATTACAGTCCGCATACCGCGCCAGAAACGCCTCCGCCTCTTTTGCGGAAAACATGGTATTTGGGTATTCTTTTTCCGACAGCTTTGAAAAGTCCATCAGATTCTGCATGATAAACCGATGCGCCCCCGCCTCCTCCATCTGCGGAAGGCCATTCAAAATCCGCTTGATTTCATGCGTATTTCCATACAGGCCAATATTTCGCACGGCGTTTGAAATCTGATACGTCTCCTTCATAGAGGTTCCGATCGCCGCAAGGAAATCCGCGTATATCGTTCCGCCTTCCAGCTTTCCGGGCGCAAACACACGCACCGTTATCTGTTCCTTTCCAACGACCTTCGCTACCCGCTCCAGCTTTTCATAATATTCCAGCCGGACTTTTTTATTGATGCCCTCGACATACTCTTCAAAAGGACTTGCATAAAAATTTCCAACTCTTTTTTTGATGATCTGATTCCAGTTCGACGATAAAAACTCGTCCTGCCTCCTCAAATATACAATGACATGAATGGAAAAGCCGCCCTTTTGCGCCTCCTCCTTTAACGCCGGCCAGATATGCTCTCTTCCCTCATCCATAAAACGCCAGATGTCTTCATCCGACAGAATGACCTGATCGCATTTGTCAAACATCTTATGCACAAGCTGCATGCCTTCGGCAAACCGCTGTTCCTCCAGATCCTTTCTGCGCTTTCCGCTCCCGTCTCTGACTGCGCCAATCAGAAAATGGGCATTCCTGACCTTTGCCACGCCTTCATACGTATACGGAAGCAGCTCGTAACAATAGCCCTCTTTCCGAAGCTCCTCTGCATTCTCCACGCAGAAGTTCTGTATCGCAGTCGTTGCCGTCTTTGGCGTTCCAATATGAATATGCAGTGTTTTCATTTCTTTCTCCTTTAATTCCATTTATCTGGTCGCATCTGCCCCTGTGCATGCAGAATACAAATTTTTCCTGTTCACTGAGCGTAAACAATAAAGATTAAAATCACATTAAATCTGTATTTCCGGAAATCCCCCACGCTATGCATCTGTCTTTGCCTTTCCCGGAAGATACAGCGTAAAAACGCTCCCCCTTCCCGCCTCGCTTGAAACCGTAATCCTGCCGCCATGTTTCTTTGCTATTTTTTCCGAAAGCGGAAGGCCAAGCCCAAACCCTTCCGCATTTCTGGATTTATCGCATTTATAAAAACGCCGGAAAATAAATTCCTGATCCTCCTGCGCAATTCCAATGCCAAAATCTTCTACTGACACATAGACCTGATCGTTTTCTTCCCCCGTGCAGACTACAATTTGTCCGTTCGGATGGCTGAATTTGATCGCATTCGTCAAAAGATTCTGAATTACAATTAAAATCAGTCCAATATCGCCTGTCGCATACGCCTCCTGAAGACGCAGCGTAATCGTAATGGAGCCGATTCCCTTCTCCTGCAAATCCTCCGAAACGGACTGCACCATTTCAACAAGATCCAGCGTTTCGTTCTGTATCTGCATTCTGTCCTGATCCAATCGGGAAAGATTGAGCAGCTGTAAAATCAGCGTGTCAATTTTTTTCATCTGACGGTAAATGGCTTTGAGAATTTCCCTGTGCTCCTCTGCGCTGCTGACCTTTTCCTCGGCATACTGGCATTGCGCCATCACAACGGATACCGGCGTCCGAAGCTCATGCGCCACATCCGCCGTAAACTGTTCCTGCAGCAGAAACGTCTGCTCCAGACGATCGAGCATCCTGTCATTTGCTTTCGCCAGCACTGCGATTTCATGAAAGCGATACTCCTCTTCGCCCATCCGCTTGGAAATATCCAGGCTCGAGCTTACGCTCTCTGCAATCCGGCACATGTTTTTCAGCTCTTTTGAAATTCTGCCCGCCAGAAAAATTTCACAGATTAAAATGACAGCCAGCACGCTGATGACGCTGATATACGAAATCATCTCCAGCCCGCGGTAAAAACTGTCCGCGTCCGATTTTCGCACGACGCCGCGCAGATACACCTCATCATTTTGCCTCTTCCCAATGCGGACGTCCCGCAAATAATACGTTTCCCCTCCGCATGTCACACTGCTGCTGAACCTGCCTCCAATCGGATAGCCCAACAGCTCCTCTTCTGTTTTTTCGGGATATTCTCCCGCCAGAATTTCCCCGTTCCTTCTCACGATCATAAAGTAGATCATATCGCTTCGATACAGAAAATCCTCATCGATCTCCAGATTCCCATCCCGGACGGAAACATTATGCAGATTCGTCTTCATGCTTCGGGCCAGCTCCCGCTTAATCTCCGAATCAATTGCCGCATTCGAAAGGACCTGAATGACAAGGAGCATGACAACCGCCATTACAATCATCGCAATGGCAGGAATAATGACAATCTGACGGATAATGGAAATCTGCTTTATCCGTTTTCCTTTAATATATATCCCACCCCTCTGATCGTCTGAATCATCTTCGGTTCAAAGCCGTCGTCAATCTTCTTTCTTAAATACCGAATGTACACATCGACGAGATTTGAACTGCCATCGCGTCCAAAATCCCATATATTGGCTTCGATCTGCTCTCTGCTTACCACAATGTTGCGATTGCGAATCAGATACAGCAGTACGGAATATTCCTTTGGGGAAAGCTCGATCTGCTTTCCGTCCCTTCTGACCGTACAGTCGTTGCAGTTGACCGTCAGCGTGCCGCAGGTATAAATATTTTCATGCACATCCGCCTTTTTCCGGGTAATCATACGGATTCTTGCCAGAAGCTCTTTCAATTCAAAAGGCTTGACCATATAATCATCCGCGCCAAGATCCAGTCCGTGCACAATGTCATTCACATCGCTTTTTGCGCTTAAAAACAAAACCGGCGTTGCAATCCCCTTTCCACGCGCTTTTTTTAAAATTGTAAAACCATCCATTCTGGGAATCATGATGTCCAGTATAACGCCGTCATATTCCGCCATACACAGATAATCAAATGCGCTTTCTCCATCAAAACAACTGTCTACGAGATAGCCTTCCGATTCCAGCTCTTTTACAATAATCCGGTTCAAATCTTTTTCATCTTCAACCACCAATAATCGCATAGATCCTCCTGCTGTAAAACGCCAATTTATTTTATTCTGTCATTATAATATGCCCGATTTATTATACGGTATAAAGATTAAAAACAGATTAAAAAAGCCCCATTTTAAGCATATGCCTAAAATGGGGCCTCTTCCCGCCTGATTTAAAAATCAACGTCCGTATCGTAATAACAGCATTTTAACAGCTTCTCCATTTCCTCCTGATCCGGCTGTCTGGGATTGGAGCCTGTGCAGGCGTCCAGAAGCGCATTTGCCGCAATCTCCGGCAGCCGCTCAAGAAATGCCGCTTCCGGCACAAAGCCCTGCTCCGTCGGATAACTGTCGGCGCCGTACTGCCTGATGCAGTGCGGAATTTTCAGAGCATCGTTCATCTTCCGAAGATATGTAATCAAACGCTCCACCTTCTCATCCGGGCCGCTTCCGCCAAGTCCCATAAAATCCGCAATGTCGCCATACCGCTTCTTTGCCGCTTCCTCTCTGGCATTGAATGCGATGACTTTCGGCAGATACATCGCATTCGCCGCGCCATGAATAATATGCGCGCCAAAATCCGCAAATGCCGCGCCCGTCTTATGCGCCATCGAATGCACGATGCCAAGAAGCGCATTTGTAAACGCCATGCCCGCAAGACACTGCGCGTTGTGCATCGAAGCCCGCTTTGCCATATCGCCGTTATAAGAATCCACAAGATCGCTCTGAATCATCCGAATCGCGTGCAGCGCCAGCGGATCGGTATAATCGCAATTCGCCGTAGACACATACGCCTCAACCGCATGCGTCATAGCGTCCATGCCGGTATGCGCAACCAGCTTCTCCGGCATCGTCTCCGCCAGATCCGGATCGACAATCGCAACATCCGGCGTAATTTCAAAATCAGCAATCGGATATTTGATCCCTTTCTGATAATCCGTAATAATGGAAAACGCCGTCACTTCCGTCGCCGTTCCGGACGTTGAAGAAATTGCGCAGAAATGCGCTTTTTTTCGAAGGCTTGGAATGCCGAACACCTTACACATATCCGCAAACGTCATGTCGGGATATTCGTATTTGATCCACATCGCCTTCGCCGCGTCGATCGGAGAGCCTCCTCCCATCGCGACAATCCAGTCCGGTTCAAACGCAAGCATCGCCTCGGCGCCCTTCATAACCGTTTCTACGGACGGATCCGGTTCGATGCCTTCAAACAGTTCCACTTCCATGCCCGCTTCTTTCAGGTACTCTACGGCGCGGTCCAAAAATCCAAAACGCTTCATGGAACCGCCTCCGACGCAGATCATCGCTTTTTTGCCCTGAAATGATTTCAATGCCTCCAAAGAGCCTTTGCCGTGATACAGATCACGCGGTAACGTAAATCTTGCCATTTTGCAGGTACCTCCTTTTTTCATTATCTGACGTTCCTGCCTGATCCCGATTCCCGTCAGACAGCTTTATTATATCACAGAACAGACTGAAAAAGCATTAAATTTATATAAAATACTCAAAAAACTCATCAGAAGACCATTATCTGTCTGACGCCACAATCATCGTATGGTAGCCCAGACTGCGCAGCTTTCGCTGCAGCTTTAACGCATCCTCCAAAGAATCCTCTTTTCCCGCCACTACGTGCAAAAGCCCCGCTTCTTCCTGAACATATGCCGCAATGCCCTGATCCGCCAGCTGTTCCGCCATAAAATTTGCCGTTGTCTTATAACCGAACCTGCCGACCTCGACGCCGAAAATCAGATCTTCCACGCGACCGCCCTCGCTGCGCCTTCCACGGCAGTTGATACAGCCGGCATCGTCAGAATCGCCAAACTCCCCATCCTCAAACACATCCCGGCTGCTCTGATTTGTGACATTCTGCTGCAACGGCGCCGCGCGCTCAATGCCCATCGCGATCGCGCTGGCGACTTCATTAAAATTATTGTCAAAAATTTCATTGTCCCTGTCGTGATTGATAAATCCGGCTTCAATCAGCACCGCAGGCATCTCCGTCCGCCGCAGCACGGCAAGCCCCGTCCGCTCTTCAATTCCAAGATTGGCAAACCCCGTCTTTTCCAGCTCCTCATTAATTGCGTCCGCCATGCGTTCGGCACGCTCATCGCCGCCATAGATCAGCGTCTGCACGCCGTTGTAGGTATTGTCATTTTCCGCCCAGTTCCTGTGAAACGAAACAAAATAATCCGCGCCCGCCTCATTTCCAATCTGCGCTTTCTCATACGGCGACTGATAGACGTCTGTCGTCCTCGTATAAACCACATCATACCCCTGCTGTTTTAATATTCTGCCGACCGCCAGCGCAAGACGCAGATTATCGTCTTTTTCCTTCCTGCCCTGATACATTGCGCCGTTATCGAACCCGCCGTGTCCGGCATCTATTACAATGATTGCCAAAGCCATTGCTCCTACTGTTCTTTTCTCATTATCTTATGCGCTTTTTCCGAAAACGTGCCAGACTTTATCGAACGACCGCCTTTTTTCCTGCGCCGGCCCGTTTTAATTTCTTTTTCAGCGTCTGTTTCTGGCGGTCCTTCATCTGCTTTGGCAGAGAAATTTTCAGTCTGGCATGCGTATTGTAAAACGCGCCGGCTTTGATGGACGCGATCTTTTTGCCTTTCAAAGTGACTTTTTTCAGCTTTTTACATCCATAAAAGCTATTCCTGCCGATCGTCCTGACCTGCTTTCCGATCGTCACCCTTTTCAGCTTCCGAAAGCCGCGAAACGCATCTGCCTCAATTTCCACAACGCTGCATGTGATTCCGTCGATTGTGACAAAATCTGCGATTGCAAGCGCGGCGGCGTCCGGATTGACCCCCGTCTGCACAGCCGCCTGTCTTCTGTCGCGCTGTATCATCCGATAACGGATTCCGCCCAGTTCCACATACGTTTCCTGCGTCTGCTGCGCGCCGGAAGGCTCTGGCGCCTCCTGTATCTGCTGCACGCTGGAAGGCCCTGACACTGCGCCGCCGGTGGGCGGCGCCTCCTCCAAAGACCGATATGCAAACGCAAGCGCCGCAAGGCGTTCCATAAGCATCTCTTCCGTAAAATCCTCCGGCAGATCGTCCGCCGCCGTCAGCGCAGACCAGTATGCATCCCAGCTTTTCTGCGTATAGCGGACATGCTCTTCTTTTGCCTTGCGATACGCCGCCGAACGCCTGCTCCAGGCCTCCGGAAGCGTCTCCAGACGTTCTATGGCGTCGCGCAGCGCGGCGATCGCCCGTCTCTGCCATTCTTCCGCCGCGCCCTCATCCTCCCGTATATGCCGCACAGCCTCAAGAACGGCCGAAAGCTGCGCCCGTCCTTCCGAAAGATACTCTCCCGCCGCATATTCCCGCGCCTGCGCACAGACCGCAAGCAGCTCTTCCCGGCTGTTTTCTGTAATATGTAACGCAAACGGATAAAACGCCTCCTGCCCCGGCGCATACAGGCGCACTTCATAATCGCCCGCCGAAAGCCCTTCCCGCACGATCAGCTGACGCGTCCTTTCATCCCAGTCAAAATAGGCGCTATATGTATCGGGAAGCCCCCACGCCACAGGCGCAAAAGACGTCCCTGCATCCATTCCCGTCAGTACAAAGCTGTCCGTCTGCGCCTTTGCATATCCTTCCCGAAGCTCCATCGCTTCCTGCCCGGTCACGGCGAACGGCTCCGCCCGTAATTCCTCCGCGCTCTTTACCTGTATCGTCACCGTATGGCGCACCGGCTGTTTCAAAGCGTCATACGCTGTAAACGTCACCGTCCGCAAAACGGTCGTCGATTTGCAGCCACAGGACGCCCTGCTCGCCGCCGGACGATTCGATTGCGTAAGCCGGCAGGAAAAAATAATACTGCGGATTGGAATACAGGTAAAAAAGCAGCAGCTCCTTTGCTTCCTCTTCCGTAAACCCGTCATAAGAAATGCCCTCTGTGCCGCGCCAGGCGCCGTAATCTTTTGCGTCCTCCTCTTCCACCAGATACAAAAGCCCCGTCTCATTTAACGCATCCCAGAGCGCTCTTTCCACACGATTCATCTGATTGTACAAAAAGCTTGATCCATACTGCTCCCATTCATCTGCTTCCGCGCGTTCCACCGCATGCAGACCGCCTCCGTTTCGCACAGAACCGCCAACCGCGTCCACGCGTTCCGGCGCCGCATGACGCGTCCACGCAGCCAGGCCGCATGCTGCATGTTTTTCATGCTCTGCCAAAACCGCAGACGGAACCGCAAAAAGAGCCGCCAGCAGGATAAGTCCTGCGACGGCAAACTGTTTTTTCATTCTCATATATCAGGCCTCCCGCTCCGTTTCCGTAACGGCAAGCCGCAGCTCGTTCAGCTGTCCCGCATCCACCGCGCCCGGCGCCTTTGTCATAAGGCAGGATGCGTCTTTGACTTTTGGAAACGCGATCACGTCGCGAATGGAATCCGCATGCACCATATGCATGACCATGCGGTCTACGCCGTATGCAAGCCCCGCATGCGGCGGCACGCCATAGCGAAAAGCGTCCAGTAAAAACCCAAACTGCTCATATGCGCTCTCTTTTGTAAAGCCAAGCGCCTCAAACATTTTTTCCTGAACGTCATTCTGATGGATTCGAACCGATCCGCCGCCAAGCTCCGTGCCATTTAACACAATATCATACGCTTTTGCCCGAACGGCGCCGGGATCCGTATCAATTTTGCCCCAGTCTTCTTCCACCGGCATAGTAAACGGATGATGCATCGCCAGAAACCGATTCTCCTCCTCCGACCACTCCAGCAGCGGAAAATCCGTAATCCAGAGAAAGCAATACTGATTTGGGTCGAGCAAGTCCAGCTCTTCCGCCAGCTTCAGACGGAGCGCGCCCAGCACGTTCCATACAATTTTATTTTTATCGGCCGCAAACAACAGCAGATCGCCCGGCTGTCCGTCCATTGCGCGCACCAGATCGGCAAGCTCCTCTTCCGTCATAAATTTTGCAAACGGAGACTTATAGCTGCCGTCCTCCTGCACGGAAAGATACGCCAGTCCCTTTGCACCATACCCTTTCGCAAATTCTACCAGCTTATCGATTTTCTTTCGCGGCATTGCGCCCTGTCCGGCCGCATTGATCCCGCGAACGGAGCCGCCGCTTTCAAGCGCGCCTGTAAAAACGCCAAACCCGCAATTCCTGACAAGATCAGACACATCCTTTAATTCCATGCCAAATCGAATATCCGGCTTGTCGGAGCCAAAACGGTCCATCGCCTCCCGCCATGCCATTCTCGGAAGCGGCAGCGGTATATCTACGCCGATCGCCTCCCGGAAGACATATTGCAGCAGACGCTCGTTTACATCCATCACTTCATCCATATCCACAAACGAAAGCTCCATATCCGCCTGCGTAAACTCCGGCTGACGGTCCGCGCGCAGATCTTCATCCCGAAAGCATTTTGCAATCTGGAAATACCGGTCATAGCCGGCGCACATCAAAAGCTGCTTAAACAGCTGCGGCGACTGCGGAAGCGCGTAAAAATTCCCCGGATGCACACGGCTTGGCACCAGATAATCACGTGCGCCCTCCGGCGTAGATTTGCAGAGAATCGGCGTCTCAATTTCAAGAAAGCCTTCGTTGACCATAAATTCACGCATCAGAAAGACAACCCTGCTGCGCAGCATGAGATTTTTCTGCATATCCGGTCTGCGTAAATCCAGATAACGGTATTTCAAACGCAGCTCATCCTTTGTCTGACTGTTTTCTTCAATTGGAAACGGCGGCGTATCGGACTCGGAAAGAATGCGAAGCTGCTCCGCGACCAGCTCAATTTCGCCGGTTTTCAGATTCTCATTGACCGCCGCCTCCCGCTTTTGAATGCGCCCCGTTACCGCCAGCACATATTCGCTTCGAATGCCTTCCGCCTTTGCAAAGCCCGCTCCGCCCAGAAATCTCTCATCCAAAACAATCTGAAGAAGCCCCGAACGGTCCCGCAAATCCACAAAAATCAGCGCGCCCAGATTGCGCCGCTTCTGCACCCATCCCATTACGGTGACGGTTGCGCCGATCTGCTGCGTTGTTACTTCCGTACATCTGTGGGACCGCTTCATCCCCTGCATCGATTCTGCCATGTCTTACCCTCCTGCTTTTACTCTGTTCTCCTGCGTCTTATCTGTTGAAAAATTCCTCGAAGGCTTCATAGCCTTCCGCAGAAAGCTTTTCCTTCTGAAATTTTTTATTTTTGTTCATGCGCGTAATCAGAACCTGCCGCCCTTCCTCCCGCGCGCTCTGCGCTTTCCGGAACACTTCGCACAATTTGTGCGGCGGATAGTTTTTCTCAATCAGATACGCCGTCTTCTGCGGCTGCTTTGGAATCTGAAAGCCCTGCTCCATCAAAAGCAGGATGATCCGCTCAAAGCCTATGGAAAAGCCGCATGCCGGAACGTTATTTCCGGTAAAATTGCCGATCATCTGATCGTACCGTCCGCCGCCGCCGCAGCTTCCGCCAAATTCGGGGATCGCAATTTCAAAAATCGTTCCCGTGTAATAGCCCATGCCGCGCACAAGCGTCGGATCAAACACCATCTGAAAGTCCGCCGTCTTCGTCTGTTCCACGCACTCTATAATTTCCTGCAAATTTTGCTTTAATGCATCCTCTAAAAAATCTCCCAGCTTTTCGGCCAGAATCCCGACTGCCTTTGCGCCGTCCGTCTCCCCTTCCACTTCCCGGAAAAGCGAAAGGTAGCGGTCGATGCACGTTTTGTCAAAGCCGTCGTTTAACAGCTCCTGCGCAACGCCGTCCATGCCGATTTTATCCATCTTATCCAGCGTAATGAATACGCCCTCCAGCGCGTCTTCCGAAAATCCGCTGTAGCGCGCCATCGCTTTTAATATGCCCCGTTCGTTAATCCGTATTTCAAATCCCCGAAAGCCCAGCTTTGAGAGCGTCGTCGTCGTCGCCAGAATCAGTTCGATTTCCGCCAGATTGGACGGCTCTCCCAGGATATCAATATCACACTGCGTAAACTGACGATAGCGTCCCCGCTGCGGACGGTCCGCCCGAAACACGCTTCCGATCTGCAATGCTTTGAAGGGAGACGGCAGGTTGTTGGCATTGTTCGCATAAAAACGCGCCAGAGGGAGCGTCAGGTCATAGCGAAGCCCCATGTCCACAAGATCCGCTTCGCCTTTCGCCTCCGCAAGCTTTAATTTTTCCCCCCGCTTTAACACTTTAAAAATCAGCTTTTCATTCTCGCCGCCCTGCTTGCTGCTTAAGTTTGCAATCGCCTCCATGCAGGGCGTCTCAACCGGCGTGTAACCAAAGCTGCGGTATGTCTCCTTAATCAACCCGATCACGTAATCGCGAATCTGCATTTCCTGCGGTAAAATATCCTTCATCCCCGTTACGGGCTTTTTCACTAATGCCATGAAATTTCCTCCATCACTCTGATTTTCTTCTGAATCATTTCGTCCGTTCTGTTCAGATAGCTCGCAAGATCCTTCACGTTCTCCACGCGTCTCGCTTTCTTTCCACGTTCGAAAACAAATTTCGTAATCGCGCCGGCGCCAAGCGCCACAATGTCCTGCTTCTCCTCCATAATCAAAACGTTGTATATTCCGGCCTTCCCCGGCTTTGCGTATCCCACGTTTTCAAAATTGCCCGCCATATTTTTCTGGCGGTACAGATAATACGGCTCCATGCCCATGCGTTTTGCATAATCCGCCGTCAGCGCAATCGTCTCGTCCGTATTTTCAAACGTCAGATCCTGATATTCCTCCCGGAACATCGAAAGCCTTGCCGCCCGCTTTAAAGCCAGCGAATGCACCGTCAGATTATCGGGATGCAGCGCCGCAATTTTCTGCATCGTCGCTTCCACGTCCGAAAGCGTCTCATTCGGCAGGCCAACGATCAGATCCATATTGATATTGTCAAATCCAAGCTCTCTTGCCAGCCAAAAGCTCTCCTGCGTCTGCGCAGGCGTATGATGTCTGCCTATGATCTTAAGCGTCGCTTCGTTCATTGTCTGCGGATTTATGGAAATCCTCGTAACGCCGGCTTCCCGCAATGCCAGAAGCCTGTCCTTTGTAATGCTGTCCGGCCTTCCCGCCTCTACCGTAAATTCCAGACAGTGCGACAGATCGAAGCTTGCCCGGATTTTTCCCGTCAGACGCCGCAGCTGACCGGCGCTTAGCGTCGTCGGCGTCCCTCCGCCGATATAAACTGCATTCAGACGTCTGTCGCGAAAATATGCGGCTGCAAAGTCCATTTCTTTTTCCAGCGCACTCAGATAATCCTCTACCCGCGCTTCCCATGCTTTCACGGGATACGATGGAAAGGAGCAGTACAGGCAAGTACCCGGACAAAACGGTATGCCTATGTAGAGGCTGTAGCCTTTTTCATAATCAATTCCGCGCAAAAGCGCAAGCTCCCTTTTCGCCACGTCAATGCTCAGGCTGATTTTCTCCTCCGAAGCCAGATACGTCTCTTTCATATAACGGCGGATAAACGCCTCGTCTTTTCCCTCTTCCAGAAAGGTCAGCGGAATTCTGACCGGGCGGATTCCCGTCAGGCTGCCCCAGGGAAGCGTCCTGCCCGTATATTCGCACAGCATCTGGTAATACGCTCGTTTCAGACGGTTTTTCGTCTCTTTCCGGTTGGAAAAATCCACTTCTATTACCTGACGCAGCGTCTGCTTTCCCGCTGTCTTTTTTCCGGGCAAAAACCGGATGTCAATGGCGTCCTCCAGATAATCCGTAACAATATGAAACGATATTTCCTCTTTCGTCTCTTTTGCCGCCGTCCCCACAGATACCTCTTCCGACGGAAAAAACGCTTTTACCAAAGAGTGAATATCGTATTCAAAATCAGCTCTGTTTAATTGTACCGCAATCATACCCGGCGCCTCTGTAAAAAGGGATTGTGCTGCCGTTCCCAGCCAATCGTCGTCACATCGTCATGCCCCGGATACACCTTCGTCTGTCCAGGCAAGGGCAGCAGCTTCTCTTCGATCGAACGCAGGAGCACGGATGCGCTTCCACCCGGAAAATCCGTTCTGCCCACCGAACCGTGAAACAGCGTATCTCCCACAAACACGGCCTGCTCCCGCTCTATATAGTAACAGCAGCCGCCGCTCGTATGTCCCGGCGTATACAGCGTCTGAATATCGTATCCCGCCAGATGCAGAACCTGTCCGTCCGTTACAAACTGATCCGCCCGATATGCGCACGCCCCTTCTCCCATCATGGAGCTGAGATTGATCGAAGGATTGCAAAGCGTCTCCTGTTCCTGCCCGTGCGCATAAACGGGCGCGTCAAATGCATCCGCCACTGCCCGCGCCGCATGCGCATGGTCAAAATGCCCGTGCGTAAGCAGCACGGCAACGGGCTTTACCCCGCGTTCTTTGAGCCGTTCCGTCAAAACGTCCGCCGCATCGCCCGGATCAATCACGAGCGCTTCCTTCGTGTCTTCATTGATCGCAAAATAACAATTGGTCATTACCGGACCGACTGTATGCTGTTCTACTCTGAGTCCTGCCATAGCTTCTCTCTCCTTATCCCGTCGTTCGCTCAATGTCAAGGACGCTTTCCACCTGACGAATTTTGTCGATCAGCTTCGCCAGCTCTTCCTTGTCTTTGACATGGAACGAGACTGCAATTGTCGCAACGCCCTGCTTGCTGGTTTTGGACTGCATGCCTATGATGTCAATGGATCGTTCCGTAAAGATTTTGGAAATATCGACAAGAAGCCCGGTACGGTTATTGCCAAAGATTTTAAGCTCCGCCAGATACAGTCCGGACTCTCCCTGCTCATTTCCCTGCTGCCACTCCGCTTCGATCAGACGCACCTTTTCAATTTCAGACAAATGCATCATATTGATGCAGTCTGTACGGTGAATGGAAACGCCTCTTCCCCTTGTGACGTATCCTACAATTTCATCTCCCGGCACGGGACTGCAGCATTTGGACAGATGCACCGCCACATCATACAATCCTTTTACAACGATCCCGCTTCTGGAGCGCTCGGACATGCCTCTTTCCTTTTCCCCCTCTGAGGCGGCATGCAGGATGTCCTGATCGGTCAGCTCGATAACATGATCCCTTTTATATTCTTCATACATCCGGTTGACGATCTGGCTTTCTTTCAGGCCGCCGTGCCCTACCGTTGCAAGCGCGGAATTCCAGTCGCGAAATCCATATTTATTTAAAATCTTATTCTGATACTGCGGTTTGTTGATTTCAGAAAGCTGGATGCCTTTGGATTTGCAGTACTGCGCAATCAGCTCCCTTCCCCTCGCGATATTCTCTTCCTTCAGCTCGCTACGGAACCACTGATTGATTTTCGTCTTCGCCTGCGTGCTTTTTACGATGTTCAGCCAGTCACGGCTTGGCCCTCTGGCATTCTGAGAAGTGACGACTTCGATTCGGTCGCCGTTTTGAATCACGTAATCGATCGGGACCAGCTTGCCATTGACTTTGGCGCCAATCATCTTATTGCCCACGGCAGAATGTATGCAGTATGCAAAATCAATCGGCGTAGAGCCGGCCGGAAGATTTTTGACGTCTCCAAGCGGCGTAAAGCAAAACACCATATCGGAAAACAAATCCAGATCGCTCTTTAACAGGCTTAAAAATTCCCTGTTGTCCGACATGTCCTGCTGCCATTCCAGAATCTGCTTTAGCCAGCTTAGCTTTTCCTCCTCCTGATTGGCGACGCTGATGCCCGTCTTACCCTCTTTGTATTTCCAGTGCGCTGCAATGCCGTATTCGGCCGTACGATGCATCTCATACGTCCGAATCTGAATTTCAAACGGCTGACCGGCAGGTCCAATCAGCGTCGTATGCAGCGACTGATACATATTGGGCTTTGGCATCGCGATATAGTCCTTAAAGCGCCCCGGAATCGGACGGTACATCTCATGAATAACGCCAAGCGCGGCATAGCAGTCTTTGACGCTTTCTACGATGATGCGGATCGCAAACAGATCAAAAATCTGATCCAGCGTTTTATCCTGACTGACCATTTTCTTATAAATGCTGAAAAAGTGCTTTGCCCTTCCCGCCACTTCCGCACAGATGCCCGCATCCTGCATCTGCTCTTTTACCTCGTCCACCAGCTGACGGACGTATTTATCTCTGACGTTCTTGCGCAGCGCCACTTTTTCGACCAGATCATAGTAGGCTTCCGGCTCCAGATATTTCAGCGCCAGATCATCCAGTTCCGTCTTCACCTTTGAAATTCCAAGCCGCTGCGCAATCGGGGCATAGATGTCCATCGTCTCTTTTGCCTTTTCCCGCTGCTTCTCCGGCCGCATGTATTTTAAGGTGCGCATGTTGTGCAGGCGGTCTGCCAGCTTAATCAAGATTACACGAATGTCCTTTGCCATAGCCAGAAACATTTTGCGCAGATTTTCCGCCTGAATCTCCAGCTTATCCGCGTCGTACGAAAGCTGTCCAAGCTTTGTCACGCCGTCTACGAGAAGCTCTACCTCGCTGCCAAACTCCTGTGCAATCTCTTCTTTCGTCATAATCGTATCTTCCACAACGTCGTGCAGAAGTCCCGCGACAATCGTCTCTTTATCCAGTTCCAGCTCTGCCAGTATCATCGCAACGCAAAGCGGATGGATAATATAAGGCTCCCCGGACTTGCGCGCCTGTCCCGTATGCGCCTCCTCCGCAATGTGATACGCTTTCTTAATCAGCGTAACGTCCGCCGAGGGATGATACTTGTTTACGCTTCGAATCAATTCCGCATACAGCTTCTTTGGCTCCTCAAAATCCTGCGTCGCCGGAATCGTATTTTCCATATTGTGATATTCCTGCTCGATCTTCTGAAGCCTCTCATTTACAGCGCATTCCATTCTGCCATCACCAACTTTTATCATCTTTTGAACTCTCCGTTTAGTTAGTAAAATATTATAAAGAATTATGCACAAAAAAGCAATGACTATAACAAAAAAACATGATTCCGCAAATTTGCGCCTTTTGGCTTCATATGCTATAATAGCTTCATTCTTAATAAAAAGGAGTTTTACAATATGAAAAAAATCGGTTGGCTGTTCTTTTGCTTTCTGCCCGCACTTTCTTCGTTTGCATTGCAGATTGCCGCATCATTCACCGTTTTGGGCGTTCTTCTGTTAAAAGCCCTGCTTCCCGGAACGTTTATCGGAGAAAAAATCGCGTATGACAGGCTGCTCTGGGACGTCACCTCTTCCCTGCAGAGCCAGGACGGACAGATGCTTCTCTTTCTCATTTACTCCATTACGTGCATTCTGATCTTTTCCGTCTGGCATACCGCACAGTTTGGCGGCGATTTGCGCCTTCCATACGATCGCTTTGCAAAGCCCGGCCTGCTTCTTGGCCTGATCTTTCTGATCCCGGGACTTCAGATGATATCCGCTCTTCTGACTTCCATTTCCGCTTCCTTTTTTCCCGGCTGGATGGATTTCTACCAGAAACTGTTTGAAACTGCCGGAATGACGGATTCCAATCCTTCCATTCTGCTGCTTTTATATTCTGTGCTGCTTGGCCCGATTTCGGAAGAGCTGACGTTTCGCGGCGTCACCCTCTCCGCCGCCCAAAAAGCGCTGCCATTCTGGGCTGCAAACCTGTTTCAGGCCCTGTTATTCGGCGTTTTCCATCTGAATGTCATTCAGGGCATCTACGCCGTTTTTATTGGCCTGTTTCTCGGATACATCTGCCACCGGGGAGGCTCTGTCTGGTTTTCCATTTTTGTGCATATCCTCTTCAACGCCTGGGGAATGCTGGTTTCTCTTGAAATGAGCTCCATACTTTTCTTTGGCCTGTTCATCCTGCTTGGGATCTTCGGATTCGTTTTGTTTTACAGAAATACTTCTCCGGCAGGTGTTAATAATTCCCATCCCTTTTCCGATATGTAATTTGAATGCATTCTTAATAAAACCAGGGAAGGTAAGTTTAAGAAAACGGAAGTTCTTGAATTTACCTTCTTTTTTATTTTATTTTACAGGGACGCAAAATAAAATAATCCGGATATCAAGTAAGGAGGAGTGTACGTGAAAATACAAACAAGCCATGTAGACATGGCGTCACGCAGAAGTTATGAGCGGACAAAAGCCGTCTCATCTTCTCTTTCCCGCTGGGGCGGCGGATTTTTGCAGAGTCATTCTATGCAGATCGTAGACCGCTACAGCGAACAGTCGGATTCCAGAAAAAGCCGTTCCAAGCATCAAAATCAGTCCGGCGACGATCTGTTCAACCAGTTTCGACAGGCGCAAAGCATTGGCAGTCCTGTTTCCACTGCCGGAAGAACAAGTCCGGATCTTCATACGATCCGGTCACAGTCCATCAATTACCTGCTTATGCTTTTGATGGGCAAAGGCTCTGTCTTTCGAAACAATTTTGGCCTTTTTGGATCGGCTGCGTCTGAGGGCCTTTCTACGGGTGGGACCTATACGGAATATGAATATGAATCAGAAACAGAAGAGACTTCTTTTTCTACGGAAGGCGTCGTGAAGACATCAGATGGACGGGAAATCAGTTTTAATCTTTCCATGACGATGAGCCGCTCATTTGAAAAAGCTTACGCGAAAAGCGTAACGATGCTGCCTCCGGCGACAGGCGCAAAAACGCTCTGCGACCCTCTGGTCATCAATCTGGATACGCCTTCGGCAAATGTAACGGACCAGAAATTCTATTTTGATCTGGATGCGGACGGCACGCCGGATGAGATTTCCACGCTGGCTCCCGGAAGCGGCTTTCTCGCGCTGGATAAAAATGGCGACGGCATCATCAATGACGGCAGCGAATTATTCGGCACAAAAAGCGGGGATGGATTTGCGGACCTTGCAGCGTATGATTCCGATGGCAATGGCTGGATTGATGAAAATGATCCGATCTTTGACAAGCTTCGCATCTGGACCAAAGACGAAAATGGAAAAGACGTGCTCTGCGCGCTTGGCAAAGCCGGCGTAGGCGCCATTTATCTTGGCAATGCCGAGACCAGCTTTTCCCTGAACGCATCGAAAGACAATTCTACCAATGCGCTGATTCGCAAAACCGGAATTTTCCTCTATGAAAACGGAACCTGCGGAACGGTGCAGCATGTAGATCTGGCAAAATCCTCTGTTTCGCCAACCGGCGCGTCGTCCGGTTTGTTTTCCGCATTGCGACGTTGACCAAAATTTTCTTATTCTTTTAAAAACAGCCGCACGGCAAACCGTGCGGCTGTTTCATGTTGTGATGCTTTTTTATGCAATCTTTATCTGCTTTCCACCTTTTGCCAGAATCTTTGCATACGCTTTTTTCTTCGCGGCAGGCGCTTTAATTTTCGCATTTTTGGGCATGCCCTTAAATGCATCTTTTTCTACCGTCTTAAGCGATTTGCTCTTTATGATAATGGATTTCAGCTTCTTACAGTTTTTGAATGCCTTTTTCCCGATTTTCTGCAGCTGCGTGCTGTGAATCGTTACTTTCTTCAGCTTCTTACAGCCTTCAAACGCGCTGGCTCCGATCGTTACGACATTCTTACCAATCACCGCGCTTGTCGCTTTCTTGCAGTTTTTAAACGCAGACGCTGCAATCGACGTGATTTTATATGTCTTTCCTCCAAGTGGAACCGTATCGCCCACTACGATCTTTTTCAGATTTACATTGCGGGTTTTTACAAACGCTACCGTCAGATCCGTATTGCTGATTACCTGATAGTCAAAATCTCCGACCGGATAAACCGCGCCTTCCGTAATCTGGTTATCCTGTCCCGGCTGTGGCTGCGGCGCTGGCGTTCCGTCGCCGGAAGGCTGATTGCCCCCTCCTGGCTGATCTGGCTTCGGTTCCTCCGGCGTCGGATTTTCCGGCGTTGGATTTTCCGGTGTTGGATTTTCCGGTTCATCTGGTCCCGGTTCGTCCGGTCCCGGCTGATCCGGCTCATCAATCGTATCCGCTCCCCTTACAACAAGCGCCTGATACGCCGCCCGCAATGCCGCCAATACGGTATTGCATTCATCCTGCGTCGTCTCTGTCGCACTCTGCACTCGCTTCGCTTCTTCCAGAGCCGTCTTGTAATCTCTCCAGCTGGTTCTTGTATATAAAGAGCTGTCTTCCTCTGCCGGAACTTTTTCAAGCTCTTTTCCAAGCTTTTCCTGCAAGTCCGGAACAATGCTCTCATCCAGATCCGAAAGCTTAAATTTTGCCTGCTTGATCCAGCACCAGTCGTTATGCACATTGTAATTCGGCAGGCTTTCCGAATATTCTTTGTCCCAGTGCCCATACGTATCCATAATAAACGTGCCGTCTGATTTTACGACAAAACCAGTGTATCCCGTATCGCCGGACTTGGCGTTTGCCGACCAGTCTTCGCAGAGCAGAATGCGGTATGAGCCTTCTCTCTGATTCATGATATCGTCATACGTTCCAACCCATGCAACCCAGTCGCCAGCCAGCCAGTCCGCACCTCCGTCGAACTGATTGTTACCGTTTAAATCATATTTGATTTCACGGAACGGAATCACAACCCTCTGGCCTTCCGGGTCCGTTGGATCATACAAAATCTTATGCCGCTCTCCTGCCAGAGATCCCGGCAGATAAACCGGTTCGCTCCAGGTCTCGCCTTCATCATCTGAATAAAACATCGTCGAAAGGTTGTTATGCGACTGACTTCTCGCCAGGCCGACGATCCGCTTTCCATCCGGCGAACGGAACAGTCCGACTTCACAGATCTGGCACGTGCTCTCCCAGTTCCTGTATTCACTCAAATACCGCTCCGGCGCCGTCCACTGCTCTTCCCCGTTTTCGTCAAACGTCAGATATGTTTTGTAATTGACGTAACTCAGATCATGATACACACCCATCCATTTGTCTATGGGATTTCCGTCTTCGTCGCGCATCTGAATCAAGCTCGCCATCGCAACAACCGAATAATTGCCTCCGCCGCCCGGCAACGTCTCATGGAATCTTTTGTATTCACTCCACGTCTCGCCGCCATCTTCCGATATCGAGGTATCCCATCCGCCAACAGCTCCGGAATCGCCCCATGACGGCCGTCCGCTGATCAGGATTAGCTTCCGATCTCCGTTTGTAAAATCCAGTTTGTACATCGTTGGCGTCTCACGGGAACGGGACCAGGACTCCGGAATATCTTCTTTTACCGCCCAGCTCTCTCCACCGTCGCGGCTGACGCTCATCTCAATGGAACCAATGCCATGCCCGGTCGGATAAGCCGTAATTAACGTCTCCTCGTCGTCGAGCATCACCATATCCGGCTGCCCAAGGTAATGACGTGAATCTGTGCTCTCACCTTTTGCAACATCAGACAGATAATTCTCCGGCAATTTGTATTCCGTCAGTTTATTGCTCAGATTCAGCTCTTTTTTCACTACGGTAATCGTTACGATAGCCGCATAGCCGCTCGCCTTGTTCTTCAGCTTAATCGTCGTGCTGCCTTCCGCCCTTGCCGTAACGTTTCCTCTTGCATCTACGGAAGCAACGGACGTATCTTCCGACTTATAAATAATCGTCTTGTCTTCTTTGTCGCTGCTCAGCTTAACCGGAATCTCCCAGGATTCTCCTACCTTAAGCTCTTTTTCCGACTGCAGGACGTGCAGTCCGTCGCCGGTTGACGCAAGATACTGGCTCGTAAGATCCGATACGCCTTTCTGGAATGCAGACACCTCCTGCGCCACGCGCGTCTTTTCCTGATCGGTCAGATACGTTCTGCCCGTGCTTGCGCTTATCGTAATCGCTTCATATAACCGTTCGATTTCTCCGCTCAGTTCCGGCGCTTCCTGTTTCAAAACAATCAGCTTGTTCACGTCCCGGATGGCCTCCGCCATCTTTTCCAGACGCACAGAACGCTTGCTTGTCGGATTTGCGGCGTCCTTCTCATCCGGATAAATCAGGAAGCAGTCTCCCGCCTCAAATGCATTATGCGTCGTATCCCGCAGCGGATCTTCCACCCATGCGTCGTATGCCCAGCGCAAAAATCCCGTCGTGCCCTCTTTTGCCGCATTCATAATCGACCAGTAGCTTTCCCCGGGCGCGCTCAACGTAAAATTACCCGGCTTATGCTCTGTGCAGGAATACAGCGTCGTCCGAAGCCCCGCCGCTTTCCTGTCTGCCAGAAGCTGCGCAAACTCATCCGCATGCGCTGCCGCCGCGTTGTCTCCCACGTTCAGATCATCCACGCGCATGGCAAGCTCTCTCTTGCTTCCAACCGCATCCATCGCGCCCGCCGTTTTCAGGCTTTCACCCTGGCTGTTTGTGACGGAGTCGATCACGTCAAACGCCGCCGCGCTGAATCCTCTTTCGTCAATTCCGATATAGGCCTCTTCAAACCAGCCCTTTTCCTCCAGATGCGCGATCAGATCTTCCAGAAAATCCTTCCATACTGCTTTATACCTGTCGCTTCCCGCCGTAAAGGCTTCTTTTTTCATTGTTCCGTTTTCCCAGTAGGTAAACGAATTATGCCACGGCGCAATGCTGTAAAGCACGATTTTATCGCCGATTCCAAGTTCCTTGCAGAATTCCACCCATTTATCAAAATCTGTGTAATCGTATGTAAATCCGTCTCCGCTCTTCGTCCATTTCACCATAGACGGATAATGAATGTCATTCTTGCTGTATGTCTGTCCGTTCCATGCTTCCTCTACGATTGACGCTGTAATCGCATGTCCGCCCATTTCCTTATAAATCTGCATGGAAGACTCCATGCTCTTTAAATGTTTTTCAGAAAACGGCTCCACATCGTAATATTCCGCGCTGCTGTACGGATACTGCCACAGTTCTATGTCAAACGTATCCTTATATGTATCCGCAGACGGCAATGTCATGTTCTGTACCGTCAGTGTATAAGTAAACGTCAGCGGCTGTTCAATGCCGTCCGCCGTCGCCGTCAGGCTTCCGGTATATACGCCTTCTTTCGTATCTTCCGGAACGTTAAATTCCACCCAGACGGGCTGTACACTGTTCCAGCCGATGTCTACCGCGCCGCCCTCCTGATACAAAATATCAGAAGCTTCGCTTCGATTCGTTCCATTATCTTCCGGATATGCCCTGTTTGGATCGCCATATCCGAGGTAGGCTCCATTATACGCTTTTGTCGTCTTAATGAACGTCGTCTTTACCTGATCTGCAGGAATCGTGCCGCCGCTGCCCGTCAGATCGCCGGCCGTTATGCTGACATTATCCAGACTGCAATTTTTGGAGTACAGTACGATTTCGCTGACTGCCTTATCATTTTTCCATGCCGACAGCCTTGCAGAATTTGTATTCTGCGCCGCAACCGCACCGTAGCTGCTTTTGGTATACTGCATATTTGTATCCGCAATCGTGCCGCCAAGATTCGGCGTGCCGCCCGTATACGGCTTATGCGTAATTTTTGCGCCCGCTACCTGATTGACAATCTTGCTGCCGCTCTTTTCCTTCTGCGTCACGGCTTTTAACGTATGCTCCCCTTCCGCCAGACCGCTTACGGAATATACCGTCTCGGTAACGCGGTTGCCATTGTAGTACAGATCCACTACCGTCTCTTCCCCGCCGTCAACGGAAAACGCTACCTTTCCATGCGTCGACGCCTTTGTCGCAAGCACCTCAATTCCGCTTCCCTTAAAATGGATCTCGTAATAGCACTCACCGGCTCTCTCATCCGAACTGCCGAGGTCGATATACGCCTCGCTGGCATTGACGGTCCAGTCTTTGCCAAAATATGACGTATACGAAAAATAATTGTTCTGAATCGCATCCCTCTCTGTCACTTCAAGCACATCCACGATATCCTCGTTCGCATCCGCCGCATGCACGTCCAGACTATGCAGCGGCAGCGCCAGCATGCATGCCAGTAACAGGCAGATTCCTTTTTTTACTACATTTCCCATTCCCTTCTCCTTCCTGATTTTTTTATTTGAAATAAAAAGCCTGATGAGCCAGGAACCCCCCTTGCTCACCCGCTTTTTATGTTCAAACGCTTTTCTTTTACAGTTTATCTACGATAAGCTTATCCAAATGCCAGATTTCATCCACATATTCCTGAATCGTGCGGTCGGAAGAAAACTTCCCGGCACATGCCGTATTCAGCATCGCCATTTTCGCCCATCGCTTTTCATCCCGATACGCTTCCTCCACATCCCTCTGCGCCTGCGCATAAGAATGGAAATCCGCAAGTATGAAATACGTATCGGCATACCGGCTGCTCTGCGTATTTAACAGCGAATTATACAGTTCCCGGAACAGCTCGCTGTTCTGCGGAGAATAAAATCCATTGATCAGCTGCATCAGAACCTTACGGATCTCCTGATCGTTATTGAAAATCTGCATTGGATTGTAGTCTCTGTTCTTCTCATGGGCAATCACTTCGTCGGAGCTCATGCCAAAAATAAACATGTTCTCCTTGCCCACTTCTTCCAACATCTCCACATTGGCGCCGTCCATCGTGCCAATCGTTACCGCGCCGTTTAACATGAATTTCATGTTGCCTGTGCCGGACGCTTCCTTGCTCGCCGTCGAAATCTGCTCGCTGACGTCGGCCGCCGCAAAGATCCATTCTGCATTCGATACGCGATAATCTTCAATAAACACCACTTTAATTTTTCCGTTGATGCTCTTATCGTTGTTGATTACATTTGCCACGCTGTTAATCAGCTTGATCGTCAGTTTTGCGATTTTATATCCGGCCGCCGCCTTCGCGCCAAAAATAAACGTCCTCGGATAAAATTCACGATCCGGATGCTCCTTCAGCTCATTGTACAGATACATAATATGCAGTATATTTAAAAGCTGTCTCTTATACTCATGCAGACGCTTTACCTGCACGTCAAAAATGGAACGCGGATCCACGTCAATGCCATTGTGCTCTTTGATATATTTTGCAAGGCGCAGCTTATTCTGGTATTTGATGTTCATAAATTCATGCTGCGCTTTCTCATCCTCTGCATACAGCGCCACTTTTTTGATTTTGCTTAAATCCGTAATCCAGTCTTCCCCGATATGGTCCGTCACCCACCCGGCCAGAAGCTGGTTGCCGTGCAAAAGGAAACGCCGCTGTGTAATGCCGTTCGTCTTATTGTTGAACTTATCCGGATACATTTCATAGAAATCCCGCAGCTCCTGGTTCTTTAAGATTTCTGTGTGCAGCCTTGCCACGCCGTTTACCGAATGGCCCGCCGCAATTGCAAGATGCGCCATCTTCACCTGTCCGTTGTAGATAATCGCCATGCGCTCCACCTTGCCATTGTCGCCCGGATAACGCTGCTGAATCTGCAAAATAAACCTGCGGTTGATTTCTTCTACGATCTGGTAAATTCTCGGAAGCAGCCTTGAGAAGATTTCAATCGGCCATTTTTCAAGCGCCTCCGCCATAATCGTATGATTCGTATACGCGCAGACTTTTGTCGTAATGTCCCATGCGTCTTCCCACTGCAACTCTTCTTCATCCACCAGATACCGCATCAGCTCCGCCACGGCTACCGTCGGATGCGTATCATTCAGCTGAAACGCCACTTTCTTCGGCAGATCGTGAATATCGTCATGCAATTTCTTAAATCTTGCAACGGCGCGCTGCACGCTTGCCGATACGAAGAAATACTGCTGTTTTAAGCGCAGCTCCTTGCCCGCAATATGGTTGTCATTCGGATAGAGCACCTCCACCAGATTTCGCGCAAGATTTTCCTGCTCCACCGCTTTATGGTAATCTCCCTTGTCAAAGGAATCCAGTTCAAAACACTCTGCCGGTTCCGCGTCCCAGATCATCAGCGTATTCACAACATGGTTGTCATAACCGATGATCGGCATGTCGTACGGAACGGCGCGTACGGACTGGTAGCCCTCCTGTATAAACTTCATCCTGCCGTCCGGCGCATGGACTGCGCGGACATAGCCGCCAAATTTCACTTCATACGTATACTCCGGCCTTCTGAGTTCAAACGGATAGCCGTCTTTTAACCAGTTATCCGGCGCTTCCATCTGAAATCCGTCTTCGATTTTCTGGCGGAACATGCCATAGCGATAGCGGATGCCGCAGCCATATGCCGCATATCCAAGCGTAGACAATGACTCCATGAAGCATGCCGCAAGCCGTCCAAGTCCGCCGTTGCCAAGCGCCGGGTCCGGCTCCTGATCTTCGATTGCATTCAAATCCAGTCCCATTTCCTGCAGCGCTTCCGCCACTGCCTGATAGGTCGTCAGATTAATCAGATTATTGCCAAGCGCCCGCCCCATCAGAAATTCCATGGACATATAATAAACGACTTTCGGGTCTTTGTTCTTCATGCTCTGCTGCGTTTCCATCCACTGATTGATGATAACGTCTTTTACCGCATAAGATACCGCCTGAAAGATCTCCTGCTGATTTGCCTCTTCCAATGTCTTGCGGTAAAGCGTCCTGACGTGGTCTTTTACCTCTTTTTTAAACTGTTCCTTGTCAAATAATTCCTTTTTCAAGTAAGTTCCTCCTTCTTGGCCGTTGTATCGCTTTGTCATACCAGTTTTTTCACTTCCAGAACGATGGATTCTCCGTTGATATTCCATTCCTTCTCATAGCCGCCCAGCGCTTTATCCGTCATCTCCGGCGCAAGCGCCTCCTGCTGAATCACTTCCCGGTTCTTCTTAAGAATCCTGGCGGCTTTTCCATCGGACCGACAGGAAAGCGCAATTTGATCCGTCACTTCAAAGCCGGCTTCCTTGCGCATCGTCTGAATTTTGCTCATCAGCTCGCGAACGTATCCTTCCTCGATCAGCGATTCCGTCAGACGCGTATCCAATATGACCGTCACTTCATTATTGCCCTCCGTCACATAACCCTCTGTCTGCGTCATGGTAATAAGAAGATCCTCTTCTAATAATACAACGTCACTGCTGATACTGTCAAGTTTCAGCATACCCGAAGAGCGAAGTTCCGCCATCGCCGCATTGCCGTCCAGATCGGATAACGTCTGCCGGATCTGCCCCAGATATTTTCCATATTTTGGCCCAACGGTACGCAGCTGCGGCTTCAGCGCATAGGTCGTAAACGCGCTGACGTCGTCTGTGAAGATCACTTTTTTTACATTCAGCTCCTCTTCGATAATTCTGACATACAGCTCCGGCAGATCATACGGCGCCTTCACATACATCGTTCCAATTGGCTGGCGGTTCTTGATATTCGCCGTATTCCGGCATGCGCGCCCCATCACGACAAGGTTTAAAACGGCGTCCATATGTTTTTCCAGCTCTTTGTCGATCTTATCCGCATCCGCCGCGGGGAAATCGCACAGATGCACGCTCTCCGGCGCGTTCCGCTCTATACTGCACACTAAATTCCGGTAGATGTCCTCCGACAGAAACGGAATCATTGGCGCCGCGCATTTCGCAACGGTAACAAGCGCCGTATATAATGTCATATAGGCATTGATTTTATCCTGTTCCATGCCCTTTGCCCAAAAGCGCTCCCTGCTCCTTCTGACATACCAGTTGCTCATCTCATCTACAAAATGATCCAGCGCCCGTGCCGCTTCCGGAATCCGATAGCTGCCCAGATTTCTGTCCACGTCGTCAATCAGACTGTTTAATCTGGACAGCAGCCAACGGTCCATAACCGACAGCTTTTCGTATTCCAGCGCATATTTTGACGCGTCAAACGCGTCGATATTGGCATACAGCACAAAAAACGCATACGTATTCCAGAGCGTCCCCATAAATTTACGCTGGCCCTCCTGCACTGCGCCGCCGTGGAAACGATTCGGAAGCCACGGCGCCGAATTGATGTAAAAATACCAGCGAATCGCATCCGCGCCGTATTTTTCCAGCGCTTCAAACGGGTCGATCGCATTGCCCTTCGACTTGCTCATCTTCTGCCCCTTCTCATCCTGCACATGTCCAAGCACGATGACGTTTTCATAGGGCGAACGGTTGAACAGAAGCGTCGATTCGGCCATCAGGGAGTAGAACCAGCCGCGCGTCTGATCAACGGCTTCTGAAATGAACTGCGCCGGAAACTGCTGCTTAAAAAGCTCTTCATTCTCAAACGGATAATGGTGCTGCGCAAACGGCATCGCGCCGGAATCGAACCAGCAGTCAATGACCTCCGGCACGCGGCGCATGATCTTCCCGCAGTCCGGACATGGCATCGTCACCTCGTCAATATACGGACGATGCAGCTCTACGCCTGCGGCTTCCGGATTTCCGCTTTTTTCCGCAAGCTCGGCGCGGCTTCCGATGCATTCCTGGCGACCGCATTCACACTCCCATACATTCAGCGGCGTGCCCCAGTAACGGTTGCGGGATATGCCCCAGTCCTGAATATTCGACAGCCAGTCTCCAAACCGGCCCTTTCCAATGGATTCCGGAATCCAGTTGACCGTGTTATTGTTGCGAATCAGATCTTCTTTGACAGCCGTCATTTTGATGAACCAGGATTCTCTCGCATAATAGATCAGCGGCGTATCGCATCTCCAGCAATGCGGATAGTCATGCTCAAATTCAGGCGCGTCAAATAACAGCCCCTTCTCCTTCAGCTCTGCAAGCACCATCGGGTCCGCTTTTTTCACAAACACGCCCGCATAATTCGTCTCTTCCGTCATTTCGCCTTTGCCATTGACAAGCTGTACGAACGGCAGATCATACTTCCTGCCCACGTTGGCGTCATCCTCGCCAAACGCCGGCGCAATATGCACGATTCCCGTTCCGTCCGTCATCGTAACATAGCTGTCGCACGTGATGTAATGCGCCTTTTTGCGCTGTCTGGCAATGATCTCGTCCGCAAAGGAAAACAGCGGCTCATACGCCTTATATTCAAGGTCTTTTCCCCGATACGTTTCCAGAACCTCGTATGCCGCGGCGCCCTCTTCTTTTTTCTTCAAAACGCCAAGCGCCTTCTCTAAAAGCGCTTCCGCCAGATAATACGTATTTCCGTCCGCCGCCTTCACCTTGCAGTACGTCTCATCCGGATTGACGCAGAGCGCGACGTTGCTTGGCAGCGTCCACGGCGTCGTCGTCCACGCCAGAAAATACGCGTCTTCCCCGACAACGGAAAACCGTACGATGGCGGAGCGTTCCTTTACCGTCTGATACCCCTGCGCCACTTCCTGCGACGACAGCGGCGTGCCGCAGCGCGGACAGTACGGCACAATTTTAAAGCCTTTATATAAGAGTTTTTTATCCCAGATCTGTTTTAACGCCCACCATTCCGATTCGATAAAATCATCGTGATACGTCACATACGGATCGTCCATATCCGCCCAGAAGCCAACCGTTCCGGAAAAGTCTTCCCACATTCCTTTGTATTTCCATACGGATTCCTTGCATTTTTCAAGAAAGGGCTCCATTCCGTACGCCTCGATCTGCTCTTTTCCGTTTAATCCCAAAAGCTTTTCCACTTCCAGCTCAACCGGAAGCCCATGCGTATCCCATCCGGCCTTCCGCGGCACGTATTTGCCCTTCATCGTCTGATATCTCGGAATCATATCTTTTATCACGCGGGTTAAGACATGACCGATATGCGGCTTGCCGTTGGCCGTAGGCGGCCCGTCATAAAACGTGTATGTCTCGCCCCCTTTGCGGTTCTCCATACTTTTTCGGAATATGTCGTGCTCTTTCCAGAATTTCTCCGTCTGTTTTTCACGATCCACAAAATTCAGACTGGTTTCAACTTTGTTGTACATGGCGTCCTCCTGTTTTGTATGCATTTCCTGTTGATATAAAAAGAACCCTTCTTCCTGTAATAGGACGAAGGGTCTGACATCGTCTTTTGCATAAACAGTATACGGCGAACCGCTGCCGTTTGTCAAGAGTCAATCCGCCTGCGCCTCGGGAAATGACAGCGTCACTTTAAACAGGTCGCCATCAACCGACAGCTCAAACCTGCCCTGCATCAGCTCGGTCAGGCTCTGCGCAATGGAGAGGCCCAGTCCGCTGCCTTCCGTATTTCTGGAGCTGTCTCCGCGCACAAAGCGCTCCGTCAGTTCCGCACTGTCGATATGCAGCGCATATCTGGAAATATTGCGAAACACAATCCTTGCGAAGCCATCCTCCTTCTCGATATTGACGTAAGCCCTTGACGTCGGGAGCGCATACTTGCAGATATTGTTCATCAGATTCTCAAAAATGCGCCACAGATGCCGGGGGTCCGCCTGTATGACAGACGGCTCGCCGCACATGACAATTAATTCGATCTGCGCCGCCTTCAGCTTTTCTTCAAATTCTCCAACCGTCTGCGTCAGCATGATATTCGCATCGCACGGCTCCCATGCCACCGCCAGATTTCCGGTAGACGCTTTGGACGCTTCCATCAGGTCTTCTATCAGCTTTTTCAGGCGCGCGGACTGTCTGCTTAGCACCTCCAGATATTCCTTGAGCACAGGGCTTTCTATGTTTTCTTTTTCCATCAGATCCACGTAATTGATAATGGACGTCAGCGGCGTTCGGATATCGTGCGACACGTTTGTAATCAGCTCCGTTTTAAACCGCTCGCTTTTCAGCTGCTCCTCCACTGCAATGCGGATGCCGTCCTGAATATGGTTCAGGCTTTCGCCGTGCCGCCGAAATTCTCCAAACATATTTTCCGTTTCAAGTCTGCCATCCATCTTCCCTTCCGCAAGCGCGCCGGCCGCATCCTGCAATTTTTTCATTTGCAGAAAGCGCTTTGTAAGAAACGCATACAGCAGCGCTTTTTCCGTAAACCAGAGCAAAATCTGCATCCTGGGACTATACGCGCTCATGGACAGCCCGATCAGTTCCAACAGCGCGAGCGCCGCCATAACGCTCCATGCTTTCCACAGCATGGGAAACGTGCGGTCAAACGTTTGCAGCGTGCGTCTGCACAGCCTCATCAGACGCGCCGGCACACGGTAGCAGACGGTGTTTTTCCAGAGCGAGCCAATCTTGATGCGCACCGCCATGCTCATGCAAAACCAGAGAAACGCTATTTCTCCCGCAAGCGCATACAGTATGCCAAATAAAATGGTCAGACGGCTGTAGCGGCCTTCAGACACCGCCACCGGTATACACGCAAGAATGATTATGGTCAGAACACACCATACATCCGCCGGTATCCGTTCCCAGACCCGCGCCGCAATCGTTCCATCCTTCCGACGTCCCGCTCCCGTCATCAGCACAAAAAACGTTGCGGCCGTCAGCGCCAGAAACATCCAGAAACAGATAAAGGCAGGATAACGAATCGTATACAAAATGCGAAGCGCCCATTCCGCCTGCACAAAAAAGTCCTGCTTCTCCCATGCGGCTATTTTTCCAAAAAAGCTTAAATCCCAGAAGGCTCCATTTGTCTTCAATGGGGATCTGACGCAGGAAAATACGTCATATGTGCATCCTTCTTCCGACAGATATGAGATTGCCACGCTATCCCCCTCAATAACATACTCCCCATCCCCGTCCTGCTCTCCCGCCATATAAACGTCTCCCAGAGCTTCCAGCTCACTCTGGCTCAGAATCGGAATTTCCGCTGCTGTAAACGCGGCCTCCTCCACGCGGATGCGAAGATTCGGATCTGTCCACTGAAAGACGGCGCCTCCGCTCTCATAGCCCGCTTCTTTTATCTGCGCCTGCAGCGGCGCATCCGACGTATAAAAAGAAACCTGATAAAAGCTTTCGCCCGCTTTTGCAAAAACAGCGTCCGCATCCCATACATAATACAAGGCTTCGATGAATGCTCTTGCTGTGAGGACCTCCGGTTCATTATAAAGGTATGCTGCATCAAACGCCGAATCCGCCGTTATAAACTCCGTCTGCTCTCCGATTACATACGAATGGAGCGTCAGCCCGTCTTCCTCTGCGTCCGCGTCGAGATTCCACACTTCATACATAGCCGGATCTCTGCTGAATTCCGTCGGATCTTCTGCTTCTTTTTTGCGCACGGCATAAAGAAAATTTGTGTCTTTTAATTCCGAAATGCCAAATGCATTCTGATAATCCGCCAAAGCCGTTACCGTATACCGAAGCTGTACTGTTTGCTGCCAGTCCTCTCTCGTTTCTTCTATTTTTCTGTCGTAAACGCCTTCCCCTGCGCAGACTGCCATAGCAAAAAAGGAAAGCTCCATAGCATTCAGACTAAGCAGGAACAGCACAGCCGCAATCGCTTTGACCCATTTTTTGTAGCATAATTTTCTCATTCAAATTCCTCCTCCAGCTTATACCCTCTGCCCCATACTACTTTTAAGAAACGCGGCCTGGCCGGATCGTATTCCAGCTTTTCCCGTAAATGCCGAATATGTACCGCCACCGTATTTTCCGCGCCAAAGGCAGTGTCCTTCCATACCGCCTGATAAATCTGCGCCGGAGAAAATACCTTTCCCTTATTCTCCATCAGAAGCTTTAAAATATCGTATTCCGTCCTGGTCAGGGAAACGGGCTCTCCATCCAGCGTCACTTCTTTCGCCCTGTCGTCTAACGCAATGCCTCCAAGCTGCAGCACGTCTTTCACCGCTCCGCCGCCAAGCTGCATGTAGCGTCTGAGCTGCGATTTAACCCGCGCCTGCAATTCAACGGGATTAAACGGCTTTGTAACGTAATCGTCCGCGCCTACCGTAAGCCCAAGCACCTTGTCGGTATCTTCTCCTTTCGCCGTCAGAAAAATAATGGGCAGATTGCTGATCTCCCGGATTTTTACCATCGCGCTGATGCCGTCCATTTCCGGCATCATAATATCCATAAGCGCAAGGTGAATTTCCTGCTCCCTTACAAGCCTGACTGCTTCACGTCCGTTGTACGCTTCCACTACGTCATATCCTTCACTCGTCAGATAAATGCGCAGCGCAGACACAATATCTTTCTCATCATCACAAACCAATATACGATACATCATTCTCCCCCTGTGCTCCGGCGCGTGACAGCGCGCCACGCTCCGTGATTTTTCCTGTTTTTATTGTAACGGAAATTTTATTTACAAAAAAGACGGCAATTCTTTAAAGTTTCCTTAATATTTTAACAGCTCATCGGCTTAAAATCAGCGAATTTAAAGGAATTTGTGTACGACAAACCGCTTTACATCTCCTGCAACATAAAATATACTGGAATCATCGCAAGGAAGAAGAGATCGGATAAGATCGGATAAACACAGAAAGAAGGGACACATTATGATTAATTTTGCGAACGGAATTGTATTTGACCTGCGCCCCATTCAGGAGAAAGACGTAAATCCTGACGTCTTCCGTCTTTTTATTGACGGAGAGTCCATCCTGGGCGCGTTTAAAACGGTCCGGGATCAGGTGATCTTCACCAACAAGCGCATTATCACGATTGACGTACAGGGCATTACCGGAAAACGAAAAGACTTCTCTACGCTGCCCTATTCTCAGATTCATTATTTCAGCGTTCAGACGCCGGGCTTTGCTGAGTTCGTGCCGGACTGCGAGCTGCAAATATTTTTTACCAGCGGATTTTCAGCCAGATTTGAATTCAAAGGAAGCTGCAACATCCTTGCCATCGGAAAAGTAATTTCCGAGTACGCGCTGAACGGAGTCTGACGCGCCGCGGTTTTCTCCCATTATTTACACTGTTATTTTCGTATGCTATACTAAATAAAATATAATTTAATTGGAGGCGACATTATGCACACGTTTCAACCCTGTCCAATCGAAGTGTTTGAAACTAACCCATTTACGACGCTTGGCAAAGACTGGGCGGTTCTGACCGCCGGCAACCGCGAAATGACGAACTCCATGACCATCAGCTGGGGTGGCTTTGGCGTTCTCTGGAACAAAAATGTCTGTTATGTATTTGTCCGCGACTCCCGCTATACCAAAGGGCTTATGGATGCAAACGGCACATTTTCGCTGACATTTTTCCAGAAAGGCTTCAGCCGCTCTATCCTGATGTATTTGGGCAGCGTTTCCGGCAAGCGGGAGGATAAAATGAAAATGACGCATCTGCACGTCAACTATGCGGATGAGATTCCATTTATTGATGAAGGCAATCTTGTCATCACCTGTAAACTGTTATCCGCTTCCAGACTGACGCCAGATTCCTTTCTGGATGAAAGCATTTTGCCCGCGCATTACAAAGACGGCGATTTTCATACCATGTATGTGGGAGAAATTCTTCAGATCATGGCACGATAACAACGAAGGAGCGCGTCTGAAACACAACGCATGTTTCAGACGCGCTCCTTTTTCACCTTCCGAGAGCCTCTATCGACAGGATGTGCTGATCGACTCAATTGCGACAGCGCCGCCCCGTACGACCTCAATCTGCTTAAAGCGGCTTTTCAAAAGCACGATCAGCTCATTATTCCGCCTCTCCGTCAATTTGCATTCCAAAAGCACGCCATCCTTTCCGATATCTGCCACCTGTACGTCAAACACCTGCGCAATCTGAAAGACCTCTTCTTTCTCCGCCGTCGAACAGTGCAGCACTTTTGCAAACAGGATTTCCTTCATATGCAGCGGCACGTTCGTCAGATCGATCACTTTGATGACTTCCACCATCCGATTCAGCTGCTTTTTGATCTGCTCAAACGTAATATCGTCGCTTGCCACGCAAATCGTCATACGGGAGACTGTTTCATCCTCCGTCGTTCCGACGGTCAGGCTTTGCAGGTTGTAGGATTTGCCGGAAAACAAGCCGGAAACTTTTGCCAGTACGCCTACCTGATTTTCCACATAAAGCGCGATCCATCTGTTTTTCATCTCCGTCCCTCCCTACTTCAATATCATTTTGCTCATCGGCGTGCCGCCCTGCACCATTGGCAGAACGAGCTCATCGCTGGAAATCATAAATTCTATCACCGTCGGCGCGTCAGCATGCGCGCGCGCCTCCTTCAGGGCCGCAGCGATCTCCTCCTCCCGCTCCACGCGGATGCCATGCGCGCCATAAGCCTTTGCAAACTGCATAAAGTCCGGCAGATAAGGCGGGCATGCCTCGCTTTTCCCCTTGCAGTTGGCCGGACACGTCCTTCTGCGCCGCAGACACGTCGCTTCGTAACGCTTTCCATAAAATAACTGCTGCATCTGACGCACCATGCCCAGATATTGATTGTTGAAAAGACAGATAATCACAGGCGCGTCTTCCGTAATCGCCGTCGCCATTTCCTGCATATTCATCTGAAAACCGCCGTCCCCTGTGATGCAGATGACCGGAAGGTCCGGCCTTCCGATTTTTGCGCCCAGAGCCGCCGGGAATCCAAATCCCATCGTTCCAAGCCCGCCGGAAGTGATAAACTGCTTTTCACCGCCAAATTCCAGATACTGCGTCGCCCACATCTGATGCTGTCCCACATCTGTCGTAATTACGCAGGCGTCAAATTCCGCATTGATCGCCTCCAGTATCATCTGCGGCGTCATGCCTCTGTCTCTGCGCATTTCCAGTGGATTTTCCTGATCCCATACGCGAATCTGCTCCAGCCAGCCCTTTGTATTTTTCGGCTCCGCCCATTCGTTCAGCTTTTCCAGCGCCAGCTTTGCATCCGCCACGATCGGCACGTCTACGACGACGTTCCTGGAAATCGCCGCCGTATCGATATCAATATGCACAATCTTTGCATTCGGCGCAAATTCATTCAGATCTCCCGTAATCCTGTCGTTAAAACGCGTCCCTATGGAAAACAGCACATCGCACTCGCTGACCGCAATATTCGCCGCATAGCGGCCATGCATGCCGCTGTTGCCAATATAATACGGATGCTTTGCGGGAATCGCGCCTTTTCCCATAATCGTCGTAACGACCGGAACTTTCATCTTCTCGACAAACTCCTGCAGCTCCTTCTGCGCCCTGCCCAGAAGAACGCCGCCGCCCGCAAGAATCAGCGGCCTGTGCGCCGCTTTTAACAATTTATACGCCTTTTTCAGCTGCCCCACGTGCACGCCTTCATTTGGCTTATATCCGCGGATGTTTACGGTATCCGGATACCTGCCGTCTCCGGACTGCGTCTGAATGTCCTTCGGAAGATCAATCAAAACCGGCCCCGGCTTTCCGGTTCTTGCAATATGAAACGCCATCTTGATGATTTTCCCCAGATCCTTCCGGTCCCGCACCGTTACGCCGTATTTCGTAATGCTTCGCGTCATGCCCACGATATCGACTTCCTGAAACGCATCGTTTCCAATCAGGCTCAACGGCACCTGACCGGTAAAGCATACAAGCGGAATATTGTCGTAATGCGCATCTGCAAGCCCCGTAATCGTATTCGTCGCCCCCGGGCCGCTTGTAACCAGACAGACGCCGACCTTGCCGGTCGCTTTCGCATACCCCTCCGCCTCATGGATCAGCGCCTGCTCATGGCGCGGCAGCACTAGGCGAATTTCATCCTGCTTATATAATTCATCCATGACGTCCGTCACCATGCCGCCCGGATAGCCAAATATGGTATCAACGCCTTCTTCCAGCAAGGCCCTTACAAATAACTTTCTTCCTGTTATATCCATTTACGCGTTCCGCCTTTCCGTGTCATTTCCGTCTGTATTTCAAAAAGCGGTATTCCAGATCAAAATATGTCTGCTCTTCACTGTCCGCCGCAATCTCCCACTCCGGGTCCATGTCCAGATTGGGAAAATAAGCGTCCGCTTCATATGCATAATCAATTTTCGTAATATGCGCCGTATCGCATTCCGGAAGGAGCATCCGATACACGCTCTCTCCCCCGATTACAAAGACGTCGTCGCTGTCATATTGTGCAAGCGCTTCTTTCAGCTGCGCTGCGGAATGCACGACGATGGCTCCTTTTACTGCAAACGAGGGCTGTTTCGACAATACAATATTCGTCCTGTTTTTCAGCGGAAGGCCGTTTGGAAAGCTCTCAAGCGTCTTCCTGCCCATGACGACGACTTTTCCCGTCGTCGTTTCACGAAAAAACTTCATATCCGCCGGAATGCTGACTAACAGCTTATTCTTTTTTCCAATCGCCCAGTTTTGATCCACTGCCGCTATCAACTGCATAAAGCCCTCCTAAACCGCTACCGGAATATTTTTGATCTGTGGTCCGACCCTGTAATCGTCCAGACGAACGTCGTCCGGCGTAAACTGATAAAAGTCTCTGACCTCAGGATTCAGCCAGAACTTTGGCGCCGGATGCTGCTCCCTTGTAATCAGCTCCTCCACAAGCGGAATGTGTCTGTCATAGATATGCGCGTCCGCAATGACGTGCACAAATTCTCCGACCCGCATGCCGCACACCTGCGCCAGCATATGCAGAAGAACCGCATACTGGCAGACATTCCAGTTGTTGGCCGTTAAAACGTCCTGCGACCGCTGGTTTAGAATGCCGTTTAAAATCAGCCCTCCATCCGCTTTATCCTGCGTCACGCCAAACGTCATGCTGTACGCGCAGGGATACAGGTTCATTTCATGCAAATCCGCATGTACATACAGATTGGTTATAATCCTGCGGCAAAACGGCTGATGCTTCAGGTCATAAATCACGCGGTCCACCTGATCCATACAGCCTTCTTTATACGTATGCTTCACGCCCATCTGGTAGCCGTAAGCCTTTCCGATCGACCCTGTATCGTCTGCCCATGCATCCCAGATATGGCTGTTTAAATCCTTCACATTATTTGATTTTTTCTGCCAGATCCAAAGCAGCTCATCCGTACAGCTTTTGATCGCCGTCCGCCGCAGCGTCAGAGCCGGAAATTCTTTCGATAAATCGTAACGATTTACGACTGCAAACTTCCGAATCGTATAGGCGCTTGCGCCATCCTCCCATTTCGGACGCACCTTTTCGCCTTCCGTACTGACCCCGTTTTCCAAAATGTCTTTGCACATCGCCACAAATGCCTGATCCGCGTAACTCATTGGCGCCTCCTTTTCCCGCTTCTGTCCAAAAGCCTGTAACCTGCCGTTCCACTGCTGCAAAGTATGATTTTAACAAATTTTCAGAAAATGCGCAACAGCAGCCCGGCTCCGGCGCATCGCTTAAAAGGTAAAATCCTCATCCGGAAAATCGATATCGAATCCATCGCCTCCGTCCTCATAAAAATCGTCCGCATCATCGTAATCATAGTCATATTGATCGTAGTCGTCATAATTATAGTTGAAGTTCTCCTGTACCTCCCGAAAGCCCTGCTGAAAGTCCGCGGAGCCCATAAACGCGATTATAAAAATTACCAGCAAAATCAGAGACAAAACGGATGTAACGATGCCCGTCACCGCCATTGCCTTCCGGTTTTCTGTCCTCCCAAGCTGAACAATGCCAAATACGATCGCCACAATCGCCAGAACAACGTTTACGCAGGTGCAAAACAGCAGCAGCGACAGGATGCCAAGCGTCATGGAAGCAATGCCAAATCCCTGGCTCTCTTCCCGCCTGCCCTCCTGACGCATTGATTCGACGTCGCTGCCGTACGGATTCCCCTGCGTTGAAGCGTCATATGCATACGACCGGCGCGCTTCCTCCTGCACGCTTCCGCTCTGACAGTATTCTCCCTGCCGCTGCGGAACGCCTTCTTTATAAATGCTCTGCCGCGGCTTTTCCAGCGAAACGCCAGACCCCTGCTCCTGCTGCTTTTCATCCTGTTCGTTCGGATAAAAACTTTCTTCCTTCATAATTGATTCACTCCATTCTGCATAACTGCCCCGCATCCTGTGTCTGCTGCACTCATCTTAGCACAATTTCATTCCGGAATGCAAGAGAAGCGGAACCTTCCGGTTCCGCTTCCTGCAATATTCGCGCTCTTTCCATATTATTTCCAAACTTCTCGTCTGACGGTCCGCTACATTGCGTATCCTTCCAGAGCTTCCAGTCCGCTCAGCGCCGCAACCCCAAGCACTGTTACAAAAATGATAAGAGCTACCGTAATCACTATACCGATAATACTGCATACGATTCCAGCCGTTGACATGCCGCATCTTCCATTTTTCTTATTATGCAATATGCCAAGCACGATGCCAACAATCGCAGAAGTCACGCTTATGTACCAGATACAGCACAGCACAATCGAAACAATGCCAAGTATCATACTTGCGATTGCCATTCCTTTGCCGCCATCGCCGCCCACCTGTCCGTTCATCGGATATTGATTATCCATTCCTTCCATGCTTCTCTTCCTCCGTCTTTTCTAAATCAGATTCCTGTAACGGCAAGCCTGCTCTTCCCGCAGAAAGACTGCCTTCCGGCTTACCGCTTACAAATAAAGGTGAATATATTCTATCAGATTTCGACTAAATTTGCAAGACTTTCTAAAATTTTTATTAATTTTTTATAAACCAGAAGAAAACTTCCTGTCATCCGACAGCTCAATCACGCCGCATGCAATCATCTCCCCCGCTCCGCCGGACGGCTGCGTCATAAAATCATCCGAATTTCTGTGCAGGATCACAGATTTCCCCACAATATCATGCAGCGTCAGATCGTCTTTATAAAAAGCAAGCCATGCGTATCCGTCCACTGACAAAAGGGGCGGCAGATCTCCGGCATGATGCGGATGCGCCCGGCGCATGGGATTGTAATGCGTTCCCGCTTTGGAAAAATCCCCGGAGCAATCGCCATTCTCATGTATATGAAATCCATAAAAAGCGGGCGCATCCATTCCGACTGCATCCGGAAGCCCAAACACCTCCGCCTCCACAAGAATTCCTCCGTCTGACGATTCATAAAAATAAACGCACCCACGCAGATTGGGGTAATCCGCGCCTCCCTTTAATTCTGCATATGCACGCGGACGGTTATCAAAAAACAGCTTCATAAAATGATACCTTGGCGTCACCTGAAACATAAAAACCTCTTTTTCTTTTATTCTATGCAGTTAAGATGCAGGATTGCCTGTTATCTGCTTTCTGTCTTCTTCAATATGCTCGCGCCCTTGCGCAATCATCGTACGCACATGCGCGTCGGCCAGTGAATAGAAGATGGATTTTCCTTCCCTTCTGCTTCTGACCAGTTTATTCTGCTTTAAAATCCGCAGCTGATGCGAGATCGCCGACTGCGTCATATGCAGCGCGGCAGCCAGATCGCAGACGCAGACCTCCGCTTCAAACAGCACAAATAAAATCCGAATCCGGGTGGAATCTCCAAACACTTTAAACAATTCTGCCAGATCATATAATTCCGTCTCTTCCGGCATCGTCTGCCGGATAATCTGCAAAAGCTCTTCGTGCACCTGCGTATGCTCGCAGCACATCGCTTCCTTTTTTTCCATGCCTTCCTCCTAACTGCGTTTTACAAACAACGCCCGTATTGCATTCAGCACTGCAAGCGCCATAACGCCCACATCGGCAAAAATGGCAAGCCACATATTCGCAATTCCCAGCGCGCCAAGCGCAAGGCACAGCAGCTTGACGCCAATAGCGAAATAAATATTTTCATAGACGATACGCATGCATTTACGGGAGATGCGGACTGCCTTTGCAATCTTTGCCGGATCATCGTCCATCAAAACGACGTCGGCCGCCTCGATGGCCGCGTCGCTTCCAAGCGCGCCCATTGCAATCCCAAGATCCGCCCGCGCAAGCACAGGCGCGTCGTTGATCCCGTCTCCTGCAAACGCAAGCTTTTCTTTTTCTTTTTTCCGGCTCAGCAGCTCTTCTACTTTTTCCACTTTATCCGCCGGAAGCAAGCCGCTGTAAAACGTTTCTATGCCAAGCGCCTCAGCCGTCTGCGCCGCCGCCGCAAAAGCGTCTCCCGTCAGCATGACAATCTCTTTTACGCCGCATTTTTTCAGCTCCAGAATGGCTTCCTTCGCATGCGGCTTAATGCGGTCGGAGATTAAAATATGCCCTGCGTAGCTTCCGTCAATCGCCACATGCACAACCGTTCCCGCCTGCGTGCATTCCTGATACGAAATCCCAAGACGCTCCATCAGCTTTCCGTTGCCGGCGGCAACCGCCCTGCCATCGACGCTTGCCGTCACGCCGTTTCCGCCAATCTCTCTAACATCCGAAACCCTTTTCAGATCGGGTTCCATTCCATATGCCTTCAGCAGGCTTTTGCTGATCGGATGCGTGGAATAGCTCTCCGCAAGCGCAGCGTATTCCAGCAGCTTTTCTTCTTCCATCTTACTGTGATGTATGCCGTTTACTTCAAAAACCCCCTGCGTCAGCGTCCCGGTTTTATCAAACACGACGTATTTTGCCGCCGCAAGCATTTCCAGATAATTCGAGCCTTTCACCAGAATGCCCGCTTTGCCCGCTCCGCCAATTCCGGCAAAAAAACTGAGCGGAATGCTGATCACAAGCGCACACGGACAGCTGATTACAAGAAACGTCAGCGCACGGTACAGCCATTGCTGCCACTGCGGGTCGGCATTGAAAAAGACCATGCGCGCAAGCGGCGGCAAAACGGCAAGCGCAAGCGCGCCATAGCAGACGGCCGGCGTATAATATCTGGCGAATCGCGAAATAAAATTTTCCGACTTTGCCTTTTTGGAGCTTGCATGCTCCACAAGCTCCAAAATCTTCGATACGGTGGATGCGCCAAATTCTTTCGTCGTCTGAATCCGAAGCGCTCCGCTCCGATTGATGCAGCCGCTGATAACTGCACTTCCGACCTCCACTTCCTGCGGCAGACTTTCTCCGGTCAGCGCGCTGGCGTCGACCGTCGAACGGCCCTCTATGACGACGCCGTCAATCGGAATTTTCCCGCCGGGGCGCACTACGATCACGCTTCCGACTTCCACCTCCTCCGGATCGACGCGCACGATGCCGCCATCCCGCTCTACGTCAGCGCAGTCCGGGCGAATGTCCATCAGGGCGCTGATATTGCGCCTGCTCTTGCCGACCGCATAGCTTTGAAACCACTCCCCGATCTGGTAAAACAGCATCACGGCCACGCCCTCTGCATATTCCCCGAGCGCAATCGCCCCAACCGTCGCAACGGCCATCAGGAAATTCTCGTCAAAGACCTGCCGGTTGCATATGCCCTTTCCCGCCTTTTTCAAAATATCAGATCCAATGATCAGATACGGAATCATAAAGAGGCCAAACCGGAGCGCTCCGTCAACCGGCAGCAAAGAAACCAAAAGAAACAGCGCGCCGGATGCCAGAATGCGAAACAATGCTTTTTTCTGCTTCTTATTCATACCGCTCCCCCCGTCAAATATAAATCTCGCAATCATCTTCTATTTTTTTACAGTTTCTTAGCACGTCCTGCATAACGGCTTCCATTTTACAGCCCTCTTCAAATTCCACCGTCATTTTCAGCGTCATAAAGCTGACAACCGCATCCTTTACGCCTGGCGTACGCTTTGCGGCTTCCTCCATTTTATTTGCGCAGTTGGCGCAGTCCACTTCGATTTTGTATGTTTTTTTCATCGTTGTCATCCTCCTTCTTTTTTCATATGAACAATTATTCATATGTTTAAATGTATTATACCACGCCGCATGCATTTGTCAATACTGACTTGCAAGGTTTTTCAAATATGATATAATATCCTGTAGCAGTTCATACAACGATAGGATACTGCCGAAGGCGTTCCATTTCGCGCGAAACTGCGTATGTATTATGAGGTGATAACATGTCAGAAGATATTCATGATTTTTTAAAGAACATTCTGGAAAAATTACAGACTATGGATTATGTACGGCCGGAATCGCTGCCGAACATTGACTTATATATGGATCAGGTGACGACGTTTATGGACAGCCAGCTTTCTTCCACAAGACGGCATGCGGAAGATAAGATTCTTACAAAGACGATGATCAACAACTATGCCAAGAACAACCTGCTGCCGCCCCCAAATAAGAAAAAATACTCCAAAGACCACGTCCTTTCGCTGCTGTTCATTTATTATTTTAAAAGCATTTTAAGCATCAGCGATATTCAAAGCATTTTAAATCCGATTACTGATAAATACTTTGGAAGCGACGCGGCTCCCGGCATGCAGGAGATCTACAATGAAGTCTTTGGACTGGAACACGAAGAAATGCAGCATATTTTAAAAGAGCTGGCGCGTAAATACAAGACGAGCTTAAAGACGTTTGAAGACGTTCCCGAAGAGGACGCAAAGCTTTTGCACAAGTTTGCCTTTATCTGTATGCTCAGCTTCGACGTCTATATGAAAAAGCTGATTATCGAACAGACAATTGACGAGCTTTCCGATCCAAAACCAGGCGCAGGCAGAAAAAAAGAACAGTAGCGGATCCAAAACCGTTCCGCTACCGTTCTTTCTTTTTCATGCGCTCAAATACCATGTCGTATCCTTCATTCCCATAGTTCAGGGAACGGTTGACCCGGCTGATCGTCGCCGTGGAAGCGCCCGTCTTCTCCGCAATATCCAGATACGTCTTTTTCTGACGCAGCATATGCGCCACTTCAAACCGCTGCGACAGCGAAAGCAGCTCGTTTACCGTGCAGATATCTTCAAAAAATGTGTAGCAGTCTTCTCTGTCCCGCAGGCTTAAAATCGCGTCAAACAGATAATCTACCGCGTCCGTTCTGATCTTCCTGTTCATATGTCGTTCTCCTTCTGTGGTCTGCCTTTTTATTTTAACATATTAAAGCATGACAGTAAACGAATTTTTTATTTTTTATACGATATACGCCTTTTTTCCGGTATCTGCACAAATCCACTGCTCCCGATTGCTTTGATCCAGACCGGCATACATCCAGATGGCGTCTCCGACGCGGGCCGTTGCAAGATTTTTGATCCTGCTGCCGCGCGCAATATGCCCGATAACGGCCGCAGAAGGGAGCGCAAGCGTGCTCTGCGATGCGCGCTTTGTCCGAATCCGCAGACCGTCCGCCTCTACCCTGTAGGTTTTTCCCGGCCTGTAATTTAGCTGTACATGCGTCTGTTCCGCCGATGCCGCCTGCACGCTCTGCGGCGCCGGCATGATAAACAGCTCCCGCTCCGCCATCCTCCGCTTCGTCAAGCCATCCAGCTCCTTTCCATTCGCCCGGTTATAACGAAGCATCTGTTCGGCTATTTCAGCGACGCTTCTTTTGCCGCATGCCGTAAGCGAATCAATGGAGCCTATGTTATAGGCAAACGACGTCAGCGCGTCAAACTGATTCTGATTCCAATGATAGACGCCGTCATATTTTTCTACCTCCCGTTCACTTTTTACCAGATCCTCTCTCAAAAAAGCGTCGGCCTGCTCCTGCGTAATCGACTGGCCCATCTTAACGCCCGCGGTATGCCCGTAGCCAATCGTCGGCACGCCCGCTGCGCATCTGTAGGCGTTCAGGCGACACCCTTCCAGCTGCTTTATCCTGTCAATTCCGTTTGGTGACGTTTTCATTTTACCCTCTCCTTTTCCTTTGTTTCCTTCTGTTACTGCCACGGCTTCCTGCGCAGCTCGTCCGCCCGGATTGCCGCCTGCGTAAAGCTGTTGTTTTTCCACCATGCCCAAATGGACGCCGCCGCAGTTATTGCCATCGATACGGCCTGCTCCATCTCTTCCTCGGTAAAGGGCAGCGGGCTTTTCCCGCTGATGACAAGGGCCTGATAAAACAGAGCGGCCGCCAGCGCAGCCGTCCTTACCACCGTCTTTGCCTCAATCTTCTTTTTCATAATTCGCATCCTTTCTCTTCCGGTTCTTCCGGCATATTTAACAGTTTGTTGTACAGTTTCGTTGCAACATCGTTGCCGCCTAAGCTGTGATACGCTTTATACACGCGCTTGATGGATTCTTTTGCATAAATCGGACAGCATTCCCGCTCCTGATATTTGTTGTAATTCTGCACAATGCTTTCGCGGAGAAGGCCCTGTACCCCCTCCGCAATGGCCGTGCTCTTTTTCTGCTCTTCGTTTAACCGCGTCCGCATATCACGATATAATCCTCCAAGCATGCAGGTCAGCAGCGCAATAAGCCATTCCATCCAATTTTGCTGGATAAACTGAAGAATCTGCATGAACACACCTTCTTCCATCAGCGCAGGATAACGCGAATAATGTGGTCCGCGACCCGCTTTATCACGCGATAGCCTGTTTCGGACTTTGTGGCGACGCCGCCTTTGCCGCATTTACAATATCCATTGACTTCACAGGAGCCGTCGTCATATACGGACAATACGCCAAGCATGCCAACCGGCGACCATTCTTTTCTGTCAAAGCGGGAAATATACGGCTGATTCGGATCGTACTCCGGATTGATTTTGGGACGCGTGCCCTCGTAGACAGGATTTCCATCTTCGTCGAAGACTTCTTTTTCCCTGCATCCGGCGGAGATTGTTTCCATCATCTTCCTTCGCCGTACTTCCCCTGTTTCTTCGTCGATTTCTTCAACCTCCCGCTCCACTTCTTCCGTGATTTCTTCCATCTCCATTTTGGGTGCAGGCTCGTATACAGTGCGGCCAAATTCATCTCTTAGATACATACCGTTCCATGTGTCGCAATCGCCGTTTCCAAGCACGAACGGCTCGCCGGAAACGATGCCAAGTATGTAGTCTTCTTCCGATTCTGCAATGGAGATTTTGTCCCCATTCAACGTAACGAATTTCCCTACTCTGTCTTCACCGTCCGGGTTGCCGTCTTTCCATTCAAAAAACTCGGCATAGTCGGCTGTTGTGGATGCGGTGATGGTGGATTTGGCCTTGACTACGCCACTGAATGTAACAGAAAAAGCGTTGGATCTGGCTGTTTCACTTGTTCCATTGCCAATAACAAATGCCTGATCACCAGTCGTTGCTACATTATACTTTCCAGAAGCAGAAGAATAATCCTTTTGTGCTATCGTTCGATATCCCTGTGCATGACATTCGCTTCCATATGCTTTTGTAGCATACCCTTCTGCATGCGAAGCAAACCCTCGCGCTTCTGTATCATCCCCTTCTGCATGCGAACAAGCTCCATATGCTGTAACACCATATCCAAATGCAGAACTATATTCACCAATCCTCGTCTCTGACTTCCTACCAACACTTACCACATTATCCCCATAAAGCTCCTTCTTCGCATATGTATTTGCAATTACATTACCATTTCCATCCTGAGCCGCCTTTGTCGCAGCTGCAACGCTCTGGCTTCCAATATTCCCTGTCGTAATCAGCTCTGTCTGCGACAGCCATTTCGTTGTATCGCCTTTTTGCCCGACCGCAAGAAACGCCCGCGGGACACCCACATTTTTCATGATTGCAAACCCTGTAACATACGGCACATCCGCTCCTGTATACGTATCCATCAACATACAATCCGCATAACCGGACAAACCCGAAGTCCCCTTGAATGCATTCATCATATAAAAACGAACTTTCCCATTCGGGATGCTGCTCGGAGGCTGCGCGCCGCCGCTGCCCGTATACACTCCGATAATATTTACAGCGTTTTCAGCATCCGTCGCGCTTACGGCAGAACCGGCGCCCTGTGCGTATTCCACTGCCATCGGATAATGGTTCGCATCTGAATTATTATTCACGCAGTCCAAATAAAACCGTTGTTCAACGTTATTAAAAATACTCCGTACCTGATAAGAGGTTCCATAATCCGTCACCGTATCACTCATAACAGACCGGAGAAATCCAGCGTCATGCACCGACTGATTTCCAATCGTATCTCCACGGATCAAATGCACCCACGAACTCCATACTCCCGCTCTTTTATAACGATATGCCAGATCTCCCGCCGTCATCCCGACTGCAAGCTGTGAAGCGTAATTGGGATCCGCGCTTTGCCCCGTATAAATATGGTAATAATTGCCGGACGGCAGCTCTGGTATAACCTCCTCCGTAGGCGCAAATTCCTTCACCGTAAAACTGCCATTTGGATATTTCGACAGATCCGACAGATCGGAAGGATTTTCCGCAATTCTCGGCATGCCAAGACGCACCGCCTGTGACACATGCTTATCCTTATCCGCCGTATTGTTTACCTGAGCCAGCCCAATATCCTCTTTTGTCAGATTGACAAGGCCTTCCTGATACGTCTCCTGCGCGCTTCCTTTGACGCCTCTGACGCGATTGGCCTGCGCGCCCGCTTCAATGCCGTCCAGTTTTTCTTTGTCTTCATCCGTATAATCGTTCGATGAAAGCTCTTTTCCCTCTTTTTTGTCCACTTTTTTTCCAAATGCTTCATCGATTTTATCCAGATTTTCATTTACGGTATGAACACTGTAAAATTCGTCTTCGCTCTCTTTTGCAAGACGAATGTTTTCCGTTGTCTCTGTCATGAAATCACATCCTCTCTAAGCTGTTTGTGTGTATAATCCGCCATCCGCCTGTGCAAAAACGTTCCAAGCGTCTTATGCTGGTTGTATAAAAGATCGATATCCGTCAAAATATGGCACGGAAGAATCGTCGCCGCCAGTTCTTTCACGGCGTCTAACATGTTTTTTGAAGTAAGCCCGATCTTAAGGACCAGCGCAGGGCCGGAAACGTCCAGCCGCAGGTCGTATCCATGCTTCCCGCATAACAGGCGAAGCTGTTCTTCCAGATAAGCATAATTGTACGGGGTCTCTCTGTTCCATCTGGACAATGCGCGAAACCGCCGCGTTTCCAGCGAATCGTCCGCGCGCGGCGTAATTCCCATCATGGCTTCAAACCTTGCCATGCCAGACGGCCCACATGTCGTAAGAAAGCGATCGTCCACATTTTGCCGGTGCAGCTTTGTGAGGCTGCCAAATTCTGCGTTTTCCGTCGCCATAATTTCTCTCAGCTCACGATATTCCCTCAGATACTCCGGAAGATATTCCAGCAGATCTGTTTTTTCTTCTATTTCATACATGCTCCATCCCTCCAAACACCGGAATTTCATATGAGCCAAGCGTCAGATTTTCTCCCGTTCCATTTAGTGTCGTCTCCTGCACGTCGATCACACCCTGAATCGATACGATAGCCGCATTCACTGCATTGATCCGCAAAATAGAAACGTCCTGCCCGCTCCACGCTTTTTGCGCTTCCAGAAAATACGCTTCCAGAGCGGCTTCTATCGCCTCCTTACAGATATTCCAGTCGTATCCCGTATCATATGTAAGCTTCGCCGTCACACGAACCGTAATTTCTTCCGCGGTATCTACCGTAACGATATGTCCGATCGGCGCAAGCCCGTTGCCGCGGCCATCCTTCTTCGGATCAAACAGATTCTGAATTTTTTCTACCAGTCCCTGTGACGCCCGTCTGCATTTTGTATCCAGAATCACAAGTCTGACCGTTCCAGGCCCCTTCCAGACGGGAACGACTTTTACCGCGCCAACGCCCTCCATCGACAGCGCCTTATTCTTATAGTCGGCAAGATTCCCTCCAAACGCGTTTGCCTGGAAGGAATTCAGATAACGCTGCCGAAACGCCTCCGTATCTTCCTCCTCTTCCCCATATATGAAAATATCCGTAATAACAGCCGCCTCCAGTCCAGGAATATAGTCAGCCGGTATGATTTCCCCCAAATATGCGTTGCCCGCCTCGCCCGCTTCTTCGCATCTGAGACGATAAATTCCATCCGCCGCTTTTTCTGTGACCCGATAGGCGCCTTTTTCGGAAGTAAAAAGCGTCCCGGGTAAAACCTCCACCGTATCCGGCGTAAATTCCGCCAGAACCACAGCATGGACTGCCGGACGCGGCGAAAGCCCCCGGATTGCCGCAAGCCGCTTTAAGTAGGGCCTTGACGCCGTATCCGCAAACGACTCCTCCATACAGTCATCCAGTGCGGCGCAGATATTTACAATTTCCAGCGCGGCCGGAGCAAGCGCCGCATAAATCGGGCTGCTCTCCCGTTTATCACAGGATGCGTCCACGCGATCCAGCATACGCTCCAATACCATTTCAAACGTCATATCTTCAAACATCTCTATACGTACACCTCCTTTGTTGCCCGGATTTCTCCGTAAATTGTTTCCACCGTAAACGCCATGCAGACGCATCCTCTTGTTTCCAGATCAAACGAAATGTCCCGCACGTCTGATATGCGCGCATCCTGCATCAGCGCTTCCGTCACCCGCCGTTTCAGCTCCGGAAGCACAAAGCTAAGCGGCCGGCCAAATAAATCCTTCAATTCCACGCCATACTCCCAGGAATAAATCAGACTGTCATAGCGTTCCGTCTGCAAAATGCAGGAAATCGCCTGCCGCATCGCGTCCGCCCCATCGGTCATGCCCGCTATGCGGCCGCTGTCGGCATGCAGCTTCCATGTCGGCGTTGGCTCTTCTTCCAGTTCATAGTCCCCGGATAAATCGTATTCTGTTTCCGGCAGCATCAAAACACCCCCAATATGATATATTTCTGTCCGCCCTGCGCTCTGAGCAGGACAACGCTGCTTTTCTCGTTCAGCGTTCCGATTTCCCTGCACAAAATCAACTGCTTTGGGGAGAGCGTAAGCTTCTGCCCCACTTTTATTTTCAGCGGCGATACGCGCATCACCGTTCCCGTACAGACGGCCGTCGGATTGGACGCGGCAACCGCCTCGACCGCCGCCTGCTTGATTACGCCTAACAGATCTTTTGCATCATGCATCAAAACCACCTCCCCGCAGCGTCAAATCCATCCAGTGCTCGTTGTCCTTGTATGTGTGTCTGCATTTTTCCACCAGCATGTACTGGCAGATTTTTTTACGGTCAATCTTCATAGACACGACAACCATGGAGCCGGCGCGCACTCTGTGATCACCGAGCACGTCCTGCACGCTGATATGCTTCTCTCTGGAATTGTAAAACTGAAGCAGCGCGTTGGCCTTTTCCTTTCCGTTTTCCCCCTCTTCCAGCTTTTCATAATATTGCAGCACGCCCCAGGCATTGATGTTTTTTGTGCTTTTTGCAATATAAATTTCCCGCTGCCCTGTTTCTTTGTTGTCAAAGTACAGCTTGATCTGATTGTAGGTATCGGAATCAATGCCGGACGTGTATTCAAACTTCTGTCCCGTTTCCCGGTCTATGACGATATCCACTTTCATATTTGCAATATTCCGCAACGTGATTTTGCCAAAATTGTCAAACAGGACATACATTTCTCCCCGGTTCGCCATCGTAAGATCCTGCGCGTTTGCAATGATGTCAAACAGCGTCTGATTGTCCTCCACCCGGGAAGGTATCCGGTATTTTGTCTGTTCCAGCTTTCCTTTTCGCAGGGAAAAATCCGAAACAATCCGCCCCACCAGCTGCGTCAGCGTCTGATTTTCATATACGTACGTATCCTTGTTTTTCAAATACCGGAGCTGGTCATATGCCGTTACGGTCAGAATGCCGTCGCTGTCTGTTTTTTGTGTAAAGATATATCCATAAAACACCTTTCTGCCTCCATACTGAAAGCGTACCGCATTTCCTTCCGTAATTTTCAGCTGCGGGTCAGCAAGAACCTGAAACGTCAGCTGGCCAGGCGCGCCGCTACGCTCCGTGCTCCACTCGATCCCTTCCTGTACGGCAGGGCAGTATATATGCTTTCCGTTTTGTATGATGAGTTCCGCTTCTTCCTTCATGCATCCTCCTCACTCCTGTAATACGTCAGCGGGATTACGATGACGTCTCCTTTTTGAAACGTCTTTGACTGCTTCCATTCGGCGTGATTTGCTTTTGCAATCGCCTTATAATTGCTGCCGTCGCCATACAGCTTTAAGGCCAGATTATAGAGCGTAATCTTTTTTTTGATTTTGATCGCCACGAAATCTTTTCCCTTTTTCCCAAAGACTGAAACCGTTCCATCCTGACTTGCCGGCAAATTGCAAAATTTCTTGTTCCGCAGTTTCTTAAGTCCCAGAATCTTTTTCTGTCTGACACGGCATCGTTTTACGCCGTAGTTGCGATACTGCTTCAGAGAAACGGATACCGTTACGTCCGTTCCATTCGCCTCTGCGTCCTCTATAATGGAGTACGATTCCAGAGAACAGGTGATATTTGTGTCAAATTTTTCCGTTCCACTTAAAATATTCCGATGAACAATAAACTGAAACGCCCTCTTTTCCGCCTTCAGGCGTTCCAGATGATGCAGGTAAACCTCTGCTTTCTGAAATCCGTCTTCATAAATCGCAAACGGATATCTGCTGTTTGGAAGCAGCAGTTCAAATTCGATCTCTGTCAGTCCCGGCATTTTAAGCATATTGATCTCACCCTCGTTCATCAGCGTGCAGGTTTTGTTGCCGTTGTTGATTTTTACCGTCAGCTTACCCGGCGGAACGGGAAACAGCACGCCGTCCAGATATACGTCATATTTTGTCATCGCATGCGTTTTCTCTCTTCTCTGCGGCATTGGCGTATGCAGATTTTTGTCCGGCTTCCCATTCTGTTTTTTGTTTTGCATGTTCACATCCTTCCTTTCGTTTGCAATTGGAGCAAAAACGTACCCGTCCGCCCTGCGGCAAACGGGTACGCTCCGGCATCAGATATGTACGCCTTCCGCTGTTTTGGACATGGCGTTTCCTACCGCGGCCGTCAGTCCATTTACGATGCCATCCAGATCCAGTTTGGAATTGATGCGGTTGTGATTCGTCATTTCCACCTTTACGCTCGCCGTCGTAAACCGGTTTACCGTCTCCCGTTCCGCAATATCCCGCAGATATTTCAACTGCTCGTTCGATATATCCATAGCGTCCGCCATCACCGCGGTATTGGCTGCCGTCTGCCCTGTGTTCGCGGCTGTCTGCGCGGCATTGTTTTCCATGGCCGGTCCGCCGCCGCTTCCTTCGTAGTTATTGTATAACGTCTCCTGCGGCAGCTTATCGGGCTGCATTCCTTCTTCGCCGGAAAGCCCGGAAAAAAACTCCGATATTTTATCGGAAAAAGCGTCTCCCGCTTCCGTTCCGGCGTCAAACGCATCCGATGCCCATCCTTCCCGAAATGCGTCATAGGCGCTAAAGCCTTCTTTCAATGCATCGATCACGTTTTCATATTCCCGCTTTCCCGCTCGCTCTTCGGCTGCTTTGGCGGCATAATCGTCTGCCGCGTCCGAAATGCCCGAATAATCAAAGCTGACAAACGGCAGCTTGTTCAACGCTTCGCAGATTCCGGCAATAACGGTCAGTCCCGTGGACAAAAGATCATAAAACCATGATTTCACATTTGCGATTGCATTGTGAAACGCCGTAGACAGATTTGTACATAACGCCTTGATCGCTTCCCAGATTGCAAGCGCAATATTTCCGATCAGCATTCCAAGATTCTGAAACGCCGCATTTGCAACAAACACACACCCCAGAATAATTCCGAATCCGCTTCCGGCCGCGCCTGTCACTTTTGCAATGGCGGCGCAGATGGCATATATAATAGAGATCAGCAGTATCACTGCTACGACAATCCATGTAATCGGGCATGCACACAAAGCAAGATTTAATATTCCCTGTACAATGGTAAAAGCAATTATCGCTGCTACTACCCCATATACAACCGGCCCTATGACAGCCCAATTATCTGCAATAAATCCGGCAACCGCTCCCATTCCGTCAAATATCTGCAACACAACATTCCCAATGATTTCCATTGCGCTTATAACGCCCTCGACAAACGCCTGAAACTCCGGGCTGTTCGCCATTTCATTCATTTTAAGCAGCACAGGCTGAAACGCCATTTCCGCCGCATTCTGTATCGACTGCCAGATCTGTCCAAACGTCATTGGCATCTCGGAAAATCTGGCATTTATTTCATCTGATGCAGAAAAAATCGCCCCTTTTATTACATCTGCCGAAATGCCTCCTTCCGAAGCCATTTCCTGCAATTTTCCAATTGGAACATTCATATAATCCGCAATATTCTGCAGCAAGCCCGGAGTCTGTCCAAAAATGCCATTTAATTCGCCGCCCTGTAAGCTTCCGCTTCCAAGCGCCTGCGCCAGCTGAAGCTGCGTGTTTGCCGCATCCTCTGCCGATACGCCCGCCATCGTCATCTGTTTTTGCACCAGATTCACAAAATCCATGACTTCCTGCGGGCTTTCAAACGATCCCCCTGCCTGATTTCCAAACTGCACAACGACATCCGTCATACCAGAAAGCGACGTTCTCGCATCCTGCGCGGAAGCGTACACATCCTGCATCAGTTTCTGTCCGCTGGCGTCCGCATCCCCAAACGCCTTTCCCATCGTCTCAAGCCGCGCCGTCGTCTGCATCAGCTCATCGGACAGGTTCAATACGTTTTTGATATTCTGCATCGAAAGATATTCCGTTATCACGCCCTTTACAGACTGAAACAGACCGTCCAGCGCAGGAATTCCTTCCCAGACCTTCTTATTGAAGCATTCCTGTCCCTCCATATTGTCTCTGACATGCCGTTCCACGCCGCTTACCGTTTCTGACAGCTGCAAATACGCGCTGTTGATCGCGCTAAGATCTCCGCCGTTCATTGCCTCATTCAGATTCTCCTGCTGGCGAACCGCGCTGTTTAACTGCTCCCTCAGTCGTTCAAATTCCGCGCTCGCCTGTTCTGTTCCAACATCCACAGGATTTTGCGAAATTGCCCATATTTTCTCTTTCAAACGATCCATACGCGACGAAAGATTGTTGATATCCTGATACGCTTCCGGGGAAAGAACGCTTGTAAACAGGCCCTTCCTTACCATGCCGGTCTGCGTATCGCTCAACTGCTGCAGCATGTTATTTGCGCTCTGCGCTTCCTGTGCAAACCGGTCCATTCCAAACCCTTCAAACGCCGGCATGCTGTCTGGCTGCCACTGATACGATTCCATATACGGCGGCTCCGGCGCGCTTTGTATATCCAGAGCAGAACTGACCGCCGCGTGCACCGCATTACAGACGTCATACAGCGCGTCGCTGAAAGAATCCTGCAATTCTATTTCCGCTTTTACTGCTGCCAGCCCCATCACCTCCCTCTCTTCCTGGAAGCCGATTTCATTCGCTTCTCTTCTTTTCTATCCTGTTCGATCTTCATCTGAATGGAACCGATGACAAACGCCTTTTCCTGCTCGTCCATTTCCAGAAAAACAGACGGCAGAATATGTAGTTTCAGAAGGGCATAGTAAGCAAAATTCGCTTCCGCATCCCCTTCTTTTATCAGTTTTTTGCTTCATCCACCTTTTCCTCAAACGTTCTTGTAAATCCCTGAAATTTCTGCAGCCACTCACAGAGGCTGTTGTATTCACCCGGATCATCCACCATAGCGAAAACAAGCTCCTCCGGCGTCATAACGCCATAGGAATCCTGCAATTCCTTATCGTATAAATCCGGAAACACCGTAGAAGCCACAATCATCCTGGAAAGATACTGCGAGCTGTTTAACTTTGGCCGAAATACGTTTGGCTTCCCTTTGACCTGCACCTCCATTGTGCTGCTTTCCCGAATATTCTCGTTTTCTTTGGATGAGATGTGCTGAAACTCCCACGCAAGCGGCTTACCGCTTCCATCCAAAAGGCTCTTCGTCGGCGCATACTTTTCGTTTTCTCTTACCGTTTTGTTTTCTCTCATAAATAATGAAAATTTTGACATTCCTGCATCCTCTCTTTCTTCTTGTATCTGTGGCAACAAAAAAGAGAGCCTGTTTCCAAACTCTCTTTTCCCGCTTTTAATTGCTTTATAAACTTCCAGAGCATTATCCTTATGCGCCTTCCGCCATTTCAAATCCCGTCAGCTCCTGAAACGGCGTCGGAATGGAAAAGTCCTCAAACGTAAATTCAAATTCTTCATCCAGATACTCTGCGTCCGCATCGAATTTCGCAAGAATCCCTCCGTTGATGTTGCAGTCTGTCAGGATAACTTCCTGCTTCCCTGCGCCGCTGGTCGGATCCGCATTGATAATCTGCATTTCGAAATACACATCCTGTCCCGTATTTTTGTATTCCTCCATCATCCTGCGGAAAATGCTGGTATTATAATGCGCCGTAGCGGAACCGGTTCCTTTCCATCCGGTCGCCTTATTTCCTTTTCCCGTTCTTCCAAGAATCGGCACTTCCGTTTTCGTCTTTTCAAACTTCACTTCAATATTAATTGCCTGCATAAAATTATACCGCTTCCCGTCAATCGTCACATAGCATTCTGCCAGTCCCGCGGACAGCGCGTCTTTCGCAAGCATTGTCACATTCGTCGCTCCTTCTGCCATACGTCTCTTCCTCCTTCTTTACGCTACCGTTACCGTCATGTACAATTTTGACATCGCGTTTATAATGGTAATGCTTCCGTTTACAACAACGGATTTCCTGCTCTCGCCCGGTTCCACCGTTACGTCCGTTTCCGAAAAATTTTCAATTGCCCGGATGTTTTGCAGCGCCTGTCGGATTTTTACCAGATCCATCCACAGCGCCGTCCGACCAGCCGCATCATTTGGAACAACGCCAAGATATTTTTTCTGAAACAGCGCCGCGTCGTCATTTGCAAGCTGATCGATCACGCGTACCGTCTGATTTTCCTTAAAAATATCGCCGCAGACGTCCGTCGTCGTTACCATCGTATTCACATCGGCCAGCACGCGGATATCCTCGTTGACCCTGTGCAGCACAAATTCTCCCGCACGCATGGCGTCTGCAAGCTCCGTCTGCGTAAAGTGAACCTCCGCCTCACATTCTCCATCATATGTCATATTCTGGCACGACCGGTTTACCGGACATCCTGCCTGCGCGCCCGTTACCCAGTACACGAGCGAAGCTTCCTTTGGATCATCCGTTTTTTCTTCCGTTACAGTCCTGCCATCGACGCATTTGTTTTTTACGCTGATCACGCCCATATCATCGGCTGACGGGAACTGATACAGCACAAGCTGAAACTTGACGCCAACCTCATTGCGCATTCTTTTCACATACGCCGCAAACAGACGCTTCGTCGTCTCATCCGTCGTCACAACGCCCATTGTATGGAAACGGAAGGCCTCTGCCTTATCCAGATAATCCTGATACGCGTTTCCGTCCACTTCTCCGTTCGTACCGCCGGTCAGAGGCATTCCCGCCGTCGCTTCCAGCGCATACTCCGAACGAAATACGACAAAATCATTTGCTTTTAACTCTCCTGCCGCAGATACGGTCTGCGTATCCACAAGCGTCGTATCCAGATAGGTCATAACGTCATAACAGCTCGTCTGATCTGCATTTGCCCGAATCACAAGCCGTATGGCATTGCCCCTCTCTCCGCTGTAAAGAGCCGTCGCTGCGCTGCAGGAGGCTTTTGCGCCGCCTCCGTTCAAACGGTACGCATGCAAAACCCCCGCGCCCAAAAACAGATCGCGCAATCCCTTTAATTTTGCGCTGCCATAAGGATATCCAAATATTTTCAGGGAGTTTTTCAAAAACTCCTCCCGCGTTACCGTAAACAGCTCTCCTTCCACGCCCCAGTCCAAAACCAGAGGCATCGTTGCAATGCCCCGCTCAGACAGGCTCGCGCTTGCCGAAGCCACCGATACAAAATTGATGTAAGATCCCGGCAGCGTCTTGTTCTGCGTCATAAATGTTCCTCCGCCTAATGCCATTTAGCTCACCCTTCCTTTCAGATATGTTTCGATCCTCTTTTCCGCCTCTTCCAGCGTATAGCTTTTCCCTTCTTCCAGAAGCGCATCCAGAAGGTCGCTTCGGTTCCGGAAGCGCTTTGATGCGAGAATCTGCTCCTTTGCATAAACTGCTTTTTCCTTTTTCTGTCCGTTTTTTGTCGTCTCCGCCAAATTTCTCACCTACTCTTTCACCTGATTTCTGATTTCTGCCGTTTCCATACATGTCTCTTCCTGCCTCTTTTGCGTAAAAAAGTCATAATTTACGTAAAATAAAAGCGTGCCGCCTTCTTCCATTTCACACTCCATAGAAGTCCCATGCAAAAGCGCGTCTGAAACCGCAACGTACTCCAGACAGGAAAACATGCGCTCCGCCGCCGCATAACATCCGTTTCTGGCATGTTCCGGTTCCGGAACGTGTCGGATAAAATACTGATTTTTCCGAAAATACTTTCTGCCAGCCATCTGTTTGAACGCCGTATGCTTGCAGGAAATAAAAAAGCAGGGCCCTTTCAGATCCTGCATGCCGCCTTCGCTGATTACCGCGTAAGCGTCGCCAAATTCCTTATGCAAGGCAGTTCGGATGGCTTCTATCGTTGCATTTATCATCCGCACGCACCTCCCCGTATTTTTTCACCGTATTCTCCACCTCCTCTCCAAACCGTGTGGAAAAGCAGCGCAAGCGCCATCCTGCGTCTGCTTTTCCCATTCCGTTTCCGCAAAAGACACCTCTTCGCATGAAATCGTTTTCCATGTACGACCTCTTGTATTCTCTTTGCGCAGCCCGTATGAAAACGTATTTCATTTCTTATGTTTCTTTGCATGATACAATATAACACAGAACATATGTTCCATTCTATACCCTCTTTTCTATTTTTAAATGCATCAATGCTTTTCCGTGAATTCTATGTACATGCGTCCACTCCACGCCAATTTCAAAGGCAATATCGTTCCATTTCCAGTTTCTCAGATAGCGCAGCGTAAGCAGCGTCTTTTCCGTCTCATCCTCCATGCTTTCAATCTGACGCTGCACGTCCGCAAATTGCTCCAGCGCATTTTTACGCGCTTCCATGATCTGTCCGATCAGGCCATCGCACCGCACAATATAATCCGACAGATCCTTCTGATTCTTTGCGCCCGGCATCCCCGAAAGGATCACCTTTGGAAGAGCCTTCCCCATCTTAAGCTCCGCGAGCTGTTCCTCCAGGCGCTTCGCCTGCTGCCTGTACTTCCTGTAACCGAGCAGATATTCTTTTTTCTCTTCCTTCTGACGCTGTACATCCTGCCTGTCCTCCATGCTTTGTCTTTCCATATTCCACCCTCTTTCCGCCGGCCGACTGATACGGCGCGCAGCTGTTTTTTGATTGACATTAGCTAAGATTTCAAATATAATAAACAAAAGCGTTGCATGTCGGCATTGTCCTGCACACTGTTGCAATTCCACTGAAAAATGCCAGTTTTCATGCCGTTGCAGAAAAATGCACAGGCTTTTATGGCTTTGAAATCAAAACCTTGTTTGTACTATAGCATTGATTTCTAAGCCAGTCAATAGGTATTCGCTTATTTTTCAAACTTAGATTACGAGGTGTCCCATGTACGATATTTTCGAAAAACTCTGCTCTAAGCGAGGCGTCACCCCTTACCGCGTATGTAAGGAAACCGGCCTGACGACCTCTACCATCAGCAACTGGAAGGCGGGAAGATACACGCCCAAACAGGATAAATTACAAAAGCTGGCCGATTATTTTCATGTATCTCTGGAATATTTAATGACGGGGGAAGACAAAGAGGCTGGCGGCAGACAATATTATACAAACGATGAAACGGCGGCCGTTGCGCAGGAGATCTTTGAAAACAAGGAACTGCGCGCCCTTTTCAGCGTCCAGCGGGATATGGCGCCGGACGACTTAAAAGCTCTGCACAATATGGCGCTTGCTTTAAAGCGAAAAGAAAGGGGATATGAAGAATGACGCCTGACATTCATGTCTTTCTGGTCAATTTTCCGGGGCCAGGTGAAGAAATGGTCATTCCAAATGAAGATGCAAGTTATACGATTATCATCAATGCCCGATTATCCCATGAAAGACAGCTGGAAGCATACTGCCATGCCCTGCGGCACATTGGCTGCCATGATTTTGAAAAAGACAGCGTTCAGGAAATTGAATTCGAAAACCATGCCCGTTCCTGAGAAAAAGAAAGGGCATGGTTTTTTTGCACATTTTTCTCCCTGCATCATATGCTATAACATATTCTAATATTTCAGGGAGGACTTTCTGTTGTCATTTCAGTCTCATTTCAAAAAACGCGTCCCTGCGCTGCTCCTTCTTCTGACGCTTCTCCTTGCCACGCTTGCCGGCTGCGCAAAAAACAAGGAGGGCGCTACGGAAGGATCTTTGGAAAAAGTTATTTTGAATGAAGTCGCGCATTCTATTTTTTATGCGCCGATGTATGTCGCGATGGAAGAAGGGTATTTTAAAGACGCCGGCATTGATCTTTCGCTTGTAACGGGATTTGGCGCCGACAAAACCATGACGGCCGTACTCTCCGGCGAAGCCGACATCGGCTTTATGGGTCCGGAAACCACCGTATACACCTACAACGAAGGCGCATCCGACGTCGTTTTGAATTTTGCGCAGCTGACGCAGCGCGCGGGAAATTTCCTTGTAGCAAGGGAACCGATGGAGAACTTTAAATGGAGCGATCTGAAGGGAAAAAGCGTGCTTGGCGGCAGAGCGGGAGGTATGCCGGAAATGGTCTTTGAATTCGTTTTAAAGAAAAATAATCTCAACCCCACAACGGATCTTTCCATCGACCAGAGCATTGATTTCGGCTCCACCGCAGCGGCATTTTCCGGCGGGCAGGCTGATTTCACTGTGGAATTTGAACCTTCGGCGACCGCACTGGAAAAAGAAAACGCCGGTTACGTCGTCGCTTCCTTAGGCATAGACTCCGGCTATGTGCCATACACTGCCTTTTCTGCAAAAGAAAGCTATATCCAGGAGCATCCCGATATGATTCAGGCTTTTACGGATGCGCTTCAGAAAGGCATGCAGTATGTAAATGACCACACAAGTGAAGAAATCGCCGCCGCGATTGCGCCGCAATTCCCGGATACGGATAACGAGACGATCGCAACGATCGTAGAACGCTATCAGTCACAGGATACATGGAAAACAGACGTGATCTTTACGAAGGACGCTTACACGCTGCTGCTTGATATCCTGGATGAATCCGATCAGCTGACTGCGCGTCCGGAATATGACGCTCTCGTCAATACAACATTTGCCGAACAGTCTGCCAAACAATAAAAAAAGAGCTGCAAAGCAGCTCCCGGCGCGGCATGCGAATGGCCGTCCGTCAGGGCGTCGCCCCTCTCGGCCGGCCATTCGAGCGCGCTTCCATCCACAAACAGCGCGCGGACTACTCCTGCATATCTTTGGAATTTGAAGTCGAAATCACATCTCCCGTCTCTTCATTCAAAAATGTAACGGATATATTGTCCGATTCTTCTCCGCTGAAAATCCCGTATATGATGCCGTACCCATAAAATACGATCGACGAAACCGATTCATTCACATCCAGTTCTTTATTTTTCGTCGTCACCGTAAATTCCGTAAAATTATCATTCGATTCTACCTTCGTAATATTGGGGTAATCCGCCGACGCAACCATATCATCCAATAAGCCGCGGATCTGCTCGCGATACTCCTCTAAAAACACATCCTGCTGCTGCTTCGTCATTTTGTATGTAGCGCTGCCGTCCTCATTCAATGCCACGGATTCAAATCCATATTCCGCAGCAAGTTTGTCCAGATCCTCCTGCGTCTGCCCGCCTACATAGGCAGCCGGCATTTCCACTTCCACCATGATGTCCGCGTCACTCTTGCCGCTTCCCGACGCAGCGTCATCCGCCCCTTTTGAACCACAGCCGGAAAACGCCAGCATCCCCGCCAATAATAAACATGCTATTTTTCTTTTCATAAAAAGTCCTCCCTTCGTATTTGACACTAAGTAAAAATTCCAATTGCAGTCATACTCGCAACGCCCATAATAATGCCGGCTAAAAGCACGCCCAGCATAACGGCCGTGATGCTGGATTTAAAATCCATATCCAGAATGCTTGCGGCAAGTGTGCCCGTCCATGCGCCCGTCCCCGGTATCGGAATGCCGACAAACAGCAGCAGGGCCAGAAACAGACCTCTGCCCGCTTTTGCCTGCAGCTTCTTTCCTCCTTTTTCTCCCTTTTCAATACAAAAAGAAAAAAATTTGCCGATCACCGGTTTATCGGCGCCCCATTCCAGAACTTTTCTGGCAAACAGATAAATCACCGGCACCGGAAGCATATTCCCGATGATGCAGATGATATAAGACTGTATAAACGGAAGCCCCAGCCACTGCGCAATCGGAATGGCGCCCCGCAGCTCCACAATGGGAACCATGGAAATGAAAAAAACGTAAAGATAATCCTTTAACATAACCGACTCCTATGATTTTTGCATATATTTTTCGAGAACGGCAAACAATGCCTCCATCTCTTCTTTTGTTCCAATTGTGATTCGAAGATAATTCCGAATGCGTTCCGGCCGCATAAAGTGGCGGACGTAGATTCCATTTGCTTTCAATACGGCAAACAGCTCCTCTGCCGGATGCGCCGGATGCGTTACAAACACAAAATTCGCCCTGGAATCCGTAAGCAGAAATCCCATACTGCGAAATTTCTCTTTTGCCCATTCTCTCGTTTCTATAATTTTCTGCGTACAGCGCTGAAAATATGCACGATCCTGTATAGACGCCGTTCCAAGCGCAATGGCCGTCTGATTCATCGTATAGGAATTAAACGAATATTTGCAGTCTGAAATACAGCGAATCAATGCCTGACTGCCAAGCAAAAATCCAATCCGCATCCCGGCCATCGACCGCGACTTGCTAAATGTCTGCGCAATCAGAAGATTGTCATATTTTTCCAGCAGACAACGCGCAGAAGTCCCTCCAAAATCAATATATGCTTCATCTACAATCACAATGACATCGGTATTCTGCGAAAGAATCGCTTCCACATCAGCAAGCGGCTGAAAAATTCCCGTCGGCGCATTCGGATTTGGAAAAATGATTCCTCCGTTTTCTTTCCCATAATCAGACGGACGAATTTTAAAATCTGCATCCAGCGGCTGCACTTCATACGGAATCCGAAACAGCCCCGCCCATACGTCATAAAACGAGTATGTAATATCCGGGAAAAGAATCGGCCGGTCCGAATGAAAACAAGTCAGAAACGCCATTGCCAGCACATCGTCCGATCCCACGCCGACAAACACCTGCGCCGCATCAAGCCCGTAATACTCTGCGATTGCGTCTACCAGCACAGATGCCGCCGGGTCCGGATAACGCCGCAGCGGATCGGCCGCCATCGTTTGCAGAGCCGCCATAACGCCAGGCGCCGGCGGATACGGATTTTCATTCGTATTTAGTTTGATGATAGAAGCGTCTGCCGGCTGCTCGCCCGGCACATACGGAATCACTCTGCGGATATTTTTTTCCCATGCCCTCATGCGCCGCTCCCCTATGCCTCTCGTCCCAGGCCGTATACATCCGCCAGCTTCGCAAACGCTTCCAGAGAACGGTTGATTTTTTCATTGGAAATGCAGTATGCCAGACGCACATAACCGCCGTAGCCAAACGCGCTTCCCTTTACCAGTATCAGATTATACTTTTTTGCTTCCGCGACAAATTCCGCCTCATCCAAAACCGGTGATTTTACCCAGAGGTAAAATGCGCCCTGCGGTCGAATGCAGGTAAAGCCCAGCCGCGTCAGGCCTTCGTATAAATCTTTGCGGTTTTTATCATAAAAGTCCAGATTTGTCTTCTCCTCGAGACATGCGGCAACCGCCTTTTGTATCAGGGACGGCGCATTGACAAATCCAAGCGTGCGGTTTGCAACTTCGATTCCCGCAAGCAAATCCTCGCTGTCGCTCGCTTCATCCGGCACGGCGATATAGCCAATCCGTTCGCCCGGCAGCGATAAGGACTTACTGAAGGAATAGCCTACAATCGTATTGTGATAATATTTCGTCAGAAAATTCTCTTTTTCCCCGTCATACACAAGCTCTCTGTAAGGCTCGTCCGAAATCAGGTAAATATCATGCTGATATTGCGCTTCTTTTTCACATAAAATCCGGGCCATCCCCTGCATCACCGCGTCGGAATAAATGACGCCGGTCGGATTGTTCGGCGTGTTGACAAGAACCGCCTTCGTCTTATCGGTAAATGCAGCCGCAAACGCCGCAAGATCCGGCTCAAACGTTGCAGCATCCGGCGGCACAACGACAACGGACGCATCAAAATTGGCCGCATAGTTTTTATATTCGCCAAAAAACGGCGCAAACACGATCACCTCGTCACCCGGATCTAAAATCGTCTTAAATACAATGTTAATGCCGCCGGCCGCGCCAACCGTCATCACAATATTACGCCCTGAAAAATTCGTTCCAAACCTCCGGTTCAGATTGTCCGCGATTGCGCTTCGTACGTCCTCATAACCACTGTTCGACATATAGCCATGCAATACCAGCGGATCTGTCGCATCCAGCAGCTCCTTCATTGCCGTTTTCACCGCCTCCGGAGCCGGCGTCGCCGGATTCCCAAGACTGAAATCAAATACGTTTTCCTCTCCCACGCTTGCCGCCAGCTCTTTCCCCTCCACAAACATTGCACGGATTGCCGAACTGCCCGCAAGCGCTGCCTGAATCTTTTTTGAAAGCATTGTCTTCTCCTTATCTTTTTGTTCGAAAAACCGGACATTTTCATGCCCGGCTTTTCAAAATGGCATATCAAGCTTTAATCCAGATCTATGCCGCCTGCCGGCAGCTTCGCCCCTTCATACCCCGCATCTGTGCCAGCTGCATATTCCGCACGAAGTATAAATTTGGCAACCAGACCTTTTAACATAGACGCCTGGCTGGAAAGCTCCTGGCTTGCCGCCGCGCTTTCTACCGCAGTCGCCGAGTTCGTCTGCACCACGCTGGAAATCTGATCCACGCCCAGCGTTACCTGCTCTACGGCTCCCGCCTGTTCTTCCGCCGCGTCCGCAATCTTTTCTACGGAAGAAGCCGCCATACGGACTTCATCTACAACCTTGATCAGCGACTGCGCCGTGGAGTCTGCAATCTCCGTACCGCGCGCCACTGCTTTGATCGAGCTTTCAATCAGCTCTGCCGTGTCTTTGGAAGCAGCCGAGCTCTTGCTGGCCAGATTGCGCACCTCGTCCGCCACAACAGCAAACCCCTTGCCCGCAATGCCCGCGCGCGACGCTTCCACAGCCGCGTTCAGCGCCAGTATGTTCGTCTGGAACGCAATATCTTCAATCGTCTTAATAATCTTGCCGATTTCATTGGATTTCTGCGTAATCTCTTCCATTGACTGCATCATATCCTGCATCTGCTGATTACATGCTTCGGCCTCTGTTCCAACCGTACTCGTCTGATTCCTTGCCACTGCCGCATGCTCCGCAGTGTCTTTCACCTGATTGGAAATGCCCGCAATCGTAGCCGCCAGCTCTTCCACTGCCGCAGCCTGCTCCGTCGCTCCCTGCGACAGCGCCTGCGCGCCTCCGGACACCTGATCCGATCCGGACGCAACCTGATCGGCGCTCTGATTGATCTGTCCAAGCGTCATGCTCATGTCACGATTCAGGCGGCGAATTGACATCAGAAGGCTCTGGAAGCTTCCGACATATCTCTCCTCCGCTTCCGTGCGCACGTCAAAATTGCCGTCCGCCATTTCACTCAAAATCCGTGACGCATCGGAAATCACCGTTTCCAGAATAACAACCATATTCCGGAACGCTTCCGCCAGTCTGCCCAGCTCATCCCGGGATTTATATGATACGTGAATGTCAAAATCTCCGCCTACAATTTTGCCGGCAGACACTTCCAGATCGCGCAACGGCTTTGTAATCGCCCTTGTCAGATACGTGGAAAGCACCAATGTAATCACCAGAGCGCCGGCCGCCATGCCAAGCTGAAGGTAAATCAGCTTATCCTGCATCTCCGTCGTGCTCTCATAATCGGCCTTCGCCTCTTCCGCAACGACGTCGCTGATATGTATCAGATTATTCACCGCCTCTTCCACAAGCGGCTGGTATTCATTCAACAGCATGATCTGCGCCTGCGCCCGATCGGTCTGCGCCATATTGATGACTTCCTGCTGCATCGTTTCCGCTTCCGTAATATTGGAAGCGAATGTATCCAAAAGCGCGGCGTCGCCCGTAAAATTCTTAAACAGCCAATCCGCATTTTCTTCCAGCGCGCTCAGCTCCTTGTGAAGATCTTCCAGATGCGTCTTGCTCCGTTCGGCATCATCGTCAATCGTAATAAACGAAAGATCCTTTACAATGATCTGAAGCCCCCTTCGCATACTCATAACCTTGTTTGTTACCTGATAGCCGACATTATAAAATTCAGAATACTTTGCCGCATTTTCTCTTAACCCGGATATTGCGGTTATAACAGTCGCACAGAACAATAGAATGATCAGCATAAATGTTACCAGAAGTTTCGTTCCGATTCTTAAGTTTCTCATTTTTATCCCCCTATACACCTGAATATAGCTTGATTATAATTGATTTTTTCCGTTCTGTCTACTTTAATTTACTCCCCCCTTTTCAGACGACAAAATAGAAGCCGGATGCTGCAGATTTCCTTATTATCCTACAGTCCGGCTTCCAAAATGGACCAGACGGGAATCGAACCCGTGTCCAAAAACCAATCCCCTGTCCTTCTACGAGCGTAGTTTATTGTTTTTCATTCCCTCCGCAGGACTTGAATAAACACAATTCCTGTTTCAGTAGCTTCATCATACGCCCATACAGGCAAAGCTTACTGTATGTCGTTTCCCGCATCGTCGAAGCCTGGTTCCGAACGTGCAGGTGCGTCCGGTCAGACTGCTGCGCTTAGGCAGCGTAAGCTAATTTATTATCGTTAGCGTTTAATTTTAAGTTTGGCATTTAACGCATCCCATGCGGCCCGCTTCTCCAGCTTCAAGATCCCTGTCGAAACCTTTACTGGCCCTCATTTTGCATTATTATATCGAAAATCACGCCCGCGGTCAACCGCCAACATGAAATCTTCACAAACTATATGTTCAATACAGATTTTTTACTTTAAACTCCCGCTCCGCTTCCCTTCTCTGATCTTTTCTGGCAATGTCCTGCCGCTTGTCATACAGCTTCTTGCCCTTCGCAAGCGCAATCTTTACTTTTACAAGGCTTCCCTTCAGATACACCTCAACCGGCACAAGCGTATAGCCCTTTTCGGCAATTTTCTGCCGCAGCGAGCGAATCTCCTTTTTATGCAGCAGAAGCTTCTTCGGCCGCAGCGGATCTTTATTAAAAAGATTGCCCTTCTCATACGGAGAAATATGCATGCCATAGACGAAAACCTCTTCATTTTCCATACGGACAAACGCCTCTTTGATGCTGCATTTGCCCATGCGCATTGATTTGACTTCCGTTCCGTGCAGGCTGACGCCCGCCTCGTAAAGCTCTTCCAGAAAATAATCATGCCGCGCCTTTTTATTGTTCGCAATCAGCTTCACGCTGTCTGTGCCCATGCTCCTCCCCCTCTTTCACCAGTTCAAAATCCACCGTCCGAAGCATCGTATCCGCACGCACGACGATAACGTCCGCCTTCTGCCCCAGCTTATACCTGCGGCCAGTCGCCTCCCCCATCAGCTCGTACGTGTTTTCCAGATAGACGTAATAATCATCCGTCAGCGACGTAATATGCACAAGCCCTTCTACCGTATTGGGCAGCTCCACGTACAGCCCCCAGGCTGTCACGCCGGAAATAACGCCGGTATAAACCTCTCCGATATGCTCCGCCATAAACTCCGCTTTTTTCAGCTTCTCCGTTTCCCGCTCCACCTCTTCCGCGCGCCGCTCCATCTCACTTGCGCGCTTCGCAACCCCCGGCAGAATCTTATCATAATGCTCGATCCGCTTCTCCTGCATTCTGCCGCGCAGACAGTCCTTTATAATCCTGTGGATCTGCAAGTCGGGATATCGTCGAATCGGCGACGTAAAATGACAGTAATACGGCGCAGAAAGGCCGAAATGCCCCGTGCTGACCGTGCCATATCTGGCCTGCTTCATGGAACGCAGCGTCAGACGGCTGATCAAAAGCTCCTCCGGCGTCCCATCGATCTTCTGCAACAGCTTTTGCAGCTCCTTCGGGTGCACCTCATCCTGCCCGATGCGGATGGAATAGCCAAAATTATGAATAAACGTGGCCAGCTTTTGAATCTTTTCCCCATCCGGCTTATCATGCGTACGGTAGACAAACGGCGTCTGCTGCCAGAAAAAATCTTCCGCTACCGTCTCGTTGGCAATCAGCATAAAATCTTCAATGATTTTCGTCGCCACATTTCGCTCATAAGGCAGTATCGCAACCGGGCGCCCGTTTTTGTCCAGAACCATCTTCGTTTCCGGAAAGTCAAAATCAATCGAGCCACGCTGCATGCGCTTTTTGCGCAAAATGGCCGCCAGCTCTTTCATAAGCGCAAACATCGGCACAAATTCCTCATACGCCGCAATCACTTCCGCATCGTTGTCTTCCAGAATTTTTTTTACATTCGTATAGCTCATGCGGCGGTCTACGCAGATCACCGTCTCTGCTATTTTATGATCGATGACCCTGCCCTTTTCATCTATTTTCATTATGCAGCTGAGCGCAAGCCTCGTCTCTCCCTCATTCAGCGAGCATATGCCGTTTGACAGCGCATGCGGCAGCATCGGAATGACCCGGTCCGCCAGATAGACGCTCGTCCCGCGCTCCAAAGCCTCAACGTCCAGCGCGCTGCGCTCCTGCACGTAATTGGATACGTCCGCAATATGCACGCCCAGACAGTATACGCCGTCTTCTTTCGTCAGCGTAATCGCATCGTCCAGATCCTTCGCGTCTTCGCCGTCTATTGTCACTGTCTGCCAGTCCCTGACGTCCATGCGCCCCGCCATATCCGCGCCGGAAACGTCTTTTGCGACGCGTTCCGCCTGATTCAACACGCGAACCGGAAATTCAAGCGGAATCTCATACGCTTTGATCAGGGACAAAATGTCTACGCCGGGATCATTGCTATGTCCTAAGATTTCTGTGATCTTTCCTTCCGGCTTTTTCTTTTTCGATCCGTAATCCAGGATTTCCACTATCACCTTATGCCCGCCAACGGCTCCTTTGGAATGCTCCTTCTGCACAAAAATATCGGAAAGGATTCTGGCGTCGTCGGGAACGACAAAGCCGAACGTGCCGCTGCTTTCATACGTCCCGATTACATGCGTCAGCCCGTGCGATATGATTTTTTCGACGCGCCCTTCTCTGCGCTTTCCTTCCGCAGAAGGATGCAGCGCAACCTGCACCACGTCCTTATGAAATGCGCCGCGAATCTGATCCGCCGGAATATAAATATCTTCCGCCTCACCTTCCACTACGACAAAGCCAAAGCCCTTCCTGTGCGAAAGAAACGTTCCCGTTATAAACTTCCCTTCCGCTTTGGAGTATCGGCCTCGTTTGGACACTTCGACTTTGCCCTCGGAAACCAGCGCGTCCAACACCTCTTCCAGCTCTCTTCGCCGCTCCCTCGGAACGGAAAGCACAACTGCCATTTCTTTGATTTTCATCGGGACATACAACGCGTCGCAGATAAAGTCATATATCATTTTTTTACGCTTCTGAAACTGTTCTTTTTCCATTTTTCTTTTCTTTCTCTGCTATAACAACAAGGATCGTCCGGCATACATGCAAAACCAAAGCCGTTTGCCGCAGTGCGATCCGCTTTCCTATGATATAAAAAAGTGTGCGCCGTGGCGCACACTCCGTTTAAAAGCTTCCGATATTCAATACTGCGGCAATTACCATAAAAAGAAGCACACATGCTTTCGTTATCTTTACAAGGATGCCCTCCATCGAACGACCCTTATTCTTGCCCCAATACGTATCCGCTGCGCCTGCAATCGCGCCAAGTCCCGCCGATTTGCCTTCCTGCATCAAAATAATCACTGTCAACGCCAGACATATGAAAATAAATACGACTGTTAAAATTGTCTTTGCTACTGCCACCGGTATTACCTCCTGCACTCTGTTTGTACATCGATCTCATAACTTATGACAGTATAGCACAGTATCCTGTTTTTTTCAACTGCTAATTTTTTAAATATGCATTTGCATGCAGTGCGCTCCCATAGGCGCCCATTACGCCAAGCTCCTCTTCAATACGTAAAAGCTGGTTGTATTTTGCCACCCGGTCCGTCCGGCACGGCGCGCCCGTTTTGATCTGCCCGCAGTTTAACGCAACCGCAAGATCGGCAATCGTCGTATCCTCCGTTTCACCCGAACGATGGGAAACAACGGCCGTATAACCGGCCCGATGCGCCGTCTGAATCGCCTCCACCGTCTCCGTAAGCGTTCCGATCTGGTTTAATTTAATCAAAATGGAATTTCCACATTTTAATGAAATGCCCTTTCTAAGCCGCTTTGTATTCGTTACAAACAAATCGTCGCCGACCAGCTGCACGTTTGCGCCAAGCCGACCCGTCAGCCGTGCAAAGCCATCCCAGTCCTCCTCGTTCAGTCCGTCCTCAATGGAATAAATCGGATATTTGCCGCAAAGCTCTTCGTACAGCTGGATCATCTCATCCGCACTGCGCAGAACAGCCGGCGCTTCAGACCCCGGCCGCATATTTTTTAAAATTTCCGTCTCTCCTTCAAAATAATACATGCCGGATTCCTCATCGTACAATTCTGACGCAGCCGCATCCATCGCAAACATAATGTCTCTTCCGCACTGGTATCCGGCCTCCTCTACTGCGCGCACCAGATAGTCAAACACTTCAAACGCATCTTTTAAATCCGGGGCAAAACCACCCTCATCGCCAACGGCCGTCGATTTTGCATCCTTCGCCAGAATTTTTTTCAGGGCATGGTACACTTCCGCGCCCATCTGAAGGGCCTCCCGAAACGATTTCGCCCCGACCGGCATAATCATAAATTCCTGAAAATCCACCGTATTCTTTGCATGCTTCCCGCCGTTTAAAATATTCATCATAGGAACCGGAAGCACATGCGCGTAACAGCCGCCAATATACTGATACAAAGGCAGATGCAGTGCGCCCGCCGCAGCTTTTGCCACGGCAAGCGACACGCCAAGCAGCGCATTTGCGCCCAAACGCTTTTTATTTTCCGTGCCGTCGAGCGCAATCAGCTTTGCATCGATTTTTTGCTGATTCAACGCATTTTTCCCAATCAGCTCTTTTGCAATCTTATCGTTGATATGGGAAACTGCCTTCTGCACGCCGGCGCCAAGATAACGCTTTTCTCCGTCGCGCAGCTCCACTGCCTCAAACTGCCCGGTAGACGCGCCGGAGGGGACGGCCGCCCGCCCGATCGCCACCCGCTTTGTCGCATGGTTTTTGATCACAACTTCCGCCTCTACCGTCGGATTTCCCCGCGAATCCATAATTTCCCGTCCTATCACTTTTTTAATTTCCAGATATCCCTTCATACGAAACTCCTTCACTGTAATTATTCTATCTTTCAGTATGAACCGGAAATCCCAAAATTATGCAGGATGAAACGGACCGGCTTACGGCTCTAAGGACATTACCGTACAAATGCCGTTTTCCGCCATCTCGTATTCCAGCGTAACAGAATCGCCAACGGCATATTTTACAATGGAAACAAGCGTCACATCAGCTACGTTGACGTCAAAAATTTCGTCCGAATTTTCCAGACAGATATAATAATGCGTATTCCCCTCCACGACAACCGGCGCGATCGAAGCGATTTTTCCGCTGGCCGTTTCAAATACCCCGCTGGCGCCGCTCTTTGTAATGCCGTTTGTCGTCAAAAGCTTCACGTACGATTTTTCACATTCCTGCACCGTATCGCCGATGGCTACCCATTGATATTTCTGCACGTTGACCATCGCATATTTCTTCACCAGACCCGCGCCGTCTTTTAACGCCATAAAATACGTCGGCTCTCCGGAAATGTTTAAAAGCAGCGGAAAGCTTGCGCGGTATCCAAGATTCTGCACCTGTCCCTCTGCGGAAGACATGGCCGAATCTTCGATCGCCCCTTCCACCGTATAGAATTTTGTCTCCATGGTGCGCTGGTTCATCAGTACAAATCCCACGTTCGACTGATCGCCGCTGACCGACGTAATGCCGGTATAAACCCACACGTCGTCCTCCAACGCAATATAGTTGTAGCCGTTCGTCGCCTGCAGGCAATCCTTCTGTCCCAGAATGCTGTTGAAATAGCCATGCTTTAATGTGCCGTAATAATTGTAAAGCCTTGTTAAAAGCTCTGCCGAATATACTTTATCCACCCAGTTTGGCACGTCCGACACGTCATATTCCTCGCAGTCTCCTGTGATTGCGTTGCACAAAATGACCTGTCCGATCGTCTGTCCGCCAAATAGCCCGATATTGAATTTCTTAACAGGGCAGACCCAGTAGGGCGTCCCCTCATCGTCAATTTCAAAGAAAATCTGATCGTCAAAAATATACGTCGGATACCGAAACCGCAAATGCCTGTAGATATTCCGGTTAAACAATTCCGATTCCGAATAGCGGATGCCGGCGCTTAATTTTACACACTCCGTATTCTGCGTCGCCATATCAATGCGGATATAAGCCGGAATGCCGCTGCTTTGGTTCATCAGCCATTTGATCGGGCTTGCATATACAAGCGGCGCAACGCGTACCGGCGTATCCTGATAATTGATCTGCGTATATTCGCTGCTTACCTCAAACTGCGACACCATATCCACCATGCTGCCCATTTTCCGGTTGCCCAAAAGCTCCGCCGAATTTTTATCCAAAAGCGGAATCGCATGGTAGCTGACTTCTTTGATGTCTTTTGAAAAATCACTGTTTTCTACCGTAAGCAGCTTCTGATACTTCGAAGCGTTGACAACGGGCGAAGATAAAACGGCTCCGATCAGAAAAACCGCCGCTGTAATCAAAAACAGCAAAATTCCCGCCTTCGCCACCTTAAGGCTCCCAATCAGATCCCGAATTCCAAAATTTTTCCCCTTCTCCTGAAACGCTTTTCTGGATTTTACCAGAACGTAAACGCCCGTGAGCGCCGCAATCAATACGAGAAGGCATTGCCAGAAACCGACGGAATGGATATTCACCGCAGGAATTGTAACATAATAATAAATCCCGGTCGCCAGCAATGCGAGTACAAGAATCGTCGCTTTTTTCATCGTTCCTTTCATTCTGCTTCCTTCCTTTCTGTAAATGTTTCTTTTATCTGCTGTCTGACTTCTTTTGACATGCCGTCAAAGAAATAGCTTCGGCTATTCTCCTGTTTTTGCCCATGTTCTTCTTCCATGCTGCGTTTCAGCAGCAAAAACTCTTCCTGCAATTCCGTTGCGGAAATCAAAAGGCATCCTGCGCCGCGTATAATGATCTGTTCCAGACCATCGGAAGTCGCCACGGTGATACGGTATTTCTTCCCATGCGCATGCGCAAATTTCTCAATATAGGCGTCCGCCGTTTCCGCTTCTTTTGTATAGACCACATGAATATTGTGATAGTCAAAAAATTCCGTTGTATGCCCGGCCACCCGATACGCATCGAACACGACGATCACCTGACAGCCTTTCATGCCCTGATAGTCACACAAAAGATCCAGCAGACGCCCTCTCGCCCCGTCCATGCTCTCATCCAACAGCTCCCGCAATTCTTTCCATGCATATAGGATATTATACCCATCTACCAGAAGATATGCTTCTCTTGCATCTTCTTTTGGCGCTCTGCGCCGCTCTGCCTGTGAAGCGGCGATTCTTCCGGCCGTTTTATATCGCCTCCTGTCTGCCGACGCTTCCCGCATGTTCGCCCCATACGCACGCTTTAGAATGGCATCCACTTCTTCCACATCGATCCATTCTTCTTCCGCAGCATGCTGCGCCCGAACCGATGCATCCGCTTCCTGTGCGCCCGCTTTTTGGGAGAGCGCGCTTTCCAGATGCATCTCTTCCGGCACGCGATCCCATGCCACGATACGGCCCGCGCCATGACTGCAAAACACAGAATCCGCCGTATTTTGCACATCCGCGTCCACATCATATCCAATCTGCGCAATTACCTCATCTGCATTGCGGCAGATCTCATAACCGCCATAGCTCAGTGACAATCTGCCGCTCCCTTTCGTATACGCGGCCACTTCCTTCGCATATTCCCGAAGCGCGCAGACCGGCGCCTTTCCGCTCAGCATTGCCCGTCCGTCTGTGATCTCTGGCCCCTCCATCGTGCCGCCGCACCGTTCGATATCCGTCATTGCACGCCCTACGCATGTCTCCGGCACATCCAGACGATATGCATAATACGGTTCCAAAAGCGCCGACTCCGCCTGGCGCAGTCCCTGCCGTACGGCCCGATACGCCGCCTGCCGAAAGTCGCCGCCTTCCGTATGCTTCGGATGCGCCCTGCCGGATACCACGGTAATGCTCATGTCTGTAATGGCCGATCCCGTCAGTACGCCACGATGCTCTTTTTCTCTCAGATGCGTTAAAATCAGACGCTGCCAGTTCCGGTCCAGAAGATCTTCGCTGCAATCCGTCTTACAGATCAGCCCGCTTCCACGCGCTCCCGGCGCCAGCAGAAGATGCACCTCCGCATAATGGCGCAGCGGTTCAAAATGCCCGACGCCTTCCACCGTATTTACAATTGTCTCTTTATACAAAATATGCCCGGCGTCAAACGCAATGGAAAGGCCAAAGCGATCTGCCGCCTGCCGTTTCAAAACCTCCATTTGCACTTCGCCCATAACCTGAACGATGATTTCCCGATGCGTCTCATTCCATACGATATGCAAAAGAGGGTCTTCTTCCTCCAGCTGCCTGAATTTGGGCAGCGCCTGAATGGGATCGCAGCCAGACGGAAGCTGTATGCGATATGCCAGCGCCGCATCCAGCAGGGGCGGAAAAGAAGAAGGCTGCGCGCCAAGCCCCTCGCCTGCATACGTTTTGGAAAGCCCCGTCACCGCACAGATTTCTCCTGCGTACGCATGGGAAACCGTCTCGTATTTCGCTCCGGAATAGATGCGAATCTGACTGACTTTTTCTTCCCATTCCCCATTTGCGCCACGCAGCGGCGCACGCACGTTTAAAGAGCCTCCCGTAAGCTTCATCCACGTCAGCCGCTGCCCCGCTTCATCCCGTGTGATTTTAAACACCCTTGCTCCAAATTCCTCCGGATACTCCTTTTGCAGCGTAAAACGGCAAATCCCCTGCAAAAACGCTTCTACGCCGGCGTTTTTCAACGCCGAGCCAAAACAGCACGGAAACAGAGCGCGCTCCGCTATCATGCGGCAGATCATCCCATCGTCCACTTTTCCCGTATCCAGATACGTCTGCATGGCCTCTTCCCCACAAAGCGCCGCTTCTTCCTGAAAGCTTTCCTCCTCTTCCAACGCAATGCATGCATCCGAAAGACGCCGCTTCAGTTCCAGAAGAATTTCCCGTCTGTCTTTCCCGGACTGATCCATTTTATTGACAAATAAAAAGACGGGAATCCGATATTCCTCCAACAGACGCCAAAGCGTCTCCGTATGCCCCTGCACGCCATCCAAGCCGCTGATCACAAGAATAGCGTAATCCAGAACCGGAAGCGTACGCTCCATTTCCGCAGAAAAATCCACATGGCCGGGCGTATCTACAAGCGTAATCTGACAGTCGCCGCACGTAATCCTCGCCTGTTTGGAAAAAATCGTAATACCCCGTTCCCGCTCCATCGCATCCGTATCCAGATAAGCGTCCTGCCTGTCCACCCGTCCCATCCGGCGGATCATGCCAGAAGCATACAAAAGCCCCTCGGAAAGCGTCGTTTTGCCGGCGTCCACATGGGCCAGAAGGCCAACTATAACATGTTTCATGACGACATCCCCATTCCGATGATATAAAACGAAAACTTCCCCTTCTCCTGCATCGGATATTCCTGATACAGACGAAACGCCGGATGCAGACGAAGCTGTTTTCTGACAAACCCGTTTTCATTGGAATAAAGCAGCAAAACCCCATCCGGCGCCAACAGCGCTTCCGCCTGGTCAAAAAAGCTCCGGTAAAACGCGTCCTGCTCTTCCTTCGTGCGTTTTCCGCGCACCGGCAGATCGGCAATTATCTCGTCAAACGCTCCCGCATGCATAAATTCCAGAAAATCCTTCTGAATCAAATACGCGTCAAGCCCCGCTTCCTCCATATGCACGCGCGCTTTTGCAATAGCCTCTCCAAACAGATCGACGCCATACATCTCTTTTGTCGGAAGAAGCATTTCGCGCTCGATCAAAAGCGTACCCACGCCGCAGCAGGGATCTAAAACACGCGCCCGCTTTTTCAGATACGGCTTCGCAAGGCGCACAAGCGTTGCCGCAAGCGAAGGATGCATGGAGCTGGAAACGCTCTCCTTCCGATAAGAAAAACGCTCCATCGGAATCGTCATCATTTTCAAAAAGGTCTGTATATATCCTTCCCGGCTCAATACAAGGCGAACTTCAAATTCATAATCCTCCGGCGCATTCACAAGCTGCCGTCCGCTTGCTTCCTCCGCCGCGGCAGCAGCGCGCTTTACATAGCGGCTTCGCTCCTCCAGCGAAAGGCCGCAGCGCATTTCAAACCGAAATCGATAGGGCGCCTGCTTTGCATGGTTCTGCTGAAGCAACGGCAGAAGCTTCGCCTTCGCAAGCGATGCTCCAAGCGCCTTTGGCCCGTCTTCTAACGTCATCCTGCACCCGAGGGCAATCGGAAAAAGCAGCTCGCGAAACGTACGAATGCTTATTATGTCACGCAGATGATCTACAACCGCCTGCACGCCATATGGCGTAATTCCCTTGCGATAGGCCGAAAACTGCTCCGCCGTAAGCTTCGCGCATCCCGGGTATGTCGTCAGAAAAATCAGATGCTTTTTCTCCCATCCGGTAAATATATGACGTTCCGCCGCTTCCTCCTGCCGAAGCAGACGCTCCAGTGCATGCAGCTCTTCCCGAATATGCTTTTTTTCTTCTTCTTTCTGCGTCCGACTGCATAGCAGCGCATGCTGTGCATGCAGCTCCTTTAAATAAGGACCAGGATTCGTCTGTGCCAGCGCGCGCAAGAGCGCAGGGCGCACAAAAAGCTTCTCTTCTTTCTGATACGCTGCATATAAAACCTCCGCCGCCTCCTTAAGCTTCAGATCTCCAATCAGAGCAGCCGCATTCTTGCGCACTTTGGCATCCTCCGCATCCAAAAGCTTCCGTAGCTGTTCGCCGTCTCCCACAAGCGCCTTCGCCTGCAAAAACGCCCCCTCTTCTTTGATCTCTGCACGAAACTGGCTGATCGCCTCCCGCGTATTTTCCCGCTGCATTATCTGCCGAAAAAGCTTCTCTAACATACCATTTCCTTTCTTCTGTTTTATCTCTCCATTTTAGACGATTTCCCATTTCCTGACAAGCCCTCCTGCATCCGTCTGTAAAAAACAGCTGCAATTGCCCATATAAAAAGCGCGGCGCGAAAGGCAATTTCTCCTTTCGCGCCGCGCCGCTATGCGTTACCGCATTATTTTATTTTTGCTTTCTTGCTGATTTTGGAACCCTTCAGCTGTTTCTTAAATTTCGCAAGCTGTTTCTTATTCTTCTTCAATGCTTTCGGAATTTTTACCGTCATCTTAGAAGATGTCTTTGAAAATGCCTGTTTGCCAATCGATGTGCATGCGCTGCCTTTGAATGTTACCTGGCTGAGCTTCTTACATCCTGCAAATGCGCCCTTTCCAATCTTTCTGACATTCTTTCCGATCGTAACGGATTTCATCTTATTATAGCCTTTGAATGCATTCGGCGCAATTTCCACAACCGTACACGATACGCCACCGATCGTAACCTCCGCAGGAATCGTCACTTTCTTTGCTTTCTTGCCATCGTAGCCTTTTTTCACAATGACTTCTTTTTTATCTGCATTCGATACCTGATAATCTACCGTTCCGACTTTTTCTACTTTGCCATTCGTCAGAGCTGGCGTTGTCACAGGAGGCGTCACCTGACCATTACCGCCCGGAGGTGTATTGCCGCCCGGGTTCTCATCCGGTTTTGTAACTGGCTTCAATGCGTCTTTTGCCGCTTTCAGTTTTGCAAGCGCTTCGTCCAGCTCTTTCTTCGTCGCGCTGCCGCTGTTTATCAGAGCTTCCGCTTCTGCCAGAGCCGTATTGTATGCTTCATCCGGCGTCAGCTTGCCGTCTACTTCCGCTTTAATGCCATTGATTGCAGATTCAAACGCGCTCTTCTCTTCCGTTGTTGCCGTTCTGAACGTCAGTCCAAGCTTCGCTGCGCTCAGCGCGTCAAGCGCCTCACTGATTTCATTCTGCGTCGCCGTCTCAGAATCCAGCAATTCTTTTACTCTGTTACGCGCCGTTTCAAACGCCGTCCAGGAAACTTCCGTATAGTAACCGTTATCATTTGTAATGTCTTTTACATCATCGTATGCCGTCTGTAAAGCTGCCTTATCCTCTTCGCCAGCCAGTCTGTCTAAAGCATCAAAAGCATCCGTCAGTTCTGCAAGCGCATTCGTGTCCGTAATCGCCTGTTCGTTTGCATATGGCGTAGATCCGTCAAGAATGCCATCGATGATCGTCTTTGCATTGTCTCTCTTTTCTGTAAATGCCGTCCATGTCGCTTCAATGTAGTTGTCATTTTCCAGATCTTTTACTTCGTCATATTTTGCTTTCAGATCTGTATATGCCTGAGACTCCTGTACGATATTGCCTTCCAGCGTCTCCCATGCACTTGTCACGCTGCCCAAAGCTTCTGTCGCATCCGTCGGGCTAATCAGCGTTGCATCGTCGTCAATAATCGCTTTCGCCGCACTCATTGCTTCTTTGAATGCCGTCCACGCTTCCGTAAAGAATTTGTTGTTGCCGTTGTCTTCTGCAAGATTTGCTTTATCAGCCGCTGCAACTTCATTGTATTTTGCTTCCAGTTCCGTTGTCTTGGAGTATGATTTCTTCGTGTACTCGATATCCCTTACCAGAACCGACACGCCTTTTCCTGCCGTAACTGCGATGCTGCCTTTCTCAATATCTTTTACAGACACTGATTTTTCCGGTGTAACCGCATCTTTTACTGCTTTTACGAGATTTCTTACAAATTTGCCGATTGCCTTTGCCGCTTCTTCTGTTCCTTTGTTCTCCTCGCCTTCTCCTTCCGGCTCTTCCGGTGACGGCCCTTCCGGCGACGGATCTTCCGGTGACGGATCTTCCGGCGACGGATCTTCCGGCGACGGATTTTCCGGTGACGGATCTGTTGGTGACGGATCTGTCGGCGACGGATCTGTTGCTCCCGGCTCTGTCGTTCCCGGTTCTTCGCCGTCATCTGTCAGGCCGCCCGGAATCAGAGACACTTCCTTCTCATTCTCGCCAACCTTCTTTACAGACGCCGTAAGTTCATTGTCTCTGTCAATTTCCATGCTTAACAGATAATCTTTGCCTGTTTCCGGTTTAAGATCTACTTTTAAAGCAACCGCATCCGCGTTGCCCAGTTTGTATTCCCAGTTCGTTCCATTCCAGCCAATCTGTACGCCGCCTTTTTTATCAGCATATCTGGAAGCAACGCTGAATGCGCCGCCATCCTTCTCAGAACGTACAACAGCAGATACCTTACCAAATTCAAAATCCGTAACGCCCGTATTATAGCTGGTTACAGGCGTCTGGCTGCTTACTGCGTTTAAACGCCTGTAGTCGATACCGCCGACTACTTCGTCTACAAACTTCGGCTTCGTCGCATCCGCATGATCTTCACCCGGCGTTCCATCCGCCTCTCTTGCCCATGTCCATCCGCATGCGTCAAAATCCACATCTTCCAAATCCGATTCCAGATCTTTGAAGTTTGATTTAAAGCTGGAGACGTTTATATCGGAAATAGTGCCTCCCTGAGAGGTTCCAATCCGAAATGCAGTGCGCACTTTCTTATCACCTGTAGCATAATCCTCAAGCTGCTTCAAAACGTCCGCATTGTTATTGTTTTTATTGCCGGCCGTAGCAATCTGATCGTTTATGGTAGCCTTAACCGTCTCACCTTTCGTCATGCCATCTTTGCCAAGCGACGTAATCTCAACATCCATTTCACTCTCAGATTTGTACGTAAACTCAATGCGCGTAAACGTATGATCCTCAAATTCAAAGCTATTAAGAGCCGTCATATCTGGATAATCATTGCCGCTGCCAAGATTATATTCCAAAAACCATTTGGAAGCTGCGTTATGATCGTATCCTAAATACGCCCAATGCGTTGTATCTACATATTTCAGAAACATGCCAAATTTCATGTCACTTACATTGCCGTTCGGATAAACCTCATAGCTCATCTTCAGATTTTTGTTCGCGTCATAACCCACCGCGCTCTTTCCAAGGTCAATCTTTGACGTATAAACAAGCGCCGACGAATTCTCATTCGCATAATCATTGTTATTATTCGCATGCCCTGTTCCAGACACCAGATGCCAGCTGTCTACGCCGCCGTCATTGTACGTCTCAAAAGCTGTGCTCCAGTTTTCATCTGCTTCCAGATTCTGTACTGTTTCCACAGTCTCAATCGTTGCCGCTTCCGCCACAAGTCCATTTGGCAGAATCGACGTTACTGCAATTGCTGCAGCAAGCACTTTTGCTAAAAATGCTTTTTTTGCTTTCATAATATCCTCCTTTTTTCTACAGTTGTGAAGCATCCGCCCGATCCGTCAGTCAATGCTTCCGTGTCCATACTATACTACAATCTTTTTTTCAAAAATGCAAGAGTAAAATTATATTTTCCATACATTTCATAGGAAAAAACTGCTTTCCCCATGTATAAAATAAAAAAAATGTGCACTTTTACTGATAGTGCGCGCCATTCCGAAAAAAAAGCCCATCCCGGACAATCCGGAATGGACATTCTTCTTACGATACCTTTAACTTAAACTTCATAATTTCCTTTTCTGTCGCCACTTTCTCCACCTGTGCGCCAAGCTGCGCCAGCTTGCCGTCAAAATCTTCATAGCCTCTTTCAATATAATAAATATCGTCTACAATCGTAATGCCTTCCGCTGCAAGTCCGGCAATCACAAGCGCCGCGCCCGCCCGCAGATCCGGCGCGCTGACCCGCGCGCCCGTATATCGCTCGGCGCCTGTTACGATTGCAATATTGCTTTCTACTTTAATCGATGCGCCCATGCGCGTCAGTTCATCTACATATTTGAAACGATTCTCAAAGATGCTCTCCGTAACGGTGCTGGTCCCCTCCGCAATGCCAAGCACTACGGACATCTGCGGCTGCATATCCGTCGGAAAGCCCGGATAGGGCAGCGTCGTCACCTGCGTATGATGGAGCTGTCTTGACGCTACAACGCGCACCGCGTCGTCGTGCTCTTCGATTTCACAGCCAATCTCCAGCAGCTTGGCGGAAATCGCTTCCAGATGCTTTGGAATGACGTTCTTCACCGTAACGTCCCCTCTTGTCGCGGCAGCCGCAAACATAAACGTCCCGGCTTCAATCTGATCGGGAATAATGGAATATTCTGTTTTGTGCAGCTTCTCCACGCCGGATATGCGAATCACGTCCGTACCCGCGCCGCGTATGTTCGCGCCCATGCTGTTTAAGCAGTTTGCAACGTCTACGACGTGCGGCTCCTTCGCCGCATTCTCAATCGTCGTCCTGCCCTTTGCCATCGCTGCGGCCATCATAATATTGATCGTCGCGCCCACGGAAACTTTGTCCAGATAGATATGCGTTCCCAAAAGCTCCTGCGCATCCGCCGTAATCAGCCCGTGCTTAATCTCCACCTGTGCGCCCAGCGCGCGAAATCCCTTCAGATGCAGATCAATCGGCCGGCTGCCGATATCACACCCGCCCGGCAGCGCAACCTCCGCTTTTTTATACTTTCCAAGCAGCGCGCCCAGCAGATAATACGACGCCCGTATTTTTTTAATATATTCATAATCTACGCTCAAATCCGAAATCAGCGCGCCATTGATTTTTACAGTGTGGACGTCCAGACGCTCGACTCTGCCGCCGATGCCTTCAATCGCGTCCAGCATCACGTTAATGTCTCTGACATTCGGAAGGTTTTCGATCGTAACCGTCTCGTCTGTCATAATTGCAGTCGCCAATATAGCAAGCGCAGCATTTTTTGCGCCTCCGATTTCCACTTCGCCAACCAGCGGATTCCCGCCTTTAATAATATACTGTTCCATATCGCACCTCTATGTCAAGCATCCTTTTCACGTCTGAATACAAACACTAATTATAGTAACCAGCGCTTTCGTTTGTCAAGATTTTTCTTTATATGTAATAAGTGTAATATTTTGGTAATATTTATCAGGGTCCCTGCCATCAGACGCCTTCTATTACATATAGTATATTCGCTCCTCCCGCTTTTGTTCCTTTCTGCGCCGCTCCCCATTTACAGTATCTGTCGATCGTCTGCCACGCATACCTGTCTGATTCTGGCAGTCCTGCGCCAGCGCGCGCCGCTGTTTGCAGAAGCTTGCAGACGCGCCTTAAAGCGCGTCCGCATCGTCCGACTGAATAAACTGGCTATTATAAAGTGTAGCATAAAATCCGTTTTTTGCAAGCAGGGAATTATGATTTCCCTGCTCCAGAATACGACCGTCCTTCATCACCAGAATCCGGTCAGCCTCTTTGATCGTAGAAAGGCGGTGCGCAACGATAAAGCTCGTTCTGCCCTGCATCATCTTCGCAAACGCATTCTGAATCTTTTGCTCCGTCCGGGTGTCGATCGAGGACGTCGCTTCATCCAGAATCAGCATCGGCGGAAGTGACAGCATCACGCGCGCAATACACAAAAGCTGCTTCTGCCCCTGTGAAAGGCCGCCGCCCGCTTCGGTGATCACGGTATCATATCCAAGCGGAAGCCGTTTGATAAAGCCATGCGCATGCGCGGCTTTTGCCGCTTTTTTCACGTCTTCCTCCGACGCATCGGGATGGCCCATGCGAATATTCGACAAAATCGTCCCTTCCCTTAACCACGTCTCCTGCAGCACCATGCCGTACGACCTGCGCAGACTTTCCCGCGTCAGATGGCGGACGTCTTCTCCATCTACCCGAATGCAGCCCCCATCGACATCGTAAAAACGCATCAGAAGATTAATCAGCGTAGTCTTCCCGCATCCGGTCGGCCCTACAATCGCCGTCCGCTGCCCGGGCAAAACAGACAGATTGAAATCTTCGATCAGCGGCTGCTCTTTTATATAGGAGAAATCCACATGCTCCAGCGATACCGCGCCGTCTGCATCCGTCAGGCATACGGCGTCCGCTTCTTCCGGCGTCTGCGTTTCTTCCTGAAGCAAATCAAATATCCGACCGGCACAGGCAATGGCATTTTGCAGCTCCGTAACCACGCCGGAAATCTCATTGAACGGCTTCGTATACTGATTCGCATAACTGAGAAAGCTGGCCAGCTGGCCTACGCTGATGCCGCCTGACGCCGCAAACAAAGCCCCGAAAATGCCCGCCCCGGTATACACAAGGCTGTTGACAAACCGTGTGCAGGGATTTGTCAGAGAAGAAAAAAACGTCGCCTTTAATGAGCAGTCCAACAGGCGGGCATTGACTGCGGCAAACTGCCGCTGCACCGCTTCTTCCCTCCCATACGCCTGCACGACCTTTTGATTTGCGATCATCTCTTCCACCAGAGCCGTCTGCTCTCCGCGCGTCTGTGACTGCAATTGAAACATTGAAAACGTCCGCCTGGCAATAAATGCCGCCACCAGAAACGAAACCGGCGTAATGCAGACGACGACAAGCGCAATCTGATACTGTATGCCAAACATAAAAAGAAGCGTTCCGATAATCGTAATCACACCGGTAAACAGCTGGGTAAAGCCCATCAGAAGACCGTCTGACACCTGATCGGCATCGGCAATCATGCGGCTGACCAGCTCTCCATGCGAATGCGCATCCAGAAATTTCAATGGCAGAGCTTCGATTTTTGCAAACAGATCCATGCGCAGATCCCTTACAATCTGAAACGCAATTTTATTGTTGCAGACATTCATCAGCCATTGTGCCGCCGCCGTGATCAAAACGACGACCGCCATCTGTTTTAACACTGCAAAAATCCCCTCAAAATCCACCTGCAAAGGACCTACGATGCAATCGACGGCGCGCCCCGTTAAAATCGGCACATACAAAGCCGCCACCGCTGACGCCGCGGCAAAGAAAAACGACAAAAGAACATATGCCGCATACCGTCTGAGATATGGAAGCAACGCTTTTAAAATCTGTAACTGTCTCTTTTTCGCTTCAGGCATCTTTTCCTGCACCCTCCTTTTGCATGTTTTCCGGAAACTGCGAATAATAAATTTCACGATACGTTTCGCAGCGCTCCAACAGCTCCTCATGCGTCCCCACTCCCACAAGCCTGCCGTCGTCCAGCGCAAGAATCCGGTCTGCATACTGAATGGATGACGCCCGCTGCGATACGATAAACACTGTCATTTCTCCCTTCACGCCGGCAATGGCGCGCCGCAGCGCCGCATCTGTCGCGTAGTCCAGCGCAGAAGCGCTGTCGTCCAGAATCAAAATCTCCGGCTTGCGCACCAGAGCCCGCGCAATCGCAAGCCGCTGCTTCTGTCCGCCGGAAAAATTTCTTCCGCCCTGCTCCACACGCGCCGAAAGTCCACCCTGCTTCTTTTCCACGACTTCATACGCCTGCGCCATTTTCAGCGCCGCATCCAGCTCCGCATCCGAAGCGTCCGGATTTCCCCAGAGAAGATTTTCGCGAATCGTGCCCGCAAACAACACCGATTTCTGCATAACGATTCCCACTTTGGCCCGCAGCTCTTCTTTAGAATAAGAAGCAATGTCTGTTCCATCCACCCAAATGCGCCCTTCCGTATGCGGATAAAACCCCGGAATCAAATGCACCAGTGAAGTTTTGCCGGAGCCCGTGCCGCCAATAACGCCGATCGTCTCACCGCGTTTCACCGTAAAGCTGATATCTGTCAGCGCATTTGCTCCGGCATGTGCATATTTTAATCCAACATGGGAAAACACGACGCGCGCATCCGTCATATCCGGCGTCTCCCGCTCCGCGCCATCTTCCCTGCCCTTCGCCTTACATTCCCCTTCCGGCAGTTCAAACAAAAGCGCAACCCGGTTGCCGCAGGCAATCGCCTTTGTCATCGTAAGAATCAGATTGGCAAATTTTATCAGCTCCACCAGAATCTGTCCCATATAATTGACAAGCGCAACGACTTCCCCCTGTGTAATCGCTCCGCCATCCGTCCGTATGGCGCCAACCGCAATCAAAACGATCAGCGCGCCGTTTATCATAACATACGTAACCGGATTCATCAGCCCGGAAATTCGTCCCACAAACGTCTGCATCGCCGTCAGTTCCTGATTCCTATTCCGAAACGCTTCCGTTTCCTCTTCTTCCATATGAAATGCGCGAATCACCCGCACGCCCGTCAGATTTTCTCTCGTACGCAGCGTGACGGCTTCCAGCCTTCCCTGCACCTTTTTATAAAGTGGAATCGTAATACAGGTCACGCCGGCCACTACAATCGAAAGCAACGGAATTGCAACGGCGAACACGACCGCCGACTTTACGTCAATTGCAAATGCCATCGCCATCGCCCCAAGCACGACAAACGGCGAACGCAAAAACAGGCGGAGCGTCATATTGACGCCATTCTGCACCTGATTGACGTCGCTTGTCAGCCGCGTAATCAAAGTCGACGTCCCTGTCTGATCTAAATTTGTAAACGATAAGCTCTGTATATGGGCAAACAGCGCATTGCGCACATTCGTGCCAAATCCGCACGCCGCTTTTGCGGAAAAATACTGCGCCGTTACCGAACAGGCCAGCCCCACGATGCCCAATGCAACCATAACCAGGCACATCTTAATGATATAGCCCTTCTGATTTCCGGCAATTCCCGTATCTATGACTGCCGCCATAACAAGCGGAACCAAAAGCTCAAAAATGGCCTCAAGCATTTTAAACAGCGGAGCCAGAACGCACTCTTTTTTATACTCTTTTAAATAGATCCATAATCGTTTCAAAACGCTCTCCTCTAAAAATGCTGCAAACGGGAAGGATCTGCCATCCCCGCATGCAGCATTTGTCTCTGTTATGATTTCCTGTTCCCTGCCGTTACTCCTCCGTAGCCGCTTCCTGCAGCTCTTCGGTTCCCGCCGCGCTCTCCTCCGTATCCGGCGCGTCCGTTATGCCCTCACCAGGCGTCTCCGTCTCCTCTGCTTCCGGAAGCTTAAAGTGGTCTTCAAACGTAACTTTCGCCCATTCCTCTTCGTTGATCTCCCATTTGCAGGCTTCTTTCCATCCGTCCAGAATATCGGCGTAGTAATCCTCCTGTTTCTGCGTGATCATCTGTTCTTTTTTGGAGGCGGTGGCCTCTTCGTCATATTCCTTGTCCAGACGCAGTACATAGTATGCGTTTTCCAGCTCTATGACGTCGGACATTTCACCCTCTTTTAATTTGTCCGCCGCTTCCAGGACTGCCGTATCAAACGAAGCATCCTCATCGTCTTTCGAGCCATAGGACGCTGTGCTGACCGTATAGCCCGCTTCCTCCGCCGCTTTTTCAAAATCTTTCGCAGACGAAAGCCCCTCGGCCGTCGTTTTCAGCTCCGCCTTTTCCTCTTCTGTGTATTCAATCTGGTTGGATTCCTCATCGGTATGCGTATCGGTATTGATTGAAACATAACTGAATGTACGCTGTGCCGCTTCTTCCTCCGTCACATTGGCGTCCGCGTCCTGAATGATTCTCTCATGCATCTTCTCCTGAATCGTGTGCAGACGCAGCATCTCAATGACGTTTTCTTTGTTCTCCGCGCCAATCTGACGAATCGCTTCTTTTGAATTCTCTGAAAGAAACGTCTCCGCCGCCTCCGCCATAGCCGCTTCATCCTCTTCGCTCAAAGAAATGCCGTACTCTTCCATATGCGCTTTCAAAAGATACATTTCCTGTAACTCTTCCGCGATCTGGCTTTTGACGTCTTCGGTCATCGTCGTCCCATTGCCGTACATATCGTTATTCCACATATCTTCGCCAAAATAAGACATGTAAATCGAATCGTACATTACCTGCTCATACTTTGCGCGAAAATTCGCAACTCCCATCGTAATCGTCGTTCCATCCAGCGTTGCAAACACCGCATTTTCATCAATCCTGCTGCCGCAGCCGCCTGCCGTCATGCCCATTAAGGCCGCTCCCATAAGCAGAGCCGCTATTACTTTCTTCCTTTTCATACGTCCCTCCTGGATTTCTCTCCGGCGTTTCGCCAGTCATTGTTTCCATTATAGTGCTTTTTAAAACAGGCCGCAAGATTTTTCACTGTTTTTTTAAAAACTTTTCTTACTCCGGCGTATCGGCGCACAGCATTTTAGCATGCTTTAACACGTCTGCAATGACCTCTGCCGCGCTCTCGCTTTTTCTGGAATTCTTTTGCATGCAGTACACAAAGCACGGTATTTTTTTATCGGCATAAAATTTCATTTTTCCCTGAAACAGCCCGACAAATTCCGGTATTTTCGCCGGATTCATTTTTGCGCGTTCAAACAGCGCAAAGCGGATTTCGTCCCCCTTCTGTGCAACCTCGGTAAAATAACGCCGATGCGCCAGCGCCTTATATTCCGCCAGCATCAAAAGATTCTGAACGGATTTTGGAGGCTCGCCAAAACGGTCGATCAGCTCTTCTGTCATATCTTCTTTCTCTTCTTCCGTTTCCACCCCGGCAATCCGCTTATACATATCCAGCCGCTGCGCCTCATTGGAAATATAGGACGCCGGAATAAATGCGTCGATCGCAACGTCAATGGAAGTCTCGTAGCTTTCCGGCGGCTCAATGCCCTTCTCCTGCTTCACCGCTTCGTGCAGCATCTTACAGTACAGATCATATCCCACGGCTTCCATATGCCCGTGCTGCTCGGCGCCAAGCAGATTGCCGGCGCCCCGGATTTCCAGATCCCGCATTGCAATCTTGAACCCGCTGCCAAGCTCCGTATACTCCCGAATCGCCGCCAGGCGCTTTTCTGCAACTTCTTTTAACAGTTTATCCCGCCGGTACATGAAAAATGCATATGCCGTCCGGTTGGACCTGCCCACCCTGCCGCGCAGCTGGTACAGCTGGGACAGCCCCATATGATCCGCGTCCTGAATAATCATCGTATTGACGTTTGAAATGTCAAGTCCTGTTTCAATAATCGTCGTTGATACCAGAACGTCGATTTCTCCGTTGATAAAGCGGTACATAATCTGTTCCAGCTCCCGCTCTTTCATCTGCCCATGCGCAAACTCCACCGAAGCGTCCGGCACAAGCCCCGCGATCCGCGCCGCTGCATCTGCAATCTGCCGGACGCGGTTAAACACATAATACACCTGTCCGCCGCGTGCAAGCTCTCTTGTAATCGCCTCCCGCACCATCTCCTCGTCGTATTCCATCACATACGTCTGAATCGGCAGACGGTCTAGCGGCGGCTCTTCCAGAATGCTCATGTCCCGAATCCCAATCAGGCTCATATGAAGCGTTCTTGGTATCGGCGTAGCCGTCAGCGTCAGCACGTCGACCGTATATTTGAACTGTTTGATTTTTTCTTTATGGGAGACGCCAAAGCGCTGCTCCTCATCAATAATCAAAAGTCCAAGATCTTTAAATTCCACGTCTTTGGACAGGACCCTGTGCGTTCCAATGAGAATGTCCACCATGCCCCGTTTCAATTCGGCAATCGTTTTCTTTTGCTCCGCCGCGCTTTTAAACCGGCAGAGTAAATCGACGGTAACGGGAAAATCCTTCATCCGCTGGGAAAACGTATTGTAATGCTGCTGCGCAAGAATCGTCGTAGGCACCAGATAGACGACCTGCTTCCCCTCCTGCACCGCTTTGAACGCCGCCCGGATCGCGATTTCCGTTTTGCCGTATCCCACGTCGCCGCAGATTAAGCGGTCCATAATCTTTTTGCTTTCCATGTCCCGTTTCGTCGCTGCAATCGCCGATTCCTGATCTTCCGTTTCCTCAAATGGAAACATCTCTTCAAACTCCCGCTGCCAGACGGTATCCGCCCCATACGCATGCCCTTCGTTCTGCTGACGCCTGGCGTAAAGCGCGACGAGCTCCGAAGCGATCTCTTTCACCGCGCCTTCCACCCTACGTTTCGTCCTGCTCCATTCCTGACCGCCTAACCGGTTCAGCTTTGGCTTTTTGGCATCCGCTCCCGCATATTTTTGAATCATGTCCAGCTGCGTGGCAAGAATATACAGGCAGCTGCCCTTGTCATATTCAATTTTGATATAGTCTTTGGCCGTCTTATCAACTTCAATCCGCTCGATGCCGCGGTAAATGCCAAGCCCATGATTTTCATGCACGACGTAATCGCCAACGGAAAGCTCCGTAAATCCTGCAATCCTGTCACCTTCCGCAAATTTCCGCTTTTTCTTTTTCTTCTTTTCCTTCCCAAAAATATCGCTTTCTGAAATGACGGCAAACGACAGCAGCGGATATTCATAGCCCTGTCTGACTTTTCCATAGACCGTCATGATTTCGCCGGGCTTCACCACGCGGTCATACGCTTCCGAATAAAAGCAGCTCAGCCCTTCCATCAAAAGGTCTTCAGCCAGACGTCTGGCCCTCGTTCTGGAACCGGACAAAAGAATGACGGCATATCCTTTTTTCTTATATTGCAGCAAATCTTTTACGAGAAGCTCAAAGCTGCCCTGATAGGAGCCGATGCTTCTCGCCTGTACGGAATAATGATTTGCGACAGACATCTCCGGAATCTTCTGCTCAAGCGCCATACATGCCACGCAGCGTCCCGCCAAAAGCCTTGCCGCCGTTTCCGCGCAGCTGTAAAGGGCTTCCATCTGTCCCGGCAAAATATAGCCTTTTTCCAGACGCATTTTCATGCTTTCCGAAAACTCCCGCTCCGTTGCGCGCCCGCGCTCTACGCAGCGCGCCGCTTCATCCAGAAAAAGCAGCGTTTTATCTTTGTCCAGATAATCCAGAAGCGACACCGTATCGCGGTCAAAATATGTCAGAAACGCGTCGATTCCGTCTACGCCCGCGCATTCTGTAATTTCTTCTTCCAGCGCCTCTATCGTCTGGCGAATGCGCGCCGCTTCCTCCGTCTTCCTCTCATTGCGGTACGCCTGATACAGCCGTTCTCCATCTTTTTGAATGCGTTTCAGCCCGTTTTCCTTTTCTTCTTCCGTCAAAATCAGCTCTGTGGCGGGACAGATTTCAACGCAAGAAAGGTTTTCAATGGATCTTTGGCTTTCCACGTCAAAGCTGCGCAGCGAATCAATCTCATCTCCCCAAAGCTCGATGCGGTACGGATTCTCTTCCGTCAGCGGAAACACGTCTAAAATGCCGCCCCGAATGGAAAACTGCCCTGCCGCTTCGATCTGCCCCGTCCGTTCATACCCCATAGCGACAAGGCTTTTCTTAAAACGCTCCAAATCCATCGCATCCCCCAGCCGGCACGTTTTCACTGCCGACAGGAAACGCCCCGGCTTTGGCATGCGATTCATGAGCGCGTCATACGTCGTTACGAGCGTCGTCCTTTTTTGTTCCGCAATCCGCTTTAAAACCTGTATCCGTTCTCTCGTCAGCACATTTCCGCGCAGATCCGACTGATAAAACAAAACATCCTTTGCCGGATAATACAGCGCCTCCCTGTCAAAAAAACGATACGCTTCGTATAATTCCCTTGCCCGCTGCTCACTGAATGTTACGATCACCCTATTGTATGCCGTATCGCCAATACCATACATCAGATGCGGCTTCTGCGCATCAATGCAGCCGGATATCATCTGAATTCCCGGCCCTTTTTTCAGCTGCGCCTCCAGTTTTCGTATTTCTTCCAAAGAACGCAGCGGCTCTGAAAATGCCCTCATGTCTGCTCCTGCTTCCGTTTCTTTGCGTTAAACGCATTCATTGCGCGATTCGTCTCTCCATTCACCATATAACCTGCCGCAAGCGCCGCATTGTTTATCGCAGCGTCAACGTCTTTTCTCTCCCGCTCCGAAAAACGTCCCAACACATGGTCTGCAAGGTCCCATCCTTCACTCCGCTCGCCCACGCCGATTTTGATGCGGGCAAAATCGCTGCGCCCCGTCTTCGCAATGATGCTCTTAACCCCGTTGTGCCCTCCGGCGCTTCCCTTTTCCCGAATGCGGATGTCTCCCGGCGGCAGACTGATATCGTCGAACAGCACGATCAGATCCTCCGCCGCATTCAGCTTATAAAAATCAAGCGCCGCCGCCACGCTCTCTCCGCTTAGGTTCATAAACGTCTGCGGCTTCACCAGCAGCGCCTTTACGCCCTCTATTATGCCCATCCCGCAGATTGCCTTATGCTTCTTCAGGTTCATATTGACATTATATTTTTCCGCCAGCGCGTCGATTACGTCAAACCCAACATTATGACGCGTGCCCTCGTATTTTTTTCCAGGATTTCCAAGTCCCGCAATCACAAACATAACCGCATCCTCCTGCCTGAAATTCCGCTCTCCATTTGCAAACACACTCTATCACAACTACGCAAATCTTGTAAACCCCCAAATTTTACGACAGACGCTGCAAATTATCCGCCAAAAAAAGCCCCCCGCTTCCACCCAAAGCAAGGGGCTGTCTCCATTTCTCTGTTATGCATTCTCTACAGCAATTTCAGCCTGATACTTCTCCAAAATCAAATCCTGAATCCGGTCTCTTGTATTTGAATTTATCGGATGCGCAACATCGCGGTATTCACCATCGGCGGCTTTACGGCTCGGCATTGCAATAAACAATCCCTTTTCACCTTCAATCACCTTGATGTCGTGCACTACAAATTCTTCATCAATCGTAATCGATACAACTGCTTTCATTTTGCCTTCTTTTTCAACTTTCCGGATTCTTACGTCTGTAATCTGCATATTCTTACCTCCTTCTTTCCGCCCCGGCTTTTCCGTGATCTGCTGTTATCTCCCTGTCAGGCTCCGATCACATGACATATCTTGCATTGTCTTCACAGACAACCTTAACGCCATTGTCTCCGCAATAATACGTATTGGCGCGCAGCGTATTGCGGCTTTCCACAATACAGTTTTCAATGTGCGTGTTGTCTCCGATATAAACGTCGTTTAAAATAATCGAATTCTTAATCACGCAGTTTTTGCCGACAAACGTCTGTTTAAACAGGATGGAATTCTCAACCTTGCTGTTGATGATGCATCCGCTCGCAACAAGGCTGTTGCGCACATCCGATCCGGCATTGTATTTCGCCGGCGGAAGGTCATCCACTTTTGTCGCGATTTTCGGTTCGTCGCGGAAAAAGAATTTGCGGACTTCCGGTTTGAGAAAATCCATATTTGTCTGATAGTACGAATCCACGGAAGCAATGTTGCTCCAGTAGGTCTTAAGCTTATAGCCATAAATCCGTTTCAGATTTTTGTAACGGATCAGAATGTCTGACACAAAGTCATAACGCTCTTCCTGCGCGCAACGTTCCAGCATTTCAATCAGCTGACGTCTGCGAATGATGTAAATTCCCGTGGAAATCGTATTGGAATTGGCCATCATCGGCTTTTCTTCAAACTCCACGATCCTTGCTTCTTCATTCATGCGGACCACTCCATAACGGCTGACGTCTTCCCCCGCCGGCATGTCTTTGCAAACAACCGTAATGTCCGCCTTCTTCTCAATATGGTAATCCAGAAGTTCATTAAAGTCCACTTTGTATACGCAGTCGCCGCTGCTGATAATTACATATGGCTCATGGCGTCTCCTCAGAAAATCAATATTCTGATACATCGCATCCGCCGTGCCCCGGTACCACCAGTTATTGGCCGCTGTAACCGTCGGCGTAAACGTATAAAGACCGCCCTGCTTTCTTCCGAAGTCCCACCATTTGGAAGAGCTTAGATGTTCGTTCAGAGACCTTGCGTTATACTGTGTTAAAACTGCAACCGTATGAATGCGGGAGCTGCTCATATTGCTCAGCGCAAAGTCAATGCTGCGATAGCTTCCGCCAACCGGCATCGCCGACACCGCCCTCTGATTCGTCAGCTCCTGCATCCGGTTGCTGCTGCCGCCCGCGAGAATGATTCCTAATGCCTTCATTTGCCCTCACCTGCCTTTATGATATATTCTCCTCCGTCCAGCATGCCGTTCGGATAATCCTCTCTCTCCGTCACGCCGGCAATCGCGGTATTTTTTCCAATCTTCACATCAGAAGGAATGCAGGAATTTTCTCCGACCGTCACAAGACCGAATGCATAAATTTCACGATGCAGACGGCTCTCCTTCTCATCTCCAACGCCCATCTGCACGCCGCTGCCGATCGTGCAGTCTTCCGCGATAATCGCTTTTTCAATCGTGCAGTTATCGCCAATCTGCGTATCTTTCATAATAATGGAATCCCGCACCACGGTTCCTTTTCCAATCGTCACGCCGGCTCCGATCACGGAATGATGCACTTCGCCAAAAATCTCCGATCCCTCGCCAATAATACTCTTTTCAATCGTCGAATCCAACGAAACATACTGCGGCTCGACATTGTCCGTCTTGGTATAGATCTTCCAGTATTCTTCGTACAGATTAAATTCGGGAATCAGATCCACCAGCTCCATGTTCGCTTCCCAGTAAGAGCCAAGCGTTCCCACGTCTTTCCAGTATCCATTGTATTCATATGCAAACAGACGCTTCCCGCCTTCATGACAGTAGGGAATAATATGCTTGCCAAAATCACAGTTGCTCTGCTCCTTCTTCGCAATGAGCGCGTCTCTTAACACGCTCCAGGTGAAAATATAAATGCCCATAGACGCCAGATTGCTTCTCGGCTCTTTCGGCTTCTCCTCAAACTCCTGAATCTTGCGGTTCTCATCTGTAATTACGATGCCAAACCGGCTCGCCTCTTCCATTGGCACAGGCATCGCCGCAATCGTAACGTCCGCATGATTCTCCCTGTGGAAATCCAGCATCACTTCGTAATCCATTTTATAAATATGATCGCCGGAGAGGATCAGCACGTATTCGGGATTATAGCTTTCGATATAACTTAAATTCTGATAAATTGCATTGGCCGTGCCCGTATACCATTCGCTGCTGTCGCTCTTCTCATAAGGCGGCAGCACGGTAACGCCTCCATTGTTACGATCCAGATCCCAGGGAATGCCGATTCCAATATGCGAATTTAACCGAAGCGGCTGATACTGCGTTAAAACCCCCACCGTATCAATTCCGGAATTGATGCAGTTGCTCAGCGGAAAATCAATAATCCGATATTTTCCACCGAATGCAACGGCCGGTTTCGCGACATTTGCGGTCAGCACTCCAAGCCGGCTTCCCTGTCCGCCGGCTAATAGCATTGCTATCATTTCTTTTCGAATCATATCACTCACCTCTTGTCATTTTTCATATATGTGATAAAAGAATTATACCATACTTCTTATTTTTTGTACAACATTTTTCACAAGATTGACGTTCTGATTTGTATTTTTTTGTAAATTTTAACGAATTTGCAAAAAACAGATCGTTGGTTATAATATATACAGATGAAAAAATTTTATAAGAAAGATTGGACTGGTAAAAAATATGTATCAAATCAATTTTCAGACCCCCATTCATATCCATTTTATCGGCATCGGCGGCATCAGCATGAGCGGCCTGGCTGAAATCCTTCTGGAAGAAGGCTTTACCGTCTCCGGTTCCGACCGACAGGAATCGCCGCTTACCCGCCGGCTTGCAGCGCGCGGCGCGCGCATCTTCTGCCCGCAGTCCGCAAAAAACATAACGCCGGAGATTGACGCCGTCGTATACACCGCCGCGATCCATCCTGAAAATCCGGAATTTGCAGCGGCAAAAGAAGCCGCGCTTCCCATGCTTTCCCGCGCGGAATTTCTGGGACAGGTGATGCATAATTATGAAAATTCCTTTGCCGTTTCCGGGACGCATGGCAAGACTACGACAACGTCCATGCTCAGCCAGATTTTCCTTGCCGCAGACACCGACCCTACCATTTCCGTCGGCGGCATTTTAAACGCGATTGGCGGCAACATCCGCGTCGGCCGCTCTGACGTCTTTTTGACGGAGGCCTGTGAATACACCAACAGCTTTCTGCACTTCCATCCAAAATACAGCCTGATTTTGAACATCGAAGAAGACCATATGGATTTCTTCCATGATCTTCAGGAAATCCGGGATTCTTTTCGTAAATTCGCCGCAAATGTAAGACCCGGCGGCGCCGTCATCTTAAACGGAGAAATCGAACAGCGCGAAGACATCACAAAGGGACTTTCCGTTCCCGTCGTCACATATGGCATGCACGATGATCTGGATTATTACCCGTCTTCACTTTCCATTCAGGAAAACGGCTGCGCTTCTTTTACGGTGATGCATCGCGGGCGCGCCGTCTTTCCCGTTACGCTTTCCGTTCCGGGCATGCACAATGTCTCGAACGCGCTTGCCGCCATTGCTACGGCTCTTGAATGCAGCCTGCCCGCCGACGCGATTGCAAACGGCATCGCAGCCTATCAGGGAACAGACCGGCGCTTTCAGTTTAAGGGAACGTTTGCAGACAACGTTACGATCATCGATGACTACGCGCACCATCCGACCGAAATCACCGCAACGCTCTCCGCTGCGCGCGCTTATCCACACAAACGCCTGATCTGCGTATTTCAGCCCCACACCTACACGCGGACAAAGGCGTTCTGGCCGGAATTCGTAAAGGCGCTCTCCCGCGCGGATGTCGTAATTCTTGCGGATATTTATGCCGCCCGCGAAACAGACACGCTTGGGGTCCACGCGAAAGACCTCGCGGACGATTTGAAGAAAGCAGGCGTCGACGCCATGTATTTTCCAGGTTTTTCAGAAATTGAACAGTATTTGAAAAAAAATTGTATAAACGGCGACTTGTTGATAACTATGGGAGCCGGAGACATTGTAAACATTGGAGAAAACCTTTTGCACCCTTAAGTTTTCCACATTTTCCACATTTTAAATGTTCCTTTATAAACATTTAGAATGTGGATGTTTTTTATTTTTCCGCCTTCAAAAGCGCCTGTTTTTTCATGCATTGCGTTCCATCCACCTTTTTATCCACATTATCCACATTTTTGCAACCCCTTATTTCTCCCTGCTTTCCGTTGAAATTAACCCTTTTCATTTTCCAGATCCCATGCTATAATCTGGAACATATTAAGAGTTGGAGAGAGGGCGTCACGATGGCTAACTTCACATTAAGCGGCAATGGTTTATTATCTTCCACCAGCATTCCCAATGTCTTTATAGACAAGTATATGATCGCTGCAAATGGAGAATTCGTAAAAATTTACCTGTACTTAATCCGCTGTATGGAGCAAAACAAAAGCGACTGCTCGCTTTTGGAACTCGCAGACGTCTTTAATCACACGGAAAAAGATGTTCTGCGCGCCATTGCCTATTGGGAAAAGCTTCATCTTTTGCATGTCGAATACAATGCGCAGCAGGAAGTCTCCGGCATTTCGCTTGATCTGCCTGACGACGGACGCGCTTCCTGCGCCACAGCGCAGCCTCTTCCACCCGAATCCTATGGGCCGGAACCGGAAGATTCGCTTCCGAAAGACGAAGACGTGCAGGAAATTTTATATATTACGGAGCAATATCTGGGCAGAACATTAAATCCCACCGACGTGCGCACGATATTATACTGGCACGACGGACTTGGATTTTCCACAGACCTGATTGTCTATCTGATGGAAACCTGCATCAGCAATGGACACACCAGTCTGCGCTATATGGAAAAAATCGCGCTTTCCTGGGCCGATGACGGCATTTCCACCGTAGAAGAAGCCCGCAGGGAGCATAGCGTCAACCGCCGGGAGGCCTATGCCGTTATGAACGCGTTTGGCATCAGCGGCCGCAACCTGATCGATTCGGAAATGCAGATGATTCAGAAATGGACAGGCTCTTATGCGTTCTCCATGGATCTGATCAAAGACGCATGCCGACGTGCGATTCAGGCCACCGGAAAAGCCAGCTTTGCCTATGCCGATACCATTCTGACAAACTGGCACAAAAACGACGTACATACATTAAAGGACATTGTAAAGCTTGATGCGGCGCGCCAGAAGAAGCCGAAAGCAGACGCAACGTCCTCCAAAGCGGCGCAGCAGACTGCATCCGGCACCCGCTTCAACAACTTTCCGCAGAGAACTTACAATTACGATCAGCTTGAAAAACAGCTTTTGAACACGACCCATTAATCATTCATCAGGAGACGCCTATGCCACTCAGCAATTCGCAATACGACACCATAATACGGGAATACAACGCCAGACAAATTCAAAATCAGCACGCAAAGGATGACCGCATCAAAGAAGCCTACGGGAAAGATCAGCGTCTGAAAATGATCGATGACGCCATCTCCTCCTGCTCGCTTGGCCAGGCCAGAAAACTACTTGGCGGCGATGTAACTGCGCTTGCCAGTCTGCGCCTTATGCTCTCCGATTACAGAAAGCAGCGGCTTGCGATACTCGACGAGCTTGGCTATTCCGAACAATACTTTGAGCCTTCGTATGCGTGCTCAGACTGCAAAGACACCGGCTATATTGGCAACGACCGCTGCCACTGTTTCCGGCAACGCGCAATCGATCTTGTATATACGCAGTCGAACATCCGCAGCATCCTGAACAATGAAAATTTTGACGCGTTTTCCTATGACTACTATTCTTCGACGGAAGTGAATCCGTCTACGGGCCTTACCTCCCTTGAGACGATTCAAAACGCGGTAAAAGCCTGCCGGTCATTTATTCTGGAATTTGATTCTTCTTTTTCCAATCTTTTTTTCTATGGAGATACGGGAGTTGGCAAAACGTTTCTGTCCAACTGCGTGGCAAAAGAGCTTTTGGATACCGGCCATTCCGTCATATATTTTACGGCATTTCAGTTGTTTGATATATTAAAACGAAACACATTTCAAAAAAACGCAGATGCAGACATGCTTGCGGCGCACCAGAACATCTTTGACTGTGACCTTTTGATTCTGGATGATCTTGGAACGGAGCTTCCAAATTCGTTTACCGTTTCGCAGCTGTTTTTGTGCCTGAACGAGCGCATACTGCGCAGAAAATCTACGATCATCTCAACAAACCTGCCAATCCATCAGCTTGCGGAGCTTTATTCCGAACGGACCTTTTCCAGAATATCCAGCCATTACATGATGCTGAAGCTGTTTGGAGATGACATCCGCATTCAGAAAAAACTAAGGCAACCTTAAATGTTTACATATTTTAATGGAGGATTACCATGGCAAACGACGCACGATTATTACAGACGCTTCCCGCTGGCACGCTCGGATTGATTCCGTTGAAAAGCTTTCAGGATATGGGTGCAAAAGTAGACAAATACCTGGTTAAGTGGCGGGCAAGGCGGGAGCATGAGCTCTCCGACACCATTTCGCTCAACAGCTATCGACGCAGCACGTATATTGTGGAAGCGTCCTGCCCGCGCTTTGGAAGCGGAGAAGCAAAAGGAGTCATCAATGAATCCGTCCGCGGCTACGATCTCTATCTTATGGTGGATGTAACGAACCACCATCTGACGTATTCCCTCTGCGGACACACGAACCAGATGTCACCGGATGACCACTTTGCGGATTTGAAGCGCATTATCGCCGCCGTAGGCGGAAAAGCGCGAAGAATCACCGTAATTATCCCGTTCTTATACGAAAGCCGCCAGCACAAACGAACGTCCAGAGAATCGTTAGACTGCGCGCTTGCGCTTCAGGATCTGATCAACATGGGCGTCGATAATATCATTACGTTTGACGCGCATGATCCAAAGGTGCAAAACGCCATTCCCCTGAAAGGCTTTGATACGGTACAGCCCGCATATCAGTTTATCAAGGGCATCTTAAGCAATGTAAAGGGATTGAAAATTGACAACGACCATATGATGGTCATCAGCCCGGATGAAGGCGGAACGAACCGCGCCATTTATCTTGCCAACGTGCTTGGCCTGGATATGGGCATGTTCTACAAGCGGCGGGATTACAGCAAAGTTGTAGACGGACGCAACCCGATTGTAGCGCATGAATTTCTGGGCGCGTCTGTAGAAGGCAAAGACGTGCTGATTATCGACGATATGATCTCTTCCGGTGACAGCATGATCGACGTTGCAACGGAACTGAAAAAACGCAAGGCAAACCGGATTTTTATGATCGCTACATTCGGACTGTTTACCAACGGGCTGGAAAAGTTTGACAGGGCTTATGAAGAAGGCATTATTTATCGCCTTTTAACGACCAACCTGACCTGGCAGGACGAAGAGCTTTTGAGCAAGCCTTACTATATCAACTGCGATATGAGCAAATATATTGCATACATCATTGATACCTTAAACCATGACGTTTCCATCAGCGATTTATTGGATCCTTACGAAAGAATTTACCGCCTTCTGGATACCTACAAAAAAGAAAATTCCTGATCTGCATACAGCAAAAATCCCTCCGGAGAAATCCGGAGGGATTTTTATCTGAACATGCTCCAGGCAATCAGAACAAGTCAAGCATTCCTTCAATTTTATGATTAATCACATAATACGCTTTCCATTCCTGCGGCTTTAAATAAATCCTTAAGGACTTGATGGAAGATTCCCGATGTCCTTCCGCTACGTATGCCGCTTTCGCTTTTGCCACAATGTCTTCTACAAGAGCTTCCTGCTCGCCGTTATCTTCATACTGCAAAAAAACTTCCGGTACCAGAGGCGTCTTTTCCTTCAGGGGCTTTTTCGGCTTTGCCGCTGCTTTTTTTGCAGACGCTTCCATCTCTTCTTTTTTGGGTTCTTCTTTCTTTGTCTCTTCCTTCTTTACTTCCACAGGTTTTACCTCGGTCTGCACTGTTGCCATTACAGGAACCGCTTCCGTCTTTTTGTTTGCTTTTACTTCAGGTGCTTTGCTTTTTGCCATGATAGACCTCCCTATTATTAAAAACCTAAATGCACGCTAAAAATTTTTCCATTGCAATCAGTGCGTCCTCTTCATCATTGCCCTCTGTAATGATGTTTACTGTCATTCCCTTGGAGGGATTGAAAGCCATGATCCCCATTATACTTTTCGCGTTAATTCTTCGGTTCTCATTCTCCAGGGTAATATTGCTGTCAAACTGACAGGCAACCTGCACCAGCTCAGCAATCGGATTATCATGTTCTTCCGAAACATTTGAAACTACAATTTCCTTTTTACTCATGTTTTCATTTCCTCCTAAAGTACATTCATAATATATACTATAATTCCTGATTTTACAATAGATTTTTGGAAAATCATTTATTTCCACGAAAAAACCGCAGAATACCGATAAAAATTATGCAGTTTTTCTATCTGCCGGAGATATAGCCAAAAAACACATTTCCGGCGCTGCGAAACAATTCGGAAGCGTCCTGAAATCCCATTTTTTCCGATGCGCCCTGCAGGGGATTATACAGATAAACATTCTTGGCGTCATACCCCGTCACCAGCACGGCGTCCGCATCACTGCGCATCGCAAATACAGGCGTTCCAAGATTGACATAATAAAGAATTTCTTCCAGACTGCATCCGCTCAAATCCAGCGCCATCACATTTTCCATCGCCGTCTCCAGAATCTCTTTTGGCGTCTTTCCCTGCGCGATCAATGCCGTTACGCCGATATTGATCGATTCCTGCTCCAGCATGGCGCTGACGCACTGCGCAATGGAGGAAGAAGATGCATCTTCATCGCCTACTTTTATTTCGATCGTCGGCTGAATGGATGTTCTGGCGCGTTTCCAGATATACTGCTGCTTATTGCCGACCACAACGCCCATTTCTCTGTTGGCAACGGCAATGGCTTCTTTCAGATCGTCTGTTACGCACAGCACGTCGCCCCTTGCATATGCATAAAAAATCCTGTTTTCTCCATCGTGACGCAATGCGATTTCCCGTTCCTGTTCCAGCACGACTTCCTTTGGCGTCAGGATTTTCGGTTCCGACTCCTTTACCTCTTCCGCCAGCGCAAGCTGCACCTGCGTCTCTTTTACTTCCGTTACTGTCGTGTGCACGCTTACTACGGCCGCATGATCTCCCTCACGATTCATAATCGTATCCTGCGGCGCTTCTACATACGCCATCCCGTTGAACTGTATGCGGTTCAGGTACATAATGGAATCGTCAATTTCAATGTCGGATACATAGTACCCTTCTTTTTGATAAGACTTTAAAACCTCCTGCGTCTCCGCGCTTACAATCATGACCTGATGCATGGGAAACGTAACATTCCCGGCAAGATCTTCATATACGTCTTCCTTATTTGCCAGTCCATATACAAAATCTTCATCCATAAAGCCAAGCGTTCTTACATATTCTCCCTGTCCAGCTGAAATTTCACGGCGTTCTTCCGTATCCAGATTCAACAGGCAGATCGTATTTGCGGCATTGAAGTCTTCCCCGTCCGTCCATGCAAAATAACGGTGCGACTCTGAAATCGCATACGTCCCTTCCTTTAACCCGGTGACGCACTCCTTTACCTGCATCGTCGTCAGATCAATCCGAAATACGGTTCCATCCAGCATAATAAAAAATATGCCCTGTCCGTTTTCATACATCAGCTGCCCAAGATCTGCTTTCATCACCTGATACGACTCATCTGACGGAATAAAAAGCTCTTCCTCTACGGTATTCGCTACGCTGTCATAATTATAAACGCAAATTCCCACCCTGCCTTCATGAATGCCGCAGTTCATGTAACCGTATACGACAAAATTAACGCTTCCCGTTTCATCTACATTGATAATCCGAATATCATGTTCCCTGTAATTTTCTCTGGCGTCAATCCCTTCATTTCCAATAAAGCTAAACACCTGCGCGAGCTGGTTGCTCGTCTCATTGTAAGACCAAAGCTCCCCTCCCTGTACAAAGCTGACGATATTTCCTTTCTCATTGGATGCAAATTCCACGTCCTGGCTGCGTATGCCAAGCTGGATATACGTTTCATATGTTTCCAGATTTTCCGCACGAAAAATTTGCTCCATCGTCCGCTCATAACTCAGCAGATACATCCGATCACTTGTATAGCGCACACGATAATATTCTTCTGCATTATAGTATTCCGACGCCCCGCCCGCGCCCCGCGCCGTTACCAGATAGTTCAAAATCACCACGGTGTAAGAGCTGTTAATTTCTTTGATGGAGGGCACCGGCGTTGTCAGACGCTCTCCTTTAAAATCCGCCCAGGCCACCTGACGCAGACTGGAATGGATGTCTACTTTATGAAAGGAGGAATTGTCGCCGGATGCATTTGGCTCCAGATACGTCGCAAGGCTTTTCGACGCTTCTTTGTCAAATGTCTTCTGATGAAAATCCATTGCAAATGCAACGCACGCATCCGCATAGCATTCCTTTTCTTCCATGATTCGGGTATAATAGTAAATCGTATTCTCACCGGAATGCAATTTTAAAATCAAAAGATATTCTTCGTTCTTTTCCAGAAGATTCTGAATGGGCACCGACGCGCGCAGACGCCCTTTCTCCTCTTCATAGTCCTCTACGGTTGTGTCTGCAATCAGCCTGTCCAGATCAAGGCTTCGAATTTCATAGGAAATCCCGTCTATTTTCGTGTCATACGCCTGAATCTGAATCGGAAGCATTCTTTCCTCACTGATTGGCGTGATCGTATCCCGCATATAAACGGCGTCCATCTGTGCCGTATACCCATGCAGTTCGTTGATTTCTGTCAGCCTGTCCGCCTTAAGATCCTGCATATACAAGGAGATAACAGGAAGCGTTGCATCCGCCATTTCCGTCGTCAGATCCTGATTGGAATGATTCGTCATCTGTCCAAAGCCCAACACGCCCATGCAAAATACAGCCAACAACACCAGAATTTTTATAATTCCTTTCTTCATGCTGCTTTTTCCGCCTTTCATGCCATGGTTTCAGGCGTCCCCAAAACCATGGCGAAATCTGTAAGCCTTACCACCATCTTCTACAGCAGCGTCTGCGTCTTCCACGGCGGCGGTACATCTCATCATACAAAAGCACCTGTATCACGTCCATCAGATCTCTGTCTCTGCCGCGTCCCCTGTGCTCCGCTTCCTGCACCGGAACCGCTTTGTCATAGATGCTGCCAGCCGTCCAGTACAACAGAACTTTATCCGGATATTCGTCATACATCATGCTTCCTTCGTATTCCATTTTGTCACATTCTTCCTCAACATATGCAAGAAGCTTCTTCATCCGTTTTGGATACAGCTCCTTCATGCGCTCCATGTCCCGTTCGTACTCTTTCTCTGTCTGATATACATTTGTCATCGGATAGCTCAGATAAAACGGCATCCGATTCGTATTTTCTTCCGGCATCCGCATATAAAATTCTTCCAAACGATTCACTTTCACGTCTCCATTTGCAATATCTCTATACTATATGCCGTTTTTTTTCCGATGTTCCTTCTTTTCCGTTTCATTTTGCAGGTCAGCCGCCGCCAAACGACGGTGGCGCAGCGGTTTTTTCAGCAGAAAATATCCCACTCCGACCAGATCCGCCAGAAGCCAGCCAATCGGAACAGACCACCAGATGCCGATGACGCCCATCGACGGCAGCGCAGAAAGCGCATATGCCAACGCCACCCGCACGCCAAGTGAGATTACAGTAAGCACAACAGACATCCCCGGCATTGCAATGGCGCGGTACAGGCCGTACAGAAGAAACAAAAAGCCGATTCCACAGTAAAACGCGCCTTCTATGCGCAAATATTGAACGCCTTCCTGAATGATCCTTGTCTCTTTTGCGTCTACAAACAGAAGCATCAAAGGTCTGGCGAAGACGCATACCAAAACAGATACCGCTATGCCAAAGGCCAGCGCCAGAATAACAGAGCCCTTCAGCCCCCTGCGAATGCGCGCTTCCTCTCCGGCTCCGTAATTCTGCGCGATAAACGTAGAAAACGCATTGCCGAAATCCTGCGCCGGCATATAAGCAAACGCATCTATTTTAACTGCCGCCGCAAACGCGGCCATAACAACCGGCCCAAAGCTGTTCACCAGGCCCTGCACCATGAGAATCCCAAGATTCATAACCGACTGCTGCAAACAGGTCAGAATCGAAAACCCGGCAATTTCTTTCATGCGGCTTATGCGGAGCACGCGCAGACTTTGTATGCTGAAAATCTGCGGATAGCGCAGCATGGCATAGAACAACAGCCCAATGCCGGACGCATACTGTGCAATCACAGTCGCTCCCGCCGCCCCCGCAACGCCGAAGTCAAGCCCCAGAACAAACCAGAGATCCAGCGCAATGTTGCATACGGCAGACAATGCAAGAAATGCCAGAGGCGCCATAGAATTTCCAACCGCGCGCAAAAGAGCGGCAAAATAATTATACAGAAACGAAGCGGTAATTCCCCAAAATACAATGGACAGATAACTGCGCATCAATCCCCATACTTCATCCGGCGCCATCAAAAAAATGCCGACCGCATCCAGACAGGCAAACGCAATGCCATTTAAAAAAAGCGTCAGCGCCGCAATCAATGCAAACGACGCGCCTGCGCTTTCCCGCAGTCCCTCCTCATCCTTTCGCCCATATAAAATAGAACAAACCGCGCCGCTCCCCATGCAAAGCCCAATCAAAACAGACGTCAGAAACGTCATCAGAGCAAAAGAAGAACCAACCGCAGCCAGCGCATTGCCGCCAAGATATTTCCCGACAATCAATGTATCCGCAATGTTATAGCATTGCTGCAGCAGATTCCCCAAAATGACAGGGACGGCAAAGCGCAGCATGGAGCGCATTACCGGCCCTTTTGTCAGATCCCTTCTCATGCGTCAGGAAAGAATCTGATCCAGCGTATCAAACAGGACTTCAACGTCGATCGGCTTGGAAAGATGTCCGTTCATTCCGCATTCCAACGCTTCCTGTTTATCCTCTTCAAATGCATTTGCCGTCATAGCCAGGATTGGGATCGAGGAGATCTTTGGATCTTCCAGCCCGCGAATTGCTCTGGTTGCCTCATACCCATTCATCACTGGCATCCGGACATCCATCAGCACAAGCTGATAGTATCCCGGTTCCGCCTTCTGCAGCATATCTACTGCAATCTGTCCATTGCCGGCCACCTCCGTAGAAAATCCCGCGTCTTCCAAAATCGCCGTGGCAATTTCCTGATTCAGCTCGTTATCCTCCGCCAGCAATATACGTCCGGTATGATGAACGGGCTTCACTTCTTTCCCCCGGCCGCAGTCGCATCCCATATCCCTTGATTCCACGATGGAATGCAGACATCCCCTCAGCTCCGACAAAAACAGAGGCTTGCTGCAAAAAGCTGTAATGCCGGCTTCTTTTGCCTCTTCCGCAATATCCGACCAGTCGTATGCCGTCAGCAGGATAATGGGTATGTCTTTGCCTACTTCTTTCCGGATTCTTCGTGTAACTTCAATGCCGTTTATATCCGGCAGCATCCAGTCAATCATAAATACCGTATAAAAATCCCCGGAGGCCGCTGCCTGCTGCACGCGCTGCAACGCCTCTTTCCCTGACAGCGTCCATTCTGCGCGCAGACCGATCTGCTCCAGCATATCCGCCACACAGTCACAGCTGTTAAAGTCATCATCCACGACAAGCGCCCTGCAATTTTTCAGCTGCGGAATATCCATCTCCTCCTGATCCTCCAGGCACAGACGGAACGTAAAGCAAACCGTGACTTCCGTACCAACGTTCTGTTCGCTTCGGATCGTGATTTTGCCATTCATCATGTCTACGATATTTTTTGTAATCGCCATCCCAAGTCCGGTTCCCTGAATCCCGCTGATCGTGCTGCTCTTTTCTCTTTCAAACGGTTCAAAAATATGCGATACAAATTCCTCGCTCATGCCGATTCCGCTGTCTTCCACGCGAAATTCATAATTTGCATAGCCGGTTGGCGCGCCGGCTTTTTCCATAATCCGTATGCTGACTTTTCCGCCCTGCCCCGTATATTTCACGGCATTGCTCATCAGATTCAAAAGAACCTGATTCAGCCGCAGCTTATCGCAATAGATTTCTTCATGCCGTATATCCACAACATCCACGCACAGATCCAGCCGCTTTGCATGGATATCCGCCTGCAAAATATTGCGCAGTCCATGCAAAATTTCCGGCAGCGAACATGGCTTCTCATCCAGATGCATTTTTCCGCTTTCAATGCGGCTCATATCCAATACGTCATTGATCAGGCTCAGCAGATGATTTCCGGACGTCATGATCTTTTTCAGATACGCTTCCACCTGATCCCTGTAATCTATGTGCGTAATCGCAAGAGACGTAAAGCCGACAATCGCATTCATCGGCGTGCGAATGTCATGTGACATATTGGACAGGAAAATGCTTTTCGCCTTGTTTGCCCGATTCGCCTGCAACAGCGCATTTTCCAGAAGATTCTTCTTCTGCATTTCGCTGCGCGTCTCCTCATCGACGCTTCGAAGTCCAATCACTACGCCATACTCTTCTCCCCATATTCCCGTTCTTACCGCTTTCAGCTGAAAATATCGAATCTCTCCATTTAAAACGACGCGATACGTCAGATAGCATTGCTTCTTTTGCTCCAGCTCTTTTCTCAGACGGCCGGCCGACGCAAAGTCCCGCAGCATCTCTCTGTCATCTTCATGCACAAATTCCTGTATGTAGCGCTCCATGCTCTTTCGGAAGAAAATCTTTCCATTGTCAAACGGCGCAAAAATCATGCCCTCTTCTTCCTTATTTCGAAGCAGATCCCCTATGCCTGTGGCAAGGTCAAAGCAGCAGACAATATTATAGTCGATACTGAGCGCCTGCACAAGCTCCATCTGCCGCTCTTCGTTCTTCTTCTCCTGCAGCTTCTGCGCCGTGCAGTCCAGAATGAATCTCTGATAAAACCGTTTTCCCTTTTCGCATAAAAGCTTGACATTGCCCATAATATGCAGAATCTCGCCGTTTTTGTGCCGTACGCGATACTCCGTATTGACGCTTTCTCCCACAGTTTTCAGGTTCTGTATGCATGCCCGCAATTTTTCCTTATCTTCATCCAAAACAGATCCTGCAATCATGTGAAAACCATCCTCTTGCAGTTCTTCCTGCGAATTATATCCAAGTATTTTCAGCGCCGCCTGATTGATGCTTAAGATCTGTCTGCCATCTTCCGTATGGCGCATAACGCCGCAGTCAATCGTGGTAAATATTTTTTCCAGCGTCTGATTTTTATGCAGAATCTCTTTTTCATAAAGACGTTCCTGCGTTACGTCAATTGCAACGCCCACCGTGCCCATAACGCTTCCATCCATATCATATAAAGGAGACTTATATGTAGTAAGCGTTCTTCTTCCCGCCCCGGTCTGAATGATTTCTTCCGATATGCAGGTCTTTTGGCTTTCCATAACTTCCCGTTCCGATTCAATACAGGCGGGATCATCCTGCTCAACATCCCAAATATAAGCATGCCCCTGTCCCTCTACCTGTTGTCGGGTTTTATTCACCACTTTGCAGAAGCTGTTATTCACCTTTTCATGGATGCCGTTCTTATCTTTATACCAGACGAGATTTGGTATATGATTGATCGTCGCTTCAAAAAAATGATTGGTTTCCCAAAAATCCGCCCTCATTTTACGCGATTCCTGCCACCGCAAAAAGCGAAAACGCGCTTCTTCCCCTGACATCGGTCCGACCCATATATCTTTGACGCCCTCCATCGCGCCTGAAAAAGAATCCGGAGCCTTTTGATCCATAAGCAAAATCAGATCCGCTTCCCTGCGTTTTTCCAGAACAAGGGACTGGACTGTCTCTTTCTGATTCAGGTCCTCTAAATTAACCAGAATCACATCCGCTCCGGCCACCATTTTTTTCTCCGGTCTGTCACTTTCTGAAAACGCATGCGTAAAATTTTGCAGCGGCGGCATCTTTTTTACAAGATCAAACACCCCACACGAACGGCCCAGCAAATAGAACTGCAAATGACAATGGTACATACCGTCTCCTCCTTACGTCTGCAACCGATTCCCCTTCTCCTTTTCCGAATCGATTCCTATAACTAAATTATACTTCACTCATCTTATAAAAACAAGTATATTATGGAATCTGTTCTGTTTTGCAGAAATTCCATCTTCCGTATAAGATGAGAAACGGACGCGCAAAAAAATCATACCTTTCGACTTGACACCCACATTATACAGACGTATAAAGGAGGTAACGCTATATGGGAAATACGTTAAAAAAGTTGGGGGAAGCGGAACTGGAAATCATGCAGGTGGTTTGGGAGAACGAAACGCCTGTAACTTCAAATTATATTTTAAAAGAATTACAGGGACGGAGGCGATGGCAGCTTTCTACGTTGATGACATCCCTGACAAGGCTGGCTGATAAGGGATTTATCCATTGTGACCGTTCAACAGGAAGCAATCTGTATACCTCGATCATTTCGGAAAACGAATATAAGGCGGGAGCAAGTAAACATTTTTTAGAAAAGCTATACAATAATTCCATACAGAATATGATTGCTACCTTATATAATAACAGAGAAATTAAAAGCTCTGATCTTGAAGAGCTCAGGGATTTTTTGGATGAATTGGAGGATGAATCATGACACAGATATTTTTATTCTTTTTGGGAATTTCAGCTTCTGTCAGCTTAATCATTCTTGCATTGATTTCACTGGCGCCATTTTTAAATAAACGCTATGCCGCAAAGTGGAAGCGCCTGATCTGGATTTTTCTTGCAGTAAGGCTGCTTATTCCTTTTGGCGGAGTAAATGGGCAGTTTCTTATAAAAACGCCGCAAGCGCAAAATCAAACGGTATCCGGGCAAAAGGGAAACGAGACAGACCATCCGGCTGACCAAACAGTTCCATATCGCCGAATCGTCGTTGAGATACCGACGCAAATGACCGCCCCCATCAACGCGCAGCCCGAAAAAAACAATGCCGGCATTACCGCGCTTGATATCATGGCTTTCGTCTGGATCATTGGCAGCCTGCTTTTTCTGTCCATACATTTTATCAGTTATTTTTACTATAAGCGGCAATTGATAAAAAAGGGGCGCATCATAGAGGATGTATCCGTTCTATGTCAGATGACAAGGCTGAAACGTGAATTACGTATCAGGCGCGCCGTACAGGTGATGGAATATTCCGAAGCGGAAAGCCCTATGCTGACAGGTTTTTTAACCCCCATTTTAGTTTTACCGGAAGAACGCTACAGCTCTGAAGAATTGTTTTTTATCTTAAAGCATGAGCTGGTTCATTTAAAACGGGGAGATGTATCTGTCAAACTGCTGCTTGTAGCGGCGAATGCCATTCACTGGTTTAATCCCCTCATCTGGATTATGCAGAAGGAAGCCATTGTCGATATGGAATTGTCCTGTGATGAAAGAGTGACGCAAGACACAAGCTATGCCGTACGGAAAGCCTATACCGAAACATTGCTGTCTATGCTTCACAGACGATGCGCCCGAAAAACTGCATTCACAACGCAATTTTATGGAGGAAAAAAAATTATGAAAAAACGTTTTAAAAATATTTTAATGAAAAATGGGAAGAAAAATGGGAGTTTCGTATTCCTGTGCACCGTTCTTTTCACAATCCTGTTTGGAACGCTGGTGGGCTGTTCCGTAAAAGAAGAAGACACAGGAAACGAGCATACAGGAACCGAAGTGATACAACATGCATCTGATTCGTCAGAAGGAAAAGCGGTTCCGGCCAAACAGACGCAGGACGCGCATTCTGCTGTTGCGGATGCTGCATCGGAACATACAACCACACTCACTTTTTCCAAAGAAGGCGAGCAGGAGCAAAAACAGGCTACGCTTGCAGTTGGCGATGGATATTCCATCTATCTGCCTGATGCGGAATGGCAGCAGTCCGGTCCTGACACATGGACGGCGGCCGCAAATGAGCAGGTTCGCCTCTGGATCACGCGTTTTAAAGGCGAATCAATCGATTCTGTTGACCAGAACCTTGAAGAAAGTGGTTATATGACAGAAGAAGGCTATCATAAGTGGAAACAGGAAGGGGATTTTACATATCATGTCAGTCTGAAATCGTCTGAACTCGACGTATGGGGAATTTTCTATTCTTATCCGGCTGATTTTGCAGAAGGATTTGGGCGGGAGCTGCCTGTGATTGCAGATACTTTTGCGCTCTCCACAGAGGCAGATGACAGCAACCGCAATCACCCTGATGCGGCAAGTGAACGTCTTTTAGCTGAGGACTGTGAAGAAATCAAAACGATTGTGGATGCGTTTTCAACAGCCTACTTTCATGGTGACGTTGACGCTATGCAAAAGTTTCTCGCCAGCACATATATTGGCGAAATTACTGGATATGAAGGCGCCGGTTCGATCAGTGACTTAACGGTAAAGGGCCTGTCTGACGCCGACGACAAAAAAATGGAAAACGGACGATATATTGCTTCTCTGGAATTCCGGGACAGTGATTATGAAGATATGTTTCTGTATTTAACCTTTGAGCTGATGAAACAGAAAAACAGCTGGAAGATACAGTCTTACGGTCTGGAAGGGTAGCGTTGCGTCTGATTTTCATAAAGTCCTGCAGCCCCTGATCTTATGGGCCTGTAGGGCTTTGCTCTTAGAACTATTCGCCAGCGTTCCTTCGGAAAGCTTCGCTGCTAATACAGTCGGTGTAAACAATTCTATGCTTCGATCCAGAACTGTGCTGTCTTCTGACACTTTACAGGAATGTGGCTCAACAGGCCGCCATTCCTGTAAAGCGGATTCAGGAACTTATCGAAGATGCCCATCCCGGGAGTCAGACACATTTCTGCCGCTATTTTCTATGTAGAGTAGTATAAGGGCTTATATCTCCTTTTTGAGAATGCTACACATTTATAATACAGGGTTTTGTCAGTTTAACTTATACTCTTTATGGTTTAAGATTCACGTCCAGTTCCTCCGCTCTTCTCCATTCCTCCTCCGCCTCCTCATAACGGCCCAGTTTTTCCAGGATTATTCCTAAACAGTCATGGTGAATCGCATTGAACGGCTCCAACTCTATCGCTTTCCTCTGTTCCTTCTCCGCTTCCTCATAGCGCTCCATTTTATACAGCGTTATTCCTAAATCATTATAATAGCTCGCATCGGACGGCTCCAACTCTATCGCTTTCCTCTGTTCCTTCTCCGCTTCCTCATAGAGCCCCATTTCATACAACGTTGCTCCTAAACTGTTATGGCAGATCGCACTGGACGGCTCCAACTCTATCGCTTTCCTCTGTTCCTTCTCCGCTTCCTCATAGCGCTCCATTTTATACAGCGTTATTCCTAAATCATTATAATAGCTCGCATCGGACGGCTCCAACTCTATCGCTTTCCTCTGTTCCTTCTCCGCTTCCTCATAGAGCCCCATTTCATACAACGTTGCTCCTAAACTGTTATGGCAGATCGCACTGGACGGCTCCAACTCTATCGCTTTCCTCTGTTCCTTCTCCGCTTCCTCACAATGCCCCATTTCATGCAGCGTTTCTCCTAAAATAGCATGATAGATCGCACTGGACGGCTCCAACTCTATCGCTTTCCTCTGTTCCTTCTCCGCTTCCTCATAGCGCTCCATTTCATACAGTATTGCTCCTAAACCATCATGGTAGACTGCATTGGATGGCTCCAACTCTATCGCTTTCCTCTGTTCCTTCTCCGCTTCCTCATAGCGCCCCATTCTGTATAAAACAACTCCCATCCAGAAATAATAACGTGCATTTTGAGGATTTTTCTTTATCAAATCCCTGAACCTTTCCATCGCCTCCTGATTTTTGCCTGTATCAGCCAACCAGACAGCCTCTCGAAACAGCTTCTGTAATTCCGTCTGATTTGTGATATTCTGAACCGCCTGTGTGACTTCCGACGCTTCATGCTCCCCGTCACAGGAAATGCCCTTTTCTTCCGGATTCTCTTCCTTATTTGTTGTTGACGCCCCTGTAAACGCCTCAATCGCATCCGAAAATGTTTTATAACGTTTTTCTGCATCACGAATAAAATCTTCTTTCGAAGGCAATCTATAACCAAAGATATCCCCCAGAAGGCGCATCACGCCATCAAACCCATCATGCTCAATCAGATATCCACCTGACTGATTGAGAAATTCCAATACCATTTTGCCAATCTCGTCCTTCCTGTAAACCATCCAATAGGGAAATATCCCATTCTCATTCGAAAACGCATCTCTGTTCTGACTTAAATAATCCATAAGGCTATGGTCATTTCCCGCGTAACCTATAAAGATCGGATAATATTCCGAGAATATAAAATTCAACGCCTTTTTCCAATCATCATGCAATACATTTAATTCGGATTCCCTGTTTTTCGGATCCAAAAGAAGATCCCGATGTATTTTGATTATCATTGGCCGGTTAATCTGTTTCGTTATGTAATGCGCCAGGCTCTCATGACCGATCACCAAAGGAATGATATTCTCATAATAATTTACCGTATCTTCCAGCAAATGGTCAAAATTCGTGGTAATCACAACATTATGCTTTGTATGCGTCAATATGTAGGAAAGCACAACGTATCCTATGCTTGGCTTTGCCGACTCCATTAATTTTTCCAGATAATTATAGCCGTCAATCGCCTTTTTAAAACGCTTTTCATAATATTGACTGTAAAATTCATATTTATTCTTATCATTGATTCCTAACTGTTTTTTCCATTTCAGGTGCGCTGTTCTGTTTCTTTCCAGTAAATCTTCCTCCCAGATATTCACCAGCTCCTGCCCCGATTTTATACCGGACGATTTGGAAGCCCCCGCTCCAAGCACAAAACAAAATTTTCGCGGATGCATCCCGCTTGAAACTTCTTTCATCTCTTTCACAAAGCCATTTAAGGTGAGTTCTTCATAGTTCATTTGTAACGCTCCTCTCCTTCTGTCCTGTAAGGTTTTTCTCTTATTTTTCTTAAATATATTACGATACTGTAATATTATTTTCTCCATATTCACATGTAAAGTATAACTTATCTCACAAGAAAAGTACAGAATATATCTTCTCAATACTCTATAAACGCCCATGTATTTCGCAGGAAAAGAGCGTATCCTAACGGAAATACTCTTATTTTTTCAGTTCCCAGTCTGTTCACCCCGGCAGACTATCCTTCAGACACAGCACGCCCCACCCCATCTGCGGATTCGGCCACTCTTTGATCGCCGGTATCTGTCTTGCGCCCCGGATCAGATACGCCTTTAGCTTCTCCCCATACAAAAACGGATCTCTTCCCTGCACAATCCCCCACTGCATCAGAAGCGCCGCGCTTCCGGTTACAAACGGGGCTGCCATAGACGTTCCGCTTCGGGCCGTATATCCGCCGCCCGGAGAAGCGGACACGATATTTACGCCCGGCGCGGCAAGCTCCGGCTTCACCTGATTCGTCCAGGCGGTATATCCCCTTCCGGAAAATGCCGCCGTGCCATCTGCATTGGAATCGTATGCCGCCGCACTGATTACTTTTGCGGCCGTAGAAGGGATCGTCAGCGTACGTTCCTCAGAAGGATAGGGAAATCCTGTTCCGCTGTTTAATACGCCTCCGGACGGAAGCCACATATCGTATACGCCGCTTACAACCCTTCCGGCCGAAAGGCGGATCCTCCACAGGCCGGACGGAATATAACGCGCTTTCGGAATAAAATCGATATAGATCTCCTGATAGATGCTATATGGCGCAGGCTCCCCATAAAATATCAGCAGAACGATTTCCGAAAACTCCGCGCGAAGCGTGCCCTGTCCGATTAACGGTCCTGTCGTTCTTCCATCCGGCAGCAGAACCTCTACCGTAAATGCATCCTGATAGCGCTTCCAGATCTGCAAATTCAGCCGGCTTTCATAGCTGCTGACCCCAAGCTCAATTTCCTGCGTCTGTCCGCTTGCAATCCGATTCTGATAGTGAGACGTTTCCGCTCCTTCATTTCCGGTTCCCGCCACGATGCTGCACTGATGGCGCCCGGCCATGTCATTCAAAAATGTTTCCACCAAACTTGTACCGCTGTGCGACCCGTAGTTATTGCCAAAGCTTAAATTTATCGCAACCGGCCGCTGCAGCCGTTCCGCCGTCTGAATGCAAAAATCCACTGCCGTCATCAGCTCCGTCGTTTTGGGAAATGAATTTTCTTCCGGCGTTCCAAGCTTTACCACCAACAAATCCGCCTCATACGCCACACCCCGGTATCTTCCCATAGAAGCCCTTCCGTTTCCCGCAGCAATTCCCGCCACATGCGTGCCATGCCCGGAAGCGTCTCTGCTTGGCGCTATTTTCTGACGAACTGCCGCATCCTTCTGCGCAAGCGCCGCATTTAGCATGTTTTCCGTAAACAACACGCCATCCGAATACCCTTCCGGCGCACGGTATACAAACGAGCTGTTTTCCTCCGTTCTTGCCTCCATCAATGCCTCTGCCTGAAGCGTCTGATCCCATAATGCAACAATCCTCGTCGTCCCATCCGCATGGCAAAAATCGGGATGCGCATAGTCAATCCCACTATCAATCACAGCCACCAGACATCCCGCTCCCGTCAGGCTGCTTTCGTCCGAAGCTCCGCCGCTTCTTTGCACCGCTGTAATGCAAGAGACTCTTTTCGCCGAATTCACGGCAAAAAAGAGTCTCTTTGGCTTTTCCATATAAATGATTTCATCCAGGGACGCCGCCCTGTCTACAAGCGTTTCCGGAAGCGTCAAAACAGCATAGGAATTGTCCAGCTTTGTGATAGCCGAAATCAGATCCGCATGTCCCGTCGTCCTCAACAGCTCTTCCACCCGTTCCAGCCCATCGCGAATATATCTCACAATCACTTCCCATGTCCTGTCCGCGGGAGAATACCCCACTTCCAGATTCGCTGATTTTTCTCTTTCCGTTGGACTTGCATCCAACGCAAGATTCAAAAGATTTTCTATTTTCGCATTACTCATACAACTGCATATCCTGTTTTTTTCAGTATATGCATCGATCAGCCCAGATATTTCTGCAGCACACGCATACATTCCTTTAAGTCGATTGGCTTCTGCAAATGCGCATTCATCCCATTTTCCAGACACTTCTGCACGTCACCTGAAAATGCATCCGCCGTCATTGCAATGATCGGAAGATCATGATCCGGCCGTTCCAGAGAACGAATCGCCTGCGTTGCGTCATACCCATTCATAACCGGCATACGAATGTCCATCAAAATCGCGTCGTAATAGCCAACTTCGGATTTTTCGAACATTTCCAGACATTCTTTTCCATTGATCGCCCATTCCAGTTCGACGCCCGTTATGGATAAGATCTCGCTGGCAACTTCCCAATTGATCTCCATATCCTCCGCCAAAAGCACGCGTTTTCCGGAAAAATCCACATCCTGGCTTTCTTTCTGCTCCGTATCCTCTGTATAGCCTTCCGCATACATCACAAGACGCTGATACAGCGTTGATTTGAACAGCGGCTTTGGAATAAAGCCTTCGATCGCGGATGCGCTGATTTCATTCTCAATATCCTCGCAATCATACGCCGAAATCAAAAATACAGGGATTGCCTTTCCTACCCGGCGGCGTATTTCATGCACGGTCTGAATGCCATCCATGCCAGGCATTTTCCAGTCAATCAGCACAAACTGATAATCCTTCTGACTTTTGTGTCTCTCTTCCACCATCTGAATCGCCTTGCTGCCGTTCAGCGCCCATTCCACATGTACGCCAAGCTCTTCCAGATTGGAAACGGCGCTTTCGCACAGCTGCTCGTTATCATCTACGACAAGCACGTTCCACGGCGGAAGCTTCATATCCTCCTCCTGCACATCGGCCCTTTTCAGTTCCAGCATAATATGGAAGTCGCTTCCCTTTCCAAGCTCGCTGTCTAAGAAAATCTTTCCTCCCATAAGATCGATGATGCCTTTTGTAATTGCCGTGCCAAGCCCTGTTCCAAGAATATGCCGCACTTCCTCCGTATCTTCTCTGGAAAAATCGTCCCAGATCCGTTTCTGAAACTCTTCTGACATGCCAATGCCCGTATCTACCACTTCAAAGTGCGTACATACATATTCTTCTCCGCGCGGAGAAGGCTCCTGGTATACATATATATCAATTCTTCCTTTTTCCGGCGTATACTTCACCGCGTTTGACAGCAGATTCAGCATCACCTGATTCAGACGCACGTCATCGCAGTATACGTTTTCCGAAATAATTTTCTTAATAAAAATATCAAAATACTGTTCTTTTGCCTTTACCTGCGGCTGCATAATATTTACAATATCGTCCATCGTATCGCGCAACGACATTGGAACGATATTTAACGGCATCTTTCCGCTTTCAATCTTAGACATATCAAGCACGTCATTGATCAATCCTAAAAGCTGTTTGCTGGACAACCGGATTTTACGCAGACAGTCTTCTATTCGAATGGGATCCTGCACATTTCTCTGTGCAATTTCCGTCATGCCTACGATCGCATTCATTGGCGTACGGATGTCGTGGCTCATGCTGGAAAGAAACTCACTTTTTGCCATATTCGCATGATCCGCCTCTTCTTTTGCCACCGCCAGCTCTTTCATCTGACTTTGTGAAATCCGATAATACAAAAACAATATAACAGACATCGTCAGTAAAATAACGCCGCCTGATCCGATCATGATGGCAATGCGCAGCGTATCCAGCTTCTTGATGGATTCACCCAAAAACTCTGACGGCATGGCCGTAATCAAATACCACGGAGAAGCTTTTGACAGCGGCGAACAGTAAATCCTCATCTGACTGTCTTTCCTCGAAACAACGGCAGAGCAGGAATCCTTTTTTGCCATCGCCCGCTTCAGATCTTCTACAAATTCTTCCGGCTCTTTTTCATCTACCTCGTCATACTCTTTTACAATCCTCTTAAAAAAACTATCCCGAAACGCATCTGCATTCCTTACTACAAACTTCCCTTCCTTATCAATAATATGGGAATATGCAACGGAATCGTTTTCATCCAGAAAAAGAACTTCATTTAAATACTCCATGGACAGTCCGGCAAACAGAGCAACGCTCGTTTTATCTCCTGCCATAGGATAAGCAGCCGCTTTGCCCAGCAATAAAACTTTATCTTCATTGTTTTTCATCCCCTGAAGCGCAAGCTCTCCATTTTCATTTAATAATTTCTGTACATTTTCCGGCGTTTCAGATACCGTTACATTATCTCCGTAAATCACTTCCACCGCGCCGTCTTCCGCATAAAGCGCCAGATACTCAAAATTTCTGATCTCGCCGCTTGTCCGCATTTCTTCGAGCATCTGCGCGCCATAATCAGTCGTAGAAAACGGCGTGCGCTTTATGATTCCCTCAATCTGCTCCAGCCGCAGCGCAATAATCGATTGAAATTTCTGCTGAATCTGGCGATTCATTTCTGACATATAAATATTACTGATTTCTTCAATTGACTGCTCTGTTTTATAGGCCATAAATATGGTCAGCCAGATAAATACCGCAACACAAATTGTAATGATGCTGATAACGCTTCGTCTGAAAAACCTGATAACATCTTTTTTCATTTATTTGCTCCATAAAAAGTATGATGGGATCATTTTCATTCATTGTGTTTTTTAATACATTGAACAATCTCTTCCTGTACGGGAAGTATCTTCTCAAGAATCGGCTTTGCCTGTTCCAGCTGTCCTGCACGCAACAGCGCCAGAATTTCACTGTACGCATCATACAGCGGCGTAATCGACAAATTGCCCGCCGTTCCTTTGATCGTATGCGCCTTTTCAATGACTTCCGCAGTATTGGCGGAATCAAAATCCGGCGCCACGGCATTGGCATTTAACGTTTTTAAAAACGATCCAAACAGCCTTGTATACAGCTTTTCATTGCCATTGAGACGTTTCAGGCCTTCCTCAATGTTTACGCCAAGACTCTGTAATTCTTCTAATAATGTCATCCTTAATGCCTCTCCTTTCCTGTTTCATTTCCTTCTTTTGCCCGAAACGGGCGGCATAGGAACATTCCGTTCCTGTGCCGCTCTCCGTGCCTTAATATTTTCCAAAATCATCTTCTAATGAAATTACCTGCTCGTTCATATTGTCTGTGGGCATCGGCGCAATGCTCTTACCCTGCGTCTCGGAACGTCCTTCTCCCAAATTGTAAATAGAAAGCATATCCCGCATTCTGGCCGCCTGGTTTGACAGCTCTTCGCTGGACGCCGCACATTCCTGACTGGTTGCAGAATTCGTCTGGACAACCTGCGATACCTGCGTAATCGCCTGTTCAATCTGTGCAACCGCAGTCGCCTGATAATTGGAAGACTCCGCAATGCCGTTGATGATAACTTCGCTTTCCTGTACAACGGTCGTAATTGCTTCAAGAGCCTTTGCCGTCTCATCCGCAATTTTCGAGCCCATGCTGACTTTCCCGATCGAATCTTCAATCAGTTCCGCCGTCTCGCCAGCCGCGGAAGCGCTCTTCGCCGCAAGGCTTCTGACTTCTTCTGCAACAACGGCAAATCCCTTGCCGGCTTCTCCGGCTCTCGCCGCCTCAACCGCAGCGTTTAATGCCAGAATATTCGTCTGGAACGCAATATCGTCGATCACCTTGATAATCTTGGAAATACTTTCCGAAGACTGGTTGATATCCTGCATTGCCGCCATCATGTCTTCCATCTGTTTGTTGCCCTTTTTCACGTCTTCAATCGCATGAACAACCAGCTGCGTCGCTTCATTTGCCTGCTCTGCATTCTGTTTTGTCTTTTCCGCAATTTCATCAATCGACGCCGTAATCTCTTCGATCGCGCTTGCCTGCTCTGTAGATCCCTGCGCCAGCGCCTGGCTTGCGCTTGCCACCTGTGAAGAGCTGATCGTAACCTGCGTGCCTGCGTCGCTGATATTCGAAAGCGTGCGCAGATTGTCCTCCACCAGTTTTTTCAGCGAATTTCCAAGCAGATCTTCAGAAGATTTCGGATTTACCGAAATCGTAAGATTCCCGTTCGACACTTCCTCTGCAATATTCGCCTGATATTTGATATTGTCAATCACACGCCTATATTCATCCACGAGTTCGCCAAATTCATCATTGCTGTATTTTACAAGCTCAATGTCCACATGGCCAAGCGCAATCTTCTGCGCCGCCGAAGATAACTGTCTGACAGACCGCATAATGGCTTTGATCAGTGACAATGCGATCATAACCGTCACAATAATCGAGATCACAATCATGGCAATGCTGAACAGATTAGAACGGTTTACCACTGCCTGCAGCTGCTCCATATTTCTCGTTTTTGATTCATTAATCGCGCTTAAAAGCGTGCTGCCCTTCTCTCCGTCAGCGCCGATTTGTTCCAGAAGCTCTTCTACTTCTACGGTCTCTTCCTTATACATTTCTTCAACAATATTAACGGAAGACCGCATCGAAGACATTCCTATGTATACATTGAGAATCGTAAGTATAACGGGAACCAGAAAACCAATGCACAACCTTGTTTTCATCTTTACGTTTTTCATGTTCATACCCCTCACTCTTTCATTGAAATCATATTGTTTGTCTGCTCAATCGCCGCATAATCATCATCATTCAGAAGCTTGTCGGGGTCCAGTAATAATTTTACGGAATTTCCGACCCTTGCTATACCATATACAAACTTATGGTCCACTTTGTCTGCACGTCCGGCTTTTGGCGGAGGCAGTATATTTTCTTCTCTGATTTCGATTACATCAGCAATCTGCTCTACAATCAGTCCAACTACTACGTCGTCCACAATCACGACTATGATACAGGTTCTGTCATCATATTCAAACGCCTCCTGCTTAAACCGCAGACGCACGTCGATAACAGGAACGATTTTGCCTCTCAGATTGATCAGGCCCTTGATGTATTCCTCTGTTCTTGGAATCGCGGTAATCGACGGTATCTGAATAATTTCATTTACATATTGAATCTTCAGGCCGAAATACTCGTTTCCGGATTTAAAGGTCATGTACTTGCTCTTCTGGGCTTCATCATCATCCGTGAGATCCATCAGCTCTTCATCCTGATTTTTCACGCTTAATTCATCCATATGGACATACCCTTCCTTTCTATAAATTTTACATTAATCCGGCAGGGTCAAGAATCAAAGCAATGCTGCCGTCTCCCAGCTGCGTACAACCGGAGAGGCCCTTCACCTTCTTGACATAGGAAGGAATCGGTTTGACAACGATCTCCTGTTCACCAATCAGACGGTCAACCAGAAGACAAATCTTTCTGTCCTCAATTTCAATAATCAGCATCATCCCGTCTTCTACGGACTGCCGGTAATTGTCAGTCTCCATACCGTACCATTCGCCAAGCCGAAGCACAGGGAAGCACTCTCCGCGTATCATAATGTACTCTTCTCCATTTGGCTCATGAATCATCATCTCTTCTTTTACACGGACAAATTCTTTGATTACGCCTATTTCAACGACAAAAGAAGCTCCGCCCGTCTCTACGACGATTCCATTGATAATGGCAAGCGTCAGAGGAATCTTAAGGCTCATGATGCTGCCTTCTCCCAGCGTGCTTTCAATATCCAAAACGCCGCTGACATCCTGCAGATTCTGCACGACAACGTCCATGCCCACGCCTCGTCCCGAATATTCCGTCACCTGTTCATTCGTCGAGAATCCCGCCATTGTGATGAACTGATACACTTCCTTATCTGAATACGCCGATTCCGGCTTTCCGTCTTCTAAAAGCCCCTGCTTTTTCGCTTTCGCAAGTATTTTCTCCCGGTCGAGGCCCTTGCCGTTATCCTCTACGCTGATCCATACCTTGCCGGCCTCTGTTTTCGCGGAGAGCGTAACCTTTCCTTTCTCCGCCTTTCCACTGGCTGCCCGTTCTTCATTCGTTTCAATTCCATGATCGACTGCGTTTCGAACCATATGCATCAGAGGATCGGAAATATGTTCGATAATGTTTTTATCCACTTCCGTATGCTCGCCGACCATTTCAAATTCGATGTCTTTGCCCAGCTTTCTGGATACATCGAAAACGATACGGTTCATTTTCTGAAACGTATTCGTCAGAGGAACCATTCGCATCGACATGATAACGTTCTGCAAATCAGTGGAAATCTTAGACATCTGCGCTGCCGCTTTATAAAAATTGTCCAGATTCAGTCCCGGTATTTTCAGATCCGGGTTCTGTAAAACAACCGATTCGGAAATGACAAGCTCTCCGATCAGGTCCATCAGCTGATCCATCTTACTTACATTTACGCTGATAAAGGAAGATTTTTCCGCCTTTGGCTTATCCCTCGCAAGCTTCTTCTGCTTGCCTGGCTCTTTGGACTGTATGACAAAGTCGCCCGGCGCAATTTTGGACCCCTTAGCTTCCTTTGCCGCGCCCTCCTCTTTGCCGTCTCCTTTTGCTTTTGCTTCTATCTCTTCCACGCTCGACTCCAGATCGATCGTATCATTACTGTCGCCAAAGTCAAATCCCTGGAAAAACTCCTCTGCCTTACACTCAAAAATATCTACTTTTTCGATCTCATATCCTACGCCAATGATGTCCCGTACGTCTTCTTTGCCGCTCTGCGTCTGAAGGAGAATTTTAAATCCATCCTTTAAAATCGGTTCCGCGCAGCTTTCATCTGAGATAATGTCTTCCGGTGAATACAGCAGATCCTCCGCAATTTCTTTTAATGCATACACAATCTTATAGGCATGCACATTTGCCATCTCCGTATCCGGGGAAAAGTTAATAAAAATTTTGTAAAACCGGCTGTCGCTTGTAGAAACCGGCGCAATATAAAGCTGCTTGGGTTCCTCGTGCACATTTCCGGACACTTCTGTTTTCTTGTCCTTCTTTCCTGCGTCTCCACCCTTGATGGATGTCAGAAACGCATCCAGATCCGCTACAATTTCCGACGAATCGCCGTCTGCGGGATCGCCGTTTTGGAGCTTTTCCAATTCATTGGAAATAAAGTCTTCCACTTCCAGTACATGCTCCACCAGTTCCATATGCGGAACATCGGAGGGATGGCCTTCCCTTAAAAAATAAAAAACATCTTCCAGTTTATGAGATACGGCCGTAATATTATCGAACATCATGATGCCGGACGATCCTTTAATCGTATGCATCGTTCGAAATATCTCATTAATACTGTCTTCATCGAAGCAATCCTCGTCCTTCTGATCCAGAACGATTTCCTGAAGCTGTTCCAGCAGCTGCTGGTTCTCAAACAGATATACGTCCAACATGCCTTCCGTATTGAATTCTTCAGCCATATACTTCTCCTTTCCTGCGTATTTATATATGCTATGCGTTTATGCAACGCCATAACCCGCAAACAGGCTATGTGCCTATATCAAATTAAGTTTTTTCAACGCCTGTTCAAATCTGTCCTGATCAATGGGCTTTCCGGAATAAATGGAGCAGCCCAGCTCAAACGCCATCTTTACATTCTTCTCGTCATTCAGCTGCGTCGTCATAATGACCTTTACCGCTTTCTCTTCCGGAATGTTTCGTTCTTTTTCCAGATTACGAATTCCAACAAGTGACTGATAGCCGTCCATAACCGGCATCATAATGTCAAGACAAACCAGATCGTAAGGCTCTTCATCTTCCAACGCCATCATAAACGCATCGACCGCTTCCATGCCATCCACAGTAACATCACATTCACCGTACTTTGACAGGAAATTCAACATAAATTTCCTCGTTGCAAAATCATCTTCCGCCAACAAAATCTTCATACCGTTTCTCCTTTACATTTTATTTAATAATGCGTATGTCCTTCCAGCAATATCATCCAGCTTCTCCTGATACTGCACGGCTCCCAGATCATATGCAACTTTGGGCATTCCATACACCACGCAGGTCGACTCATCCTGCCCTATGGTTTTCGCTCCGGCATTCCGCATGGCCAAAAGGCCTTTTGCGCCGTCGCCGCCCATCCCGGTCAGGATGATCCCAACCGCATCGGCTCCGGCTGACTTTGCAACGGACTCAAACAAAACCTCTACCGAAGGACAATGTCCGTTTACCTTCGGCCCCGGCTTGCACTCCACCTGATAAACGCCATTGACCTTTACCAGACGCATGTGCTTATCGCCGCCGGGCGCAAGCAGCATATGCCCCGGAAGCACCCTGTCTCCCGTCTGCGCTTCTTTCACCTGAATCCGGCATTGATCGTTCAGACGCTTTGCATACATTGATGTAAAGCCAGGCGGCATGTGCTGCGTCGCCACAACGCCTGGAATATCTGTCCCAAACTCCTTTACTACGGAGAAAATCGCTTCCGTGCCGCCCGTAGACGCGCCGATTGCCACGATTTTATTTGTGCTCTTCAGTGAAAGATGCTGCTTCTGCTGCATCATCACCGTTTTTTTAATCTTACTTATTTTAACGGTTGATGCAATCTTAATCTTAACCATAAGTTCACTTCGAATAAATTCTTCCAGCTGCATCCGGTTTGATACGGCCGGCTTTGCGACAAAATCAACCGCCCCGGCATTCAAAGCGTCAAATACCTTGTCGCTCAGCGAACTGATTACTACAACCGGAAGCGGATACTGCGGAATCAGCTTCCGCAGGAAATCGATTCCATTCATTCTCGGAAGCTCTACGTCCAGCGTCATCACGTCCGGCTTGTATTTTACAATAGCGTCTCTTGCTTCAAACGGATCTTTTGCCGTTGCCACAATCTGCAATGACGAATCCCTGCCCAGATTCTGAACCAGAAGTTCCCGAAATACGATGGAATCTTCCACAACCAAAACCCTGATCGGTTTCATATATCAATCATTTCCTTCCTTTTTCCTGAATATTGACGGCTGTATAATCTGAAACGGCGTGCTTCCCCTGTCTATTGTTTCTGTCGTTCCGACAAACAGATATCCGCCTGGCTCCATAAAATCATATACTTTCTGAAGAAGCTGCTTTTTGGTATCCTCATCAAAATATATCATAACATTGCGTAAAAATACAGTATGCATTTTTCTTTTAAACGGAAATCGGTTCATCAAATTAAACTGACGGAACAAAACCTCTTTCTTAAGCTCTTCCGTCACCATGTACTGACTTCCCCCGACAACGGGTTTGAAAAAATGTTTTTTCCACTGCTCCGGGAGGTTCCTCAGCTGTTCTGCGGAATATACGCCCGCCATTGCCTGCTGCAGCACGCGCGTGGAAATATCCGTCGCCAGAATCCGCGTATCCCAGCTGTCGCGCTCCATTCCAAAAAAGTCAGACAGCACCATTGCAATCATATACGGCTCTTCGCCCGTAGACGCGGCGCCGCACCAGATTCGCAGCGTTTTGGATTTGGCTTCTTTTGTTTTCAGCCATGGAAGCGTCTCTTTTCGAAAAAAATCAAAATGCTCAAACTCACGCATAAAATAGGTATGATTCGTCGTCAGAAGATTTACCAGCATCTTTTCCAGCGTGCCGCTTTTGTCTTTTTTCAGCGCATCCAGATACTGTGTACAGGTCGTATAGCCGCTCTTTTTGAGGTAATTGTCCAGACGGCCGTTGATGATTACTTTTTTCTGTGTCAGGTCTATGCCATAGTTGCGCTTCATATAACCTGCGATTCTATGAAATTCCTCATCCGTTATCAAGCTTCATTCCTCCCTGTTCGAATAATAAAGGTTCGTCAGCACAATTGACGCGAAATTTTACAGCATATGTCAAAAATATCCGGATTCAGTTTTCTGCCGGCCTCTTCCCGCATCCGGGCAAGGGCCGCTTCCCTGCCGCAGTCCGCCTGTTCTGTCAGGGTACAGTACGCTTCCATAACGGATACAATCTGCGCCGCAAGCGGGATGTCCTCTCCGGCAAGCCCTTCCGGATATCCGCTTCCATCCCAGTTTTCATGATGGTGACGTATAATATCAACAGACGTAGCGACAAAATCATTGTAATCATTGCTTACATAAAGATCACTCAGAAAATCTGCTCCTATATCCGTATGCGTATGAAAAATAGCCACCTCCTCTTCCGTCAGTTCTGTTTTCTTGCGCAGAATTTCCATTGGAATCCCAATTGTCCCTATATCGCAAATCGGCGCTGCAAGTTCAATCGTATCAATAAACGCGTCAGAAACTTTTCCTTCAAATTGCGGCGAAAGCTGCATACCCTGCGCCAGAATTCGACAATTGCGTTTTAAGCGCCCGATATGCTCCTTCTCCCTGTCTGAATTTTTCGCCGCCATATTCGCAAGCGCATACAGTATATTTTTCTTTTCCTGCTCCATCTGCGCAAGCTGTTCATTCACGGACGCCTGCAGTCTGCGGTTCATCTCCATCAGCTGCTGCCTGGCTTCCTGCAATCTGAGATATACGCCTACGCGCGCTTCGATCACTTCCGCCACAAAAGGCTTCGTAATATAGTCTTCTCCGCCCAGCGAAAGCCCCTCTACAATGTCCTCCGGATGATCAAATGCGGAGATAAATACAATCGGAATGTTTTTTGTCTTCTCATTTCCTTTCAGAATCCGGCAAAGCTCATAGCCGTCCATCTCCGGCATCGAAATATCGGTCAAAACAAGCTGCGGCAAATGCTCCTGCACCATTTCCACCGCCTCTTTTCCGCTTTCCGCCAGAATTGGCCGACAGCCCATGCCTTCGATAATTTCTTCCAGAATCAGGCGATTCGTTTCCACGTCATCTACAATGAGCACTTTCGCTTCCATTATGCATCCTCCTCCTTAAACCCCAGAAGATGGTTCAATTCTTCAAATGCAGCCGTTATTTTATCATAATTTTCTTTCTGTATTGCCATCTTAAGGCGAAGAACGATACGTCCGACTTCGCGCGGCGCGCCGTTTACAAGCTCTCTGACCGTTTCCATAAACATTTCGGCTTTTTCCCAGTTTTCCATTTCCACACAGAGGATCAGTTTGGAAAGCGTGTTCTCCAGACTCTTCAGATTTTCCGGCGTACCGTATTTTCGAATGTTTTCAAAAGAAATCTCCTCCGCAGATGCAGGCATTTCCATCCTTTCGACGCCATCCTGCTGCACATCCGCAGATTCTTCCCCTTCACAAAGCCCGGCCCAGATAGAAAAAGAAAACGTGCTTCCTTTGTTCTTTTCGCTTTCCACCTCAATTCTGCCGCCCATCAGTTCAACCAGCTGCTTGCAGATATTCAGCCCAAGCCCTGTGCCGCCGTACTTTCTTGAAATGGATGCGTCCACCTGAGAAAAGCTCTGAAATAGTTTGTCTTTGTCCGCATCATCGATCCCGATGCCCGTATCCTTCACCATAAAAAACAGTTCTATCTTATCGCCCACGCGCGCCGTCTTTACCGCTTCCACGCTGATTTTTCCTATTGCAGTGAACTTTTGCGCATTGGAAATCAGATTGCCAAGAATCTGCACAATACGCAGCTCATCGCCAATGATATATTCCGGAATCTGCGGCGATACTGTCATAAAAAATCCAAGTCCTTTTTCCGTAAGCTTATTGATGTGATTGGACTTTACATAATCCATCATATTTCTGAAATGGAATTCCCGTGGCTCCAACGTAAATTTTCCGGCCTCCAGCTTGGAAAAATCCAGTATGTTGTTGATGATTTTGTTCATATCTTCGCAGCAGCGCTCCACGAGCTTTAAGGAGCGAACCGTCTTTGCATCCAGATCATCGCCATACATCTCTCTGACATTGCCCAGAATGCCGTTTACCGGCGTCCGAAGCTCATGCGTCACATTTGCGACAAACTCCGACTTAACCTTCATCGCCTGATGCGCTTCCTGTTTTACCTGTTCGATTTCCTTGCTCAGAAATTCTTTCTCCAGGATATCGTTTGCCATGCATATGTACGTTTCGTCTTCTTCCCCGCTCTTTATAATCTTCGCCTCCACCGGAAAACAGGTAAGGTTTTTCCGGTATGCCACAAGATTTCTTACGGCTCCGTCAAATTCGTATTCCGTTTCAAATCCATCTGCCGCCGCCCGAAACGTATTCGGAAAAACATCGCTGATATGTCTGCCGCACAAGCCGTCCGTATACTCCAGCTTTTTCGCAGCCACAGCATTTACATAGGAAATGATTCCCGCGTGATCGAAATTCAGGATCATCTCCAGCGCATCTTCTGTTGGAAATACGCAACGTTCCCTCTGTTCCATACTATCCTCCGGCATTTTGTTGCATTTGTAACAAAAAGGGCAGCAAAAGTAATCTACACTTCTTTGCTGCCGCTATAAGTTCCAAAGTATTACGAAAAATTAAACATATCATTCACTTCTACAGTGACGGAAAATAACTCGTCTTTTGCATACTGAAAACATTCCAGAATCTCTGGCGGAAACCGACCGCATTTCCCATTCATAATCATATCATACGCGACTTCTTTCGTATATGAATTTTTATATACTCTGGGACTGATCAATGCATCATATACATCCGCTACGGCAACAATCTGTGCACTGATTGGTATATCATCCCCGGCCAGATGATCGGGATACCCTCCGCCATCCCATCGTTCATGATGGTGGCGGCAGATTTCATAACAATAACGGTCAAATTCGCTTGCCTGATTCCTGTAGAACTTCTGCAAGATATCGCAGCCAATCGTCGTATGTTTTTTCATGATTTCAAATTCTTCATCCGTCAGACGCCCGGGCTTCAACAAAATCGCGTCTGAAATGCCAATCTTGCCAATATCATGCAAAACAGAAGCTCTCGCTATCATATCCATCTGCATATCCGTCAATCCATATCTTGGGAAATGCTTTTTCAGATATTTGAGCATAATCCTCGTAATGCTCTTAATTCGTTTTGTATGGTCTCCCGTCTCGGCATTTCGGGATTCAATCACGGAACTGAGCGCATCAATCATAAATTCATTGTTGTCGTTGATTTCCTTCTGATGTGCCAGAATCGCCTCTTCCTGCTCCTTTAAGCGAACCTCCATATTATGCTTGTTCTGGTAAAGCCCGATGATGTTTTTACATCTCTTTTTGACGATGTTTGGATAAAACGGTTTATGTATAACGTCTGCCACCCCGTAGGAATAAGCCTTGTCTTCACTGTCTCCAATCGTCTCGCTGGTAATCAGTATAACCGGAATCTTATCAATCAGCGCATGCTCCTGCATGTATTCTAAGACCTTAAATCCATCCAGAACCGGCATGATGATATCCAGCAAAATCAGTACAATATTCTGACTGTTCTGAATATGATCGATCGCTTCCTGTCCATTTGCCGCCTCTATCTTTGCATACTCGTCTTCATCAAACATTCCATCCAGAATCAATCTGTTGATTTCTTCGTCGTCCACGATTAATATCTGCTGTTTATTCATGCCTTCCTCTCATTTATACCCTGACACATAATGCTTCTTTGCTATTTAGGATAGCGCTTTTTCCTTCAAATGTCAAATCATTTTGTAAACGGAACGTATGTCAATTGTTTACAATTCAGCCGTTTCAAAGCCATGCAGACACCGAATGCGCCATGTCATATGCAGAACATCCGCCCGCTACAAAACAATCCCAAATGCTTCGAGCGTTTCTTTCGCATTGAACATCTTAAGGGAAGCTTCGAGCATTTCCTGAATGTAATCTCCATCGCCCATTGTGGCAAAAAAAAGAACCTCTTCTCTCTGAAATCCATTCTTTTGAAATATGTCATCCGGTATCTGCCGGATGCACGATTCCAATACAGACAGAAATGCTTCTGCAAACGCCCATTTCTCATCGGAAGGATGGCAAAAATCTATGTCTTCACACGCTTTTGATTCCACAAGATCGACAAGCGGATCGTAAAGGAAATCCGGCTCCGTTCCATTTTCCCACTCAAAATATTCGTCTATCCGGGCGCTGAAATCCCACGCCAGATAACACCCATAAAAATCGTCCGTTGTAATAAAGCTGATTGCGCAGGCCTTCTCTCCATTTGCCCCTTTCAGTATTTTATCAATTTCCTCCGGCAGCTCCTCAACGCATTTCTGACGAAACGGCTCAAATTCTGTAAGGTCCATATTCTCCTCCTTATCGCATCAGGCGCTTTCTCCTTTAATGCCCTTATGTAAAATCTTCTCACAGGGCGATCCGGTCTCTCAAGAAGCTTTAAAACTGTTTAAGATATTATAGCATAAAACAGATGGCATTGACAACATTCCCATCGCATCGCGCATTGTCATGGCAACATCCGCCGTCTCTGTTCATGCGCTGGAAAATGCCATGCTTTGCGACAGACTTGCGGCGCTTCGCCAGCGCACTGTATTCCCCTGTCAGAATGGATAACGGCGCCTTTAAGCGCCGGATAAGCCCGGACTGCATTGGAAAGGGTTGTTCGCACAATTAGAGCTTTTCGTCTTTTGCCCTGATTTCCGTTCTATCCGTTACGCATTTTTTAATGGCTCTGCGAATGTAAAATTCCGCTTCAGCGGATCGCCGGATTTGCACGCCTTGCGGCCCGCTTTCTTCATTCCGTTCGGTTTGCGTTTCGGGCGGTGGCAAAGTCCGATTTTCCCCATGATGCGGTAAGCCGTCCTCCCGCCGGGAATATGGATGCCTTCTAGAGCGTGTCTGAAAAATCATTCCCGCCATCTGCACGCCCCACTTAGCGCGAGATTTCACCAAATTCGGTCAACGTAGCCCGCTACGCCTCCCTTATTTGGCACAAATCTCCCACTAAGTGGGTCGCACATCTGTCAGAAAGCATTTTTCAAACACGCTCTAGTACATATTTCCGGGAAGAACCCCCGTTCCCGTTCCAACATCAAGGACAAATTGTCCGTCCAGGCATAATTTGCGGTCAATAATTTTTTGATAAAACTCCTTCGGATAAATATCACGGAATTTTGCATAATCGAAAGAAGTTTTCCCCCAATCAAAGGGTTTTCCGCTGTCTATGTCTCTGTTTATTATTTTCATATCATATGTTCCTCAATCCCGATTTTCTTTTTATACAATTTAATAGCAAACAGGCATTTGTCTGTTTCGACTTACAATTTTTTCCCATACAAAGGGCTTCTGGCATCTCTACATACGCGCATAGTTCGGATCTCCCAGCTCTTTCGCTCACTCTATCCGTTTCGAAATCAACTCCGTTCCCATGCCCTTTCCTTGTTCATTTGACATGACAAACACTCTTTTTCGCTCTATCTTGTTTTCCTTATGAGAACGTACCGAACCACTGAAAATCGGGTTATTGCCTCGATCAATAACTATCGCTTTATTTATTTTATCAAGTAACCTGCAATTTTCTATAAAATCTTTGTTCTTCCCATCACATCTTAAAAATACAATTTCGCTCTTCTTTATCCTGCCTCCTGAAAAATTTCGATTTTACGCTCTCTGCCACTTCTCACCAAACAGGATTTTATTATTTTTTACAAATTGTATGGCTCACACTGATGATCACCAGGCAATCAACGCCCACAACGCCAAGTGAAATATATGCAAAACCAGCTGGCAGCACGTCCTCAAACAAGCCCATAACAAGAATGAGAAATGCTATAACCGCCATTCCACCCCCATCGTTCTACATAATTTTTTTCATCGTATTTTGCTTTTTGCTCTTTCGACGCTGTATTATACCCGGAAATAAACCAGCTCCATGACCAGACAGCAGCATTATGGAAATCACCAAAAATATTACGAATACAACCCATAGTATCCCATCCGTCCCACTTGATAGATCTGCTAATTTCATTCTATTATTTCCTCCGCCAAATACCAATTTCTCAGTCTGATTTCTTTTTCTAAGCATACACGAAATTATAGCGTTTTTCAACTCCCCGAACCGCTCTGCTTACGTTTGAGCGGCACTGAAGCATACCCCGGAGGAGCCGCCCGCCACATGTGCACAGATTCACTCCCTCTCCACAATTTCCTTCACGCAAACCCAAGTATGATTCATTTTTTGAGCCAATAAAAACCGGCCTCCTTCCTTTAACGGTTCTGTCGCTCCCCGCCTGTGGGCATATTCCTTACCAGCAAAAAATATGTCCTCTGCCTGTTCATCTATGCTTACAGGGTATTCGTTCAACCTGCCGCTTATCAGCAGATTAATATGGACAAACCGTTTATGCTCTTTGAAATACTGCAAATGCCGTTGTCTCGCCTGCCGGCTCGGTCAGCCCGGTCGGTTCGCCGCGTAAGCTCCACTGGCGCCCGCCCCCTCCTCATATGCCAATCAGCTTTTTTCGGGCACATCTATTTTGCCAAATATTGCTCTTTTCGCATTGTTTTCAAAATTTTTAGCAGCAAATTAGCGCTGTATCTGCACCGATAATTTTCCCTTGGCTTGATAGCATCTACTTTTTATTACTCACAATGGGAGAAAAAGATACAGACCACTTTAGAAACATACGGGCATTTGTACCCAAACAGCAATCTTGAAGTTGCCAATCAATTAACGGGCGCGCTGACATGCACACCCGCTTCACACAGCATTGCAGATTACACAAGCAATCAGCACACCGCAATCTATCACAGAGAGGTTGAATAGAAAAATGCAATGAATGCAATCCATTCTCATTGTCGAAACACAATATCAGCAGGCGCTCCTTCGTGGGTGTCTGTTTTTATAAAAGAAAGGTTTTATCTTGGACTACCAATTAGAAATCAAACAAATTGTGGACTATCCACGGCGCCGCATTTATAGTGGTCAAGCATTTTTGTAACACTTATGGCTAAAAAAATCCGTTTCCATGTTTAAGATGCAGTCCGTGCCTGATATGGCGCGCGGCATCCATATGGCTGTGGGGGGGACGGATCTGGTTATACGTGACATAAGCGAATTCTTCCACCGCCTGATACAGCGCCTCCTCTGTCTGAAACTCGTACGGATAAAGACATTCATTTTTCAATGCGTTGAAATGCCTTTCCATAGGGGCATTGTCGTAGGGACATCTTGCTTTGCCCATACTTTGGATTATATGGACGGATTCGCAGAATTCCACGAAGGCCTTTGACGCATACTTGGAACCTCAGCGCTTTCTTCAAAGTCCGGATAGCAAGGCCGCTGGTGATCTGGCGATCTGTCATGCTTGCAATGACGCTCCGGCCATACAGGTCAATAATACTGCAATTGTAGCGCGCTTCCCCGTTTTTCAAAAACAGATATGTGAAATCCTACGCCGCTTGTGGTTCGTCCGGTCTGCCTGAAGCTCCCGCTGCAGCTTGTCATCAAAGATTTTGTGCGGTTTTCCGCGCCGATAACCCGGTTTCTTCGGACAGGCGAGGGAATACAACCTCATTTTCGTATTCATGTATTTATGTACGGTAACCGCGCTGTAATGACAGCCCCTGCGCGCCAGATAGACGGTCATGGCCCGGTATCCCGCCACCCCATTATGCGTATGGTAAATTTCGCTGATCAGCGTTTTTGCCGCTTCCTTTCGGGCATAATAGTCCGCCTTTCGGCGTTTCCGACAGTTGTAATAAGCATTCGGGCAGACGCCAAGCCGCTTCAACAGCCAGCGGATGCCGAATTCTCTGTTATGCCATTCGATAAACCGATAAGCCTCGAATCGATTTCCTTTGCGAAGAATGCCGCTGTTTTTTAAGAAAAGGATCTCCTTGTCCTTTTCATCCAGTTCTCTGCGCAAGCGCAGGCTGTCTTTCATAATTTCCGCTTCATTAATGGACGAAGGAGTTTGAAGGCTTTGGGCTTGGCATTTTTTCTGGAATTCATTGCGCCATCGGCGGACGCTCTCTTTGGAAATGCCATATTCCGTGATGACACTGTTAATTGTCCGTCCTTCTTCCAGACGGAGGCCAAATTCCAACTGCTGTCCTTTTATGCAAAGCATCATTCTATGTAGTGTCTGCTGGTTAAGCCATTTTTAGGCTTAACCAGTCGAACTGCTC
>CANSKO010000003.1 GCA_947647505.1 uncultured Roseburia sp. | reverse complement strand
AGGATAACTGAACAATGAAAAGCCGGGAAAGCCCGTAAAATCAAGGAAAAACGGCGCTAAGAGAATTTCAGTACGGCCTCAAAGCGGCTCGTCGCGCTCCGCAGTTCTCCAAGAGATAATTACAGAACGCATTGTATCGGATCTTTCAAAAAGTTTAAAACCTTCGAAACCACGGTTTCGAAGGTTTTTTGTGTCCCTGCGCGTATGCTTCCGCAGCCATCAAACGCTCAAATTCAAACATTATCCTTACAACTCTCCTAAAAGCCCTCTATTTCATTCAGAATCGCCCTGTATTGCCCGTTTTCTTCTTCAGAATATTAAAATTCTATCTGCATCGCCTTTCTCTCTGAAAACGGAAAATAAAACGTTTTGTCGGGGAATACTCGCTTCCCGCTTCCAGTTTCTATCTGCTTCGACATTGGTTTTTCCATAACGTCTGTTTTGCCTGCCAGTCGATCCGGGCGCCCTGCTTCATAGGAACGAAAAACGCAATGACAAAATCAGCATAAACGATGTACAAAACGTGGAGGCCAATACAAAAAGCACAAAGAAGCCGTACGCTTTACCAGAAACAAGCGCGCTGTTTGATATATTGCGCCTCTCCTTTTCCGTATTCGTTTCAATATCTATCCTCCCTTTCATTTTCCGTATATCTTTTTTGAGAGGTAATTTTACAACTGTCTCCACATACACTTTTTGAACCGGTCTTCTGACGTTCTTTGATATGCTATGTATAAGAACAGAACCCATAAACTACATTGCTCAGACGGAAAAAAGCTTTGCCATCAAGTAAACAATCATAAACGCTATCGCTGCGCTTCCAAGCATATACATTACCGTTTGATATGGACGTTTTCCGATTTCCTGTTGTTCCTCTGTCTCATCTAATCTTCTTCCTTCTGTAAAAGCAACGATTTCTTTATAAGTGGAAAGATGATTTTCTTTTTTGACTTTATCTGTTTTAAATGCAAAATATACTGCAACTGCATATACCGCACTCCACGGAATCAGTCCATACCCTTCCATGAAAGCTATAAACGGAACAAATGAAATGACCGTCAGAATCAAAAATACAGCATATATACCACCATATTTATTGAGCCTTTTAATTTCTGCTTCCTTGATTTCTTTTTTCATAATTTCAACATCTCCTTTTATTAGTTGGTCAAGAGATACGTTGAATACAGAGCTGAGCAGTAATACACTATGAATGTCCGGATAATTTTTCCCCGTTTCCCAGTTAGAAACTGTCTGTCTGCTCACATAGACCTTTTCTGCCAGCTCTTCCTGAGAAATCCCCATATTACTGCGATATTTTTTTATTTGCGCGCCAATTTCCAATTTTTTTCCTCCTTCCTTCGTTTGTCGATTGATTTGTATCCCTGAACTGCCAGCATCTTACCATTCAACCAATTTATCTTCTGCCAAAAGAATCTGACTTTAAGCAAAATCCCTATGTCAAATCTTCTTGACATAGGGATTTATCCATATTTTCATTATGAAACGTCATATTTGCTCCATTGGAAGATTGTGCTGTTTCAAAAATGAGAGCTTATCCCAGTAGCCTCGTTGAAATAAAATTTTCCCATTCACTACCTGAAAAAAACCACATCCCCGCAGCCCCAATGGATCACGCCATTCAAGGATTGCCCATTGCCCATCCTCAAAAATATTTTCTACGATAGCTGTCATATCCGCTGTTGAAAATTCAGCTGTGAACATGGCACGGATTGCTTCAATGCCTGCTACCGGCTCATTCGCCACTTGATGATTTATCGCATTTTCATGATAAAGCGCTGTAATTGCTTCCACATCATGCCTGTTGAATGCGTCTACCCATAATTGAACAACTTCTTTCGGTCTTAACATCTCTATTTTTCCTCCTGCTCCTCATATTTTTTATTCTATCAAAAAACAAGTCAAAAGTCATCATAATGATACAATCGCTCCCCCTACTACTCCCCTACCGTCCATATGATGAAATTTCTATAGGAGAAGTCATCCTTAACCCTTTTTGGTTTTCTTTGCGTTTTTCCACGACAAACGTATGTGTAAATCGATTATAGGTGCCCCTCTCTTTTCCGGTAAAATAAAAAGGGATATTTGCGTAGCCGTCATTCCTTTTGCATGCATAGAAAGCGCTTTATTCTCAATGCCGGAGATGTCTTTCTTGTGTTTTTTAACAATCTTAGGTTCAAATGAGCTGTTTCTGTCCTGTGAAACATCCACTTAGAATGCTTCCTATTTGCTAAGCGTAATTTCATAAGTCTGGCTCTTTTTCCCGAAATACGTATTTCCTCATGTTTCTTTCCGGCGAATTGCATATTGTTTCGATTTGCTGTGTACTTTCTTACTTTCGTATTTCCGCCGGATTTCTTCAAGCGATGCCTCGCCTTTGCGGTAGCGAACATAATCGCCAAAACGCCAACATTTTTTCTCAGGAGCATATTTAAAGTCTACACGTTTCAATAACTCCCTGCGCCCATATCCATGAGCTTATGATTTCTACATCTGAATTGATATGGATAATCTTGTTTATAATCTCTTTAAAAGCGTCATTTTCGGCTCGATCATACATATTCAGGGTTTTTCCTCATCTGCTTTCTTTTCCTTGCTTAAAACATCAAATAATCGGTCATATTCAGCGTTACTCTCCTGCGTAATCTCGATGACGCCGCCCTCATTATCGGGATGATACTTCTTCAATATTTGCTCGTAGGCTCATGCTCTTTTTTTAAAGCGCCCGACTATTTATAGACTGGAAAAGAGCAAAAAAGTAAGCCTTTCGGCTCACTTTTCCATACTGAAAATTCATATCATATTAAAATGCCTGAAAGCCGCCATAATCGCTTTTTCTTTCTCCTGCGGACATTTCGGCGCCTGGCTTTTATTATCGCCTAAATTATAATTCAGACGCTTTTCAAACCTGCATTTGTTTTTTATCTGTGCCACATACAACGATGATACTTTTAAATCATACTCTGATTTTATCCATTCTTTGATTTCCGTATAAGTTGCACACCATTTTATGTCTTTCAGATATTCGTTGTCTTTCGGCTCAAAATCAATATATGCATAGACGGTATCAGCGGTGTAACTATTTCCCGCCCAAAAGGACGCACGTCTCCACATGCACCGTCTGCCCAAACTGATCCACCGCGCGTATTTTCCCAATCTCATACCCACCGTCGCACAATATCCGCAAATCCCTCGCCAACGTCGCAGGATCACAGCTTACATACACGATCCGCTCCGGCTTCAACCGCAGCATCGTCTCCAGGCATTTTGCATCACAGCCCTTTCTCGGCGGATCGACTACAACGACGTCCGGCTTCTGCACAGCGGACGCATCCGTTCCATCGCCCGCGACTCCCTGCAGAACTTCTTCGACTTTTCCCGCTATAAATACAGCGTTTTCTATCCCATTGCGTTTCGCGTTTTCTTCTGCGTCCCTGACTGCCTGCGGCACTGATTCAATGCCGTAAACCTGCTTTGCATGCCGCGCAAGAAACAGAGAAATCGTGCCGATCCCACAATACAGATCCCACACGATCTCCCTTCCGGTCAGTCCCGCATACTCCAAAGCAATCGCATACAGCTTTTCTGTCTGCATAGGATTAACCTGATAAAACGAATGCAGAGAAATCCGATATGTGATTTTTTCATCCGTTCTGCTAAAATCTTTCGTATTGCGCACATACAACGCATCCGTAATCACAGGCTCTCCCCAGAGCGTTCGTGTTTCATCCCCCAGAATGACGTTCGTGTTCTTCTGGTTGACATTGAGCAAAATGCTTTTCATTCCCGGAATCTTAGTAAGCCTTTCAATCAGCGCCGCTTCATCTGGAAGCTTTGTCCCATTTACAACAAAGCATACCATAATCTCGTTTGAATCAAATCCGACGCGAAGAAACACATGGCGCATAAGCCCCTGCCCGGTCTTCTCGTCATACGCGCTGACATGGTATGTTTTCATATACCAGAGCGCCGCATCCAGCGCCTGTTTGTTTACGGGAGTGCAAAGCGCACAATCCGTATTGGAAACAATATGGTGCGTCCTTCCGGCAAAAAAGCCGGCCACAGGCTCTCCGTCCGCATCTGTTCCAATCGGATGCTGCGCCTTATTCCGATACGCAAACGGTTCTTCCATGCCGACGATCGGCTCCATAACGCCATCCATATGCGATGCGTCAAAGCCGCCAATCCGAATCAGGCTGTCTCTGACTTTTCGCTGCTTAAACTTAAGCTGCTCCGCATACGCCAGCTGCTGCAGCTGGCAGCCCCCGCATGCGCGCGCAGAAAGACAACGGGGCTCCACCCTTGACGGGGAAGCCTCCTGAATCGCAATCAGCCGCGCATAGCCGTACGTTTTTTTCAGTTTCATAATTCGGGCGGACACCGTATCGCCGATTACCGTATCTTTCACGAAGAAAATCATGCCCTCGTATCGGCCAATGCCCGCGCCATCCATGCTCATATCCTCTATTTTCAGTTCTATCACATCGTTTTTCTGCATATCACTTCCTACTTACTGCTCTTTCGAATATTTGATTCAAACAGCCGGTTGTATCCAAGCCATTCCGTGCTGGACTCCGGCACATTTGCAAACGCTTCTTTTAACGTCTCCATTTTGGCGTCTATATTATCGGCAAAATACAGCGCAATCGCCTCCGCAAGCGCCGGCTTTTTCGGCGACCCAAACGCAAGCTCGCCATGATGCGCCACAATACAATGCTTCAGCTCATTCCCCAGCTTTTTGGGAAAACCGGGAATCTGACGTATCTGCGCCCCAATCCATTCCGTTCCAATCATAATATGCCCAAGCAGCTGTCCCTCATCCGTATAGTCATTCGCCGGAAAATCCGATAACTCTTCCACTTTTCCAATATCATGAAACATCGCCGCCGTAAGAAGCAGATCGCGGTTCAAAAGCGGATACAGCCCGCAATACGCCTCGCACACCTTCGTAACCGAAAGCGTATGCTCAAGCAATCCCCCTACAAATCCATGATGCACGCTTTTTGCAGCGGAATGCTGTTGAAATCGCCTGGCAAACGAAGCGTCTTCCAGAAAGATGCCTGATAAAAGCTTTTGCAGATATGGATTTTTTATCGACCGTATGTATCCTTTCAGCTCCGCATACATTTCATCAAGATCCCGTTCGCTGACGGGAAGATAGTCCTTCGGTTCGTATTCTCCCTCCTGCGCTTTGCGGACCCGCTTTACATTCAGCTGCAGCGCGCCCTGAAAGCTCGTGACGTCTCCCATAACGCCGATATAATCGAGCATGTCAAAAGAATCAATCCCCTGTGATCCCGGATCCCAGATTTTTGCGTCTATCGTCCCCGACTTATCCTGTAAAATAAGATTTTCATAGGGTTTTCCATTTTTTGTCACGGCAGACTGCCTGTATTTGCAAAGATAAATCCCGTTAATGCGTTCGCCTTCCTGAAATGCTTCAATATATTTCATAATCTTCCCTTCCCTGTTATCCGTCTACTGGAGCTTTCCTGCCGTCACGGAGAATTTCATTTCAAAATATTCATCCATGCCCTGTCGGTTGATGACAACCTCCGTAACGCCTCCCGGCTCCATCTCCAGCATTTTTTCCTCATATTTTTCAATTGTGTCAATGACTTCTCCATCCATCTCCACGATCACGTCGCCGCTTTGCAGCCCCGCCTCCCAGGCCGGGGAATCCATCAGCGCTTCCCGAATATAGACGCCGCGCGGAATATTGTTTTCCACTGCAATCTTATCCGTCACATTCACGATCCGAAGTCCAAGATATGCAATGTCCCCTCCGTTTGAAAGACGTTCAATCACTCTTTTCAATTCCGAAATAGAAATCGCAGTCAGCGTATTGTCATCGCCGTTTCCGCTGTAATCCTGCATCACAAGCCCGACCGCTTCACCGTTCAGATTTAAAAGCACGCCGCTGCTGCTGCTGCTCCCCACGATATCCGTCGTAAAAATGCTGTACGTGCTGTCAATCGTCTGAATCACATTCCCCACAGACGTGATATTTCCCGTTCCGATGGAATAATTTGTTCCAAGAGGGCTTCCAATTGCAATCGCAATGTCCCCCTGCGATACCGTCAGCGAATTCCCAAGCGTCGCATATTTTATGCTTTCCTTCGTATCCGTTTCCAAAAGCTGCAAATCCACAGAAAGAATCGCAATCCCGGTATTGCCGTCATATTTTTTCAAAGAAGCCTGCACCGTGCTCTCGTCAATAAACGTCACGCGGATTTCCGCTGCCTCGCTTACCACCTTGTGCTCCGTTAAAATCAAAAGCTCGCTTCCATTGTCCTGAATGATGATGCCGGACGCCTGTCCATTGCTTTCATATGCATTGTTATACCAGTCCGTATTGCTGACAATTCCCGTCACCGTAACGACAGAACGGTTCGCCTCTTTTCCGATCGCATAAAGTTTATTCTGAAGCATCTGATAATCCGATATTTCCAGCTCCTTTACGACAACCTTCTGCGGCTCCGGCTCAGGTTCCATCTCCTGCGTATCCGCTTCTTCCGTCAAAGACTCCGTCCCCTCCGCAATCGCCTCTGTCGAAAATTCATCCTCCGGAATCGAAATCATCGGCTTCTCCTTCGGATGCAGCCAGTCCTCCATCACTGGCCTCAGCATGGTGAAGACAAAACAGGCTGTTACGCCAAATAACACCGCAAACCCCATCGTATAAATGCCATGCCGCAGCAGACGTTTTTTATTGATCGGCTTTTCTTTTATTTTTTCTTTAATAAATGAAAATTCCTTCCGCTCCTGTTCCTCCATGCCATTTTCTCCTCGCGCGTATTCCTGTGTTATTCCTTATTATACGAGTAATGGAATCGGTATGCAAGATTTTATTTTCTCCTTTTAAACCAGAGAAAGATCATGTATAATTGAACTATCTTAAACAGAAAAACGGGAAAAGGAATTATGAATGAAAAAGCGCTCCATATACTGGAATACGATAAAATCATACAGACGCTGACCGACTTTGCATACAGCCGGTCAGCCAAAGAACAATGTAAAAATCTGCGGCCCATGACAGACCTTTCCGCCATCAATCAGGCGCAGAGGCAGACGAAGGACGCTCTGACGCGCGTCTTTCAAAAAGGCAGCCTGTCGTTCTTTGGCGTTCATCCGGTCGGCGCATCCTTAAAGCGTCTGGAGCTTGGCGGAAGCTTAAGCATTTCAGAGCTTTTACAGATCGCTTCTTTATCTGAAGCGGCGCGACGCGCCAAGCAGTTTGGACGGGCAGAGCGGGAGGACGCCGCCCGGGATTCCCTGTCGGATCTGTTCGACGCCATAGAACCTCTGACGCCTTTGCATCATGAAATCACGCGCTGTATTTTATCTGAGGAGGAGATCAGCGACGACGCCAGCCCCGGCTTAAGATCCGTGCGGCGCGCGATTGGCGGCATGAACGAGCGCATCCGAAATCAGATGAACAAAATCATGAATCAGGCAAACGGCAGCGGCCTTTTGCAGGATTCCGTCATCACCATGCGCAATGACCGCTATTGCCTTCCCGTCCGGGCCGAAGCCAAAAATCAGGTCCCCGGCATGGTCCACGATCAGTCGCGCAACGGCTCCACGCTGTTTATCGAGCCGTCCGCCATCGTAAATCTGAACAACGAACTGAAAGAGCTTTTTCTGCGCGAAGCCAGAGAAATCGAAGCCATTCTCGCGGCGTTAAGCGGCATGGTGGCGGAATCTGCCGACGCCCTGACGAACAATTATCATGCGCTGACGACGCTTGATTTTATATTTGCAAAAGCAGAGCTTGCCAGACTGCACAATGGCGTCGCGCCCATTTTCTGCGAAAACGGACGCATACGCATACGCAAAGGCCGCCACCCCCTGTTAAACCCCAAAACGGTAGTGCCCATCGACGTGACGCTGGGTGACGCATTCGACCTTTTGATTGTGACCGGACCCAATACAGGCGGAAAAACCGTTTCTTTAAAAACGGTCGGTCTTCTGACGCTGATGGGACAGGCGGGTCTGCACATTCCCGCCAATGACCGTTCGGAGCTTTCCGTTTTTGAAAACGTCTTTGCCGATATTGGAGACGAGCAGAGCATCGAACAAAACTTAAGCACGTTTTCCTCCCATATGACAAATATCGTATCCATACTCGATCAGGCGAATCCGACGTCCCTCGTACTCTTTGACGAGCTTTGCGCCGGCACCGATCCAACGGAAGGCGCCGCGCTTGCCATCTCCATTCTGTCGTCTCTGCACCGGCATAAGATCTGCACGATGGCCACGACGCACTACAGCGAGCTGAAAGTATTTGCGCTCTCCACCGACGGCGTGGAAAATGCCTGCTGTGAATTCGACGTAGAGACATTAAGCCCGACGTACCGCCTTTTGATCGGCATCCCCGGAAAAAGCAACGCGTTTGCCATTTCCGGAAAGCTGGGCCTTTCTCCTGCGCTGATTGAAGACGCAAAAGCGCGCATCAGCGAATCGGAAGCCGATTTTGAAGCCCTGCTCTCCGATCTGGAAAGCAGCCGCCTTAAGATGGAGCGGGAAGAAGCGGAAATCAAAGCCTGCAAACAGGAGATTTCCTCTTTAAAATCCAAACTGGAACAAAAACAGGAACGTCTGAACAACAGCCGGGATCATATTCTCAAAGAGGCCAACGAACAGGCGCTTGCCATTTTAAAAGAAGCCAAAGACTTTGCCGACGAAAGCATCCGCAATTTCAACAAATTCGGCTCCATCCATGCAACGGCAGGCGAAATGGAAAAAGAACGCGCCAAACTGCGCGATAAAATGTCGGATGCGCAAAAGAAGCTGGCAAAACAGCCCGGCCAGACGACGAATCACAAAGCGCCCAAAAAGCTTCGGATTGGCGATTCGGTCAAAGTGCTTTCGATGAATTTAAAAGGCACCGTACACGCGCTGCCCAATGCCAGAGGCGATGTATCCGTCCAGATGGGCATTCTCCGCTCCCTCGTTCCGCTCAGCGATCTCATCCTCCTGGAAGAAGCGGACACGCCATCTGTAGCAAAGTACAGCCGAAGCGGCGCAGGAAAGCTTTCGATGGGCAAATCGGCGTCCGTCTCCGCCGAAATCAACCTGATCGGCAGGACGACAGACGAAGCCATCGCGCTGCTGGACAAATATCTGGACGACGCATATATCGCCCATCTTCCATCCGTCCGCATCGTGCACGGCAAAGGCACGGGCGCGCTGCGCAATGCCGTGCAAAAGCATCTGAAACGCCAGAAATACGTGCAATCGTTCCGCCTGGGCGAATTTGGAGAAGGCGATTCCGGCGTTACCATCGCAACATTCAAAGAAAAATAGCATTATCACCGGGAGGTACCTATGGCAGCAAAACAGAAAATTCTGATTGTAGACGACGATGTCAACATCGCCGAACTGATTTCCCTGTATCTGACAAAGGAATGCTTTGACACAAAGACCGTAAACGACGGAGAAGAAGCGCTGCTCGCATTTGAACAATATGCGCCAAACCTGATTCTCCTCGACTTAATGCTTCCTGGAATGGACGGCTATCAGATTTGCAGAGAGCTTCGCACCCGATCCGACGTTCCGATTATCATGCTTTCCGCCAAAGGGGAAATTTTTGACAAGGTGCTGGGTCTTGAGCTTGGAGCCGACGATTATATCATGAAGCCGTTTGATTCCAAAGAGCTTGTCGCGCGCGTCAAAGCCGTTCTGCGGAGATATCAGCCCTCCACAAGGGGCGACGCATCCTCACAGAGCGTCAAATGCGCCGAATATCCGGGACTTGTCGTAAATTTATCCAATTACTCTGTGTTAAACAACGGAAAGCAGATCGATATGCCGCCGAAAGAGCTGGAGCTTTTGTACTTTCTTGCCTCGTCTCCCAATCAGGTCTTTACAAGGGAGCAGCTTCTGGATCATATCTGGGGCTATGAATACATCGGCGATACCCGCACCGTAGACGTTCATGTCAAACGCCTCCGCGAGAAAATCAAAGACAACGAATCCTGGAGCATTGCAACCGTCTGGGGCATTGGCTACAAATTCGAAGTGAACAGGTGACGTAAGATGAGAATTACCCTGTTTGCAAGACTGCTTTCCGGCTATTTACTGTTTGTCCTGCTCGGCTTTCTTTTGATTTCCACGCTGACTCCGCGTCTGTTTGCGGATTATATTCAGGAAAAAGAAGCTTCTCAGTTGTACAAAGAGGCCAATCTGATCGCATCCGACTATGCCGTAAGCTATTACAACAGCAATATTACGCTGGACGATTTCAAAGAACGGTTAAAGGCGCTGGATGCGTACCTTTCCACACAGATCTGGGTCATCGACGCCAAAGGCAACATCCTGCTGAATTCCAAAAACGCCTCCGATCTTACGGATATCGAAAGCATTGCATCCATCGACGGATTTAATATCAGCGATTTCAGAAACGGATATTACCAGACCGGCTTTTTTTACGACTATTTCAACGAAGCGCAGTTAAGCGTCTATGCGCCGGTTTCCGTCCACTACAAAATCAAAAACTATATCGTCATACATAAGCCGATGCATATTTTACATTCCTACACGGACGAACTGCTGGAGCTTTCCTATCTTCTGCTTGTCATCCTGCTGTTTGCCGCCCTGCTGCTGCTTTCCCTGTTTTCCTGCACGGCGCTTCTGCCCCTTAAGAAAATCACAAAAGCTGCAAAAGCCTATGCTTCCGGCAAATTTGACCATCCGATTCACGTTCATTCCAATGACGAATTTGGCAGTCTGGCTGCTACATTGACGTATATGGCGACGGAGCTGCAAACGCTCGAAGAAGATCAGCGCAAATTTGTATCCAATGTTTCGCATGACTTCCGCTCCCCTTTAACGTCTATTAAAGGTTATGTCGAAGCCATGCTTGACGGAACCATCCCGCCCGACTATCAGGAAAAATATCTGAATATCATTTTGTTTGAAACGGAACGCCTGAATAAGCTAACGGCCAGCCTTCTGGAATTGAATACGTACGGCAAGCATGCCGCCCTGTTAAACCTGACCTCATTTGACGTCAACAATATGATCAAAATGACGGCCCGCACTTTTGAAGGCATCTGCAAGCAAAAACGGATTTCGTTTGAATTGATTCTGACCGGCCAGACGCTGTTTGCGCGGGCGGATAATGATAAGATACAGCGCGTGATCTACAACCTGATCGACAATGCCATCAAATTTTCACATTCCGATTCCGTCATTACCATTGAAACTACGGTAAAAAACGAAAAGATTTTTCTTTCCGTAAAAGATTCCGGCATTGGCATTCCCAAAGAAAGCCTCGGAAAAATCTGGGAACGGTTTTATAAATCCGATATTTCGCGCGGCAAAGATAAAAAAGGGACTGGTCTTGGTCTCTCGATTGTAAAAGAGATCATCCAGTCACACAAAGAACATATCAACGTAATCAGCACGGAAGGCGTCGGCACGGAATTTATCTTTTCTCTGCCGCTTTCTCAGCCAGAAAGCGAATAATGCGCCTTCTGGCTGGTCTTTCGCCCAAAAACAGCTTACGGCGTAACGGCTGCGTTTCGCTTCCACCGATACAATAAAATAAGAAGCCCCGCAAGCAGCGTAAATACAGAAAGAAACTGCGACGTTGACAGTGCGCCGACCGTTCCCCTTTCCAGATCTCCCCGAAAAAATTCCAGAAAAAAACGTCCCACGCTGTATGTCACAATAAATGCCGCGCCGGTTATTCCCGTTTTCCGGCTCGCTTTCTTCCAGAGCAGATACAGGAACAAAAAGTTCAGCATATTCAGTCCCGCCGATACAAGCTGAATCGGAAATAGTTTAACGCCCACGGGAGCATACATGGAATTGTGAAATGCAACGCCGCATACCCCCTCTGTCGGATAACCGTAACAGCATCCTGCAAGAAAGCATCCAATTCTCCCAAGACACTGCGCCAGCGCAACATAGGGAATGACGAGGTCAAATACCTTCCAAAAATCTGTTTTCTTCCACCTGCAATACAAATATCCCGTTAAAACGCCGCCGATCAGCCCGCCAATAACGACGTAGCCGCTGGAGAGATCCAGCATAACGGCCGGATTTTCAATGATCTGCGGCAAAATCGTAATCCAGAACAAAAGCTTGGAAGACGCATACCCGCCAATGACGCAGGCAATGCCCATGCCGATCAGAAATCCTTCTTCCGCAAGCTTTGTCTTCTTCACCTGATATTCTCCAAGCCATATCGCCAGAAGAATGCCAATGGCCGTCATCAGCCCATAGCTGTATACGGTAAACGGCCCAATCGAAAATAATTTCGGTAACATTTCCTCCTCCTTTTGCGCAGGCGTAAATCTATGGCAATGCCCCTTTTTCTCAAACAGGATAAAAAACTCCGGTATCAAACCGGAGTTTTCAAATCTTATACAAGCTCTAAGAGGACTTCCAACGCGCCGTCGCCTTTCCGCTGTCCAATCTTGACGATTCTCGTATATCCGCCATTGCGATCTTTATACTTCGGAGCAATTTCGTCAAATAATTTCGCAACGAGATCGACTTTTTTCGTATTCTTCTTCCTGCCCGGCCCTTCTTTGGGCACTTCCGTCACCGGATAAAGCACTTTCAAAATCTCTCTTCTGGCATGCAGCCTAGACGGAAGATCCTTCTTGATCGTCTTTTCCACGGTGTCATATATGGTAACGCGTTTTCCGTCTACCACTTCTTTTACGCGCTTTCCATCTTTATCTTTACGCGGAACCTTTGCCTGTACCGTAACCTCTTCGTAGTCCTCTCCTGCCCGAATGGCTCTTGCAATGACGCCTTCGGCAATTTTACGAACTTCTTTTGCCTTTGCTTCCGTCGTAATGATTCTTCCATTATGAATCAGTGCCGTCACCTGTCCCCGCAGCAATGCCTTTCTCTGAGACGACGTTCTGCTTAATTTTCTGTAATGTGCCATGATGTTATACCTCCGTTTTGTGGAACACCCGGTACGCGCTTTGGGCTTACTGACCGAATGCCATCCTGTATAGTTGCCTCCACTCTGCCATGGAGCCGACGTCTTCCCGCTCTTTGGGCTTACGGAATCAGCCGTTTTCTTTTATCAGATATCTTCGCTTTGATTCAGCTGAAGACCCAGCTCTTTTAATTTTGCAAGCACTTCTTCCAGAGACTTGCGTCCAAGGTTTCGAACCTTCATCATATCTTCCGGCGTCCGATTCGTCAACTCTTCCACCGTATTGATTCCCGCCCGCTTTAAGCAGTTGTAAGAACGCACGGACAGCTCCAGCTCGTCAATGTTCATTTCCAGAACCTTGCCTTTGGCGTCGTCTTCCTTTTCTACCATGACTTCCGCCGCCATAGCCGTCTCAGAAAGATTGATAAAGAGATTCAAATGCTCGCTCAACACCTTTGCCGCAAGGCTGACCGCCTCGTCCGGCTCCAGCGTTCCGTTTGTAAATACGTCCAGCGTAAGCTTATCGTAATCCGTGATCTGCCCTACACGGGTATTTTCTACCGTCAGGTTCACACGCTCTACAGGCGTATAAATAGAATCAATCGCAATCACGCCGATCGGCACGTCTTCCGATTTGTTCTTCTCCGCGCTGACATAGCCTCTGCCTTTGCTGATCGTCAGTTCCATATACAGCTTGCAGTCAGCGCCTCCGTTTAAGTTCGCAATGACCAAATCCGGATTTAAGATCTGAATATCCGGGTCTGCCTGAATATCGGCAGCCGTAACAACTCCTTCACCCTCAAATTCGATGTAAGCAACTTTCGGCTCATCTGTCGGACATGTGTTTTTAAGTGCAAGATTCTTAATGTTCATGACAATTTCAGTCACATCTTCTTTTACGCCGGGTATCGAACTGAACTCGTGTAACACGCCGTCGATTTTTACCTGGCTTACCGCTGCACCCGGTAAGGAAGAGAGCATAATCCTGCGCAGAGAATTACCCAGCGTCGTGCCATATCCTCTTTCCAGAGGCTCCACGACAAATCTTCCATACTTTTTGTCTTCTGCAATTTCAGCGATTTCAATTTTTGGTTTTTCAAAATCGAACACTATAAAGCCCTCCTTATTCGGGTATATGCCTATCTCAATCTGCCGGATTCGGATTATTTGCTGTACAACTCGACGATAAGCATTTCGTCAACCGGTACATCGATCTGATCTCTGGAAGGCAATTCCTTTACAGTGCCCTTTAAGTTCTCCTGATCTACGTCAAGCCATTCCGGAACCAGCCTTCCGCCTGTTACTTCCATGATATCCTTAAATCTCTGAAGTCCTTTGCTCTTTTCTCTGATTTCGATTTCGTCACCGGCTTTTACCCTGTAGGACGGAACTTTTACGCATCTTCCATTTACCGTTACGAACTTATGGCCTACGACCTGTCTGGATTCCCTTCTGGTTCTCGCAAATCCCATACGGAAAATCACGTTGTCCAACCGGCTCTCCAGCATCGTCATCAGGTTTTCACCCGTCATGCCCTTCATCCGGTCCGCCTTCTCATAATAATTATGGAACGGCTTTTCCAGTACGCCATAGATGAACTTTGCTTTCTGCTTCTCTCTTAACTGAAGTCCGTATTCGGAAACTTTTCTGTTCGCTCTTCTTAACTCTCTGTTTGATTTTTTATCTATTCCTAAATATACCGGATCTAAACCAAGCGATCTGCATCTTTTAAGAATAGGAACTCTGTTTACTGCCATTTTAGACTATCCCTCCTGTTAGACTGCTGATTAAACTCTTCTGCGTTTTGGCGGACGGCACCCGTTGTGCGGAACCGGCGTTACGTCCCGAATGCTCGTCACTTCCAACCCACATGCGGAAAGGGCGCGAATTGCGGCTTCTCTTCCCGAACCTGGTCCTTTTACCATAACATCTACTGATTTTAAGCCATGAATTAATGCCGCTTTGGTTGCTGTTTCAGCCGCCATCTGCGCAGCATAAGGAGTAGATTTCCTTGAACCTCTGAATCCCAGACCACCGGCGCTTGCCCATGATAATGCATTTCCTTCAGCATCCGTAATTGTTACAATGGTATTGTTAAAAGATGACTGAATATGTGCCTGTCCTCGTTCAACGTTTTTCTTAACACGCTTTTTTGTCACTTTTTTTGTAACTTTAGCCATAATAAAACTAACCTACTTTCTTCTTTATTGATTGCTCGGATTTACCTGTTATTTCTTCTTGTTCGCTACCGTTCTCTTCGGTCCTTTTCTGGTTCTCGCATTGTTCTTCGTATTCTGTCCGCGAACGGGAAGCCCTTTCCTGTGACGGATGCCGCGATAACATCCAATCTCCTGAAGACGCTTGATGTTCAGCGCGATCTCTCTTCTCAGATCACCTTCCACCATCTGCGTCGCGTCGATCACTTCGCTGATCCTTTTTACTTCCTCATCCGTCAAATCACGACAACGTGTATCCGGACTCACTTTTGCCTCCGCAAGGATACGGTTCGAACTGGATCTGCCGATTCCGTAAATATAAGTCAAACCGATCTCCACGCGCTTTTCTCTTGGTAAATCTACACCTGCGATACGAGCCATTCGTCGTTGCACCTCCATATAAATTCTCTACACAGCCCCGGCCGTTTCCTTCCGGGACGATTCTGTCTCCGGCAGCGCTCCATGCAGCTCCGGTTCCCCGGCCTGAAATGTTGTGCATGCGCCAACTGCCTTTCATCACTTAAAATCAAAAGACGTCTGAATCGGATTCCGGTATGTTAAATCCGTATGCAGACATGCGCAGTACCTGCGTACCGCATATTATGAACAGCGAAAACGCCTGTTTTGACCTGTTTCCGCTGCAGCCGCACATAATTGACCGGACAGGAAAAAATCAGCCCTGTCTCTGTTTGTGTTTTGGATTTTCACAAATAATCCGAATGCTTCCTTTTCGTTTGATAACCTTGCATTTTTCACACATAGGCTTAACTGATGATCTTACTTTCACGGAAAATCCTCCTTTCCTGCACACAGCTTTTGCCGTCTGCTCTTCGTATTTATAAATTCCTAAAAACATACGTATCGTATTATAACACAGCGCCTGGAAAGAGTCAATCACTTTTACTTATCTCTCCAGATGATCCTTCCTTTCGTCAGATCATAGGGAGACATCTCGATCGTAACTTTATCGCCCGGTAAAATGCGGATAAAATTCATGCGAAGCTTTCCGCTGATATGCGCCAGGATTTTATGGCCGTTTTCCAATTCCACCTGAAACATGGCGTTTGGGAGCTTCTCAACTACTTTTCCTTCTACTTCGATTACATCTGCTTTTGACATGTTTATTGCCTCCTACTTATTGATTGAACGTTCATATTCTCTGACTGCCCCGCGTATGACATCATCCGTAATCGGACCGCTCTGTGGAAAGCGCATCCGAACCTGTTCCGGAAGGTGTTTTATCACCTGGTAATGTCGTACATTCTTTTTTTTGGGATTTGCCACGGTGTGCGTTTTTCCATCCACCAGATATGCAAACCGCTCTTCTTTTTTCCAGATCAGATACATCCGGTCCTTATCATGCCCGGACAACGATTTCGCAAATTCGATCATTCCGCCGCCCCTTTCGGTATCCAGATTCCTTCTGTAATCTCATCTTCCGTTATGGATAAAATCTCAGGCTCGCCCTTCGTAATCAGTATCGTGTTCTCATAATGCGCCGACCATTTTCCATCACGCGTAACAACCGTCCAGCCGTCCTCCAGCCATTCGACGCTGCCGCTTCCTTCATTGATCATTGGCTCTATCGCCAACGTCATTCCGGGACGAAGCCGGATGCCTCTGGAACGCTTTTTAAAATTCGGCACCTGAGGCGGTTCATGAAGATGCGATCCAATTCCATGCCCCACCAGATCCCGCACAACGCCATAACGATAGCGGTCGGCGCACGCGTGAATCGCAGCCGATATCTGATGCAGATAACAGCCCGCCACGGCATAACGGATGCCGGAGAAAAAGCACTCTCTCGTGCGCAAAATCAGCTCCTCCGCCGCTTTGCTGATCGCTCCAATCCCATGCGTCCTTGCCGCGTCCGAATGATAGCCCTTATAAATCACGCCCATATCCAGACTCACGATATCGCCTTCTTCAAGCGCGCGCCTGTCGGATGGAATGCCATGCACTACCTCGTCATTTACGGAAACGCAGACCGATGCGGGATATCCCTGATAATTTTTAAAAGAAGGGATGCAGCCATAGCTTCGAATCATCTCTTCACCCAGGCGATCAATCTCTAATGTAGTCATTCCCGGCTTTAATTCTTTTCCCAAATCCTGATGTATCTTCCCAAGGATCCTGCCCGCCGCTCTCATCAGTTCAATTTCACGGGCTGATTTGATTGTGACCGGCATATGTTAAGCTCCCAGTATCCGGACAATGTCTTCAAATACATCCTGCATGTTGCGCATGCCGTCTACCGACCTTAAAATCCCCTGCCCGCTGTAATATTCAATTAACGGCTGCGTCTGCTCATGGTATACGCCAAGCCGCTTCTGCACCGTTTCCGGTTTATCGTCATCCCGCAGCACAACGGGATTTTTGCACTTGTCGCAGATGCCCTCTTCTTTTGTGGGAATGCTTACGATATGATATGTCGCGCCACAGTTTAAACAGGCCCGTCTGCCGCTCATGCGGTTTATGATGCTCTCATCCGATACGTCCACGTCAATCGCAAAGTCAATTTTTTCTCCCATTTTCTCCAACGCCGCATCCAGCGCCTTCGCCTGCGGAATCGTCCGCGGAAATCCGTCCAGCACAAAGCCGTCCCTGCAATCCTCCTCTACGATCCGATCCGCCACTAAAGCAACCGTCAGCTCATCCGGAACCAACAGGCCCTGATCCATATATTCCTTTGCCTTTTTCCCAAGCTCTGTTCCGTCTTTTATATTCGCCCGGAAGATGTCTCCGGTTGAAATATGCGGAATCCGATATTTTTCCGCAATCTGCTTCGCCTGCGTGCCTTTTCCCGCTCCGGGCGCGCCCAGCATTATGATTTTCATAACATGTATCCTCCCGTTTCTTCTTAAAACGCCGCCGCATTTCCTGCCGGCATGCCGACAGCGCATTTATGCCATAATTTAGACACGTTTGGAGATACGGCATGCGCCAGTATCTCCAAATGTATTGTCAGTCATTCAAAAAGCCTTTGTAGTAGCGTACCAACATCTGTGATTCGATCTGTTTAATTGTCTCAATTATAACGCCTACAATAATGATAATCGACGTTCCGCCGAACGATACGTTGGCTTTGAATACGCCGCTGAAGAATATCGGCATAAATGCGACGATCGACAGGCCAACAGCCCCGATAAATACGATATACGTCAGCATTTTGTTCAGATAATCGCTCGTCGGCTTACCCGGACGGATGCCGGGAATAAAACCGCCCTGCTTTTTCATATTATTCGCAATTTCCAGCGGATTGAACGTAATCGATGTGTAAAAATATGCAAACGCAATAATCAGTGCAATGTAGATCACCAGTCCGATGGAATAAACCGGCTGGCTCGGATCACACCAGTTCGACTGCGACAGGCCTTTGATAATCTCGCTTCCAACGCCCGTTCCATTGCCTTTTCCCATCAGGGATGCAAGAATGACAGGCGTCTGCATCAGAGACTGTGCGAAAATAACCGGTATTACGCCGCTTGTATTTACCTTAAGCGGAATATGCGACGACTGTCCGCCGACCTGCTTTCTGCCCTGCAGTTTTCTGGAATACTGTACCGGAATCTTTCGCTCCGCGTCCTGCAGCACAATAACGAAAACCACCATTGCCGCAATGACCGCAAGAATAATGACCCCGGCAAGCGCCGCTTTTGCCACTACGCTCTGTCCTGCAATAAACTGCTCGTACAATGTGGTCAGATCTTCCGGCAGACGGGATATAATATTGATCACGAGCACGATCGAAATACCGTTGCCAATGCCTTTTTCCGTAATCCGCTCGCCCAGCCACATCAGCACTGCGGAACCTGCCGTTAAAGTCGCTACCACTGTAATCACGCTCAATGCGTTGTACTCTGCCAGATAACCGCTTCTGCCAAAACCAATCGCCATCGCAATCGACTCAATCAGCGCAAGCCCTACCGTGACATAACGGGTAATCTCCGCAATCTTTTTCCTGCCCTCTTCTCCGTCTTTTTGCATTTCCTCCAGTTTCGGAATTGCAATCGTTAAAAGCTGCATAATGATGGAACTTGTGATATAAGGCGTAATGTTCAATGCAAAAATCGACATCTGTTCAAACGAACCGCCGGTTATCGCATCAAAGAAGCTGAACGCCTCTCTGCCCTGACCGGAAAACCAGTTGGAAAACACTTCCCGGTCTACGCCGGGAACCGGAAGCTGGCTTCCGATCCGGATAATAATCAACATAAAAAATGTAAAAATCAATCTGTTCCGTATATCTTTAATTTTAAATGCATTACGGAGCGTCTTTAACATTAGATCACCTCTGCTTTTCCACCAAGAGCCTCAATCTTTTCTTTCGCGCTTGCGCTGAATGCATTTACCTGAACGGTAAGCTTCCTGGTAAGTTCTCCTCCGCCAAGAATCTTTACGCCATCTCTGGGATTTTTAATGATTCCTGCTTCGATCAATTTTTCAACTGTAACAACCGTATCGTTGTCAAACACTTCAAGCGTTGACATATTGACTGCCACAATGTCTTTGGAATTCCTGCAGGTAAAGCCCCTCTTTGGAATTCGTCTGTACAATGGCATCTGTCCGCCTTCAAACCCCGGTCTTGGAGCGCCGGAACGCGCTTTCTGACCTTTGTGCCCCTTTCCGGCGGTCTTTCCGTTACCTGAACCATGTCCGCGCCCTTTTCGGAATCGATTGTGCGTCGAACCTTCCGCAGGCTTTAAGTTTGATAAATCCATTCTGACACCTCCTTATCTTGCCGATTAAATTTCTTCTACTTTTACCAAATGCCTTACGTTGCGTATCATACCGCGTACGCAGGGATTATCCGGCATTTCCACCGTTTTGCCGATTTTGCGCAATCCAAGCGCCGCTACCGTCTTTTTATTCTTCGGAACTGCGCCGATCGTAGATTTCACCAATGTGATTTTTAATTTCTCTGCCATATGAAATACCCCTCCTTATCCCAGAATCTCTTCCACGGATTTTCCACGGAGCCTTGCCACTTCTTCTGGAGATTTTAACTGGCTTAATGCATGGATGGTAGCAAGCACAACGTTTTGCTTATTATTGGAGCCCAAAGATTTTGTACGAATGTTGCCAATGCCCGCAAGCTCGCAGACGCTTCGCGCGGGGCCTCCGGCAATTACGCCGGTACCTTCGGGAGCCCTTTTTAACAATACGGATGCGCCAGTATGCTTTCCACTCGTATCATGCGTGATGCTTCGGTTATCATCCAGCTTGACCTCGATCAGCTTTTTCATCGCGTCTTCTTTTCCTTTGCGAATCGCTTCCGGAATTTCCGTCGCTTTTCCAAGTCCTGCGCCGACATGACCATTGCCATCGCCTACAACGACGAGCGCTGTGAAACGGAAGTTACGACCGCCTTTGACAACCTTGGTAACACGTTTGATGGATACTACTTTTTCATTTAATTCCAATTGACCGGCGTCAATAATTGTACGTTTCATGTATTCGCGTCCTCCTTTTAAAACTCCAACCCTGCTTCGCGCGCAGCATCGGCTAAAGCTTTGACTTTCCCTTTATAGATATATCCGCCTCTGTCATAGACAACCTTCTGAATGCCTTTGTCCAATGCCCGTTTCGCGATGACTGTCCCAAGGTATGCCGCAGCTTCTACGTTGTTGGTTTTCTCAAGCTCTGACTTCACTTCTTTTTCTAAAGTAGAAGCAGACACAAGCGTATTTCCAACCGTATCATCGATTACCTGAGCGTACATATAATTATTGCTTCTGAAAACTGCCAGACGCGGTCTGTCAGCTGTTCCGGCAAGATGATGCCGAAGCCTTCTATGCTTTTTTGCACGAACTTCTGCTCTTGATTTTTTGCTTACCATTCTCTGTCCACTCCTTTACCTATTTCTTGCCGGTCTTACCGACTTTACGCCGAATAATTTCGTCTTCGTATTTGATGCCCTTTCCTTTATAAGGTTCCGGTCTTCTCTTATCTCTGATTTCTGCAGCGTACTGTCCAACTTTTTCTTTATCAATGCCTTTTACGGTAATCTTATTTCCTTCTACCGTGGCCTCAATCCCTTCCGGATCCGTCATCTCCACCGGGTGGGAATAACCAAGATTTAACGTCAGCTTCTTTCCGGCTTTGGAAGCTCTGTAACCAACGCCGTTGATTTCGAGAACCTTCGTATAGCCGTCCGTTACGCCGACTACCATATTATAAATCAGCGTTCTGGTCAAACCGTGTAAAGACTTCATTTTCTTTAAATCACTTGGTCTTGTTACGATAACCTGAGAATCTTCTGTTTTGATTTCCATCTCTGCCGGAAGGGTTCGAACCAGCGTCCCTTTCGGTCCCTTTACCGTCACATGATTATTTTCTGCAATTTCGACCGTAACGCCCGCCGGAATCGCGATTGGCATTCTTCCTATACGTGACATGCCCGTACCTCCTGTTATGTTTTATTTTTATTGCAAAGGAAGCGCTGTCTGCGCGTCATTCCTCATTACCATACAAAAGCCAGCACTTCTCCGCCAACTTTCATTTTTCTTGCCTGTCTGTCCGTAATAATTCCCTGATTTGTGGAAAGGATTGCAATTCCAAGCCCTCCAAGCACATAGGGGATTTTGTCTTTTCCGGCATATACGCGAAGTCCCGGTTTTGAAATCCTCTTAATGCCGGAAATTACTTTTTCATTCTTATCCGCGCCGTATTTTAAGGTTACGCGGATCGTTTTAAAATTGTTCTCTTCAATGATGTCATATTTTACAATATATCCTTCATCCAATAAGATGCCAGCGATTGCAATCTTGATCCTGGATGCGGGAATATCAACGGTATCATGTTTCGCAGTGTTTGCATTACGGATTCTTGTAAGCATATCTGCAATTGGATCGCTCATTGTCATGATGAATTTCCCTCCTTACCAGCTTGCTTTTTTCACGCCCGGAATCTGGCCCTTGTATGCCAGCTCACGGAAACAGATTCTGCAAATGCCATATTTCCTCAGGTATGCATGCGGACGTCCGCAAATTTTGCAGCGATTGTATTCTCTGGTAGAGAATTTCTGTTTACGCTGCTGTTTTACTTTCATCGATGTTTTCGCCATTCAAATTCCCTCCTGTTATTTTGCAAACGGCATGCCGAAACGGGCCAGCAATTCGCGTCCCTCTTCATCCGTCTTTGCAGTCGTTACAATAATTACGTCCATGCCTCTGATTTTATCAATCTTATCGTATTCAATTTCCGGGAAAATCAACTGCTCTTTGATTCCGAGCGCATAATTTCCTCTGCCGTCAAATGCATTCGGGTTAATCCCACGGAAATCACGCACGCGGGGAAGCGCAAGGTTTACAAGACGATCGAAGAATTCGTACATCTTCTCTCCTCTTAAGGTAACTTTGCATCCAATCGGCATGCCCTCTCTGATTTTGAAGTTGGCAATCGAATGCTTTGCTTTCGTTACAACCGCCTTCTGCCCTGTGATAATTTCCATATCCTTTACGGCAGCCTCTAATATTTTCGCATTTTCTTTTGCTTCGCCAACGCCCATGTTCACAACGATTTTATCCAGCTTTGGCACCTGCAATTTATTTTTATATCCGAACCTGCTCATCATAGCGTCTACGATCTCGTTCTGATACTGCTCTCTAAGTCTGTTCACCTGTTTTGTCCTCCTCTCCGATTAATCAATGATATCACCAGTTGATTTGGCAAAACGAACTTTCCTGTCTCCATCCATCCGAAAGCCTACGCGGGTTGGTTTTCCTTTGTGGAGATACATTACGTTTGACGCGTCAATTGGCCCTTCCTGATGAATGATGCCGCCCTGCTGATTTGCCATGCTCGGCTTCGCATGTTTGGTAATCATATTGATCCCCTCGACAAGAAGCCTGTTCTTCTTTCTGTCTACGGAAATTACTTTTCCTTCTTTATCTTTATCTCTTCCGGCGATCACTCTTACCATGTCGCCTTTTTTAATTTTGCTTGTAGCCATTCCAACACCTCCTGATTATTGCCCGTGCATGCGCATGCCGCCGCGGACGCCTCCTACAATACTTCCGGAGCCAGGGAAACAATTTTCATAAACTGTTTCTCACGCAGCTCTCTGGCTACCGGTCCAAAGATACGGGTTCCTCTTGGCGTTTTGTCTTCTTTGATAATCACAGCAGCATTTTCATCAAATTTTATATAAGAACCATCTTTCCGACGGGCGCCTTTTTTCGTACGCACGATAACGGCTTTTACTACGTCGCCCTTTTTTACAACGCCGCCTGGTGTTGCGTCTTTGACCGTAGCGGTAATGATATCTCCGATATATCCATATCTTCTGGTAGATCCGCCCATCACGCGAATGCATAAGATCTCCTTCGCACCCGTGTTGTCGGCTACCTTCAGTCTGCTTTCCTGTTGTATCATGCCTGCAGCCTCCTTCTGTTATTTCGCTCTTTCTATGATTTCCACAAGTCTCCAACGCTTGTCTTTGGACAACGGCCTTGTTTCCATAACTTTTACCGTATCGCCGATCTTACAGTCGTTGTTCTCATCATGCGCTTTTAATTTATATGTCTTCTTCACAATCTTGTTGTAAAGCTTATGTCTTACATTATCCCGAACGGCAACAACAATCGTCTTGTTCATCTTGTCGCTGACAACGACGCCCGTACGCGTTTTTCTAAGATTTCTCTCTTCCACGTCTACCTCTCCTTCCCGCATTACTCTGCATTTGCCTTCTCAGTGATGATAGTCTGAATTCTGGCAATATTTTTCTTCACTTCTTTGATCCTGCTGGTATTCGTCAACTGATTCGTCGCATTCTGGAATCTCAAATTGAAAAGCTCTTTTTTCGCTTCAACTAACTGCGCGTTTAAATCCGCAGCAGACTGTGATCTTAATTCTTCTAAATATTTACTGGTTTTCATTTGATTCACCGCCTTCTAAGTCTGCACGAGAAACTATTTTGCATTTACAGGGTAACTTGTGTGTCGCAAGACGCAATGCTTCTCTCGCCACTTCCTCCGGCACGCCGGAGATCTCGAACATAACGCGTCCCGGCTTTACGACCGCTACCCAGTATTCCAGCGTTCCTTTTCCGGAACCCATTCGGGTCTCAGCCGGCTTTGTCGTCACCGGTTTGTCCGGGAAGATCTTAATCCATACTTTACCGCCACGCTTTACGTAACGGGTCATTGCAATACGGGCCGCCTCAATCTGGTTTGACTTGATCCAGCATGGCTCCATTGCAACAATGCCGTATTCGCCGTTTACAATTTTATTTCCTCTCGTTGCCTTTCCACGCATGCTGCCGCGGAACTGCTTGCGATGTTTTACTCTTTTTGGCATTAACATAATTACCGGGCGCCTCCTTCCTTATTTCCCTTCGTCGGAAGTACTTCTCCTTTGTAGACCCAAACTTTAACGCCTACTTTTCCATATGTGGTATCTGCTTCCGCAAATCCGTAGTCAATATCCGCGCGAAGCGTCTGAAGCGGGATAGTTCCCTCGCTGTAGAACTCCGTACGCGCCATGTCCGCTCCGCCAAGCCGTCCGGAACAGGACGTCTTAATTCCTTTTGCGCCGGCCTTCATGCAGCGTCCCATGCAGGATTTCATCGCCCTGCGGAAAGAAACTCGATTCTCAAGCTGCAGCGCAATGTTTTCCGCTACAAGCTGCGCGTCTTTATCCGGACGCTTTACTTCTTTGATGTCCACTACCAGCTTCTTATCCGTAAGCTTTTGCACTTCCGCTTTTACTTTCTCAATTTCCGAACCGCCTTTGCCGATCACTACGCCCGGCTTTGCTGTATAAATGATCACTTTTACGCGATCCGACGCGCGCTCCATTTCGATCCTGGAAATGCCCGCCGCATATAATTTTTTCTTAAGAAACGTCCTGATGTTGTAGTCTTCGATTAAAAAATCCGCAAAATCCGCCTCTGCGTACCATTTCGAGTCCCAGTCTTTAATAATGCCGACTCTCAAGCCATGAGGATTTACTTTCTGTCCCATGTTTCCCCTCCTTATTTCTCATCCAGCACAATTGTAATGTGGCTCATTTTCTTTTCGATCCTGTAAGCCCTGCCCTGCGCTCTCGGTCTGATTCTCTTCATTGTCGGTCCTTTGTTTGCATAGCATTCTGCAATATAAAGATTTTCCGCTTTCATGCCGTTGTTGTTTTCCGCATTTGCAATCGCAGATTTCAAAAGCTTTAACAACAGGCTGGAAGCGTATCTTGGATTATACGTCAAAATCGCAAGCGCCGTCGCCACATCTTTGCCGCGGATTTCGTTCAGTACGAAGCAAGCCTTCTGAACAGATACTCTGGCATATGATAATTTTGCAGAAGGCCTTGTGTCTTTCACTGCATTTCTTTCTCTCTTAATTTGGGATCTGTGTCCTTTTGCCATGGATAAAACCTCCTTTCAAATTATCTTACGCCTGATTTCTTCTCGTCTTTTCCATGTCCCCTGTAGGTCCTTGTCGCTACGAATTCGCCAAGCTTGTGTCCGACCATGTCCTCCGTAACGTATACCGGCACATGCTTTCTTCCGTCATGCACTGCAAACGTGTGTCCGACAAACGATGGGAAAATGGTAGAACGGCGGGACCATGTCTTAATGACACTCTTGTCTCCGGAAGCGTTCATTGCATCCACTTTCTTTAATAAGCTTTCATCTGCAAATGGTCCTTTCTTTAATGAACGAGCCATAATTACCCTCCTTATTTCATTGCTTTACCGTCTCTTCTTCTCACGATATATTTGTTCGACTGCTTGTTCTTCTTACGGGTCTTTAAGCCGAGCGCCGGTTTACCCCACGGCGTACATGGACCGGAACGTCCGATCGGAGCTCTGCCTTCGCCGCCGCCGTGCGGATGGTCGTTCGGGTTCATAACGGAACCGCGGACAGTCGGACGGATGCCCATGTGCCTTTTTCGTCCGGCCTTTCCAATATTAATAAGGTTATGGTCTCCATTGCCGATTACACCGATTGTCGCTCTGCATATAATCGGAACCATGCGCATTTCTCCGGATGGAAGACGCAGCGTTGCGTACTTTCCTTCTTTTGCCATAAGCTGCGCCGAATTGCCCGCGGAACGCGCCAGCTGGCCGCCCTTGCCGGGATACAGCTCGATATTGTGCACCTGTGTGCCGACCGGAATATTTTCAAGCGGCAGACAGTTGCCGACTCTGATTTCCGCATCCGGCCCGCTCATGACTTTCATGCCGTCCGTCAGTCCCGCCGGAGCAAGCATATATGCCTTCTGTCCGTCCGCATAGCAGATCAACGCAATATTTGCCGTTCTGTTCGGATCGTATTCAATGCCAACTACCGTAGCCGGAATACCGTCCTTCTTTCTTTTAAAATCAATGACTCTGTATTTTCTTTTATTTCCGCCGCCGCGGTGCCTTACGGTAATTTTACCCTGATTGTTACGCCCGGAATGCTTCTTCAAAGAAACGCACAATGACTTTTCCGGCGTGTTTTTCGTGATTTCCGAAAAATCCGAACCCGTCATGTTTCTTCTGGAAGGTGTATATGGGTTATAGGTCTTAATTCCCATTGTAATTCTCCTTTCTCTGACATGGCACGCTTTTTATGCCATAAAGGTATACCCAAAGGGTATTTCCATACTTTCTTATCACGCAGGTACGCGTATAATCTGAATTCTTTGCGAATTTTTACAGTCCGCTGAAAATTTCAATGTCGGCGCTGTCCTCCGTCAGTTTGACAATCGCCTTTTTCTGTGCAGCCGTTCTTCCCGTCACCATGCCGCGCCGTTTGAATTTGCCTTTGATGTTCATCGTGTTGACTTTCTCAACCTTCGTTCCTTCAAACATCTTTTCAACCGCTTCTTTGATCATCGATTTGTTTGCGTCCGGATGAACAAAAAACGTATATTTCTTTTCCGCCATCAGATTCATGCTCTTTTCGGTCACTACCGGCTTGAGGATGACGTCATAATATTTGATGTCCGCCATTATGCATACACCTCCTCGATCACTTCTACCGCGTCTTTCGTCACGATAAGGGTATTGTATTTCAATATATCATACACATTGATTGTGTTCGTCAACGCCGTCTTTACATTCGGAACGTTCGAAGCCGACTTGATCACATTAAGGTCGCTGTCCTTCATTACGACGAGCGCTTTCTGCACGCTTAAGTTTTTCATGACTTCCACGAACTTTTTCGTTTTGATTTCATCCAGCTTCAGCTCATCCAGAACGATCAGCTTATCCTCCAGAAGCCGGGAGGTCAGCGCGGATTTTAATGCCGCCCTCTTTTCTTTTTTGTTCATTTTCATAGAGTAATCTCTTGGCGTCGGTGCAAATACGACGCCGCCGCCCTTCCACTGCGGAGCGCGGATCGAACCCTGCCTTGCATGACCGGTCCCCTTCTGTCTCCACGGCTTTCTTCCTCCGCCGCGGACTTCGGAACGCGTCTTCGCTTTCTGCGTTCCCTGACGCTTATTTGCAAGCTGGCAAACCACTGCCCGATGCACCAGGTTTTCATTTACCTCGACACCGAAGATGGCATCTTTCAATTCCATGGTTCCAACTTCTTTGCCTTCCATATTTAAAACAGATACTGTAGCCATCTGTCCGTTCCTCCTTTCCTGTAAGCGCTATTATTTAGCCGCTTTCACTGCTTCCCTGATGGTTATTAATGATTTCCTGGGTCCGGGCACCGAGCCTTTGATTAAAAGCAGGTTGTTCTCCGCATCCACACGCACGACTTCCAGATTCTGAATCGTCGCTTTTACATGACCCATGCGTCCGGGCATTCCTTTTCCCTTAAACACACGGCTCGGCGATGAACATGCGCCGTTTGAACCCTGATGCCGATGGAATTTGGAACCATGCGTCATCGGTCCTCTGTGCTGTCCATGCCGTTTGATCGCGCCCTGAAATCCCTTTCCCTTCGTAATCGCAGTAGCGTCCACTTTGTCGCCCGCCGAAAAGATATCCGCTTTGATTTCATCTGCCAGTTTATAATCATCGGCGTTTTCAAACAGAAACTCTCTGACATACCGCTTTCCGGTAACGCCGGCTTTGTCAAAATGTCCTTTTTCCGCTTTTGTTACGCCGTGTCTGTGTCTGATTTCCTTTTTGCCGTTCGCATCCCGGCTTACGATCCTGTCCTTTTTGTCAACAAAGCCGACCTGTACCGCGCTGTAACCGTCGTTCTCTACCGTTTTAACCTGCGTTACATAGCACGGGCCCGCCTGTATTACCGTAACCGGCGTCAGGACGCCGTCTTCATTGAAGATTTGAGTCATTCCGACTTTTGTGCCTAAAATAGCTTTTTTCATGATATAACCTCCTGTCTTCCTACAGCGGAACGCAGTTTTGCGTTCATCCTGGAACGGCCCGCCTTCCGACGGCGCCATCGAGGATTGCTATTATTTGTTTTTCATTTTGATATCAATGTACACGCCTGCCGGCATCTCAAGGCGAGACAGCGCATCCACCGTCTTCTGCGTCGGCGTTATAATATCGATCAGGCGCTTATGCGTCCTCTGCTCGAACTGCTCTCTGGAATCCTTGTACTTATGCACCGCCCTTAAAATGGTAACAACCTCCTTTTTCGTCGGAAGAGGTACCGGGCCGCTCACCTGTGATCCGTTCTTTTTTACAGTTTCGATGATTTTCTTTGCAGATGCATCCACAAGCTCATGATCGTACGCTTTTAATGTGATTCTCATTACCTGACTTGCCATAAAAAAAGTCGCCTCCTTTTCGCACTTTTCATGAAGTACGACAAGCGGTGACTGTACACGTTTCCGGGTGTGTCATAACCTTCCGGCACACCAATTTCTACATCTTGTCTTGCAGAATATCTGTTTGTACAGTGACTTGTCGCCAGTTTCCTAACTTGACATTCGCTCCACGGAAAACCTGCCACATGGGGCAGCAACCTCACGCTTCGTCGCTATCATGTCACAGCATGTAACAGTATACAGGAGATTTTTTGAAAATGCAAGTACTTTTTTGTGAAAATGTAGGGGAGGGGGGGTACAATGCGACCGTCAGCGCGCGGCGCCGGTTTGGACCATGTGCGGGGCGTTGGAATTAAGAGTTTCTAAAATCATCCTTTTGGGGTGTTGTATACGGACGCCGCCGTCACAAATGTGCATCCATGCACATTGTGACTTGCCCTGCCATCCCTGGCAGGGCACGGCTGGATGCGTATGGATGATTTAAGAATCTCTAAATTCCAGACGCAATGCGCATGGTCCAAACCGGCGCCGCGCGTTGACTGTGATTGTGGCGGGCGTGATGGGTGGTGGCGAGCCTGATGTGATTCTGGCGGGCGTGATGGGGGTGGTGAAAGGCTCGATGTGATTCTGTCAGGCTTGATGTAATTGTGGCAAGCGGGATGTAGCTGTGCAGGCGCGATGCAGTTGTGCAGGCGCGATGCAGTTGTGCAGGCGCGATGCAGTTGTGCGGGCGCGATGCAGTTGTGCGGGCGCGTGTGGACTTGAATGCGGTTGTAGCGAGCTTGACGTGGTTGGATGATTGCTCGGTTGCGTGTGGGCTTGAATGCAGTTGTGACAGGCTTGACGTGGTTGGATGATTGCTCGGTTGCGTGTGGGCTAGGATGCGGTTGTGACGAGCTTGACGCGGTTGGATGATTGCTCGGTTGCGGCGGGTCTGATGGGGTTGATTAAGTGATTAGGCGACTGCATATGGGATTCCTGGGCTTTTGGGATTTGTGTTTCAGGTTGGGTGGAATGGCCTGTATGATTGGATTTGCGCATTTTGCCGGGCTGCTTTTTCTGATCATTTTGACTGATTTTGACTGTATTTATAAGCTTTTCAGGCTTTTTTGCTTTGGCTTTTGATTTCTCTGTCGAAGCTTATCCTGCTTTATTAAGTCCGGCGGTGATTGCCATGCTTTGAGAGATTCGATAGAATTTTGGTAAATAGAATGCACGCTTTCCGGATCGTTGGTTCGGAAAGCGTGCACATTGTTTATGTAAGGCGCAGATGACTGCGTCTTTGCACTGCGTATTGCGGTTTGTCTGCAAGGTGATGCAGACGGGGTCTGCCCGCACGTCCGTTTGAATATGCGATCAGAAAATGGTAAGGTACGGCTTCGGGCGTCTGTTTAAATCCGTTTCAAAAGCGCTTCTCTCTGCGCTTCGTATCCGGGTTTGCCAAGCAGCGCAAACATGTTTTTCTTGTAGCTTTCCACGCCTGGCTGATTAAAGGGGTTTACGCCAAGCAGGTAGCCGCTGACGCCGACTGCAAACTCAAAGAAATAGAACAGCTGGCCCAGGCTGAACTCGTCCCGTTTGGGGATATGAATCATCAGATTCGGCACGCTTCCGTCTGTGTGCGCCAGAATTGTTCCGTTCATGGCATTTTTGTTGACGAAGTCCATATTTTTTCCGGCCAGATAGTTCAGTCCGTCCAGATCGGACGCCTCTTCTTCGATGACGATGCCGCTTCCGGCGTCTTCGATATCCAGAACGGTTTCGAATAAAATTCTGGCGCCGTCCTGTATAAACTGTCCCATCGAATGCAGATCCGTCGTAAGATCCACGGACGCCGGGAAGATTCCCTTCTGGTCTTTGCCCTCGCTTTCTCCGTAAAGCTGTTTCCACCACTCCGCTACGAAATGGACGCATGGCTCATAGTTTGCCAGAACCTCGATTGTTTTGCCCTTCCGAAGCAGGATATTGCGGATCGCCGCATATTGGAGCGCGTCGTTTTCTTCAAATTTTTGTTCCAGCGCGCGTTTTCTGCCTTCCGCAGCGCCGGCCATCAGCTGATCTATATCTGCGCCGCTGACTGCAATTGGGAGAAGGCCCACCGCGGTCAGAACGGAAAACCGTCCGCCGATGTCGTCCGGCACGACAAATGTTTCATATCCCTCTTCGTCCGCAAGACGCTTCAACGCGCCTTTCGCCTGATCCGTTGTCGCATAGATGCGTTTCGCAGCGGCTTCCCTTCCATATTTTTCTTCCAGCTTTTTCTTAAATATGCGGAATGCAATCGCCGGCTCCGTCGTCGTTCCCGATTTGGAAATGACGTTTACGGAAAAGTCCCTGTCTCCGATTACATCCATCAGCCCCTGCAGGTAGCTTCCGCTGATGTTGTTTCCCGCATAATAAATTTCAGGCGTCTTCCGTTCCTCCGCAGAAATGTTGTTATAAAAGCCATGCCTTAAAAACTCAATGGCAGCCCTCGCCCCAAGATAGGAGCCGCCGATTCCAATGACAACCAGGACTTTGGAATCCGACGCAATCTTTGCCGCCGCTTGCTTTATTCTTGCAAATTCCTCCTTGTCATATTCTACGGGCAGATCAATCCATCCTACGAAGTCATTTCCTGCGCCGCTTTTTGAAACAAGAAGCTGTTTCGCGTCTTCTGCAAGCTTTTTCATGCAGCAAACCTCATCTTCACCGATAAACCCGGCTGCCTTTGCGTAATCAAATGTCACGTTGCTCATGCTATACACTCCTTCGTCTGTAAAATCTGTTGCTTACGTTTTTTCAATCCTCATTTTAGCAGACGCCCTTCCATAGTTCAATACTTTGATCTTTAAAATACATCCGAAATAATGTCCATTAAAAGTTTTGCGTCCTCCATTGCCTGCTCCTCTTCTCTCTGCCGCTCCAGCTCGTCCGCCGTCCGATATACCGGAACTTCTTCTGCCTTCACCTCCGCCGGCTGCTTTGCTTCCTCTCCTTCTTCTGTAAAAACCACATCGAAATACCGACGGATCTTTTTGCAGATTTTATGCACCTCCCGCCTTGTCCTCGTCACCTGAATCAATACCAGAAGCAGCAATATCAAAACAATGCCCCCCGCAATCAAAGCAGTTGTCACCGTATTTTCTCGTATGTATGCCATAATTTGTTCCTGCAGCATAATGATGCCTCCTTTTTCTTTTTCTACTGTCTATTATAAGAAAAACAGGCCCCGGGGAAAAGAGCTGCATTCCCACTTTTCGCCGCAAGTTTTGACAGCATCCGCACGCGCTGTGTCAGTCTTCGTCTTCTTTTGGAATGATATATCCCGACAGGCAGCATCCGCGCGCGGCATCCACCGGGAGCAGCCGGTTGCTGGCCGCAGAAAGCACAATGTCGCTTACCACGCCGGCGGACGTAATGTCATGCTTTAAGCAAATCCAGTAAATTCTGTCTTTTACAATAAACGGACGCAGCATCTGATGATTCCATTCTTTGCCGCTTCCGCAATTTGGGACGCCAATCCCCCTAATTCTCGGGATGACTTTCGAATACCGCCGCATAATTTCGGAAAGATAACGATTCAGATTGACGTTGCCAAGCATTAAAATCCCAAACCGCGGCTCTCCCATTCCTCTTTTATGCCGCTGCAGGTTATCGTGATCTCTGCCATACGTACACTTGATCATACAGCAGCAGCGTCCGTCTCTCTGGCAATCCCCCCATTTTGAACAGCCGGCTCCGCTTTCAAATTCCTTTTGCGTCATAAAGCTGTCGTTTGCGCGAATCGACGTATGCAGCGGCATCGCAAACATCGTTATAGTCGTCTCAGGAGAATTTCCAAATTTCCGCAGATAGCTCTGAATCAACCGTTTCATCTGACTGGCATAGTCCTCGCTTGCATTTTCAGAAAGCTTGTCAATGTTTTCCGGATGACTGAAATACTCTCTTGTAAACTCCGATAAAACCTTAAGATCCAATCCATAAATGCCAAAATAGAAGAAAAATTCATACTTTTTCATATAACCGGCGCGCACAACCGGAACTTCGTAGCCTTCCATTTCCCGAATCAGCTGAAGCGTCGTTGGATCTGCCTTTTCAAAATGGAACCGGCTGTCCAGCTCTTCCGGCTCCCGGTGGATCGCTTTGCCATTCCCAAACAGGAAGAAGACATTCTCAACGCCCGCCTCTTTTAAAAACACATACGGGTCCTGCAAAAAACGGGCGGATTCTTTTCCCCTTCCGCTACCATCCTTCATCTCCCCCACCAGCACAAGCCTCTGTATCGGCGCAAGGTATGGCAATACAACTGCCTTTACTTCACGACGTCCGACAATGTCAATCAGTCTCTCAATATATTTTACCGTATAGGAAGCGACAACCAGCACGTCGATCGTTTCCGGTATGTCTCCCTGCTCCAAAACATTTGTTTCTTCGTCCTGCTCTGCTTTTCCGCCGCAGCTTTCCACCATGTATATGTAATTTACGGCTTTCTGCCTTTCTTTATCATAAATACTGCCTGTATGGAACAGATTTCCATCCAGATTTTCAAATAAATAGCGAAAATATCTTCCACGCATAGACCTGCGCCTCTCCTCCTGCGTATGCTTTTGCCAAACGTTATTTCAATTCCAATTTTAATGTATCTTTTTGTTTTTACAAGTCTTTTCTTGACTTTTTAAACGCAGTGTATAATATAGTTTATGAGACGCTGCAACCCGGATTCTCATAAAAGGCGCAATACGCCGTAATTCTGATAAAAGGGCTCGCACAGCCGTTCCCTGAATATAGTAAAAGTATAGCATTAAAAGAAAGAGGTATGCCATGAAAAAAAAAATTATCCTGACCGGAGGCGGCACGGCCGGACATGTCACGCCAAACATTGCCCTGCTTCCTGAGCTTTTAAAACGCTCTTTTGAGATCAGCTATATCGGCTCCCGCAACGGAATTGAAAAAGAGCTGATTGAGGCCGAGCAGATTCCTTACTATGCAATTTCCTCCGGCAAGCTCCGGCGCTATCTGGATCTGAAGAATCTCTCTGACCCGTTTAAGGTCTTAAAAGGCATCGGACAGTCCATTCGCCTGTTAAAAAAATTAAAACCCGATCTTATCTTCTCCAAAGGCGGTTTTGTCTCCGTTCCGGTCGTTCTGGCGGCAAAATTCTGTCATATTCCCGTTATCATACACGAATCCGACATCACGCCCGGCCTTGCCAATAAAATCGCCTTTCCATCCGCCAGCAAAATCTGCTGCAACTTTCCGGAAACGCTGCATTACCTGCCAAAAGAAAAAGCCGTGCTGACCGGCTCGCCCATCCGCAGGGAACTGCTCTCCGGCAATCGGGAGGACGCGCGCGCTTACTGCCATTTCCATTCTACGCTCCCTGTTCTGCTGATCATTGGCGGCAGCACCGGGTCAAAGGCAATCAACGAAGCCATACGCGCGCAGCTTCCCGCTCTGTTAAAGGACTATCAGATCATTCATCTTTGCGGAAAGGGCAATCTCGACAACACCCTTAACAGCACAAAGGGCTACGCGCAGTTTGAGTATGTCAGCCAGCAGTTAAAAGACATGTTTGCACTTGCAGACATTGTGATTTCACGGGCAGGCGCAAACGCAATCTGTGAGCTTCTCGCGCTGCGCAAGCCAAACATCTTAATTCCACTTTCCGCCGCCGCCAGCAGGGGCGATCAGATCTTAAACGCCAAATCCTTTGAAAAACAGGGGTTTTCTTATGTGATCGAAGAAGAAAATCTGACAGGCGATACGCTTTTGTCCGCCATCCATACTGTTTTCCGGCAGAAAGAAGACTATGTTCGCGCCATGACCAAAAGCGGGCAGATGGATTCGATCCGGACGATTATCGGACTAATGGAAAAGGAGCTGCATTAGCGCAGCTCCTTTGCGATATCCTGACAGATTTCCTCCATCTCTTCTTCCATGAAATTCTCATGACTCCAATGTAATATATCGTCATTTTTCATATTTTTATAGCGGGGAATGATATGAAGATGAAAATGGAACACCGTCTGTCCGGCCACTTCTCCATTATTCTGCACCAGATTCAACCCATCGCATCCAAGCGCCTTTGTCATCGTTCCCGCCAGCCTTTTCGCCAGCTGCATTGCTCCGCCCGCCGTTTCTGCATCTATTTCATATAAATCGGCAAAATGCTCTTTTGGAAGAATCAGCGCATGCCCACGGGAGGCCGGCGCCGCGTCTAAGATCACGCGAAACCTGTCATCCTCATAGATTGTATGGGTTGGGATTTCCCCGGCTGCAAGTTTACAAAAGATACAATTATCATCTCTCATCGTAGATCCTCCTTCTCATGTCGAAATTTGTATTGTTATTTTTATTGAAATGATATTTTGTCAATGCTAAAATTACTTGAACGAAGAACGCGGCCATTGCATGCACAATTTCAGGAGGCATCGGCATGACAAATGAAGATTATCAGAAAATCTTTCACGAGATCAAAAACAATATAACCTTTATCAACAGCTCTTTACAGCTCGTAGAAAAAGATCATCCGGAAATCAAAGCCTATCCATACTGGAACGACTCCATGCAGGAAGTCGATTCTCTGAAAAAGATGTTAGTCGAACTCTCTTCCGCCCGTCTGTGCAACGACGTAAATTTACAGAAGGTATCCTTAAACGCCTTTCTGACCGAGCTGGTCCAGTCCAGCATGGCATCCTTTGCGTCTGAAGCGTTCCACTGCTCCACCGACTTCGATCCCTCGCTTCCGGAAATTCCACTCGACCCACATCGCATGAAACGCGCCCTGTTTAACCTGATCAAAAATTCTTTTGAAGCAATGGAGGGTCGCGGGTCCATCTGTCTTAAGGCCCGCTGCGAAGGCAGTTTTGTGCGCCTGGATCTTACAGACTATGGCGGCGGCATTGCGCCGGAATGCCTTGCCAGGCTGTTTACCCCGTTTGCAACGACAAAGCCCGGCGGAACGGGGCTTGGCCTGTTAATCAGCAGACAGATCATTGAAGCGCATGGCGGCCATCTCACAGTAGATTCCAGACCGCAGGACGGATGCACGTTCTCCATCTTCCTGCCCTGCGAACCCGCCGGGCCGCAGTAAGCGGGCCGGCGGGTTCGCCTTATCCAAAATCAAAAACCGTATCCAGCATGCGCAGCGTCTTAAAATTGCCTTTGGCCGTCATAACCCCCGTCATAAACGCCCTCTGAAACGTCATTCTGCCTTTCACAATATTATCCATAACATCCGGCGTCAGCCTTGCATATACGCCGATATTTTCTTCATTTCCATAATGGCAGACAAGCGCGTCTTCCTTTACATCCAAAAACAACGGCTGTTTTTTGCCCTCAATCATAAACAGATACGACGCCTCAAATCCCTCTATCGGCGTAAAATGGCTCTCAAATTCTCTGACGTACATCTGGTCATCCTCATCTCCGGCTTTTCCAAGCATGCCTTTGAACATCGACGCCAGTTCTTCGATATCTTCTTTTTGTTTTTTGACATACGTATCATCCGAAACGTATTTGGAAAGCTGCTCGCTTTCCTGCGGCGTCAAATCCATAGACTGCGTCCGCAGCACCGTCTGCTTCATCGCCTGATTGCTGCTGGGCAGCGCTTTGATCTTCTGCGAAATCGAACGGTACAAATCTTCCGCCTTCTTTTCGATAATCCGCGTATATTCCTGATTCATCTCAAATGTCACAAGATCTTCCACGTAGCCTGACAATCCGCTGCATGGTTGTCCCCCAAGAATCACCCAGGCATTTTCAAGCGTCATCACGCCTTCACGCTCGCCATAGCTGGTGGACATAACGATCGGCTGCATATATAATGCGCTCATCCGCTCCTTGTCCCCATACAGCCAGCAGGCGTCCAGAAACTGCTGCATATAACCGCCAATGCCAAGCCATTCTACCGTAGTTGCCAGAATAATGCCGTCCGCATCTTTAAACGTATGCGGCAGCGTGGAGATCTCATTCTTATGTTCAAATATATTAAACCGTTCCACCGTAACGCGCAGTTCGCTTAACACGTCCTCCATTTTACCCAGAACGTATAACGTAGGGTCGTCCAGCAACCCTCTTCCTCCATAATAAATATTGATCTTCATGGCAGCCTCCAACTCGGGAATTATAGTTTTCTTTTTCCTATAGTATATTGTTTTCTTTTTCCAAAGTCAACAATTCCGCCGCAGACCGTGCAAAAACACACGCCAGATGAATCTGCGCCTCCATCGTTTGGACTATTCCGGATTTACGGGATCACACGTCTCGTCACGCCGCCTGTGAGGATGAACAATCCTTAAGATGAGCGCAATGGCGCATCCCAGTAAGAAACCGCCAAGCAGTCCGCCAATGTGTCCGGCATTGTCTACGCCTCCCGCCGTAAATCCATAATACAGGCTGAGAAACGCCATAAAGCAAAGTCCTCTTGCCGACAGCCCCTCTACCTTTCCCCTGTGAAAAAGCGCCCAGGCCAAAAGTCCGCCAGCCACGCCGAATATCGCGCCGGAAGCGCCCGCCGACACCGCAGCGTCCCCTGTCCACATCGAAACATACAGCGACAGCAGCGTCCCGCACACGCCGGAGAACAAATATAAAACCGCAAAGCAGACGCTGCCCATCGCATGCTCCAGCCGCATGCCCATAAGCCCCAGCATCAGCATATTATTGACAAGATGCTCCGATCCAAAATGGAGAAACATGCTGGTAATGATCCTCCACCATTCCCCGTCCTCCACAATATACGGCAGATAAGACGCTCCTTTTCGCAGCATGTAGCCGCCGTCGCTTGTATTGCCCGACAATTCCAGCACAATCCAGACCACAATGTTTATCCCTGCCAGCAGCATCGTCACAGCCGGAAGCTTTTTTCGAGAATTTTGTTCCATGGAATACCCCGTTTCTTTTTGTATTCCATTATAAAACATGCCCCAATTTTTTCAAGCCATTCATACAAAGCGATAACGCTCTTTTGCAAAGCAGATTCTGTCATTTTTTTCCAGCGGCGCTTTTTCTTTGAAATTTAAAGCTTCTCCATTTTTATATGTGCCATTTGTCGAATTCATATCTTCGATATAATAGATTCCCTCTTCTTTTGTAATACGGGCGTGAATCCTGCTGACCGTATCGTCCGGGATTACGCCGTCCGCCTCATCCTTCCTGCTGCCAATCACAAAGACGTCTCCCGTTATCTTAAGATTCTGCTGCGCCCCTTCGCCCTCGTATCGAAGCTCCCCCATAATCCGGCTGCTCTCACTGCCAAGCAGGACGGTTGGATCGGATGTTTCATACGATTGCTCCTCCGGTTCAAACGCATACGGTTCCTCCTTCGTTTCCTTCCTGCGAAAAGACGGCGCCTTCCAGTCGGGCAGGCGTAAGCGCGGCAGGCTGCGCCGTCTGCCATGCTCCGGCTTCCGCAATCGTTCCTGTATGGCGCGCTCTTCTGTCTGCGTCTGCGCCCCCGTCTGCCCCTCCTGCAATGCCACAGACGCCTCCTCTTCAAACAAAATGCACAGAAGCTCTTCCATTTCCATGCATTCCTGCTGGCATTTCTCATAAACGGCATAACACTTCTGCGCATCCTCCCGTTCCTTGTGCTGCATATGTGAAATATAATACTCCATAAAGCTTTTCAGCGATTCCGCAAACGGATGCTTTGCAAACGGCATATAGCAAAACAGCATTTCCTTTTCATCCGCATCTACAAAAATGTGCTGCGGCAAAAGCGATATGCCGTCTTCCTCCAGCAGATATTCTCCTGACTGCTCCAACGCTTCCGCCAGGGCCGTCATAAACTTTTTTAAAAATACGCTCCCTGTTTTTCGAAGCTTCATCCAGTCCTCCAGCGTCTGTCTGCCGCTGATCTCATACCAGAACTGGAATTGTTCATTCACCTGCGTCACGCGCATCGGCAAAAGGCCGTTTATCCTGTTTCTCGCCAGCATGGGATACTCGTATCCTTCCAGAATCGCGTTTTCCTCTATCACCATATAGCTTTTTCCCTGATATCGTCTGAACTCCGTCATTTCCATTCCTCCAAAAAATCCTCGAACGCCATCCTGCCCCTCACTTTATCTTCTGCGCAAAATGCTTTTTCAAACCCGCAGACGGACGCTTCCCGCGTCTGCGCATACCATGCATACCCCATATAAACCGGCGCCAGCAGCGCAAAGAGCAAAACCGGCATCAGCAGCGCCATCTCCACCGTATAAGACGCCTCCTGTCGCTTCACCGCATCACCCCACAATCATCAGGCAATACCCCAGAAACAGAAACGGCACCAGCGGAATCCTCTTTTCTCTGCGGCAGCGCCGCACTGCCGCCAGAAACAAACCATACGCGCCGGCAAGAAAAAACGAAATGCAAAACAGCGCAAGATTGTCATAAAAGCCCAGGTACAATCCGGTAAGCATAAACACCAGACCGTCACCCGTCCCTATTTTACCGCCTGTCAGATATCCAAGCGCAAGCAAAAACACACCCGGCAGCATGCCGCACAGCATTTCAAAAATACTCCGGTTCAAAAACAAAAGATGTAAAAGTATTGCCAGAATGCCGGAGAACATGGTCAGCGTCACCGTTATTTTATGTTCCCGGATGTCCTCGATGCTGTGCAGGCCAAGCGTGCCAAGCAAAATACATGTTTCAACCATTTTCTACTCCCCTCCGCATTTGCTGCAGCAGCGTCTGCCAGTCACTTCGGACAGGTAGACGGCAAATGCCGACCGTTTGATCCTGCTGCAATCGCTGCTGCCATGATATCGGTTTCCATATTGCGTCACATATACCGTAACGCCATGCGCGTTCTGTTTTTCCATGCATTTTGGGCAGGCATAATATTTGCCGCCATCTGCATTTCGAAGCGAAGCAATGCGGCTTCCATCTGCCGGCAAAACGTGCGGCGACAGATACCTGCATTCCCGCTTTCTATGATAAACAACTCCCGTTTTCGTCATATAAACGATAACATCCTCTGACGCATCCCCTTCGCTCCTGCCCGTCCATTTCCTGCACGAGAGCTTCTGCGTCATTGCAAAGTCCCGTATTCCAAACAGCCCGAACGGAAGCCGCATCTTATAATCCGCCTTCAGCCAGATCTGTTCTCCCGAAAAATCAGACCGATGCAAAAAAACACCCATCCTGCCGCCCCTTACAAACTGCGCCGCCGCAGAATCCTGCGGCAGATGCTTTAAAAATAACGCTTCCGCCATCCATCCGGCGCCTGCCGTCTCCTCTGTCTGCGTACAGGATAATACCGACAGCTCCCTTCCCGTGGCCAGCAGCGCATTTCCTACCTCCTGCTGCACCATAAGCATCGGAAAGAAAAACAGCAGCATCGCCATAAACCCGACAAAAAACGGAAGCAGCATCGAAAATTCCACCATATAAGACGCATTCGCACGGATGCAAAAGGGCGCCTCTTTCTTACTTTGCTCGATTATTTGTTCGTTTGCAGGCAGAGAGATTTCCGGCAATTGCAAAGAGACGCCCCTTTGCACCCGTAACTGCACTTTATTGTTCATACACATACTCCGCTTTCGTTGAAAAATGCCAGTTTATATTGTTCCTTCCTCCGAAAAATCCAAAAAACAGAGGCTCTGTTTCATATGCCGCACGCAGCTTTATCCCCACGATCATACGATCCATTCTGAAATCCTGTAATCCATTCTCCTTTTGCATACGCCATTCCATCAAATCCATGCTGCGATACGCAATCTGCTTTACCGGCTTCGCATATAAAAGCACGTCCAGATATTTCTCATAAGACAGCCCTTCCGCCTCTCCCGCATACGTTCCGGCGACTGCTTCCCCCAGATGAAAGACGCTGCTCTGCCATGACGCGGCATTTTTAAGCAGCGGTATTTTCCCGCCAGCCAGCAGCGCTTTCACATCGCAAATGCTCTCCACGTATGCCCAGGCCGCCAGAATGCCCTGCCGGACAACGCCAATCACCAGAGGATTTGCCGAAACGCCCGCTATCGCCGTTGCCGCCGCCAGCGCTTCCGCCCGCTTTGCTTCATTTGTCTGCAAATATGCAAAATTTGCCGCCTCCCGGATCAGCAGAATCCTCCTTACCGTCTTTTTCAAATTTTCTTCATCGCTTCCTTTTCCAAAGAGCAGATATTCCACGCCATAGGAGAGCGCGCCATCCTCTTTTGGCGCAGCCGCATGCCCGACATACGGCTTTATAAATTCCTGCATCAGAATCCGCTCATACCAGCCGGGAGCTTCCGCCTGCTTAAAGCAGCCCTGCGCAACGTCACGCTTTAGCAGCGCCTGCTCTATGGCCGCGCTTTTTTGCGAAATCGTCCGGTCTGCCGGAAATACCAGCAGAAGAATCCCCTGTCGCTTCAGCTTTTTTATAAAATCCAGAGGATTTTCCGCCGGCGCTTCCGCCGACAAAGAAGATTCCGGGCCATCCTGCACCGACGGCTGCTGCGCATTGTCTCCCTCCATACGCTCCTGCTCCTGTTGGCTCTTTAACTCAGAAAGCGCATCCTCCGCCTGTTTTATGCATTCCTGCCCGTCATTTGCCTGTTTCTGCTCCTCCTCCACACGCAAAATCCTGTTTTTTATGTTCTGCGCCGCCCGCAGTCCGATCTCCCGTTTCATTGCCTCTGCCGCCTGACGTTCAAATACATTGCCATTTTCATCCGCAGCCAGACGATAGGCCTCCACTTCCACATCCAGCGCGCCCATGCGATACAGATTGATGCCGCGGCCCGGCTCGTCGGAAATGAAATTATCATATAAACGCGCGCTCATTTCATCTTCCGCCAGACCAGGATCCAGATCTTTCGTTCCAAACCCGCCGTCCAGAAAAAACATGCCATATTCCCGAAACAGCGTCCTCTGGTAGCCGGCAAACAAGGATTCCAACGCCAGATTCGTCAAATCCTCCGCGTCCGCCTTTAATCCATAATGCCGGGCCGACTCTGCCAACGTAAACAGCAGAGCGGACAGCATGACAAGCGCAAGGCACAGCGGAACGGTAACAGACGCCGACCGGCGCTTCCCGTCTCTTATTCCACCGCTTTTGCCTTGTTCTCCACAGAACTCATCAGATCGCTGACAAGCGCCTGTAACTGCCTGCGGAAAATCACAACTGCGCCAATTAATACGACCAGTATCAAAATCACCTCGACAACTCCGTTTGCCTCTTCTTCTCTTAAAAATTCGCTCCATTTTCTCATTCCTTTTCCTCCATTCTCCTGCGCAGCCTGATTGGTCTTCACAGTCCTCCATTTCCATATATAGATAAAAACGCCGGTATCATCACAATTGCCATCACAATCAGCAGCAGCAAAAGCATCGGCAGCAGCATTTTCGTCCCTGCCTCCTCGCCAAGCCTGCGCGCCGCATGCTTCCGCTCCAAAAATACGCGGTCCGCTTCCGCATTCAGCTGCTCCATCAGCCTTCGGCTCCCGACCCTCTGTCCGGTCAAAAGCAGCGATACCAGCTTCCGATACGGCTGTAAGCCGCAGCGTTCGGAAAATGCCTGATACGCCCGCCACTCACTCCTGCCATTTTCAATTTCACAGAGCATGCAGTGCAGCGCTTCATATACTTCTTCTTCCTTTCCTCCGTCCGCTTTCTTTCTCTGATACATCGCGCCCATCTTCCGCAGCGCGCCGGATATCGTCATACCGGCCCCCAGCAACAGCGACAGCTTGCTGACAAATTCCGGATAGGCCAGAAGCATTCTCTGCTTTTGCTTCTTTTTCTGTTTCTCCTTCTGCTCTTTTCCAGCATAAGCCGCTGCAACCGCCGCAAGCGCGCCCAGCATAAGAAGCTGCAGTCCCTGCCCCTGACGCTCTGATCTCCATTCGATTTCCTTCCCGTTGACGCTTGTTGGCAGCACGACATGCGTCTTTTTTGCATCCTGTTCCGCAATCTGTTGCTTAACTTCCTGCAAAATCATTTCTTTTCCGCTCTTTTCCCGCGGAAAAATCCGAAACGAAAAGCGATATTCCGCTTCGCTCTCCCCGCACGTTAAGATAACGCGCGCTTTTACCTCCCTGCCCTCTTTTTCCGGCTCCTTCTCAAGCCTTTTGCCCTCCGGCGAAAGCAAATCCCGTTCCGAAAACATCCATTCCGCTTTGACGGCGCCCTCCTGATAGCGTTCCAGAATATACGGATCGGAAAGCATCTTTTCCCGCGACGCATTTTCTCCGCAAAATGTCTGCCGAATCTCTTCCTTTGCCGCGGCAAGCAGCGTCTGCTCTTCCTGCTTTCCATATCTTCGCTCCGCAATCGTAACGGTAATCGGATATTCCGTATCCTCCTGCGGCAGATACAAAGACGCTTCCGTCTCAAGCTCCCCCTTTCCCGGCGCGTTTCTTGCGATTCGTCCATCCGCTATGCCATCTGCCGCAGTCTGCTGCGACGCTTCGGCCAGTATGCCAAGCAGCCCGAACAGCAGCAGCATTCTACAGGGATTGCGGATGTTCTGCATGAACGGCTGTCTGCGAAAAAGGACCTGTACCGCCAGCGTTGCAATGCAAACGATAAAACATGCGATCATTCTAAACCTCAACCTCCAAAATTTTCACTCCAAGAAAACATGCCAGCCCATAGAGCAGCAGCGCCGCCGTCATCACAAAAATCCCAAACGGATTCCCATATAACCGGCCGATAAACTCCGGCGACGTCAGCCGGAAAAACAGCAGGATGCCAATTGGCACGACACACATGACCTTCTGTTCCAGGGCCTTTTGCGCCATCACAGTCTGTATTTCCTCCAGAATATCCATCCTGTCACAAATCCGCTCGACGCTGACTTCAATAATGTGGATAAAATCACCGCCGCCCCGCTTGGCGCAGCAGAATATTTCCACAAACGTTTCAATCTCTTCGCTTTTGCAGCTTTTGGAAAAGTCACGTAAAATATGCTCCATCGGCTCCTGCATCGAAAGCCGGCTCTGAAATGCGCCCAACCGCCTTTGCAGTACGGACGCCCCGCCAAACAGAACGCTTACGTCATCCAGCGCTGCCGCAAATGCCCGTTCTGCCGCGTTGCCCGCCGCAAGCGACGCGCTGACCGCATGCATATATTCTTTGAATTCCAGATTCAGCTCTCTTTCTTCCCGCTTTCTTGTTCGCGCTTTTTCATACTTTCCTGCCAGAACGAGCAGTACGGGAAAGCTGCACATGCCAAACGGCGAATTATAAAACAAAACGGAGATCAATGCGCTTGCCAGCACGCATCCTGACAGCGCATACCCGACAGACCGATACGCTAAAATCCTGCCGCTTCCCATTTTTGCCTGTGCAAAAGTTCTCCCTTCTTTTCCCATCTGCCCCGTATCCTCCCTTCTTCCCATCCCGTTTCCACAAAACGGTACAGCGTATGCAGCTGCACTTCCCCGTCGGACAGGCCGTCCAGCTCTGCAATCTCAAGCGCTTTCCGGCTCTTATCGCGCAGGCGCCCCAGATGGATGAACAAATCGATACCGGAGGCAATCTGTCCGCGTATTGCAGAAACCGGAAGCTCCATTCCCATCAGCGCCATCGTCTCAAGACGGCGAATCATATCCTGCGTGCTGTTGGCATGTCCCGTCCCAAGACTTCCCGCATGCCCTGTATTATTCGCGCTCAAAAGGTCAATCGCCTCCGCTCCGCGGCATTCCCCCACAATCAGACGGCTCGGCCGCATACGCAGCGCCGTTCTGATCAAATCCCGTATGCTAATCGACGTTACGCCATCAAAGCCCGCCGCCCTCGTCTCAAGCCGTACCAGATTTTCAATCCCGTTTAATTGCAGCTCTGCGGAATCTTCAATTGTGACAACGCGCTCCTCTTTTGGAATATATTCCGACAGCGCATTCAAAAACGTCGTTTTGCCGCAGCCCGTTCCTCCCGATACAAAAATGTTATAGCCTGCGATAACCGCCTTTTTCAGAAAACCTGCCATTTCTTCTGAAAGCGATCCATATTGCAGAAGCTTTTTCATGCTCATCGGCTCTTTTGAAAATCTTCGAATCGACAGCGAAGAACCATCCAGAGAAATCGGATGCAGCACGATATTTACGCGAGAGCCGTCCGGCAGCCTCGTATCTGTAATCGGGGACGCTTCGTTGACCATTCTGTTCCCTGCCGCGCATATTGTCTGTATCAAATCCGAAAGCTCCTCTTCCCCGGAAAAGGATTTTTGAAACCGGTGCAGCTCTCCCGCTTTTTCATAAAAAATGCGCTGCGCTCCATTGACCAGAATTTCGGTCACATCCGCGTCTTCGATCAGCTCCTGCAATACGCCAAATTCACGAAACGAAGCAAACACAGCCTGTGCGCACTGCTTTCGTCCGACAAACGACAACAGTGATTCCTTATCTCTCTTTTTCAGCTCCTCTTCGATGCACTCCCGCAGCTGTGCGTCTGTCAGCTCCCGGCTGTTATCCATACGCTGCAGCACGCTTTCTCTGACTGTAAGATACAGCTTTCTCTCATCCAAATTCCACTCCTCCATACAGACTTCTGCGGATATAATCGCCCATTCCTCCATACAGGCCGCTTTCCAGAATGCTTCCTTCCGACGAATGCGGCATTCGCTCCGGCAGCGTCAGACGTTTTACGATCGCAGCTCTCTCGGCATCCTCTTTTTCCAGATATTCCAGAAACGCTTCCTCTCTGTACCGATTGAGCGCGCCTTCTTTTAAAAGGCAGTAAAAGCTCCCAAATACAGGCAGCATTTCCGCAAAGCCGGTGAAGATTCTCCCAAAATCAACCAGCACCACATCATATCCGCTTCGATTTTTTAATTCCAGCAAAAACCGCTCCATCAATGCGCCCGTAAGCTCCGACAGATGCTCCGGATTGACGACCGGCGGAATATAATCAAAATTCTTACAGCTTCGCCGGATTTTGTGCAGGCCTGCCGCAAAATCATGCTCATTTTCCATCATGAAATAAAGCAGATCGCCAAGATCTTCCGATGCATCCGCCTTTGTCAGACGATAAAAACCACTGTTTTCCATCAGACAGACATACAGCGTATTTTGGTTTTCTCCAAGTATCTGCGCCATTGTCAGGCCAAACAACATCTGATCCTCATGCTGTACGGGCGAATACACGCCAATCAGCTCCGCCGCACGCTCCGGCAGACAGTCCTCCCCGCGCGCTTCATCCTGCCAGAGCATTGCCAGAATCTGACAAAACAGTTTTTCCGCGGACTGATATTTGAACGCCAGAAGACGCCCTTCGTCAGATTCTCGCCGCACGCCCTCGCAAAGCAAAATCTTTTTGGCTTCCAGCGGAGCTTCTGCCAGCTCCTTCCAAAACCGTTCCGTCATTACGACAGCGTCGAACAAAAACGGTTCCCTTTGTTTTTTTAAAAAAACGTCTGTATCCGTAAACGTCCAGATTTGAAAGAAAACCTCTTTCTTACAGACAAGATACCCCCTCAGCCGTTCCAGATACGCCTCTTCCTCATCCAAAAATGCTATTTTTAACTGAACCAACCACGCACCTCCGTTTTATCCTGTAGCAAAAAACACTGCAAACGCCGTGCCATACAGCATCGGCACAGTCAATGCAAACCTCTCCTGCGCATATGGCGGCTGATAAGGACGAACCTTTCCTTCCCTTAACGTATACAGCAGAAAATTTGCCGCGTACGAAAGCTTCTCCCATCTCTTTTTATCCGCAGCCAGAAACAGAATCGCCCCCGCGCCCGCCGCAAGAAAACTATACGCCATACACTGCAACAACTTCTCAAATGTAAGGATGCTTCCTATCATGGAAAATAATTTGATATCGCCTGCCCCAAGGACACGCGTCTGAAATAATAGATATAAAAGAATTACAGGAAACGAACTGTTCCTGAGAAAATAATACACGCCCCAGACCGAATGCTCCGCAATCTGAAAAAACAACCCCATCGCAAGGCCTGCGGCAATCCATCGATTCGGCACCCTGCCGGACCGAAGATCCTGTATGGCTGCCGCCAGCAGCAAGCCAAACAACAGAACCAGCTTTATCCTTCCAATCCCTCACCTCCGTTTTTCATTTACTGTTTTTTTATTATAAATGCAGATAATGTATTTGTCTACCATTTTCTGACGTTTTTTTCATTTTTGTGAACTTTCACAACATATTGTATAAAACAATGCCATAAAGCAGCGCAAAGCCGCCTGTTCCAAGGCTTCCGACTGTCAAAACGCTAATTGGATTCATGCCTACCGCGCATTCGACGCCAACAGCGGCCAGCAGTAAATTCGCCGTATAAATCCCCATTGCGCCCAGTATCATCCGCACGAGAAAATTCAAAAGAATTTCCGCTCTCCTTCGGAGAAATCCAATGGCAAGCACGATTGCGCAAATGCCAATAATGGCGAGCGCCCCCATTCCAGCGTCCATTCCCATACCCAGATTCATGCCGCTACATGTCCTTTACTTCTTTTGATACAATATATACTTTTTTTTGTAAAATATGCCTGTTTTTGTATATCAGCAGCGCTTTCTGACTATAATTTAAGTAAGAGATTCGAAGCGACATGCTCTGGAAAAACAGGAAAGCGGGGAACATTATGAATCGAATTTTAAGCGACAGCGTCTTACGCGACGAACGCTATTCTTTGCTGCTGGAGGATCTGGACCGCACCAAGCACGACCTGGATTCCGCTTATTCAAACCTCTCAAACGCCGTAGAGCCGGATTTAATTGACTGCTACATCTATGAAGTGCAGTCCGTACAGATGCGCTATAAATTCCTTTTAAGCCGCGTAAAACAAATAGAGGATTCTTACGCGAAGAATCCTCTGGAATGTTCCGGTTCCTGAAATGTCTCTGTTAAATGATTTCTGCCATACGTCATGCCGGCGTATACCTGCTGCGCATTCTGCATGAGAGGCTTCGAATGATCCTGCTTTGCAGCTTCTGTAAACGCTGTATACAGGTTCATTAGAACCTCTCTGGCGCCGTCCGCTTCCTCCGGCGCCTTCTTAATAATGGCCTTTTCCATCGCTTCCTTTGCAAATACATACAGCGCGTACAGCTCCTTTGCGACCGCATAATGAAAATCCAACGCCCGGATCAGTTCATCCACGCCGCGCTGCGCCTTCCGCAGCGCTTCCCGAAACGCCTCGTAACTGCCGGCGGAAAGGCCCTCTTTCGCTTCTTCTATATAGGTAAATATAATATCATAGACAACCAGAACAAGACCGCTGCGATTGCTCTGGCTGATTCGCCTTGTAAACGCCTTTACCTGCTCCTGCTCCATGCCCGCTTCTCCTTACTGCAACAGCTGCAAAACAGTCTGTGGAATATCGTTCGCCTGTGCCAGCACGCTCGTTCCGGCCTGCTGTAAAACCGTATATTTCGTATATTCCGACATCTCTTTTGCCATATCCGTATCGCCAATGCGCGAAATCGCGTTTGTCATATCCTCGCCGGAAGCGTCCAGACTGTCTACCGCATATTCCAGACGATTCTGATATGCGCCAATTGCCGAACGTACGCCCGACGTATAGGAAATCGCCTGATCCAGCTGCGAAATGGCATTGCCTGCCCCGCCTTCCGATCTCACATTTACCTCGTCCAGATACAGCGTCCTGCTTGAAACCTCCGGAATCCGCACTTCCATCGTCTGATGCTCATTTGCGCCGATCTGCAGCGTCATCGTGCCAATGTCCGTGACATTGATTTCAACATCGCCTATTTTACCGGGGTCCATCACAAAGTTCATTTCAAAGCCGCCTCTGTCGGTTACTTTAAATTTATTGCCGTCTGTCGTAAGCACAGCCTGTGCGCCAAACGAAGAATCCAGGTCCAGACTGACCGTCGCATCCTCTCCCGCCTCTTCAATCAGCATATCCAGCCCCAGCATCTTTTCCAGCTCTTCGTCGCTGCAAGTGATCTCGACTGCCGCCGCCGCGCCAAACGCGTTGGACACAAATGCCAGAGAGTCTCCATATTCAAATTCCTTATTGTCTTCTTCAAAACCGCCCGTAGCCGGAAACTGCGCCAGATCCTTCGTCGTTGATTTCGGAATCAAAAGCGTAACATTTGCCTTTTCCGCTCCGTCTCTCAGCTTCTGGAACAGCGTCGCTTCGTCGTCATCGGCTGAAATTGCAATCTCCACGCCATTGATGACAACCGTTCCGGACGGGTGATTCGTGCCTGGCGCAGACACCTGCGCCACTGCCGTCGCCTGCGTCGCGGCAGCGTCAACCGTCAGATGATACTCTCCGGGTCCCACCGTATCGGTAATTGACGTTCTTGAAATCCCCTCTCCATAGACGCGCGTATCGGAGGAGCCGTCCAGTAGCTTTTTCGTATTATATTCCGTATCTCTGGAAATGCGGTCCACTTCTTTTATCAGCGAATCGATTTCCTGCTGAATCGCGCCGCGCTCTTCATCCTGATTCGTATCGGTAGCCGCCTGCACGGACAGCTCGCGCATCCGTTGCAGCATATCGGTAATTTCACCAAGCGCCGAATCCGCAATCTGCAATACGCTGATGCCGTTGGACGCGCCCTCGGACGCTTTCGCCAGACCGTCGATCTGTGCCTGCATCTTATTCATAATCGCCATTCCCGCAGGATCATCCTTTGCATGATTAATCTTAAGCCCCGAAGATAAGCGTTCCATAGACGCCGCAAGGCCGCCTTCCGTTTTCAAAAGCTGCGCGTTTGTAACAACTGCCGACATATTGTGATTAATTTTCATCTTTTATACCTTCCTGTTCTTCCGCGTCCATGCAGTATTGTTACATCCCTGTACCAATTGCCGTTTCCGGCGCCTTCTGATTCTCTGACCTTTATATCGGCCTAAAATTCAAGTTCCTTAATATGTTCGATAAAGTCCTTCGCAATTTTATAAAGACGGGCCGTCTGCACCTCATACATCGCATCCTGCTCTTCTGCCTCTCCATGCCCTGCAACGTCTTTGGGCGCAAATCGGGAGAAATTGAGATTTGAGACGAGCACGATTTGAAGATCGCCCTCCTCTTCTCCAAATCCCTTCGCAATCTCACTGCGATGCGCTTCAAACAGCCGCTTCGCCTCCGGCCGTTCCACCGCCACAAAACCAGATGCGCCATTCTCCTTCGCTTCTATGCTGGCGGCGACCTTTCCGGCCCGGTTCGTCTCAAACATGATTTCCACGACGCCTTTCTTTTTCGTGCCGCGGACAATCTTTAAAGACAGATTCGTCACTTCGCCTCCCACCAGTACCGGAATCGTATATTCTTCGTCTTTTGCCATTTTTCCGGCAATTGATATCTGCGTATTCATCAGCTTCAGCTCTCTAAGATCCATCTCCGTGATGTGTTCTGCATCTTTTATCATCGTTTTCATCACGTTTTCAGCCGTCTCAGCCAGCGTCTCCTGTGCAGCCGCCATTTCCTTTGGCGTCTTAAGCGCCTCTCCAAAGCGCCGTAAGACCTCTTCCTGCACCGCTCCAAGATCGACCGGCTCTCCCGAAAATACGCGGTCTTTGTCAAACATCTGTGAGAATATCTGATTGCGCCTGTTCAGAAAACGCTGCGCCGCCAGAACGTGATCGACCGTATTGGGAAGATCATACCGCTCCAGAAAGCGGTAAACCGCTTCCTCTGAGGCCGCCGCCTGATCGAATGCCTTTAACTGCTCTTTCGCATAGGCGTCCGTAAGCTCTGTTTCCTGCCCGGCCAGCTCTTCCGCATAACTGTACAGCGCCTGTTTTAACTGCTCCGGCGTATAATTTTCCCAGTTCGGCTCTTCCAGAAGCCTTTGCATCGCAACCGGCGTCATCGTTTCCATGACGTCCTTCATGCAGTCCCTCTGATACGCCGTTTCAATCTGATCTGTGATCGATCCGCCGGGTAAACGATCCGCATCGACGCCGCCGAAATCGTCGTCCACCTGATAATCCATGCCGCTTTTTTTCGCGCTGCGCACCGCCGTTAAAAGATTGCGCATCGTAAGTTTCGCGCCCTGGCTGACAAGCGCGCCAATCGCCGCGCCGTCCGTCTTTTCCACCTGCTGCATCAGACGGTAAATGCCAACGAACGATGCCCGCTCTTCCGGCGAAATGCCGTTTCTCTGATCCAGCTTCCAGAGATATTCGCTAAACCGCTCCGTATCCGCTTCGCCCTGTTCGGCGCGAATCGCTTCCGCCAGCTGATTCAAAGCGTCCAGATCCAGATCCAGCGGATTGCTGCCCTGTTGTATCATCTCCCGCACCGCTGCCGGCGTCAGGTTTGAAAACGTCCGCTGCACGCGCTCATCCGCCGCTTTCATCGTCAGAATGGACTCTTCCGTAATGTCTAAGCTGTTATAAGCCAGAATGCGGACCGCGCGCCGGTTGGCTTCGCCTGGCTCCATGCCAAGATCTTCCAGAATGTCATCCACGTTGGAAAACGCTTTCTGAATCGAATCGCCCATATCTTTTCTTGGCGCCGTCATCAGCGCTTCATACGTCTCGCCCGCTTTGTCAAACGCCTGCTTCGCCGCCGTGCCAGCCTCGTGCAGACCGTTCACCGTAGACAGGTCATACCCGCGCATACCAAGCAAAACAGCCGGCATCTGTTTCAAATCGGACACTTTCTGCGACGTTTCCTCAAACAGCCGGACGGCAGACGCATCCGCCGTCTCGCCATTCTTTTTCAACAGCGCATCATAATATCCGTGCTCCTGCTCCTTTAATTTCTCTACCAGCTCTTCCAGCGGCTTCGTGTCAATCGAAATGCCCTGCTTTAACAGCGCCCGATTGGCCTCCGTCGTCATGGCAAGGCGCGTTTCCTCCAGCATCCGCTTTGCCTTCAAAAATGCAAGGCCCTCTTCCATCACTGCCGGACCGCTGCCGGCCGCTTCCATCGCCGCATCTGCCGCCGTCATATCCAGCATGCCCTGCTTGCGCAGCGCAGCCGTCTGCTCCAGATTTTCAATCGTAAGCTCCATACGGTTTGCGGCAAGATACGCAATGTCTTCATCCGACGCTTCCGTAACGACGGAAACGGCATGCTCTGCCTGCGCCTGCAACGTATACTCCGGCAAAAGCATCGCATCCTCCGGCCTGCCGCCCTCAGCGACAGACTGCGCTATGGCTTTGGCAAGGTCGGCCTCCTCTATCGGAAACGCAATGCCGCCAAGCTTCTGCATATAGGAGAAATTTTCTGCCGTAAATGCAATTCCATTTTGTATCATCCACGCGCCATCCGCAAGCGTCTGCTCGTTTACCTCCATGCCCGCTGCGGCGATCACCTGTTCCATCTGTCCGCGCAGCGCGTCAACGTCAATCGCATCCTCCGACGGAACAAACTGTCCGCTTCCGGAAAATTCGGCCCGGTAGAGATTGGCGATGCTTGGGGAAAGCTGATTGTCCAGCATATATTTTATCGCTCCCTCAGACAGAGGCGCAAGTTCTTCGGCCTGCTTGATTGCCGCAAGCCCTTCCGTCATATTTTCTTCCGTCGCCGGAAGCGAAGCGTCATGCAGACATTTTTCCAGCCGACTGACTGCCGCAAGGCTGCCTCCAATCTCTTCGATCTGTTCCTTTGTCAGCGCGCCGCCCATATGTGAAATATCCACGCCTGCTTTTGCAAGCTCTGCCTTAATCTTATCCGTTACGGTAACGATCGTTCCGCTTTCCGTGCTGCGCAGAGAAAAGCCCTCTTCCTGCGCCCGCTTATACTCTTCCGGCGTCATCGTATTGGCCAGCATCGCCATCTGATTCTTTCGGTCTTTCGCGCTCATCTGTCCGTCTGCGGCCTGCTGAATCTCCTCCACTGCGCTTTTGCCCTGCAGCTCCTTTTTGTCATAGCCCGTCTGTCCGACGCGTACCGCCTGATCCAGCGCATCCGCTTTCGCCTTTGCCGTTTCAGAAAAAGAAGGAACGGCTTTTGCCTTTGCAAACGGCGACTCGTTTTGCACCTGCTGATCCAGCAGGGCGTTTTTTTCTATTTTCATATGCTTTACCCCGTATTTTGCTTTTATGTCTTCTGGTCTATATAGTATTTCGGTAAGTTACGGGGAAAAATAAACCGATTTCGCTTACAGAATTTCCTTTATTCCGGATATGCCCATGCCGGCTTCCCGCAATCTGTGAATCTCTTCGATTCTGCGCACTGCCTCCTCCCGCGGAAATCTGCGCGTCAGATTGGCGCCCTCCTGCTCAAATGGCAACATCCCTTCCTCCGTATAAAATTTTAATGTACTGTATCGGCTCCCGGTCAGCCGGACCAGCTCTCCAATGGAAACATAGTCCGACTCCATGATCTTCTCCAGCGTTCTCTGTCTTGACATACGCGCTCCTACCGATAAACCGGCCGCAGCTCCACTCCCTGCACCGGAACTCTGTAAGACTTTGCATAAGGACATGCCTTGTAATACCGATTGTCAATTTTGATCAGGTAGCCTCCGTCCAGCAACGCCTCTTCACAGGAATGCCCCTTCTCCCTTAAAAATCGCATGACGGCCGCGCGGCGATCCGAAACGTCTGCTCCAAGCACAATCGTATCAATGAAAATCGCCGACCTTCGGTCAAAGAATGGAAATGCAAGGGCCACGCCCTGCAAATAAGGATTTCGGAATAATTTATGCTTCTGCCAGACAAACGCCGCGCACGCATTCTGTATGCCACTGTGAAATTCCGTCTCCAAAATCGCCCTATACAAAACATCCTGCACCCTAAGCTCCACAAACCGCTGCGCCACATGCTCCTGTTCTTTTATCGAAAACAGATCGTGCATGCATCCGCATTCCCGAAACAGATACAAAAGACAGACTGTCTCCGCACAAACCTCGCCCGGCTCTAAAATCTCTGCCCGTACGCCTTCCGTAATCCTGATATAAACCTCCTCCCTGCATTTATATTCCCACATACTGACGCCCGCCGTTTGATAATTGATATCACAGCCAAGAAGATCCGGCTCTTTTGACAGCGCGTTCTGCTCCAGCAATCCCCGTACAACCTCTTGCTCCAGCAAAAGATAGTCTTTTTTCTTCTTTTTCCTGATCTCCTGTATATTTTTCTTCAAATACATCGAAACCTGATCCCGCGCAACCTCCGCAAGCGCCTTCTCCAAAACGCCCGCCATTGCAACGCCCCTCATCGCCACTTTCTTCGAAGCCGTAAACCGCTTACTGCTCTGTCCGTCCAATGCAATCAACGCAAATTGCTCTGTCAAAGAATATTCTCCCATACTTCCTCCAATCCGCCTCTTTGCCGAAAGCTTCCACTTACTACTTACTACTTACTACTTACTACTTAAATATAACGCACAAAACGAATTCCGTCAATGCAAACGCCAAAAACAATGGCTGCACTTTCTTCCATCTTCAGAGGCCGGTCAGCCATTTTGAAGCGATCCGCCGCTCAAAGCTTCCGCTGCATAAAAAAACTGCCCCGTTTTCACAGAGCAGCTTTGAAGCATATCTATTTCTTTTATTCATTTTCTTTTATTAATAGGAAAACTTAAATACAGCCACGCCATATCCGGGAAGCGAATAGCCAATCGAATAGTCCTTTCCATCGCATTCCTGCTTTTTGGCACGATAGCTCGCCGGGCGCTGTACGCCGCTTCCGCCGAATTTTTCCTCATCGCTGTTGAAAATCAGACGATACGATTTTCTGAGCGGAACGCCAACCCGAAAATCTTCCCTTGCCACCGGCGTGAAATTAATGACGAACAGCAGACAGTCTTTGCCGTTTTTGCTCTTTCGAATAAAGCTGAATATGCTCCTCTCATTGTCATTTGCGTTGACCCATTCAAATCCGTCCCAGCTGTGATCCAGCGCATGCATTGCAGGATATTTGCGGTACATATGCAAAAGCTCTTTTACATACTCCTGAATCTGCGCGTGCTCCGGCCGCTCTAAGAGGTACCATTCCAGCTCCGTCTTTTCGCTCCACTCGTGCAGCTGTGCAAACTCCTGTCCCATGAACAAAAGCTTCTTGCCCGGATGCCCCATCATAAAGGCATACCCCGCTTTCAGGTTCAAAAACTTATCCGCGCCTTCTCCCGGCATTTTGTTTATCATGGAGCATTTCAAATGCACAACTTCGTCATGCGACAACACCAGAATATATTTTTCACTGCAATTATAGGACATGGCAAACGTCATTTTGTTGTGGTTCCCTTTGCGGAAATACGGGTCCTGCTTCATATAATCTAAGAAATCATGCATCCATCCCATATTCCACTTCAAAGAAAAGTTCAGTCCGCCCTCCTGCGCCGGGCCTGTCACCATTGGCCATGCCGTCGATTCCTCTGCAATCATCACGGCTCCTTTGTTGCGCCCGGTAATCAGCGTATTGATATGGCGGAAAAATTCGATCGCTTCCAGATTTTTATTCTCGCCGTAAGAATTGGCTACCCATTGCCCGTCCTGTTTGCCATAATCCAGATACAGCATGGACGCCACCGCGTCCACCCGCAGCCCGTCAATGTGATAATGCTCTACCCACATCAGCGCGCTTCCGATCAGGAAATTCTTTACCTGATTGTTGCCATAGTCAAAAATCTTCGTGCCCCAGTCCGGATGCTCGCCCTTGCGCGGGTCGGCATATTCATACAACGCCTGTCCGTCAAACTCTGCCAGTCCATGCGCATCCCGCGGAAAATGCGCCGGCACCCAGTCGAGAATCACGCCAATATTGTTTCTGTGAAAATAATTGACCATCCATGCAAAATCCTCCGGCGTGCCATACCGGGAAGTCGGCGCGTAATAGCCCGTCACCTGATAGCCCCAGGAGCCGTCAAACGGATATTCGGAAATGCCCATCAGCTCTATATGCGTGTAGCCCATTTTCTTTACATATGCGCAGAGCGCCTTTGCAAACTCCCGATACGTATAAAACCCTGTGTCTTCCGCATATCCCGGATGCCGCATCCACGAGCCTGGATGCACTTCATAAATGCTCATCGGCGCTTCTTCCATTGCACCGGATTCCGCACGCTTTTTCATCCATGCATCGTCCGTCCATTTAAGCTCGCCGATGTCCACAATCCGGGACGCCGTGCCCGGCCGCATCTCTGCAAAATTCGCATACGGATCCGCCTTGTACAGCTTCCGTCCATCCGGCGTTTCAATCAGATATTTATAGAGGCTCCCCGTTCCAAGTCCCGGCACAAACAGCTCGTAAATCCCTGTCTCTTCGGGCTTTAACCGCTTCATCTCATGCTTTGTCTCATCCCAGTCGTTAAATTCTCCGATTACATACACCTTCTGTGCATGCGGCGCATATACCGTAAAGCAAATTCCTTTTTTCTTCCTGCGGACCTGCGGATGCGCCCCCATTTTTTTATAGATGTCATAATGCGTCGCCTGCCCAAACAAATACATATCCAGCTCTGTAAAATTACCCATAAAATACCCTCCGTTTTTATTCTTCAAAATCCTTTTCCCGAAGAAGCACATAATCATTCTCCGCATACCTTCTGGACGTCAGGATGGAAAACGCCTTTTTTATCGTTTTCTTTTCCGCATTTTCAATTGCCTCGTCTATAATTCCCTTCACTTCCGTCAGAGTCGTCGCCTGATCCAGCCTCTGGATATTACTGATGCGGTTATAAAGCGCAAGCACCCCCATCGCATCAATTTCATAGGACAGATCATGGGCATACGCTTTCCCGAATTCTACGAGTTCATCGCTGGTAAACACCGGAATTTTAATCCGTTCCGTAAATTTTGCCGCAAGGCCCTCTGCGCTGCTTAACGCCTGATCCAGCCCTGTCCTGGCATCCTCCATAATCAGAAGCATTCCACTTTCGTCCTGATCGAGCAGCAAAGACAGCTTTACCGCCGTCTCTCTGGAAAGACCGCCGGCGCGCTCGATAATCAGGCAGCCCCCCGCCATCTTTTTCATCACTTTAGACAGCTCTTTTTTGTTTAAAACCTGCGCATCAATTTTGCCGACTTTCCCATTCGGAAGACCGATTTCTGTCTGCAATGCGCGGACAAGCGCCCTTGCCAGCATCGTCTTGCCGCAGCCGGCCCCGCCCTGAATCAGAATATTGCCCGTAGAAGCGCCCTTTCCTTCCGACAGCCTCGCCGCCGTTTTGGTCAGAGCCTGACAGATCTGGCGTTCCATGCCCGCTACCGGAACAAAATAAGAAAAAATAGCCTTTTGCTCCTCGTTTAATTTTGTAATCGCCGGATATGCCTCCGACACAGCTTCCGCTTCTTCCTCTTTTACTTCCTTTTTTGAAGCTTTTGCCTGACGGTCTAACGCTTCTGCAATTTTTTTTGCTTTAATTTCTTTTGTGTCCTGCCGAAGCAGCAGCGCTTCGCTTTCATCTTCTGCCGTTTCGGCCTGCTGAACGTGTGGACGCTGCTCCGTATCCAGCATTTCCGGCGGTATGCCATAGAATTCGGCTTCCGCAAGCCGCATTTCTTCCGTTATGTCCATTTCCTCCGCCGGTTCCGCCATCTGCCCGGCATCCCCCTGCATATGCAGCGCTTCTGACGCTATGTCGTCCATTTCCTGCGCTTCGTTTTCTTCCGGCTCCCATTCGACAGAAGCGTCTGCATGCGTCGCCTCCGGACGTTCGCCCTCAAAATCCGTCACACCTCCCATGTCGGAATCGGCGACAGGATGGCGTTCCAAATCCCCTGCGTCAGTAAGCCCTTTTGCATACTCCGCTTCCAGTCCCCCGCTTTCAGGCTCTCTGCGCTCCGGCTCCCGCTGCGCAATCTGCCGCATTCGCACCGTCTCCTCTAAAGGAAGGGCAAACTGCCTCGGTCTGTAAGGCCGCAGGCCAATCTGTTCGTCAAAGTTGGGCTTTGCCTGTCGGATCTTCCGAAGCAGGTCCGGCTCTTTTTCCTCTTCCTTCTCCGGCTCCCGTTTCTCTTCCGCCTTTTCCTCTTCTTCGGCGCAGACTTCCTCCTGCAATTTCTCGATCTGACGCTGCAGCATATCGTTCATATCCGCCATAGCCCTTCCAGCGCGCTCTTCGTTGGTAATGCCGTCCTCCGGAGGATACGTCTCTTCCATCATCTGCACAGGCGCAATCCCGGCGTCAAGCTTTGGTATAACGTCGGCCAGGCGCTCCATAATGTCTCCCGCCTCCTGCAGCGCCCTTGCTTTTGCAGATTCCAGCTTCTGCTGCTGCGCCATCTGTAAAGCGGCCTGCGCCGCCCGCCGCGTCTTTTCCCATCCGCTCAGCACATCTTCGATGCTCATCTGTCCGCCGGCTCCCGGCTCTTCCATCCCGGCATTCTGCATACCCGGATGAAACTCCTCGGAATCCTCCGAAAGCATCTCCCGGAAATTATCCCGCAGACGATCATCAATGGCTTCACTCGCTTCGATGCGCTCGCTTTCGCTTGCCGGTGCAGCTTCGTAACTTGGCATGCTCAGATACGGAATCTCTTCCACCAGCCGTTTGATATTGTCCATCGTATCATCAACGGTTTCTTTTTCCGTCGCATCCATGATCTGCTGCATGCTTTTCGCAAGCTCTTCCTGCAGGTTGGCGGTATTGAACTTTTCGACATTCTCCTGCACAACGGGAATCCGCACGACATTCTCTTCCTTTGGATACACTTCTTTTACGCCGTCTCTGCGCTGCTTAAAGCTGCGGTATTTCCCCTCCTGCGATTTGGTCAGCGGCTGATAGAGCAATTTCAGCTCCAACGCCCGCTCTACATAGATGCCATCCCCAAACCAGAGGATCAGTTCATCACAGGCTTCAATGCATTTTTCGCTTTCACCCGCTTTATGGTACAGATATGCCAGACGAAACGACCATTCTTCCGTGTATTCCGCTTCTTTTAATTCTTCCAGAATTGCAATCTGCGTTTGCAGATCGGCGCCTTTCGCCCTGCTGATTTTATAACGGAGCACATATTTTAAATTGTCATGGGGCGCAATCTCCACAAATTCACTGTAATATTCCTCCGCTTCCTCCAGATTCTTCATCTTAATCGCAATTTCCGCCAGACGGTATATAATCATTCTCCCAATCGGAGACCTGTCATATGCCATCAGCAGAATCTCTCTTGCCTCTTCGAAGCGCTTTTGTCTGGAATAAATATCCCCTGCTTTTACCAATAAATTTACATTTCGAATCTTTCGCCAGTTGATTGTGTCTGCAATTTCCGCCGCAGCGGCATATTCGCCCTCGTCGGCCAGCGCCCTCATCTGGTCTGATTTCAGTTTTATTTCATATTTATCCAATCGTGTCACCTCAAAAAGTGCGGTACTACTCGTTCTCCTTGTAACGCAGTCTGCCCGTCTCCACGTCTACATCCTGCATGCGGATATACTCTGCCGTGCGTTCCGGCAGCCTGCGTCTGCGCAGCACGTACGCCACAATCTCACGGAGCAGATAATAGATGACGGCAAACGTCGGCACGCCTAAGAGCATTCCCATAAATCCAAACAGTCCGCCTCCCACCAGAATCGCAAAAACAACCCAGAACGAAGAAAGCCCTGTAGAATCTCCCAGAATCTTCGGCCCGATGATATTGCCGTCCACCTGCTGTAAGGCAAGTACGAAAATCAAAAAATATAACCCTTTGATGGGATCTGCAAGCGCAATCAGAATCACGCCCGGCACTGCGCCGATAAACGGACCAAAAAACGGTATGACGTTTGTCACGCCAACGATCACGGCCACGAGAAGACTGTACGGCATCTGCATGCAGATCAGCCCGACATAGCAGATAACGCCAATAATCGCGGAATCCAGTATTTTGCCGCTGATAAACCCGCCAAACATCTGATTCGTCACGCGCATGACGTGGATCACGATATTGCCCAGTTTGACTGGCAGCGCAGCATAGACAATCTTTTTCCCCTGTCCGATAAACGTCTCCTTGCTCATCAGAAGATACAGCGCAATCACAAGCCCGATAATAAAGTTAAACAGCATCTTCACTGCGCTGATCACGCCGGTCGTAATCGATACCAGATACGTCAGATATGTTTTGACCTGCGGCAGAATCTGCCCGGAAAGCATGCTTTCCAGATAATCCGCGAAGCTCGCAAGATCAATGCCAAACGTCGCCATCCATTCCGACCACGGCCCCTCTTCCGCCAGCGCCGTCTCCATCCAGTTCGTAAAGCCGTTAAGCTCTTCCGGCACATTCACCATCACATTCTGGATGCTTTTGATTAATTCCGGAATCATCATGTACAGCAGCAGGAAGATAATCAGCAGCAAAAAGAGAATTGCGCCAAGCGTTCCAAGCGTTCGCGCCATGCGCCTCGCCTTTCGCTCTTCCTTTACTTTTTTTACCAGCAGGGCATACAAGCGCTTTTCCAGAACCATCATAACGGGATTTAACAGATAGGCCACGATAAATCCCATAATCACCGGCTGTAAAATCTTCATCAGCTTCTGCCAGTATGCGGCAAAGCCATGATAACGGTAAAGGAAGAAGAAAAACAGGCTGCAGCAGCAGAACGTAAGGAATGTCACGACTGCAATCACCGTATATTTTCGAATGTCTGCTTTTTCATTCTCGTTTCGGACTTTTTCGGGTATGTCTTTCACTGTACCGCCTCCTGGCATCGGTTATAATTAATCAGGCAGCCCTTTAAAATAATGCTTCTTTCATCGTCCGTCAACTCACCCATCCAAAGTCTGCACGCATGGAACGCGCCGTCTTTTATCACATATGCTTCGATTTCTTCCGCTTTCTCTTCCACCTCTGTTCGAATATTCGGCAGGAAGATGTAATCTCCATTTGCAAACGGCAGTTCGCCCGCTTCCGTTAAAAGCGGCAGCATGCCCCAGTTGATCAGATTGGAGCGGTAGCGCTTCGTTGCATATTCATTGGCAATATTGGCCCATCCGCCAAGCACTTTCTGGCAGGAAGCCGCCTGCTCACGCGCAGAGCCGTCTCCCGGCTTTACTGCAAAAATCGTGCTTCCAATTCCAATTGTCTTTCGGTTCACATCTTCATAGCGTTCTTTGATCTGATCCATAACGGGCTTTAATTCCGGCACGGCTTCACAGGGACATCTGTCTTCTTCGATTGCCTTCTGCGCTTTCTGAATCTCTTTTGCCCTGCCGACGTAAGCCGGATCTTTTCTGGAAAGCGTAAACTCTGCCAGCCCAAGCGGATTGGAGCGATACGAAGACGTCTCGCCGGACGGAATCAGCTCGTCCGTCGTCGTGACAGGATCGTGGATTTCCGCCACCACTTTCAAAAGCATATGCTGCGGCAGAGGGCTCATCGTAGGCCAGTCCTTAATATTGGGTCCAAACTGGATCTCCACATCCGGATCGGCTTTGCCTTTGCTGTCAAACACGCGGTTTGCGTAAATCTGGCTGTCAAAGAAATAGTTCGGCTTCGTAAAGTTGGCGTCGATATCGGTCGCCGCCGTCAGATATCCTTTGTTTGCCGCGGTCGCCGCAATCGAACGCGCGTCCATCAGCGCGACGGACGCCACCTGCCCGTTCTGCACCTTAGAGCCTTCCCGGTTCGGGAAGTTTCTCGTCGAATGGCGGATGGAAAACGCATTATTCGCAGGCGTATCGCCGGCTCCAAAGCACGGTCCGCAGAACGCCGTCTTTAAGATGGCTCCCGTCTGCATCAGGGACGCGGCCGCTCCATTTTTGACCAGCTCCATATAAATCGGCATGCTTGCCGGATAAACGCTCAGCGTAAACTCGTCCGGCCCGATGGAAGCGCCTTTTAAAATATCCGCGGCGTCGCAGATGTTTTCAAAACCGCCGCCTGCACAGCCGGCGATAATGCCCTGATCCACATACAGCCTTCCGTTTCGGATTTTGCTCTTAAAATCCGGTTTAACCGCGCCGTCAAAGCTTACCTGCGCGCGTTTTTCGCAGTCTTCCAGGATATCCGTCAGGTTCGCGTTCAGCTCCTCGATCGTATACGTATTGCTCGGGTGAAACGGCATGGCGATCATCGGTCGGATCTTGCCAAGATCCACCTCGATCATGCCGTCATAGTATGCCGTCTGTCCCGGATTTAATTCTTTATAGTCTTCGCTTCTGCCATGCGTCTCAAAAAACTCCTGCACGCGCGCATCCGTCCGCCAGATCGAGGAAAGACAGGTTGTCTCCGTCGTCATAACGTCGATGCCGATCCTGAAATCCACGCTTAAGCCAGATACGCCAGGCCCCACGAACTCCATGACCTTATTCTTGACATAGCCGTTTGCAAACACCTCGCCAATGATCGCTAACGCAATATCCTGCGGCCCTACGCCTTTTACCGGCTCGCCTTTTAAATACACGCCGACAACTTCCGGCATCCGAATGTCATAGGTCTGCCCAAGCAACTGCTTGACAAGCTCCGGACCGCCTTCGCCCATCGCCATTGTGCCAAGCGCGCCATAGCGCGTATGGGAATCCGACCCAAGAATCATCTTGCCGCCGCCCGCAAGCATCTCTCTCGCATATTGGTGAATAACGGCCTGATGCGGCGGCACATAGACGCCGCCATATTTTTTCGCGCAGGTCAGTCCATACATATGATCATCTTCGTTGATCGTGCCGCCGACCGCACAAAGGCTGTTGTGACAGTTCGTAAGCACATAGGGAATCGGAAACTTTTCCAGCCCGGACGCTCTTGCCGTCTGAATGATTCCGACAAACGTGATGTCGTGCGACGTAAGTTTATCAAATTTAATCTGTAACGCGTCCATGCTGCCGGACGTATTATGCTCTTTTAAAATGCCATAGGCAATCGTATGTTTTGCCGCTTCTTCTTTTGTAATATGCGCTCCGGTTTTGCCAAAAATCGCATCTGCCGCCGCATTTCCCTCTTCGATTAATTCCGTTCCGTTTACAAGATAAACGCCATGTTCGAATAATTTCATCTTTTTCTCCTTATTTCTATCCATAGTTATTCAAATTATAAATGCAGTACTATAAAAAGTCAACAATTTACGGCTTCTCCCGGCAAAAATCGCTTTTCCCTTACCCGAACAAAAAGGATTTTTGCAAAGCAGGATTCTCTGCCCGCGGCGGGCTGCTTTCGCAACGTTTTTCCTCACCGCCGCGGCAAGTCGTTTTCGTTTCACAGGACGCGCTCCCCTGTGCACTAAAAAACGCTTTTCCTCTTCGCACTGCCCAAAGGCCGGCGCGAAAAAGAAAAGCGCGCAGGATGATTCCCGTTCTTTTTTGTCTTATGGAGCAGTCTGCGTATCGGATAATTTGATCACCGTATAGCCATCCCGGACACAAATATAGCCCTCCTGCGGATAACACGGCATCTTCTCCGCCGCTTTTATGGCTTTTTTCCTGTATTTTCCTTCAAACTCCACATCAATGCCAAGCGTTTTCATAAACCCGACGATACGCCACGTGCCGCCCGTGGGGTTCCCCACGGAATGGTCCCACTGGAAAAAGGAGTATCCATAAATATCCGCCGGCTGCGCGGCCCCGTTTAATTTTGCCTTTCGCTCTCCTACAAAAATAACCGGAACGCCCGCTGCCTCTTCGATTCTGCCAAGATCCGTTGCAATCGTCTGCGCAACGATCGCATCCTCCCGATACCGCATATCCTCCGTATACTCAAGCCGCAGAATCAGCGACATGCAAACCCAGACAATAACGCCGGCCGCCGCCATGCCGCCCCATTTCATTACGGCCAGCTTCCGGCCCGACCGCCTCCTGCAAAATCCCCAAAACAGCATGCAGACCGCCGCGCAGGTCAGCGCCTGCGCAAACTGCGTCCTTGCAATCGCCTTGTCTCCAATGTAAATGGAAAAGAGAAACGGCGACGCCATAAGCCCAAGCAGCCCAAAAAAAAGCATTCCAAGATTCTTTCTCGTTTGCACAGCATATGCGACAAGCAGAAGCGCCGCACAGACGCATGCCAAAGGATAGGCCGACACGTCCGATTCCATATGCCAGTTCAGCGTACATTTCACATGATCAAAAATCAGGGAAAGGCTCTGCGCCAGAGGATATTTCCCCCACTTGATCTGTGCGTCGAGATAATAGCTGTTCGAAAGCGTGCGGCTGATTGCCACATTATAAGAAACGTATACGGCGCCAAAGCCGATCATAAGTCCAAGGATATGCCGGACATATACCTTCCAGTCCCGTTCGGAGTCCCTGAAAAAATCCAGCAGATAACACGTAATGCACAGGCTGATGTACAAAAGCGCGCAGCTCTGATAAGACGCCAGGCACCATACGCCAAAAAACAGACCGACCGGCAGCCAGTAAAGTCTTCGCTCTCCTAAAAACAGCAGCTTGCACAGGCAGAATACGGAAATCACGCCATAGAGCATGCCCATCACCACTTCCGCCCGCTGAAGGCTGAAGTAAAACTGTATCATCCATACCGGGCACGCAGAAAACAGAACCATAAGCCAGCCGTATGGATAGCTGTCATCTTTTCCGCTCACCAGCCAGCACAAAAACGCGATCAGGCTTCCAAGCAAAATAAAGCTGCCCAGAAACAGAACGCCGCCAAGATACGGATTGTATTCCATTATGCCAAACAGCCGCTTTGTATACAAAAGCCCCTGCCGCCCAACGCTCTCCCACTGCATGGATACGCCCGGATAGTTTATGACATGCTCCGTATCAATCCCGACATTCTGGGAAAACACCAGATGCCCGTAACAGATGACGCATATGCATGCATTGATAAACAGCGCTGTTTTGTGTATATTGAGGAACTCTTTCGCCTCTTTATATAACGTTCCCATTGACACTCCCTCATTTCTTCGTCCTATTATACATAAGTTCCTATTTCTCCGCAAGCAGATCGTACAGGCCTCTGCACCAGCCTTCCTGCCCATCCTTCCAGCGCTCCACCATCTCAATGACAACGGCGTCCGGGCGCTTCGTCCTGCAATACGAGGCAAAATCCTCCGTATTTCTGGAAAACCGAACGCTTGCATAGTCTTTTGAAATCCCCATTAACGCATAGCCAAACGAATCCATATACACAAGTAAGCTTCTTGGATCTTTTGCATTGGACGTAAAGACAAAGTCCTCCCCGTCGCGGCTCTCTTCGACGGTGACTTCTTCTTTATAGCCTCTGACCTGCCACTCCGTATCATCGTTATACACGTTTCCCATCGACAGCATGCGCGCCAGATCGCCGCTTACATCCGTTTTGACCGGTTCGCAGGAAACGTCCTTTAAGAACACGCGCTCTCCGTGAAAATGCTCGTTTAAAAGCTGTCCGCCTACAAACCCGCCCAGACTGTTCCAGTGCGTATCGTATTTATAAAACAGCTGGCGTCCCTCTTTTTCCTCCCGCAGCGCTTCTTTTGTATAAAGAAGCGGAACAGACGTATGCGCGCGCATGTAATCCACAAGCTGATCCGTCCTGCTGTAAGAGCCGACGGGAACGATGGAGGACGGCATATATTCCGGATACACCTGCTCCTTATTCGTCGCATATAAGACGACAAGCTCTATCCCAAGCTCGCCCAGCTTTTCCTGCAATTTTACATAGCCGTCTGCAATCCGGGCAAGCTCCGCCTCTTCATAGAGATTGTTGCACATATAGTCGTTGAAGGACTGCTGCTTTTCCGCATTATAAAACAGCCAGTTATCTTTTCCCTTAATCACCATAGAGCCCGTCATATATTCCATCGCCGTCGTCCCGGCGCCAAGTATGTCGTTTTTGATCGTGTTTGTCATCACAAGCTGGTTTTTATATGGAAGATAATCGTTGAACCAGTCGTCAAACTGCTGCGGAAACGACGGCAGATTCGCAAGGGAAAGCGTTGGCCGTTCCGCAAATTTCCGGTTCTCATGATTTTTTGAATCAATCAGATCCCGCACAAACAAAAATGTGACGGATGGCGCCACAAGCAGCAGCAAAAACAGGACAAAACGCACTTTATGCTTCATAATTTCCTCCTTTTGGCCGTTTAAAACCGGAAATAAATAAATGGATTATAGGAGTCGGCGGAAAGCGAAACGATGCAGAGCAGAAACAGCGCGGCCAGACAAATCGTCTGCACGACCGAAGCCTCCTGCCTGTCATAAAGCGCCTCCTTTAATTTGGGAAGCCGCGTCTGCAAAACGCCGCAAAGCAGAAATCCACACAGCAGCGAAAGCGCCACCTCCGCATTCAGACAGGTGAAAAGATTGTATTCTCCCTTCTGGTACACAAACATCGCCTTCCACAATGCCAGCCCCTTTGTCATCCCGTCCGCCCGAAACAGGACCCATCCGCATATGATCACAAGCCATGCATAGGCATGATTTAGTATTTTCAGAGGATTCTTTTCCAATACGCGCGCAAAGCCCAGTCGCTCGATCACCATAAACGCGCCGTGAAATATTCCCCAAAATACAAACGTCAGGCTTGCCCCATGCCAGAAGCCCGTCAGCAGAAATACGACAAACAGATTGACATACGTGCGCGCTGTCCCCCTGCGGTTGCCCCCTAAGGGAATGTAAACATACTCCTTAAACCAGGTGGAGAGAGAGATGTGCCACCTTCTCCAAAACTCCTGTATCGACTGCGCAACATACGGATACCTGAAATTTTCCCGAAAGGAAAAGCCAAACATGCTGCCAAGCCCGATCGCCATATCCGAATAGCCGGAAAAATCATAATAAATCTGAAACGTATACAAAAGCATCGCCAGCCAGACCAGTCCCGTGCTGAGTTTTGCCGCTTCAAATCCCAATACCATATCCACATATCTTCCAAACACATTGGACAGCAGAACTTTTTTGCTCAGACCGTAAAGAAAGCGTTTTACGCCGTACGCCCTTTTTTCGTACGTACTGACCCTCCCGGAAAGCTGCGCCTCCACGTCCCTGTATTTTACAATCGGCCCGGCTACCAGCTGCGGAAACAGCGAAATATACAGCAGAAGGGAGAAAAAATTCTTCTGCGCGGACACTTCGCCGCGGTACACGTCGATTACATAGGACATGGCCTGAAACGTATAAAAGGAAATGCCAAGCGGCAGCGCAAAGGAGCTCATCGGCAGATAGTCTCCCCCAAGCAGCTGATTGCCGTAAGACGCAAAAAAATTATAATATTTGAAAAACCCAAGCAGTCCGATATTCAAAGCGACGCCGCACGCCAAAAGCGCTTTGCGCTCATTTCCGCTTTTCCCTGTAAGCAGCAGGCCGAACAGATAATTCATTGCGACGGAGCACAAAAGCAGCACGATATACACGGGCTCGCCCCATGCGTAAAACAGCAGGCTTGCCAAAAGCAGCACAAGGTTTCCGGCCCGGTTTTTTCCAAAATGCTCCGCCAGAAGATACAGCAAAAGCGTCAGCGGCAAAAATACCCACAAAAATGTCATTGAACTAAAATACATGTCGTCTCTCCTGAAAAATTATGTTTCCCGCATCCTGTCAGGGATTGATCACAGGAAATGTAATGGATACGGTAAACAGATCGCCGTCCAGCGCAATCTCAAACGTTCCTCCCATCAGCTTCGTCAGATTTTCCGCGATCGAAAGCCCCAGTCCGCTGCCCTCCGTCTGACGGGATTCGTCGCCGCGCACAAACCGCCCGCTTAAATCCTTCGCCGATTTTTGAATCTCCTGCGCAGAGATGTCTTTGATGGAGAATTCACCGTATCCGTCATTCACCTTCAGCTCCACAAAGACCCTCGTATCCCGCATCGCATATTTGGCCACATTGTTGTACAGATTCTGCACAACCCGCCAGACGCGGCTTCCGTCGGCCAGAACCATGACCGGCTCTTTGGGAAGGCGCGTAATCACCGTCAGCCCCGCCTCTTCGAACAGCTCGTTGAATTCTCCGCCGGTCTGATAAATCAGCTCCACCATATTGATTGGCTGCATGTCCAGCATAATATTCCCGGTCGTAATCTGCGAAACTTCCACCAGGTCCTCCGTCAGCTGCTTTAACCGCTGCGACTTCTTTTCCAGGATGCCTACGTAATTTTCTACATTCTCATTCCAGCTTCCTTCCATTTTAATCAGGCTGACATAATTGATAATTGACGTCAGAGGCGTTTTGATATCGTGGGAGACATTGGTGACAAGCTCTGTTTTCAGACGCTCGTTTTTCGTATTCTCCTCCACGGCATGCATAAGCCCTTCCCCAATGCCATTGATTTCTTCCGCCAGCTCCCTGTAATCTCCGCCAAACTCTCTGCTGTTTAACTGATAATCCACCGTTCCGTGACTGATCTGACGAACCCCCTCTAAGATCTTTTTCCGCCAGACGGCCTGCTGCAAAAATTGCGCCGACAGGTAAGCGAACAGGAAAAAAAGCGCGGCTGCCGCCCAAACATGACGGCCCGCAAACGCCTCCCACACGAAAAACGCCACCAAAAGCCCATATGCCCCAAACTGAATCTTCGTGCGCCTTGCAATATCCTGCCTTTGCATGCACGCCTTTAACGTATGCACCGTATATACCGTCAGGCTACAGCTCATAAACTGCTCCGCCTTGATCTTTCGCACAAAGCTCAGATACAGCGTCAGGATCACTGCATCCGACAAAAACACCAGCGTCCCCGTCAGAATCAGAGCGCTGGAAATGCCCCAGTCCTTCCCGCCAAGCCTGACGCAAAACGCAATCAATCCAAAGATGAAAAAGCATAAGAACAGAAACAAAATCTCCGTCGGCAGATAATCAATCCGATGCAGATGAATTCTGTCATCCTTCTCATTTCTGCCGGCCGCAAGCGTCAGGTAAATCATGACCAGCAAAAAACAAAGAAACGAAAGCACGGCCACGATCAACCCCATTCCAATCCAGGGAAAATACGTTTCGTAAACCTCTGCCGCATCTGCAATGGCATCTTTTTTCGACAGGGAAACATCAACGGCGATATACAGCTCGCCTTCTTCCCTGTTCTGGAACAAACGAAGAAAATCCACTGTCTGCGCGGCGCCAATGCGCGCCAGATCCCCATCCAGATGCACCGTTTCATCATTATAATACAAATAGCTGCCCATTTTTTCCGCAAAGGCTTTCGCCCCTTCCTTTGTGTCCGCAGCTTCTTCCGGCATATTGGAAACAATCGCGCCATCCCGCAAAAGCCAGTAATACAGGTTGCTTTCCCCGCCGTCATACCGAAGCCTGTACTGCTTGTACTTCGTATAGTCCGGATCCAGTTCCTTCATCTGCAAAAACAGCGTCAGCGTTTTTATCTCGCCCGAAATTTCTTCCGCAAAATGATAGGAATGAAAAAAGGAATAGTCACTTCCGATGTCACGAAAACTAAGCCTACTCCTTCCAAACAGGTTCACCATCAGGGCCGTAACGACAATTACGATGATCAGACAGACCATCTGCACAAAGACTGCAACCGTTTTAAATCCATTGTTGAATTTGCTGTCCATCCTGATTTTCCCCTATACTTTATCTATTTTATACCCGATGCCCCATACGACTTTGATGTAGCGCGGCTCCCTCGGATTGATTTCAATCTTCTCCCGAATGTGACGGATGTGTACGGCCACCGTATTGTCTGCGCCAATGGCGTCCGCATTCCAGATGCTTTCGTAGATCTGGCTGATGGAAAAAACCTTGCCCTGATTCTTCATCAAAAGCAGAAGAATATTGTACTCGATCGGCGTCATCTTAACCGGTTCGTCATCGACCGTCACCTCTTTGAGATCGTCATTGATGACAAGCCCGCCCGCCTGATACACCGCATGACTGCTCTCTGCGGCATTGCCAAGCTTTGTATAGCGTCTGATCTGTGATTTCACCCTGGCCACCAGCTCAAGCGGGTTAAACGGCTTTGTCAGATAGTCGTCCGCTCCGATATTCAGCCCCAGAATCTTATCGGAATCCTCGGATTTGGCCGATAGGATGATGATGGGTATGCTGCTCTCCTCCCGGATTTTTAAGGTTGCGCGAATGCCGTCCAACTTTGGCATCATAACGTCAATAATCAAAAGATCGACTGCCTGCTTTTTTAAAATGTCAAGCGCTTCCGCTCCGTCGTATGCACGGATCACTTCATATCCTTCCTGTTGCAGATAAATTTCGATCGCCTCTACGATTTCTCTGTCGTCGTCACAGACGAGTATTCGATTCATGTTCCCTGCTCCTTTCCATCCTGCCGCTGCTTCTTATGATTTCCGTCCAAAAGAAAAGAATTTCTGTCGTTCTTCTTTGCTTTCTTCTCCCGCTTCTTCCACTTCCTGCGCCGTCTGCTCCCGCTTTCGAAAATACTCCTGGTTGACCTTGATCACCGGTTTCTCATAGGACGCCGTTTCTTCTCCGGCATTCGCTTCCCCTTCTGTCTGCGCATCCAAAAGTCCGTCCGGCGACAGCCCCGCTTTTTCAAAATATTCCCTGTTAATCTTAATCTCCGGCGTAACGGCCGTATTGCCCGCCTCCCGCTCTCTGCCGCGCCGATAGTCGCGGGACGTTCCATTGTCCTGCTTTTTGGCCTTTTCCTTTGCAATTTCACGGTTGCGCTCTTCAATCAGCCGCATATATTTCGCCGTATCCTTCATATCTCCAAGCTGTGTAATCAATTCCAGCTGATTGCTGCGAATCGTGCGCCTCTCTTCCGCCATTTCCCGCGAAAACTGCTTTAGCACTTCTCTGGAAGACCGCTCTGCCGCATCGATAATATCCAAAATCCGCCCCAGCGCGTCGTCCGTATAGATTACGGATGCCGCGTAGATGTCTTCCGCCTGCCGGCCGGCGTCCCGCATAATCTCCATCCGGCGCTTTTCCGCCTCAAGCTCTCCCCGGTTGCGGCTCTGCTCCGTAATTTCATAGGCCTCCATCATCTCCCGGACTGCCTCGCTGATGCTCCCCAGCTTTGCCTGCATTTCCTTTTTGCGTATCAGGACGTATTCCGGGCTGCGCTCCGATTCCTGCGCTCTGGAAAGCATAATGTGCAGATCACGTAAAATTCGTTCCAGCTTATCCTGTATATTCATAAACCCCTCCAAAAATCATCCGCCCTCTGCACGAAACAGCGCAAGGCTGCGATCTAAAACGCCATGCATCTGTGCAATTGCCATGCCATAATTCGTCATCGGCACGCCCCTTTCCACGGCGCATTGCAGACGGCTTTTCATCTGACGCTCATTTAACGTGCATCCCCCACAATGCACAATCAACGCATATTGGGACAAATCCTGCGGAAACTGCGTCCCGGATGTAAACGTAAACTGAATATCCTTTCCCGTATATTCTCGAATCCAGCGGGGCATTTTGACTGTGCCAATATCCTCGCACTGCCTGTGATGCGTACACCCTTCGGAAATCAGTATGACGTCGCCGTCCCGCAGCGCAAGAAGCTTCTTCGCGCCTTTTACCTGCTGCGCCAGATCCCCTTTGTATCTGGAAAAGAGGATGGAAAACGACGTCAGAAACATATCCTCCGGCGTATCTTTTGCCACCCTCTCAAATGCCTGGCTGTCGGTCACTACAACTTTCGGCTTTTTCGAAAGCGCAGAAAGCGCGGCGCAAAGCTCCGTCTCCCTTGTTACAAACGGATGCGCTCCCACTTCCAGACAATCCCGGATCACCTGCTGCTGCGGCAGAATCAGACGTCCTTTGGGCGCCGCGGAATCAATCGGCACAACAAGCACAACGACGTCGCCCGGCTGCAGCAGATCACCAAGAATACGGCGCTTTTCCGTTTCCTCCGGCCGCAGCTTTGCCAGACATTCTTTCAAATCCTGTATATTTTCTCCGCTCTTTGCACTGATAAACAGCAGATTTTTTTCATCCGCAAACAGCGCCTCCCATGCGCGCTTTTTCTGTTCCGTCAGCGCGTCCGCCTTGTTGACCGCGATCACATATGGAATCCGGCGCGCCGCAAGCTCCTTTAACAGCGGCCGCTCCACGCGCAAAAGCGCATCCGGCTCTGCCGCTCCCTCTCCGTCTATGACAAGCGCAGCAAGGTCTGTCTGCTCCAACGCCTGATAGCTTTTTTCCACGCGCTGTCTGCCCAGCTCCCCTTCATCGTCCAGCCCCGGCGTATCCACAAAAACGACGGGACCAAGCGGCAAAAGCTCCATCGCCTTTTTCACAGGGTCCGTCGTCGTGCCTTTCCGGTCGGATACGATTGCCAGATTCTGTCCTGTCACGGCATTCATAACGCTGGATTTCCCGGCGTTTCTTCTGCCAAAAATGCCAATGTGCACACGCTCCGCCGACGGCGTCTCATTCATTCCCATCTATCGCACGCTCCTTTGCCACCGCCTAAAACCGGAAATCCCGCTTTCCAAGATGAATGTTCCGTATATATTCCTCCGCCTTATCCCGTACCGTCGGATTCGGGATTTTTGTCAGCTCGCGTTCTATTAACTTCTCTCCAATCGCCTTCGTCTCTTCCGTCGCGTAGTCTTCCAGATATTCCTTCAGTGTCATCAGCGCATTTGGATGGCAGCAGTTTAAAATCTGCCGGTTTTTCAGAAGCGTCATAAAGCGGTCGCCCGTCCTGCCTTCCCGGTAGCATGCCGTGCAAAAGCTCGGAACGTACCCTAGCTGCATCAGCCAGCGCACAACCTCATCCAGACTGCGGTTGTCGCTGATGTCAAACTGCGCGGAATTCTCTTCCGGCGCCTCTTCCTCCACATAACCGCCTACGCTCGTTTTGGAGCCTCCGCTGATCTGCGAAACGCCAAGATGCAGCACGCGCTCCCTGCTCTCCTGCGATTCCCTCGTCGATACGATCATCCCCGTATACGGCACGGCAATCCGCAGACATGCAACGATTTTGGCAAACATCGCGTCGCTTATGCCATTGTCAAATACATTCGGATCAATGTCATCCGCGCGCCGCACGCGCGGCACGCTGATTGTGTGCGGGCCTACGCCGCCATATTGCTCCATATGCTCCGCATGCATGATGATGCCGGTGAAATCATATCGATAGTTGTTCAGCCCAAATAAAACGCCGATGCCCATATCGTCGATACCGGCTTCTCTTGCGCGGTCCATCGCTTCCGTATGATAGGCATAATCGCTCTTTGGCCCCGTCGGATGCAGCTCTTCGTAAGATTTTTTATGGTAGGTCTCCTGAAACAGAATGTACGTCCCGATGCCGGCTTCTTTTAATTTTCTGTAATTTTCTACCGTTGTTGCCGCGATATTAACGTTAACGCGGCGAATCGCTCCATTTTTATGACGGATTCCATAAATCGTTTCGATGCTTTCCAGAATGTACTCGATCGGGTTATGGACGGGATCTTCTCCCGCTTCCAGCGCAAGCCGTTTATGTCCCATATCCTGCAGCGCCATCACTTCCCGCACAATCTCCTGCTGTGAAAGCTTCTTTCTTGCAATATTCTTGTTCTTAAGGTGGTATGGGCAGTACTTGCATCCATTGACGCAGTAATTGGACAGATACAGCGGCGCAAACATCACAATGCGGTTGCCGTAAAATTCCTGCTTGATGGCTTCTGCCAGACGCTCGATTTCTGCATTCAGATCATCCAGCTCACAATCTAAAAGCACGATTGCCTCCCTGTGTGAAAGCCCCTTCATCTCTGACGCTTTCTTTAAAATCCGCTCAATGCACACCCTGTTGTTTTTATTTTGTTCCGCATAAGCCAGCGATTCTTTTATTTCCTCATCGCTGATAAATTCTTCCGCTCTTGGCGACATTACGTTGTACATATTTTTCCTTCTTTCCCTGCCCTGCGGCAGAATCTGAGCATGCATCCTTTTCAGAAGCCGCTTTCTATTCCTTCACCGGATCGCCCCGTTCCATTGAAAGCGCATAACCAATCCCCTCCATGCGCCGGCGCAGTCCGGCAAGGCATTCTGCCGCTTCTTCTCCGGTACAGATTTTGTCATCATACAGGGCGTATTTTTTCCGGACGCCAATGGGTGAGAGATTTGGCATCACGACGTTGGCCCCCGCCAGAACGCCGCGCTCTCTGCCATTTGCGTCCGCCGTGCCAAGCGCAGTCGTTGCCGGAAGCAAAAGAGCGGGCTTTAACAGCCGAAGCAGACCGATCATATACAGCGTCCGCTCCACGCTTCCTTTTGGATGCTTCGCAAACGGCGTATCATGATGCGGCACAAACGGACCCACGCCTACCATCTGAGGGCCAAATTCCGTAATAAACAGCATATCTTCCGCCAGGCTCTCCACCGTCTGCCCGGGCGAGCCGACCATAAAGCCGCACCCCGTCTGAAAGCCAATCTCCTGCAATGCCAACAGACACGCCTTCCTTGCGTTTAAGCTAAGCTCTTTGGGATGCAGCCTGCGATAGTGCCGTTCGTCTGCCGTCTCATGCCGCAGCAGATAGCGGTCAGCGCCCGCGTCAAACAGACGCTGATAGCTCTCTTTTGACATTTCCCCGACAGACAGCGTCAGCGCGCAGTCGGGATACGATGCTTTGATGCGCCATACCAGCCGTTCCAGTTTTTCATCCGTATAATAAGGATCTTCGCCTCCCTGCAACACGAATGTACGAAATCCAAGCGCGTAGCCCGTTTTACAGCAGTCCATAATTTCCGCTTCATCAAGCCGATAGCGGTCAACATTTGCATTATCCCTTCGAATGCCGCAGTAAAAACAATTGTTTTTACAGTAATTGGTAAACTCAATCAGCCCTCTGGCATAAACGGCCGTGCCATACTGCCGTTTTGCAGCCGCCCGCGCTTTCGCAAACAGATACTCCGCTTCCGGCAGCTCTCCGATCAGCGCCATCCATTCTTCTTTTTCCAGACGGCGCTCCCGCTCCAGTCTGTCGATCAGCAGACGCATCTGCCCGTCATCCTTAAAATTTTCCACCGTTTCTCTTTCCTGTCCGATTTTATAGCTCGATCAGTTCATACTGATCCGTGCCAAGCCCGATCTTTACGCTGTGCGCAATGCAGCTCTCCCACTCCGTATCCGGGTGCGTCATATGAAAATGATCGTGATGCGCGCAATCCTTCTGATGCGCCGCCTGCTCCGCCAGAACGCTTCCCGCAATGATCGGCTGGCGGTTGCACGCATCCGCGCATGCAACGTCTAACGCAACCGGATCAAACGAAGCGAACATGCCGACATCCGGAATAATCGGAATGTCATTTTCCGCATGACAGTCACAGTTGGGCGAAACGTCGCAGACCAGCGCAATATGAAAGCACGGCCGGCCCTGGCAAATCGCCTTTGTATACTCTGCCATTTTGCAGTTCAGCCGCTTATTGGACGCGTCAAACGTCGCTTCAATCGCATCTTTTGGGCATACGCCGATGCAGCGTCCGCAGCCAACGCAGCGGTCATGGTCGATATACGCCTTTTTTTCCGTAATCGTAACGCCCGTATGCGCGCAGACCTTCGTACAGCTGCCGCAGCCGACGCATTTTTCCGCCGTCACGCCCGGCTTGCCGTCGCTGTGCATCTCCATCTTGCCGGCCCTTGAGCCGCCGCCCATTCCAATGTTTTTAATCGCGCCGCCAAAGCTCGTCGCTTCATGCCCTTTAAAATGCGTCAGAGAAATCAAAATATCTGCATCCATCAGCGCGCGTCCGACCTTCGCTTCTTTGACATATTCGCCGTTCACAGGCACAAGCGCCTCATCCGTTCCCTTCAGGCCGTCTGCAATGATCACCTGACAGCCCGTCGTCAGCGGAGAAAATCCATTGGCATACGCCGTATCCAGATGATCCAGCGCATTCTTCCGGCTTCCCACATAAAGCGTATTGCAATCCGTCAGAAACGGCTTTCCGCCCGCTTCCTTTACGATATCGGCCACTACCTTCGCGTAATTGGGGCGCAGGAACGCAAGATTGCCGTATTCTCCGAAATGAATCTTAATCGCCGCATATTTATCTTCAAAATCAATTTCCCGGATACCGGCCGCAAGCGTCAGCCTGCGCAGCTTCTGCAAAAGATTCTCGGTAAAGCTCGTTTTAAACGTTGTAAAATATACTTTTGATTTCTCCATGCCTCTTTCGCTCCTTTTTCGTATTTTCTATTTTCTATATTACTTGAACTGGCCCAAAAAGTAAAGAGAGGGAAGAGGACGCCCTGTGGCCGCGTTCCCCTCTTTACTTCCAGAAATCAACCGGCTCGTAATCTCTCAGCTTCGCAAGAAATCCCCGTTTCTCCAATTCCCGCTGAATCTGATCTAAAATGGCTTCCGATTCCGCCGTTACCGTGTGGTAATGAAACCCTGCCGTAACGTCTTTCAGCGAGCCGGAGCTGCCGCTCTTTAATTTGTCCATATATGCGCGAACGTCCAGACGGGATTTCAGCCCCATTTCCACACGAATGATTGCATGCACCTTATGATACACGAATTCATCCACTACCCTGCCGCCAAAATCCACGTACAGATTCAGCTCTTCTTCCATCTCTTCATCCGAATGCCGGACTTTGAAAATCCTCTGGCACGGCGCGTCCTTTTTCATGATATAGCCCCGGCAGGTGCTGATAATTTCCTGCTTCTGCGCCCGGAGCAGCGCAATATCCTGCACGATGACCTGTCTGCTGACGTCAAACATTTCTGCCAGCGCCGCGCCGGAAACCGGCTGCATGGCATGGCATAAAACGGCAAGCATTTTCTCCCGCCTCTGTTCTCCGCTCATACGCTTCCTTCTTTCTATTTAATCGGATGCAGATTTTTCAGGGAAATATCCAAAATCGGCGCGGAATGCGTCAGCGCGCCGCTGGAAATGTAATTGACGCCAAGCCCCCTGATGCGCTCGATATTTTCCTTCGTCACATTTCCGGAAATCTCGATTTCCGCTTTGCCGCCAATCAGCGCGATGGCTTCCTGCATCATCGTCGGCTCCATATTATCCAGCATAATGATATCCGCGCCCGCTTCCAAAGCCTCCTTCACCATGTCCAGATTTTCCGCTTCCACTTCGATCTTCCGGACAAACGGCGCATATTCCTTCGCCATCAGAACGGCCTGCGTTACGCCGCCGGCTGCGCTGATGTGATTGTCTTTTAACAGCACGCCGTCCGTCAGATTGTATCTGTGATTATGCCCGCCCCCAATGCGAACGGCGTATTTTTCAAACACGCGGTTATTGGGCGTCGTCTTTCTCGTATCCAGAAGCTTTATGCCCGTGCCTTCCAAAAGCCTGGCAATCGCGTGCGTATACGTCGCGATTCCGCTCATGCGCTGCAAATAGTTGAGCGCCGTCCGCTCTCCGGACAGCAGCGTCCGAATATCGCCGCGCAGCTTTGCCATCTTCTCCCCGGGCTGCACCGGATCGCCGTCTTTGACAAACAACGTGATTTCCACTTCGTCGTCGATCAGCTCAAACACTCTGGCAAACACTTCCAGTCCGCAGACGATGCCTTCCTGCTTGCAGATCAGATCCACCTGACCAAGACACGCTTTGGGCATAACCGCATTCGTCGTAACGTCCTCACTCGTAATATCTTCCTTTAATGCGCTTAAAATATACGGATCTGCATTTAACCTCATTGTAATTGGATCATACATAATTATTTAACCTCTCAATCTCATTTAATATGCTTGCTTTATACTGCGCCGCCAGCGCATCCTGCGCCTGATACGGCGTCATGTCTATGCCGGCGCCATCCGCCGGGACATCCGGCGCGGCCGCTTTTTGCGCTCCCATATCCCGCGCGGCCCGTTTTGCAAATACCAGGCTCTCAAGAAGCGAATTGCTTGCCAGACGGTTCCTTCCATGCACGCCGTTGCAGGCTGTCTCTCCAACCGCATACAGCCGCTCCATCGAAGTCCTGCCAAAGGTATCGACCTTAATTCCGCCCATAAAATAATGCTGCGCCGGCACAACGGGAATGCACTCCCGGAACACGTCGTATCCGCTTTTTCTACAGCGTTCGACAATATTCGGAAAATGCCGCTTCAGCGTCTCGTTTGGAATGCGCTCCATCGACAGCCAGACGTGCGCCGTCCGGTCCTTTTCCATCTGCTCCCGGATTTTTTCGGTCAGCACGTCTCTTGGCAGAAGTTCATTCACAAACCGTTCCTTTTTCGCATTGTACAAAACGGCGCCCTCGCCCCGGACCGATTCGGAGATCAGAAAGCTTCGCTCTTCCTCCTTTTCCGAATACAGCGTCGTCGGGTGAATCTGTATGTAATTGACATGCTCAAGCGCAACGTTATGCGCCAGCGCAACGGCGATGCCGTCTCCGGTCAGATGCCTGTAATTCGTCGTATGCCGGTATAATCCGCCGACGCCCCCGCATGCAAGCGTCGTCTGCGCCGCCGCAATGACATCCGTCTCCCCCTCAGGAGTTCGGACAACTGCGCCGCGGCAGACATTGCCCTCACAATACAGATCCAGCATTGTGCAGTATTCCAAAATGGCAATGTTCGGCCGCTTTTTAACCTGCTCGATCAGCCGCGTCGTAATCTCTTTTCCGGTCACGTCCGCATGAAAGAGAATGCGTCTGGCCGAATGCCCGCCCTCTCTTGTAAAGCTTAAGCTGCCGTCTTCCTCTTTGTGAAACGCCACGCCGTAATCCAGCAGGTCTTTTATGACGTCGCCGGAAGAACGAATCATGATTTCCACCGATTTCGGATCGTTCTCATAATGCCCTGCGCGCATCGTATCCTCATAATAGCGGTCATAATCCGACGCGTCTCTCAACATGCAGATTCCGCCCTGCGCCAAAAAGGAGTCGCTGCGCTCCAGCTTATCTTTTGTCAGAATCAGAATGTTTTTATCCCGCGGAAGATGCAGCGCGCAGTAAAGTCCCGCACATCCGGCTCCTACAATCAATATGTCTGTTTTCATCCCGCCTCCATGCACGCTTATGCACGCGCCAGCTGTAACATCCGTTCCAGCGGCCTTTTCGCCCGCTCCATGATCTGCTCCTCTAACAGAATCTGCGGCTGCGCTTCCAGATGCTCCAGCACGTATGCCACCTTCTCAGGCGTAATTTTTTTCATGTCAGGACAAATCTGTAACGGGAGAACCGGATAAAACGCCTTGCCCGGATTTTCTTTTTCCAGCTGATGAAATACGCCCGTCTCCGTAGCAATAATGTATTCCTTCGCCTCGCTTTCCCGTGCAAAGCGGATAATATCCGCCGTACTCCCCACATAGTCTGACTGTTCGAGGATATCTTTCGCGCATTCCGGGTGGGAAAGCACGTGCGCGTCCGGATGCTCCCGCTTCGCTTTTTGCAGCATTTCCAAGCTGATTTCCTGATGCGTCGGGCAATAGCCGTCATGGTAAATGAACTGCTTTTCGGGCAGCGCCTGCGCCACAAAATGCGCCAGATGGCTGTCCGGTATAAAACAGATCTCCTTTTCCTTTAGCTTTTGCACCACCTGTACGGCATTGGAAGACGTCACGCAGACATCTGATTCCGCCTTCACCTGCGCGCTGGAATTGACGTAGCAGACAACTGCCGCATTGGGATGCCGCATCCGCATGCTACGCACCTGCTCCGCCGTCACCATGTCCGCCATCGGACAGCCCGCCGAAGGCTCCGCCATATAGACGCGCTTCTTTGGGTTTAACAGCTTCGCGCTCTCACCCATAAACGATACGCCGGCGAAGAGGATGTTATTCTGCGTCACTTCCGATGCTTTTTTTGCCAGCGCATAGGAATCTCCCACAAAATCCGCAATCTCCTGCACTGCGCCGTCCACATAATAATGCGCCAGAATTACAACGTCTTTTTTTTGCTTCCATGTTCTGATCTTCTCTTTGTTGTTCATATCTTCCTCCCGGCAGGAAGGCAGCCCCGTATTCGGCGCCTCTCCCTATCCTTTCGTTTTCGCGGCTGCATATCGTGCAGTCCGCCTGTTTTACAGACCGGCGCCCCGTCTGTCTGCCGCCGGATTGCCGCCTTTCTGCATGCTTTGCATCTGTGCCATTATACCATACGTTGTTTTAACTGACAAGACAGTTGTAAAGTCTGCGCCAGCCCCGCCCGCGCGCAGACCTTCCGCCCCGAAAAGATGTCTATTACAGGACGGCAAAAAGCCCGGAGAAACAAACTCTCCGGGCTTTCAACGCATTTTTTGCACCGCGCGTTATTTCATTTCTTTTACATCAATGCGCGTCAATGCCTTCCGCAATGCAAACTCCGCACGGGCAAGGTCAATATCCGCTGTCTTTGCCTGCAAACGCTCTTCCGCGCGCTTTTTGGCAGCTTCTGCGCGGGCTACATCGATTTCAGCCGCCCATTCCGCAATTTCCGCCAGAAGCGTCACCTGCTCCGGCAATACCTCTGCAAAGCCTGCGTGAACCGCGGCAATTTTCTCACCGTCCGCCTCATGGATAATCACTGCCCCGGGCGCAAGTACGGTAGTCAGCGGAATATGCTTCTTATACACGCCGATTTGTCCGGAGCTTGTCGCAAACTCGATCATCTCCGCTTCTCCGGTATAAAACACCCGATCCGGCGTAATAATCCTTACCTGAAACATCTTCTCATTTTCTGCCATGCCATCACCCCTTACTTCATACGGGCGCGCACTTCATCAATCGTTCCCGCATTTAAGAAATGTCCTTCCGGCACGTCGTCGAGCTTTCCTTCCAGAATCTCTCGAAATCCTCTTACCGTTTCCGCAATCGGAACGTATTTTCCGTCTAATCCGGTAAACTGCGTCGCCACAAAGAATGGCTGCGATAAAAACCGCTGCACTTTTCTTGCGCGGTTTACGACAAGCTTGTCGTCCTCGGACAATTCATCCATACCAAGAATTGCAATAATATCCTGAAGCTCTTTGTATTTCTGTAAGATCTCCTGCACGCCGCGCGCCACTTCAAAGTGCTCCTGTCCGACGATGCGGGGATCCAGAATGCGGGACGTCGAGCCCAGCGGGTCAACGGCCGGATAAATGCCAAGCTCTGCGATGGAACGCTCTAAAACGGTCGTCGCGTCCAGATGCGCAAACGTCGTCGCCGGCGCCGGGTCCGTCAAGTCGTCGGCCGGCACGTATACTGCCTGAACGGAAGTAATGGAACCGTTCTTTGTAGACGTAATCCGCTCCTGCAGCGTACCCATTTCCGTCTGTAACGTCGGCTGATATCCTACGGCCGAAGGCATACGGCCTAACAGCGCGGACACCTCAGAACCCGCCTGCGTGAAACGGAAAATATTGTCAATGAACAAAAGCACGTCTTTTCCGCCCTTGTCGCGGAAATACTCTGCCATCGTAAGGCCGGAAAGACCTACGCGCATTCTGGCTCCGGGCGGCTCGTTCATCTGTCCGAACACCATCGTCGTCTTATCAATAACGCCGGATTCTTTCATTTCATAGTAAAGGTCGTTTCCTTCACGCGTACGCTCGCCTACGCCGGTGAATACGGAATATCCGCCGTGCTCCGTCGCGATATTGTGAATCAGCTCCTGAATCAGTACCGTTTTTCCTACGCCGGCTCCGCCGAACAGTCCGATCTTTCCACCCTTTTGATAGGGACAGAGCAAATCTACGACTTTAATTCCCGTTTCCAGCATTTCCTGCGACGTTGACTGCTCTTCGAAGGAAGGCGCCTTTCTGTGAATCGGCCAATACTCCACTTTCTTTGGAGGCGCCACCTCGTCGATTGGCTCTCCCAGAACATTGAACATACGGCCCAGCGTATTTTCGCCAACGGGAACGCTGATGGGCGCTCCGGTCGCTTCCGCGTCCATTCCCCGGACAAGTCCGTCGGTAGAACCCATGGCGATGCATCTGACCGTATCATCTCCCAGATGCTGAGACACTTCCACAACCAGCTTCTTACCATCGCTCATGGTAATATTGATCGCGTCGTTGATCTCCGGCAGCTGCCCTTCCGCAAATTTAATATCCAGAACGGCGCCAATGATCTGAGTGATTTTACCAATATTTTTATCTGCCATCTTTCTCTATCACTCCTTATTTTTCGAGTTTTCTATTCTTTTCGCATCTGTGCGCGCAGCGTTTCCTTCCTCTGGCACGCCTTTCCGCCGCACGGCAAAACTATGAGATTGCCGACGCTCCTGCGATAATTTCTGTTAATTCCTGTGTAATTGAGCCCTGACGCGCTCTGTTGTATTTCAGCGACAAATCACTGATCATCTCTTCCGCATTGCTTGTCGCGGAATCCATCGCCTGCATTCTGGCGCCGTTTTCACTTGCAACCGCTTCGACCAGCGCGCCATAAAATAAGCTTGTAATATATTTCGGAATAATCTGATCCAGCGCTTCCTCGTCATTTGGTTCATAATTCATCAGAATGCCGGAATCCTCCCGCGCCGTTGCTTCTTCTGCATCGATCTCAACCGGGAGCAGCTTCATAAGCTTCGGCTCATGGCTTACCGTATTCTTAAAATGCGTATACGCCAGATAGATTTCACCGATCTCCTCTTTCTGAAAAGCAGAAAGCACCGCCTGACAGATGGCCGACGCGTCTTCATAGCCCGGCGCGTCAATCACGCCCGAATAATCAGCCGCGATCGAATAGCCCCGCCGCTCCAGCGCTTCCCGGCCCTTGCTGCCGATCGCATAAATCTGAAGCTCTTCCTTCTTCCACGCACTGTCTGTGACAAGCTTTACAACATTTGAATTGTAACCGCCTGCAAGCCCACGATTCGACGTAATGACAACGACCGCTTTTTTCTCCGATCTGCCCGCTTTTAAAAAGGGATGCATAATCGTACCCGACCGCTTCAGCATGGACACTACGGTCTGGTACATATAATCGAAATATGGATTCGTCTCTTCTGCACGATTTTTCGCCTTTTGCAGTTTAACGGTAGAAACAAGCTTCATGGCTTTTGTGATCTGCTGCGTACTCTGTATGCTGCTTCTTCTTCGCTTGATGTCCCTCATCGAGGCCATATTCTTTCACCGTCCTTGTCTGATTACTTAAAGGATGCCTTGCACTCTTCGATCGCTTTGACCAGCGCTTTCTCATTCTCTGCCGTCAGCTCTTTCGTTTTGCGTATGGATTCCAGAATCTCCGGATACTTCGTATCGATGAAATCAAACAATTCTCCCTGGAAGCGTAAAATGTCCTCCACCGGAATGTCAATCAGATACTTTTTCGTCGCAGCATAGATGATGACAACCTGATTTTCAACCGGCATCGGCTGATACTGCGGCTGCTTTAAAATTTCACGAATTCTCTCGCCCTGCGCAAGCTTTTCCTTCGTATCGTCGTCCAGCTCAGAGCCAAACTGCGAAAACGCCGCCAGCTCGCGGTACTGTGCAAGCTCCACACGAATCGGAGCCGCAATTTTCTTAATCGCCTTAATCTGCGCGGCGCCGCCAACGCGCGATACGGAAAGACCCGCATTAATCGCCGGACGGAAGCCCGCGTTAAACATATCGGTCTCCAGATAAATCTGACCGTCCGTGATAGAAATAACGTTCGTTGGGATGTACGCGGAAACGTCGCCTGCCTGCGTTTCAATAATCGGAAGCGCCGTCAGGGAACCGCCGCCTAAGCTGTCGTTTAATTTTGCCGCACGCTCTAACAGTCTGGAATGCAGATAGAATACGTCGCCCGGATACGCCTCACGTCCAGGCGGACGCTTTAACAGCAGAGAAAGCGTACGATATGCCGTTGCGTGCTTGCTTAAGTCATCGTATACGACAAGCACGTCCTGTCCGCTCTCCATCCACTCTTCCCCGATGGCGCAGCCTGAATACGGCGCAATATACTGCAATGGCGCAAGCTCGCTTGCCGTAGAAGCCACAACCGTCGTATACGCCATCGCGCCAAACTCTTCCAGCGTCTTGACAATGGACGCAACCGTCGACGCTTTCTGGCCGATCGCCACATAAATACATTTGACGCCCTTGCCCTTCTGGTTGATGATCGTATCAATTGCAATCGCCGTCTTTCCGGTCTGCTTATCGCCGATAATCAGCTCACGCTGTCCGCGTCCAATCGGCACCATGGCGTCAATCGCCTTGATTCCGGTCTGCAGCGGCGTATCTACGGACTTTCTGGAAATTACGCCGCTTGCCACGCGCTCAATCTTACGGAATTTGTCCGTCTCAATCGGGCCTTTTCCGTCAATCGGCTGCCCCAGCGCGTTTACGACGCGCCCAAGCATAGCGTCGCCGACCGGCACCTCCACAACTCTTCCCGTCGTTTTTACGGTGTCGCCTTCGTTGATGCTTCTGGCGTCGCCAAGAAGCACTGCGCCGACGTTATCTTCTTCCAGGTTCAGTATCATGCCGTATACTTCGCCCGGAAATTCAAGAAGCTCACCCTGCATTGCATTCTCCAGTCCATGGATTCTGGCAATACCGTCCGCCACCTGAATGACGGTTCCCACGTCTGCCACCTGAAGCTGCGCCGCATATCTTTTTATTTGCTCTTTGATCACAGAACTGATTTCTTCTGGTTTTAAATTCATGGAGCGCATTCACCTACTTTCAATTGAATTTTGGATAATTCTCTCGTCAGGTCATAGAGCTTTGTTCGAATGCTGCTGTCTACGACCCTGTCTTTGATCCGAATCACCATGCCGCCGATCAGTGCGGCGTCCACATCATAGTGCATCTCAAATTCGACGTATTCCGTTGTCTGGATCAGCTTTTTCATCAGCTGTTCTTTCTGCGCGTCGGATAATTCCATTGCAGACGTCACATAAGCCGTTCCGATCTTTTTATATTCTTTTACTTCGCCGACAAAATACGCAAGAACCGATTCCAGTTCTCCAAAATGCCCCTTGTCAATTATCATGCAAAGCAGTCCGACCAGCTCATCCGAAACACGTCCTTTGAACATGTTTTCCATAATCCGGATTTTCTCTTCTTTTACAATCTTTGGATGCAGCATCAGCTTTGAAATTTCCTCATGTTTATTCAACACGGCCTGCACGCCCTGCGCTTCCTCACAAAACGCGTCCATGCGGTCCGTCTCTCTGGCAATCTCAAACAATGCGTCACCATATGTTTTTGATACTAACTTAGCCATGTCGAATCACCCATTTCTTTCAATGTTTCTTCTACAAGCGTATCCTGAATTTTAGCATCCATGGAAGCTGTAACCACCTTTGCGGCCATCATGGAGGCAATGGCGATCATTTCCTGCTTTACCTCGTCGATTGCGCGCTTCTTCTCCAGTTCAGCTTCTTCACCTGCTCTCTTAACAATGCGGGCGGCTTCTTCTTTCGCCTCTTCTATCATTTTGGCTTCATTCTTCAAAGCTTTCTGACGCGCTTCGCTTAAAATCTGCTCCGCTTCTTTGTCGATGCCCTTTAACTTCTCTTCGTACTCCGCCTTCAGCTGCGCGGCGCTTTTCTTATCCGTTTCCGCGTCTTCGATATTTTTCCGAATCCCTTCCTGTCTTTCTTTTAACAGCTTGCGGACCGGATCAAACAGAAGATAGCCGGCGAGCAGAAACAGCACGAATACAGAAGCTCCAAACTGAAGAGCATCCATCAGAAGCTGCATGTCAAGTCCAAACAACCTCTCCATAATTTAGAAGTTCACCCTCCTTTTTCGTATTTTTTTGTTACATTGCTTTTTTCGCGCATACTCTGCGCACAAAACGCATCCGGAAGGTTTTACCATGTCAGAGGTTTTACGAAAAGCAGAAGGATTGCAACAAGCAGTCCATAAAGTCCGGTCGTCTCGGCTACCGCCTGACCAAGCAGCATCGTCGATGTAATATCCGATTTGGCTCCCGGATTTCTGCCAACTGCATTTGCCGCATAACCTGCCGCAATACCCTGTCCAACGCCAGGTCCGATACCTGCGATAACCGCAAGTCCTGCACCGATTGCCGAGCACGCCAAAATCAAATCGTTTCCTGAAATATTCATAATTCATTCCTCCTGTTTAAACTATAAATTTGTCCCTGTTGCTTTTTCTTACTCCGAATCAATCGCCTGATTGATATATGTCATTGTCAGCATACAGAATACGTATGTCTGAATGGCTCCTGAGAATAAATCAAAATACACATGAAGCACGGACGGCCAGAATGTCGCAATCCAGCCCAGCAGCCCATAGACAAGCGCCATGATGATCGTTCCCGATAAAATATTTGCAAAAAGACGCAGCGACAGAGAGACCGGCACTGCAATTTCGCTGATCACATTAATCGGCGCCCAGATCGGCCACGGATCACACAAGCCCTTCAGCACGCCCGAAACATGCTGATGCTTGAATTTGTTGAACTGGATCAGGCAAAACGTCATAACGCCCAGTGCAAACGTCACGCCGTAATCCGCAGTAGGCGGACGCAGACCGAATACGCCGGATATGTTGCTCATCAGAATAAAAATGAAAATCGTGCTGATGTAATTGGCAAATTTCCCGGAATTGATGCCCATAACTCCTTTTACCATTTTATCCAGCATTTCTACGATCAGCTCAACGACGTTCTGAAAACCATCCGGCACTTCTTTGGCATGCTTGATTTTCCGATTGGCGGCAAAGAAAAACCCAATCAATATCACCATTACGATCAACGTGCACACATGCGTCGTCGTAATCCAGCAGGTCTGCCCGAAGATTTCATAGGAAAACAGACCATGCACCATAATGTCAATATCCGCGCCGGAAGCCATCAAAATTGCATTGTTCAAGTTTTCACCTCCTTATCGTATTTCTTCCAAATCACTTCATTTCCTGGTCTACAGAGCCATCTCACTTCCTTTCTTTTTGAATGCCTTTTGTTTTGTCAGAGGCATCCTTTCGATTAAGCTTATGAATCAACGGCTGCATATAGGCTGAAATTTTCAGTCCCATCACTCCAGCAAACGCAGCAATCGGATTTCCCAGATCAAACCGCATGGTTACAAAAAACACCGCGACAACCGCCGCATAGCGAAGCAGCGACATTGTAATCAGTCTGCCCTGCCCGCTGCCCGCGCTCACCGCATCTTCAATCACAACCGCCATATGAACGGCCATCCCCACTGCCAGAACAATGCCGATCCAAAGCCCGGAAGAATAGCGCAGCTTATCCTCCGCCACCCATACGCCGGCCAGCTGCAGCAGGACGCCATACAGCAAAATGCCAAAAACAAGCCCCGGCAGCGCGTTATTGAGTCTTTTTAACATGCTTCGTATCCCTGTCACTTTCCTGTTTATAAATTTTTTTTGCCATAATATAAATATTGCGGAAGCCGGCCAGCGCGCCTATGACAAACAGCGGCAGAACCAGAATCATGCTGTCAAGCTTCCTCCCGATGTACACGCCAAACAGCGTGCACATCAAAATCGGAACAATCATATTCAATCCAAACTGCATCACCATCGCAAATGACTGATAGACGTTTTTTTTGTATTTCATACAACCTCCCGCACGCGTCCATTTCCGCTTTTACAGCCGCAGGCCAATCTCCCTGCCCGTATGCTCATATTTATAATACCGCACGCCAGCCGCGTCAAACATGCGCTTGGACGCCACCACCGGCGGCGTATGACAGTATTTATCCGAATCATACACGACGGTCTGAATACCCGCCTGAATAATCGCTTTTGCGCACTCATTGCAGGGAAACAGCGACACATAAATCTTAGCTCCTTCCAGACTGCCGCCCCGGTAATTTAAAATCGCATTCAGCTCACTGTGCGTCGTATAGAGGTATTTATTGTCCAGAGGCTCCCCTTCTCTGGCCCACGGAAACGCGTCGTCCGAACAGCCGGCCGGAAATCCATTGTAACCCATCGACAATATTTTGTTGTCCCCGCTCACAATACAGGCGCCCACCTGCGTGTGCGGATCTTTGGAACGCATCGCGGAAAGCATGGCGACGCCCATAAAATATTCATCCCAGCTGATATAATCCTGCCGCTTATCGCTCATTGCAACCTCCTTTTTACCGGGTGCCAAAAATACGGTCTCCTGCATCCCCCAGTCCCGGCACAATGTAGCAATCTTCATTCAGGCAGTCGTCCAGAGCGCCAATGTAGACGTCTACGTCAGGATGCGTCTCCTGCATCCGCTTTACGCCTTCCGGCGCAGCGATAATGCACATATAACGAATATTTTTTACGCCCTTCTCCTTCAGCATCTGAATCGCCTCCGCTGCGGACCCACCCGTCGCAAGCATAGGATCGACGACAAACACCTCGCGTTCGGAACAGTCCTCCGGCAGCTTACAGTAATATTCCACCGGCTCTTTTGTCGCGGGATCGCGATACAGGCCGATATGCCCCACTTTGGCGGCCGGAATCATGGTCAGCATGCCGTCCACCATGCCAAGCCCCGCGCGCAGAATCGGCACGACGGCCAGCTTCTTGCCCCGCAGCTCTTTTACCGTTGTCCTGCACATGGGCGTTTCAATCTCCACATCCGACAGTTTCAGATCTCTTGTCGCTTCATAGCACATCAGCATCGCAATTTCACTGACCAGCGTGCGAAAATCTTTTGATCCTGTCTCAATTCTTCGAATCCAGCCGATTTTATGCTGAATCAACGGATGTTCCATTACAATTACTTTCGACATATGGCTTCTTACTCTCCTTTATCTATCCTGTGCGCCAGCTTGCGTATGGACGCAAGCAGCATTTCATAACACAATCCGTAGATCTGAAGCGTCCCTCCGTACGGATTGACGATTTCCAGCTCATCTCCCACAAACTCCGTCAGCACCTGCACGTTCTCCGGCACAGCTGTTTCAAACAGTTCCAGCACTTTCTGCTTCTGCTTTGCCTCCATCGTCAGCACCAGCGTATCCGCATCCATATCCTCCGCCGCAAGCTGGCTTGACATGTACCCCTCTGTCGGAAGCCCGTTGCTTATCATAACCGCTTCCGCTTTCTGGTTCAAAGGCTCCGGAAACAGCACAACCAGGCCCCGCGCTGCAACCTCTATGGGCCTTTTCAACCCAATATCCCTTAATATGGCGACGGCCATCGGTTCCCTGCAGGTCCCGCTGTCCGCCACAAAAATGATTTTATGATACAATTTTCCATCCCCCACTGTTTTCATCCGGCGCAAGCGTCTGATAACCGGCTGCCTTCAGCAGACGGTTTCTGACAGCCTGTCCAATTCCCTGCGCCGCGATGCTTTCGGAATAAATGATATCTACGCCGCTTTCATCCAGCTCTCTTAAAATCCGGTACAGCCTCCGCGCGATTTCTTCCGCATCCGCCCGGCTTCCCAGACTGAACGCCACATCTCCCCGATAGGACGAAATCGTCTCATCTGTTCCAATAATGCCTGTTTTTCTGTTCTGCGCCCGCATAGCGTCTGCAAGCGCATTGATCTTTTCCACAACCTGCTCCATCCTGCCTTCTACCACGATCATCTCCGCCCGGGGCGCATAGTGCCTGTATTTCATCCCGGGCGCCTTTGGCCGGACGGACGCATCCGCGCAGAGAATGCCCGCATCCAGCTTCACAGGCCCTATCACTGCTTCCAGCATGCTGCCTGTAATATAGCCCGGCCTTAAAATCACCGGCTCTTTCTCTGTCAGATCGACAATCGTAGATTCAATTCCGATTCCGACTTCGCCGCCATCCAGTATCATCGGAATTTTCCCGTTCAAATCCTCTGCCACATGACGCGCAAGCGTAGGGCTTGGACGCCCGGAAGCATTTGCGCTTGGCGCCGCAATCAGACAGCCGCTCCTTCGGATCAGCGCAAGCGCCGTTGGATGATCCGGCATGCGCACGGCTACCGTATCCAGACCTCCCGTCGTCTCCTTCGGTATGGATGTTTGTTTCCGTAAAATCATCGTCAGCGGCCCCGGCCAAAACGCTTCCGCCAGCAGCGCAGCCGCTTTTGGAATTTCCCCGGCCGCCTTTGAAAGATCTTCCTTTTGCGCAATATGCACGATCAGCGGATTGTCGGACGGACGCCCTTTCGCCGCGTAGATCTTCTCTGCGGCCTGCGGATTCTGCGCATCCGCGCCAAGTCCATATACCGTTTCCGTCGGAAAAGCAACAAGCCCTCCATTCCGGATTACTTTTGCAGCTTCCTCAATCGCCGCATGATCTGCCGCGTCTTTTTTTATCTGATATATTTTTGTTTCCATATACTAGAATATATCATAATTTTTAGAAAATGTGAATCTTTTTTGCAATCTTTATCAGCAGATCCCCTTTCGGAAAATCCGCAAGCTGTTCCTCCGTTACAACGCCCATTTTCAATACTGCAACGGCATAAACCGTCATGGCAAGCGCAATCGATGGAATCAGGCAGAGCGCATTGCTGTCTGACAGCATGGAAAGCCCTTCGTAGACGCCTCTGCCGCACAGCCCCATCAGAAGCGACGCCAGCCCGGGCAGCAGAAACAGCTTTTTAAAATCCTCTTTTACGCCAATGCAGCGGCGGATGGAAATGCTGTTTAATACGCACATCAGAAACGAATACACGATCAGACAGATGACAAGCGCATACAAATCCAGCTCCGTAAACCAGAGCAGTCCAATCAGAACTGCCGTCTGTACGAAAAGCGCAATCGCCGCATTGCGCACAGGAAGGTTTACTCTCCCGATCCCCTGCAAAATCCCGTTTGTCAGCGTGGACAGCGAATAAAACACGACCGTTACCGCGATCATCGATAAAAGTTCTACCGCAAGCTCCAGAGAATCCGGCTGTGGAAACAACAGCTGCATAATTGGCTTTGACAGCGCGCCAAGCCCGACTGCCGCCGGCATCGCAATCAGCATCGTCATCCACATTGCCGTTTCCGCTTTTTTGCGCGTCGCCGCACGGTCGCCCAGCGCGCTGCTTCTGGATATGGTCGGAATCATCGTCGAGGACAGGGACGCCGCAAGCGCGATCGGAATATTGATAATTACCATCGCTTTGCCGGCAAATACGCCATACGCGGTCGCCGTCTGCGCCACGCTGAGATCTCTTGCGTAAACCATGACTTTGGAGTATACCGTCTGATTGAATGACGTGCTGAAATTATAAATAAACGTGCTTAAAAGAATCGGCGTCACCGTGCCAAGCATGCCGCGCAGAATATCTCCGTATCCGTCCACATAGCGATGCCTGTCCCGTTCAATTCTTTCATGTATCATCGTTCGGTTAATTACATAGACAAACAACATAAACAAAAGCGCTATGGCAACGCCGCTTCCCGTGCCAAGCGCGCTGCCCGCCGCGCCATAAATCGCCTGTGTCGTACTGCTTTCTCCCACCGCCATATCAATCAGCGCTCGCGCTGCGCATATGCTGATTACGGCGTTTAAAATCTGTTCCGCAATCTGAGAAAAAGAAGTCTGAACCATAGAGCCGTGCGCCTGAAAATAGCCCCGCAGAACGCCCGCAAAGCCGGAAAGGAAAATCGTTGGCGAAAAGACCTTCAGCACGATCGCCGCCTCCCCTTCCAGAAACAAACCGGCGCCAAAAAAAGTAAACAGGCTTGCCGCCCCGCCAATCAGACAGACGTAAATCAGCGCGCAGTGAAAAATCCTGTGCGCATTGCGATATTCCTTTAACGCCAGCTTCGACGCAATAATTTTAGAAATGGCCGATGGAATGCTGTAAGAAGAAATCAGCAGTATAATCGTATAGATATTATATGCGGATGTATAATATCCATTCCCTTCGTCGCCGATAATGCCTGTAAGCGGACTTCTGTATAAAATGCCGATAATCCGGCATATAATGCCTGCAGCGGCTAATATTCCGGCCTGCTTGAGGTAATTATTTCTTTTGCTTTTCGTAGCCATGTATGACCTCGCTTTTTCTGTCTGCGGTTTTTGTGTATTTTATCTGCTAATATTATAGTAAATCCCTCGAACGTAGTCAAATTTTACCTTTTCACGCGCTTACCAGTCCGGCGCAGCAGACGGCGCGCCGGAGAGGATTTCCAAAGGTCAGGCTCTGCCCTTTTCATATGCGCTAAAATACGTTTTGATACAGACGCAGAACGTTTCCCGAAAAAACAGCTTCTATTTCCGCTTCCCGCAATCCCTTTTTTTGCAGCCTGGCTTCCAAAAGCGGAAGCTTTGCGCAGTCTTCCAGTTCTGACTCCCCGCAAAATCCGTCAAAATCCGACCCGAGTCCCACGCAGGCGACGCCTCCTACCTGCATCATATGCAAAATATGCTCCGCAATACGCTCCACGCGGCTTACGCTCTTTCCGCTTCGACCCGGCTCTTCCAGAAACAGCCCGTAATAATTAACGCCGATTACGCCGCCGCGCTCCGCGATGTTTCGTATCATGGCATCCGTAAGATTTCGCCTGTGTCCGCACAGCGCTCTGGCATTGGAGTGACTTGCCACAAGCGGTCCTCTGCTAAAGCGGCAAACGTCCGAAAAGCATCCGTCCGGCAGATGCGATACGTCGGGCAGAATGCCAAGCGCTTCCATCCGCTGCAAAAAGGCAATTCCTTTTTCCGTCAGGCCGCTCTTTTTTGCAAGGGAATTTTCATAATTCCAGGTCAGCGTCATCATGCGAACGCCTTCGTCATAAAATTCCTCCAGTTTTTCCAGGCTTCCTTCCAGAATTTCTCCCTCTTCCAGCGTAAGGATCGCGGACAGCAGTCCCTCCTCTCTGTTTTTTCTGATTTCTTCCGCCGTTTTTGCCTGTCGAATTTTGTCGGAATTGCGGCGCATCTCTTCCTGAAACAGCGCAATCTGCTCTTTCGCGACAAGATAGGGATTCTCTTCTTTTTGAATATCCGTGAAAATGGCAAAATTCTGCAACACATATCCGCCCTGCTGCATTTTATCCAGACTGACGTTTAAATGCGAGGAGCGAAGCGCTTCCCGCCCTCCCCGCTTTCTTCTGTAATAAAGCGCTGAAATCGTATCACAATGCAGATCCGCCGCGTACATGATGCGCCCCCTACCAGACGCTGCCCGCCCAAAGAAGTGATTCCGCCAGATCCTCCCGATAATCCGCGGCATTTTTTCGCAGGCTGTTTCTTACGCATCCGTAGCTCTTTTCATGAGCGGTCGCATGCAGATACGATCCGTCGCCAAGATATATGGCAACGTGTCCCGGAAAATACAAAAGGTCTCCCGGTTTTGCCGCCTCCATCGCGATCTTTTTCACGGGATAATCCGGATGAATGGCCGCGTCCCGCCAGATCAAAAGCCCTGCCATCCTGTAGCACAGAAAGGTCAGTCCGGAACAGTCGATGCCCTCTGCTGATTTTCCGCCCCACCGGTACGGCGTTCCCAGATACTGACAGGCACAGGAAATGATTTGCTGGCGAAACGTTTCCTCTCCTTTGCAGCTTTGATGCAAATCCTGCCGCAGAAAATACCGCGGCGGCATGCCCTTATACAAATATGCGTCGCTGTCCCTTCTACGCACATAGGATAACGCCGGTATATAGCCCTCTGTCCGATCGGAGAGCTTCACTTTGACATATCCGTTTTCCCGCTCTTTCAACAGCGTAAGCAGACTTCCCCGTTGCAGCGTCCGCAGAATCGGGGCGCGCACGCAGGGCGCCTCCATGACGTCTGCATGCATTTTGCTGACCTGGATCGTCTGCCCGTTTTCTTCCCTTTCCCGCAACGCTTCTTTCTCACAAAGGCGGACTGCTTCTTTTTGCAGCCAGCCGGTATAGCCATAGTGCGTCACGACTTCCAGCCATCCCTCTTTTTCTTTTAAAATTCCGACTGCCCATCCCATAAGCAATTCGTCCGTTCTCTCGCTGCTGTTTTCCCTGTAAAGCCATACGGATGGCTTTGCTATGACTCCCGTCTCCATACGTCTCCTTCTGTCCTTTTTCTTTACTGCTATTGTATGAAGCGTTCTTCGATTTCTTTCTAAAAAAAGACGGCGCCGGATTCACATCCGATGCCGTCTTTGCCATCCCTATTTCTTTTTGTAAACTACTTTTTTCGCTTTTCCGGTCTTCATGCCCTTTTTCAAAGCATTCAAATCCTTCTTTTTCATTTTCTTCGGATAGTATACCTTGCATTTGGACTTGATTCCCTTGAACGCGCCGCTTCCAATCTTAGGCGCTTTCAATCCCATAAAGCGAATGCTCGAAAGTTTGGAGCATTTTGCAAACGCGCTTCCTCCAATCGTCGTCACATTGCTGCCAATTGTAACAGACTTCAGCTTCTTATTCTTCTCAAACGCCTTCGCGTCAATCGCCGTTACCTTAAACGTAATGCCCTGCCCTGCTACGGTCGGAGAAATCACAACCTTTGTTTTCTTCGCTCCGGCGCTGCTAAACCCTGCCACTGCCGCAGAAGCGTTTGCTGCATCCGCGCTGATTACTCTGTATTTCAGATCGCCAACTTCAAATGTCGGCTGTATCTGCGGAACGTCCGGCGTACCTGGAGCCGGCGTGCCCGGATCTGGCGTGCCCGGATCCGGCGTACCGCCCGGCTTCTCAGGCCCGGGTCCCGGCTGATCCGGCGTCTCCGGCGTCACGGGAGGCGCTACGGAATCTTCCATCTGCTTCTGCGCCTCTTTCAGCTGACGCAGCGCTTCGTCTATCTCAGCCTGCGTCGCTTCCATATCCTTCATCGTATCAATGGCGTGCTGCAATGCAGCTTCAAACTTCACTTTGGCCTCGCCTGAATAGATGCTCGTATCAATCTTTTTCGCTTCATTTACCTGACGGATCAGCTCGTCAGCATTGATCTGCCCGCCTTCCGAAACCCGAACAACGCAGCTGGCTTTCTGGCCGCCAAACGCTGTTGCCGTAATCGTCGTAACTCCAACTCTCACAGCCGTTACCTGACCACTGGAAACATTCGCTATGGAAGCGTTTTCCGTCTCCCATTTTACGGTCTGATTCGTCGCTGTATCCGGTTTTACAACCGCCTCCAGCGTAATCGTGTCTCCCGGCTTCATAGAAAGGCTTGTTCTGTTCAGTTCAATGCTTTCTACCGGCACATAGTCCGCCTGCGCAACCGTAACGGCGCAGACTGACGATTTTCCTCCAATTGCAGTAACCGTAATCTCAGCCATTCCCGTCTTATACGCGCTTGCCGTAACGACGCCGTCCTCCGAAACAGTTGCAATCTGACGGTCGGAGCTTTCATACGTCAGCTCCTGATACGTCGCTTCAACCGGCAGTACGGATGCCTGAAGCTGCCTGCTTTCTCCCTGTATCAAAGTCATGGTCTCGTCTACGACCACCTCTTCCGGCATCACGACGGATTCATCCTCGTTCATGCTGTATACATTGAATTCTGCGGCATGAATATATTTGTTATTTGGATTTCCCGCTGTCGCTGTGGCGCGCAGCTGAATTCTGCGCATGGAAATCGAGCCGCTGAATTCCACTGTCTTTTTCTCTTTGTTGTTCGCCCAGGTCCCTTTTTCAATCAGCTTAAAATCATCGCCGTCTTCCGTTTCGCTGTAATAAAGCTGATATCCGGTGATTGTCCCGTTTACAGCCGATGCCTGCGGCACATACTCAAATCTGCCGATGGAAACTGTTTCCCCAAAATCTATGGTAAACTCGTTTCTCTCTCCCGTTTCACCGATTACGGGCTGCTTGTCGCTTGCGCCTGAATAATTGCTGTGCCATTTCGTGCCCTCATCATCGTCAATTGCCGCAGACGCAGGACCATCGTTTCCTTTGCCCTCTTCACTGCCGGCAACCGCCGACCATTTATTTTTGAGAAGCTTCACCCATCCGACCGCCGGCTCCCAGACTGCCGTCAACGTAATATTCCGATAAGGCGCGACATATTCGCTCCCTCCTGCGTACGTTCTCTTGCCGTCGCTCCAGCCCACAAACTGATAACCGGACAACACTGCATCGCATTCCGCAAGCGTAACCGTCGTTCCGCTCTTTGCCGTCGCATCCACCGGAAGCGATCCAACTACTTCTTTTTCCGAGTCATACGTGATTGTAATGGAACGGTCCAGCTTGGAGCGATCTGCCGTCGCAATATTGGACTGCTTGCTTTCCACTCCGTTTCTCACTGCCGTGACGCGGTATTTCGCCGCCTCGTCAAGACCGACGCCATCCGCGTCCATATACGGAGATTTCATTACTGCATTTCCATTGATCTTCACATAATCTGCGCCGATTCTGCGATATACGTTATAAGAATCCGCTTCCGGCACGGCATTCCATGTAATGGTTACAGCCGCATCGCCTTCTTCTGCTTTTACATTGGTTGGAGCGTTGGGGCGTTCTTCTTTTTCTTCCGCTTCTCCGAATCCTTCAATCGTATACGTCTCGCCTTTTGTCGTCGCAAACGTAATCCGCTCTTTCTCTGCATGCTTCGTTACGCTTACCGCAGCGCCTTTGGAATCTTTTACCGTTACGGCGTCTGCTTTGATTCCGGCCGCCTGCACGACGCATTCTCCGCCGTTGTTGGAAAGAAGGCTGATATTCGTCACCTTTCCTTCCGCCCATTCCATGTCAAGCTCAAAGTTCCCTCTCGTTATAATGCCATTTACGGAACCAGACGCCCAGACATCCGGAAGCGATGGAAGAATGTTGATATATCCCACGTTGCTCTGCATCAGCATCTCATTGACGCCGGCCGTATAACCGAAATTACCGTCAATCTGGAACGGCGCATGCGCATCCCAGAGATTGGGATAAATGCCGTCGCGGAACAGGTTCTGAATCAGAAGATGCGCCGTATTGCCCCTTCCGGTTCTTGCCCATGAATTGATCCTCTGTCCCATACCCCATCCGGTACTCGTATATCCACGATCTTCCAGACACATGATGGCCGCATCCATATAGCTCTCATTTTCTACAGAAACAAGGTCGCCCGGGAACATCCCAAGCAAATGCGACATATGGCGATGTCCTTTTGCGCCTACGCTTCCAAGCGTCGTCTCATGAAACCATTCCTTGAGCTGTCCGCTGTCTCCGATCTCAATCGGCGCCAGTCTGCTCTGATTCTTTTTCCAGTTTGCCGCAAGCGTCGCATCCACGCCCAAAAGCTCCGCCGCCGTTGCAGCATCTTCATACAACTGCCAGATCAGAACCTGTTCATATACATTTCCCATCGTATACGGCCCATGCTCCGGCGAATATGCCGGCGCCGATACCAGGCGGGTGCTCATCGTCCCGTCTTCCAGCATAATCTCTTTGCCGCTGTCGATCAGAATCTGATCGTAAAGAATCGCCTCTTCCCGAAGCATTGGATAAATATGCTCCCGCATATATTCCAGATCGCCCGTATATTCATAATGCTCCCAGCAGTTCTGCAAAATCCAGGGCACAGCAGCCGGCGACCATCCCCAGGAGAAGGACCAGCCCGGACAGGTCCAGCCAAACGGCGTATTCTGCGTATGCGCGGAAAAGCCGTTTTCCTCTCCCTCTTCGCTCTTGATGCCAAAGTACTTCTCTGCGGTCACGCGCCCCGGCTCCCGAAGCGAATCCACATACTCAATCAACGGCGTCGCGCATTCCGCCAGATTTGCGGAATACGTCGGCCAGTAATTCATCTGCAGATTGACGTTCATATGATAATCACTGGCCCATGGGATACGGCCGGATGGCCCTGAACAGTTCTGCCACACGCCCTGCAGATTCGATGGCAGATCGCCTTCTCTGGACGACGCAATCGTTAAATATCTGCCATACTGATATAAGATCACTTCCAGCAGACGCTGCTCTGAAGCGGAAGCCGTCTTGTCCTTATAAGCTTTTAAAAGCGCATCCGTCGGCTTATCTGACGCTGCCTGGCCAAGATCCAGGTCCACTCTGTCATACAACTCTTTATAGTCTGCAAGGTGGCTTGCTTTGACTTCGTCGTATCCTTTTTCCACTGCCGCATCCAAAACAGCCTTTACGCTTTCCGCAAGCTGCGCATCCGTCTCTCCGGTGCGGTAAACCGGATAATCATTTAGATAATCCGTATCTGCGGCAATATAAATGATAACTTCCGATGCGCCTTTGACGTCCAGCGTCTTTGTCTTCTCATTTACCGTCGCATCCGTGCCAAACGTCCGGTCTTCCCCTTTTTCCACCGTGCCGTCTTTTGTCTCCACCTTCAATATGGAGTTTAACTTCATCTGGTTATCCTGCATTTCGCCGGACGTTACAATCGTACCGGCATTGCCGGACGCTTCCGTCGTATACGTGACTTCTTTGCCGTTTCCGCCATTTTTCACGCTTTTGATTTCGGATTCCTCTCCGTTGTCAATCGGAAAGCAGACATTGATATTCATCTTGCTGCCGCCTTCCGCCGTCAGCTTCATAGCAAGGACATTGTCCGGATAGCTGACAAAATATTCTCTGTGATATTTTGTGCCGCCCACCGTAAAATCTACATTCGCAACGCCTTCCGAAAGATCCAGATTACGCTCATAATCTGAATAATTCGTCGTCTGCTCCGATCCCGGCAGTCCATTGTACTTCAGGTAGATATTTCCCCATGCCTGATACGCGCCGTATCCATCGCTTAAACCGGTCAGAGAACCGCAGAGATTGCTTGCTTCCGCATCCTTGCCCTCCTTGAACTTCTGCACGATATTCTGGTAAACGCTTACCATATTTTCTTTATTTCCGCCGTTGTAATTCGGCCGCTTCGTGCTTGGTCCGCCATTCCAGAGCGTCTTCTGGTTGAACGTCAGCCATTCCTCGCCGACTTCTCCATAGATATTTGCCCCCATAAAACTGTTACCGATCGGAAGCGTCTGCTGCTGCCAGCGATTATCTTCTTCCGTCCTTCCAGCCCCGGCGCTTAGTATGTTCGTACCTCTGCTGGCCGGCTTATCGTACCATAGCTTCAGCAGATTCTCTTCCGCTCCGGTCGCTTCCACCGGAGCCGCAACCGATGCCGCCGGTATCAACGTCATCAGCATCGACGCGGATAAAACTGCCGATATCACTTTTGAAATCGTCTTTGCCCTCATTGGAAAACCCCTTTCTCCTTTAATTAAAGATAGTTTCAGTATACCACACGAAATTCGACTTTTCCAGCCTATTTTATTCCTGTCATGCGTTTATTTCTATCTGGAAGCAGGAACGTTGAGATAAGACGCCAGAAAAATCTGCGACCACCCCTCCATTTGCTCATAATATTCCCTCATATTGGAAATAGCCACCCATTCCCCCGTCATTTTATCCGTCTCCTTTACGCTGCACGCAAAGTCCTCTGCCTCTATCACATAGCAGACGCCCGCATGCACGCGGCCAACCTCCGTGCTGTCGTCATTAATCAGTCCATAAAAACGGCGCGGCGCATGTTCTGAAATATGCACTTCTTCATGCAGCTCCCGCAGCATTCCCTGCTCCATGATCCCCGCCCCGCCCAAATCGTCTGTACAGATATGTCCGCCGACGCCGACGGAATACATGTTGTGAAGCCTCTGTTCCGTCTGCTTTTTTGACCGGTGCGTTACAAAAATGTGATTCTCGCAGACAATCATGCAGTAAGAAATAATCTGTTTTTTGTCAAAATCTGTTTCTGCCCGGTTTCTTGGCATAAACTGACCGTGCGCATCCACAAATGCAAGCAGCGCTTCTTCTTCCGCCTCTATCACATGTTGCGCACTGGCGCCATATACTGCGCCAATCCTGTCTTTTTCAATTACCAGCACATTTTCTTCCATTTTCTGTCGTTCCTCCCTGCGTTTTCTGTTTCTTCGTTCTGTTCATAGTTTACCACATCTGCCGCCGCAGACCAATCTCTTTTCTCTGCAACGCAATCTCTCCCGTTGCGACCGCCTTACGAAATCGGGCGTCATGTTCCACAAATAACAGCGTCAGACAAACGGAGCGCAGCAGCGCCTCCAGCTGCATCCTGGAAAATACGTCTATATAGTTCAACGGTTCATCCCAGATATACAAATGCGCGGGCGTAAGCAGACTCGCGGCAAGCAACGCCTTTTTCTTCTGCCCTTCGGAAAACGCGCTTAAGTCTTTCCCAAACTGCTCCCGCTCCACGGCAAGCTGCCGCAACACCGCACAGTAAAGGCCCTCCTCCAGATTGCGCTTCGCGCAAAAATCAGAGATTCCGCCATGCAGCGCAGACGTATCCTGACTGACGTATGAAATGATAAGCCCCGACGCCGTTTCACAGATTCCGCTTTCTGAAACTGTCATCTGCTCCTGCTCCACCCCTGCATGCTGCAAAATCATTTTCAGCAGCGTCGATTTTCCGCAGCCGTTCCCGCCATGCAGCGCAATGCGCTCACCCTGCGAAACGGAACACGTCAGGCCCGCAAACGCCGGCTGTTTCGCATTGGGATACGTCACGCTGTAATCTTTCACGTTTACCAGAACCTTTTTGGGATGGGAAAGCGGCATAAGCTTTAAGTCCGCCACCTCTTCCAGATCGACCAGAAGGCCTTCTTTTTCCTCAATCTGGCGATGCATTCTCTTTTCTATTTGTTTTGCGCGGCTTTGCATTTTCTTCGTCTTCGCGCCAATATACGCCCGGGTGCCGATAAACCGGTCTTCTTTGATCGGGTGATAGCCAATTTTCGTCGCTTCGTTTTTATCCGCCCAGCGCACCGTCTGCGCCGCCGCCCTTTTTAATGCTTCAATTTCCTTCCGATGCTTTTCATTTTCCGCTTTCGCGAACTGATCCTTTCGCCGCTTATTCTCCCACCAGCTGGAAAAATTACCGCTCTGCACTTCGATGGTCTTCCGGTTCAGCACAAGCACGTGGTCTACGCACGCATCCAGCAAATCTCTGTCGTGCGAAACGAGAAGAAAGCTTTTTTTGGATGACAGGTACTGTCTGACCTTATCTCGCGCAGCCCAGTCCAGATGATTCGTCGGCTCGTCAATCAGAAGAAAGTCCTGCTCTTCTCCCGAAAATAAAATTGCCAGAAGGATCTTCGTGCGCTCCCCGGGACTTAACGTATGAAACGGTCGATAGAGCAGCTCCACATTTTCCTGCATCCGCTCCATTTCGCGCAGAATGCGCCATTGCTCGCTCTGCGGCTTGATCTGATCCGCAAATTCCGCCGCCGGCCTCTGCATCTGCTCCTCTGTCAGCGCATATGGAAAACAGTCAAACGCGCCCGGCGCGCAGATGCTTCCCGCATACGCCTCCTTTCCCATCAGAAGATTCAGAAACGTCGTCTTGCCTTTTCCGTTCCTCCCAAGAAATCCCAGCTTCCATCCCGTATCGATGGAAAACGAAACGTCTTCAAAAATATTGTCAAAACTTCCTTCATAAGAAAACGTCAGATGATTTACGCGAATCTGTGCCATAAAAATTCCTCCCTTCGGCTGCCGCTTTCAGGTTTCCCTCCACCAAAACGCCTCCCTTTTGCGCCGTGTCCGGAATTTTTGCACACAAAAAAGAGAGGTGATGAGAAATCATCCACTTTCGGCAGCATGATAAAACAATGTCGTTATGCATGCATACAAAAAGCAGATTATTTCTTCATCCTTTCACCTCTCTCGTTTTAATGGCATCATTCTAACATGGTTCTCTTCTCCTGTCAAGACACCTCTTTCACCGTCTGCGGCAAAAACAGCCTGCAGGCATTTTCCATTGTCACCCGTTCGACTTCTTCCTTCGAAATTCCCCTTAATTCGGCAATCGCCTCCGCCACGTACACAAGCAGAGAAGAATCGTTTCGTTTGCCGCGAAACGGTTCCGGCGCCATATAAGGCGCATCCGTTTCCAGAAGAATCTTCTCAAGCGGAACCTGGCGCACGACTTCTTTTAACTTTTTTGCATTTTTAAATGTAACAACGCCGCCCACGCCGATATAATAACCCATTTTCAAAAATTCCGCCGCAAGCTCGGGCGAATAAGAGTAGCAGTGCACGACGCCCGGAATTTCATCGGCATGAACGCTTTTCATGATCTGCATCGTATCCTCCGCCGCGTCTCTTGAATGTATGATAACGGGAAGACGACGCTCCTTTGCAAGCTCCATCTGCTGCGCAAAACACTGCCTCTGCTTTTGCTGCGCCACAGGATCTTTTTCCCAATGATAATCCAGCCCGATTTCTCCAATCGCAACCACTTTCGGATGCCTGGCCTGTTCCCGCAGCCAGTGAATGCTCTCCTCCTTCCAATCTCCAATCTCACCCGGATGCACGCCCACCGCCGCGTAAACCGCATCATATTTTTCTGCAAGCGCAATCGTACGTTTCGTGCTCTCAATAGAAGCCCCCACGTTTAGTATTGCGCTGATTTTATCGCTCAACAGATTTTGCATCAGCAAATCTCTGTCATTGTCAAAGCTCGCATCGTCATAATGCGCATGCGTTTCAAAAATCATGTTCTTCTCCTCTCTGAATACCCTCGATCTGCCTGTAATAAAATACGGCAAGCTGCGTCCTGTCCCTCAAATGCAATTTTTCCAGAATCACACTGACGTAATTGCGAACGGTCCCTTCGCTTAAAAACAGCTTCCGGGCAATTTCCCGATTGCTCAATCCCAGCGCAACAGCCTCCAAAATGCTCTTCTCCTTTTCCGCAATTCCATATTCCGCATAATCAAAGCGCTCCGGCGTCTGCATAAGCAGCGGGATTTTTCCGGCAACATCGCCTCCAAACACCGTCTGTCCGCCCAAAACGGCTTTCAGCGCCGGAAGGATGCTTTCAAAATCCTGTTTTAACAGATACCCTTTCGCCCCCATCCGCAGGGCTTTTATAATATATGCATCGTCCGAAAATGTCGTCAGAAACAGTATTTTCGCCTCAGCATCCGTCTTTAAAATCCGCTCCGCAGCTTCTAACCCGGACATTCCATTCATTCGAATGTCCATCAGCAAAATATCCGGCCGTTCCCGTTCATACAATGCGACGGCGTCTTCTCCGCAGCCTCCCAGTCCGGCCACTGTAATTTCTTCATCCGCTTCCAGAATTGTCTGTAAAGAAATTGCAACCAGTTTATCATCGTCTACAATCACAATTCGCATCTGCCATCCTCCGCTTTTGGAATCGTAAGAAATATAGAAAATCCCTGCTCTGTGTAAATACGCAGCGTTCCGCCCAGCGCATCCGCGCGGTCCTTCATATTTCGCAGCCCCATCCCCCGCGCCTTTTGCGTCTCTTTTGCCACGCCATTATCCCGGATCAACAAACGGTAAAATCCCGGATGCTCCCGAACGCTCAGTTCCACGCGATCTCCGCCGCTATGCTTCAAAATATTGGATACGGCCTCTTTTGTAACTGCAATCAGACAGTATTTCACTTTCCCCGGCGTCTCTTTTGCCATATCATATTCTACATCTACATGAAATTTCGTCTGCATCGGCTCCACAATTTCATAAACCGCCTTTTTCAGATCCAGCGATTCCTCATGCAAATTATGCACGCTTTTTCGAATGCTGTCCATCGCCTGATTCAGCGTATCTTTTAAATCCATCAGGCCGCTGTGCGCCGCGCCTTCCTTTTCCAGCGTCAGCAGCGCGCCCGTCATCAGAATCGACCGGGTCAGCATATGCCCCACATTGTCATGAATCTCCCTTGCAATCCGATTCCGCTCTTTTAGCGTCGCCAGATGAATTTCATAATCCGAAAGCTCCATCAGGTTCCGGTTCTGCTCCATCAGCATCCGGTTCTGCTCTACGCCGCTGTCACGGATTCGAATCCTCTCCATGCGCAAAAACCGCTCCCGCTCCGTCTTGTAAGCTAACAGCGCGGCAAGCAGCATTGTCAGCAAAAGCAACGCGCGCTGCTGCAGCTCCATATCCTGATACGCAGCAAAAAAAGCCAGAAACGGCGGCATTGCCACATAACATTTTCTGCGCAGCAGATCATACAGCAGCAGCGGAAAAAAGCAAACCGTAACGGGCCAGATCCAGCCAGCCAGAAAAAACAGAGCCGCCAGAATGCAAAACTGCGCTTTTTCTTCTATATAATACCCCATCGCCGCCGCTGCGACTGCAAGAAGCAGCGCAATCACCGACGCCGCTCCGTCTGCGCCCGCCAAAAGGAATATGCCAAAACAAAGCAATATGCATTTATCCATAAGCTCATGCATAAAATTCCTCCTTCGCGGCTTACCGGATGTTCCATTCAATATTCTATTATAGAAGATTGCCGTTTATTTACAAGGGCAAATGACAATTATCACATTTTTTTATGATTCCGTTCACTTCTCTTTTCCTGTCAGATTCTATATAGTAGGAGCAGAATACAAAAAGAAAGGAAGCGCCTATGCAAACGCCAGTCATTAAAATTGAAAACCTTGTAAAACGTTACAAAGACCTGATCGCCATAGACCACTTTAACATTGAAATTCGTGAAGGAGAGATCTTCGGCCTTCTCGGACCCAACGGCTCCGGCAAGACGACAACAATCAACTGCATACTTTCCCTGCTCTCCTTTGACAAGGGAACCATTGAAGTCTTCGGCAAAACCATGCGTCCCGACAGCTATGATTTAAAACGCCAGATCGGAATCGTCATGCAAAACGTCGCTGTTTTCAACACGCTGACCGTCTATGAAAACATCGACTACTTTTGTGGGCTATATGTAAAAGAGAAGCAGCTTCGGAAAAAATACGTCGAAGAGGCGCTTGCCTTTGTCGAGCTGGAGCCGTTTCGAAAATTTTACCCCAAAAAGCTTTCCGGCGGTCTGCTGCGCCGCTTAAATATCGCATGCGGCATTGCGCATAAGCCGAAGCTCATCATCTTAGACGAGCCAACCGTCGCCGTCGATCCGCAAAGCCGGAATAAAATACTGGAGGGCATCGTGGATCTGAATAAAAAAGGCGCCACCATCATCTATACGTCCCATTACATGGAAGAGGTGGAACAGATCTGCACGCGGATCGCCATCATGGACGGCGGCAAAAACATTGCCGCAGGCTCCGCCGACGAATTAAAACAGATGATTAAAAAAAGCGAAAAAATCAAAATTGAGGTTCCCATGCTTTCCGAAACGCATCTGGAAGACATACGTCTGCTTCCTCACATATTGCATGTCAGCTACGCGGACGGCCAGTTGAATATCCAGTGCTCCGGAGGCAGACACAATCTGGTGCATATATTGGAATACTTACAGCGGCAGGGCCTTTCGTTTGACCGGGTTTATTCTGAGCTTCCAACGTTAAACGACGTGTTCCTGGAAATGACCGGCAAAGAACTTCGCGATCATGCATAAAAGGAGGGCCGACATGTTTTTACATGAATTTAAGTATGAACTGATCCGCGTGCTGCGGCAGAAAGAAGAATTGTTCTGGGTCTTATTGTTCCCCATGCTTTTAGGAACGATGTTTCATCTCGCCCTCGGCAATCTGAATCGCGCAACCGAAAGCTTTCACACCATTCCCGTCGCCGTCTGTCTGGAATCAGACCAGAAAAACGAAGCGTTTCAGACGGTTTTAGACACGTTAAGTCAGGATGAGGATACGCCTCTTTTAAAGCCGACGTATGCCGACTGGGAGGAAGCCGCATCGCTTCTGAAGGAAGATTCCGTACGCGGCATTTTTCGCGTCGGAGAAGACGTTACGCTGCACTGCGCGCCTAACGAAAATGACGCGGCTGCGACGCTTGCTCTCGAGCAGAGCATTCTGGAAACGATTGTACGCCAGTACCATACAAACGCAGACATTCTTACGAGGATTGCGCAAACGTCGCCGGAAAAGCTGCCGGAGCTTATTTCCCTGACGCAGTCCGACGCCTCGTATGGAACGGCGCTCTCCCTTACGCCCGGCAATATGGACTTTGTAATACAATATTATTTTAACCTGATCGCAATGGCATGTCTGTTTACTTCCTTTGCCGGCTCCTACGTCGCCATGCATCATCAGGCAAACCTTTCTGCGCTTGGCGCCAGAAAATGCGTCTCTCCAAACAGCAAATTCCTCTCGGTCGGAGCGCAGCTGCTCTCCTGCCTGTTATCACAGTTTTTCTGCGTGGCCGTAAACGTAGCGTATCTCGTTTATGTGATAAAAGCAGACTTTGGCACATCCTTGCCTATGATCCTTCTGACTGCTTTCATCGGATGCATTCTCGGCGTTTGCTTTGGCTTTTTCATCGGCAGCATCGGCCGCGTCAGCGAAGCCGCAAAAAGCGGCATTATGGTCTCTGTCTCGCTGCTCTTCTGTTTTTTAAGCGGGCTTATGATTGACAATATGCGTATGCTGATCGAGGATTTCTGTCCGCTCATAAACGACATCAACCCTGCCGTTTTAATTTCCGACAGCTTTCTGACGTTAAACATCTATGGCGTATCCGCAAGATACGGCTCAAACCTGTTTACGCTGCTGCTGATCGCTATCCTGTTTGCCGTTTCCGGCTGCCTGCTGATAAGGAGGAAAACTTATGCAAGTCTTTAAAGCGTTTTTGCGGTCCGCCAGAAAATTTCTGCCGGTCAACCTGCTCTACTTTGTTATTTTCTGTTCCATTGCCGTTGCCGCCACAAAATTTAATATCGAGGACGAAACGGCTTCGTTTCAAACCGTCTCGCTTACGGTTGGCGTGATCGACGAGGACGGCTCTGGCGCGTCCAAAGCCCTCTGCGACTACTTAAGCACGCTGCATACGCTTACGCCGCTTACGCACGACAGGGAAGCGCTGCTCGACGGCCTGTTTTACCGCACCCTTGACTATGCGCTGATTCTGCCGGACGGATTTGAAGAACGGCTGTCCGATCAGGAAGAAGAGCATTTATATGAAACGGTCCAGATTCCGGGCGTCTTTAGCAGCGCGTTTGTAGACGAACAGATCAATTCCTACTTAAAAGCGCTCCGGCTCTGTCTTGCCGGAGGCCTTTCTCTGGATGACGCATGCTCCATGACCGCCGAAACGCTTGCCAGCGCGTCCAATCAGGTGCAGATACTGGAATCTGAAACAGACCGTCCCGCCGATTCCACGCTGACGTCCGTGTTTTATTTCTACCAGTTTCTGGCCTATATTATCATCAGCATGATCTTAACGGGCCTGACGCCCATTCTGACTATTTTTCAGGAAGAAAATCTGGCGCGGCGGACCTCCTGCTCCTCTGCAAGCCTGCTTGGACGCAACCTGCAAATTGCTTTGGGCAGCGCGCTTTACTGCCTCCTTGTCTGGATTTTGTTTATCCTGACGTCCCGCGTCTTATATGGCCCGGCCGTATTTTCAGAACGTGGACTTTTGTGCATTGCAAACAGCTTTCTGCTGCTGCCGGTCGGCGTCTCCATCTCGCTTATCATCGGCTGTTTTTCGCCTTCGGGCAACGCCATCAACATGATAAACAATATTGTAACGCTTGGCATGAGCTTTCTGTGCGGCATTTTTATTCCACAGCAGATCCTGGGCCAACAGGTGCTGGCCTTTTCCAAATATCTGCCGCTCTACTGGTACGTCAAAAACAATGACCTGATCTCCGGGTTTGGCAAAGAGGCGTTTACGCTGCACGCGTACGGAAAGCATATCGGCATACTGGCGCTCTACAGCTTTGCCATGTTCTCCGTTGCGCTTGCCATCTCAAAATATAAAAGCGCAGGAAAAAAAGCATAACGTCTAATCCGGCGCTCTGCCCGTATAAACGAAAACAAATCCCCCGACCGTTGCACCACGGCCGGGGGATTTGGTCTTTGCTTTCCTGCAATACACGGAAAAGATTTTTAAAAATGATTCTTATCTAACGTCACTTTCGCCAACTAACCAGTCCATCGTGACATGCAGCGCTCTTGCAAGATAAAGAAGCTCCGCATCGCATACATGGCGTTGATTTTTTTCAATTCTGGAAATAATCAGAGCCGTCATGTCTTCCATGCCCATAAACTGTATTTTCTTCGCAAGCTCCTCTTGCGTGATCGGCGGTTTTTGCAATGCTCTTCCCAGCCTTACTCTTTCGGAGCATAGATTGCCTTTTATCGTAAACATACTTTTTCCCATGTAAAGCATCCCATTTCTTCTTAACAGATCTCCGCTCCGGACGGCATCTCCTTCTCCGGCACAAGAAGCGCAAGCGTTCCGTTTTCATCTTCCGCGCACAGAAGCATCCCTTCCGACAGCACGCCGGCCAGCTTTGCGGGCTTTAAGTTCACAAGAACCATGACCTTTTTGCCAACCATTTCCTCCGGCGTATAGTGTTTGCGAATGCCGGAGACAATCTGCTTTACCTGGCTTCCGATCTTCACCTGAGAACAGAGCAGCTTTTTGGATTTCTCCACGGCTTTGCATGCGATGATCTCACCGACCTGAAACTGCATTTTCATAAAATCGTCAAACGAAATTTCCGCTTTTGGCTCTATGTCGATTCCCGTTTCTTCCTGCGCTTCCCCGGTTCCTTCCTCCGGCGCAGACGGATATCGCGCTTCTGCTTTTTTCAGAACTTCGTCAAGATCTAACCTTGCAAACAGAATTTCAGGATGCTCTGTCACCCTGCCGCCGTTTTCATAATGTCCAAACCGATGCAGCTCTTCAAAGGGAATCTCTTTCGCATGCATCTGCGCCAGTATGTTTTCGGCCGTCTGCGGCATAAAGCTCTTAAGCAGGGACGCGCCGATGCAGATGCTGTCCACCAGATGATACAACACCGTCTTAAGTCTTGGCTGCGTCGCTTCGTCTTTGGCAAGAATCCACGGCGTCGTCTCGTCGATATATTTGTTGCAGCGTTTAAACAGGTGAAAAATCTCCGTCATAGCGTCCGCAACGCGAAGCTCTTCCATTTTGGCCTCCACCAAAGCCGCCGTTTTCGTTACAACTGCTTTTAAGTCTTCATCCACCGCCTCCGGCGCGCCGCCGTCCTCTACAACGCCGTCAAAATATTTATTGCTCATAGAAATGGTGCGATTGACAAGATTTCCAAGCGTATTGGCAAGATCCGCATTCATCCGCTCAACCATCAGCTCCCAGGTAATGACGCCGTCGTTGTCAAACGGCATTTCATGCAGCACGAAATAACGCACCGCGTCTACGCCGAAAAACTCTGCCAGCTCATCTGCGTACAGGACGTTGCCTTTCGACTTGCTCATTTTTCCATCGCCCTGCAAAAGCCAGGGATGCCCGAAAATCTGTTTTGGCAGCGGAAGATCGAGCGCCATCAGAAAAATCGGCCAGTAAATCGTATGGAATCGAATGATATCTTTTCCAATCAGATGCAGATCGGCCGGCCAGTTCTTCCCAAACTGCTCCGCTGAGTTTCCATCTGCGTCATAACCGATTTTCGTAATATAGTTTGTCAGCGCGTCCAGCCACACGTATACAACGTGCTTCGGATCAAAATCCACCGGGATTCCCCAGCGAAATGACGTCCTGGACACGCACAGGTCCTGTAAGCCCGGCAGCAGAAAGTTATTCATCATCTCATTTTTGCGGGAAACGGGCTGAATAAATTCGGGATGCGCATTGATATGCGCAATCAGCCTGTCCGCATATTTGCTCATCTGAAAGAAGTATGCCTCTTCCTTCGCCGGCGTTACCTCGCGTCCGCAGTCCGGGCATTTTCCATCCACAAGCTGCGACTGCGTCCAGAACGATTCGCAGGGCGTGCAGTAAAGCCCTTCGTAGGACCCTTTGTAAATATCTCCCTGATTGTACAGTTTTTTAAAAATCTTCTGCACCTGCTTCTCATGGTCTGCATCCGTCGTGCGGACAAAGCCGTCGTACGACGTATTCATCAAATCCCAGATCCGCTTTACTTCGCCCGCAATACGATCGACGTGTTCTTTGGGCGTAATCCCTGCCGCTTCCGCTTTTTCCTGAATTTTCTGTCCATGCTCGTCCGTACCGGTCTGAAAATATACGTCATATCCCTGCTGCCGTTTGAAACGCGCAATCGCATCCGCAAGCACAATCTCGTACGTATTGCCAATGTGCGGCTTGCCGGACGTATAGGCGATCGCCGTCGTCATATAAAATTTTCCTTTGCTGCTCATTGCTTCCTCCTTTTGCCTGCCTTGCATCCGTCAGGGAATCTGTATGTCGTCTTCCTTCTTCTGCTCTTTTGTATCCGCTTCTTCATAGAACGCATCTTCTGCGACAATCACAAGCCGCGCGCCACAGACGCTGCAAAAATCCGCCGTATCCGCCGCTTCTGCGCCGCATTCCTGACAAACTCTTACCTTTTTCAGCTCCAGAATCTTCTGCTCCATCTGCGCAACGGCCTCCATCGCCTCCTCGATCCGGTCAAACTGCGCCTGTTCCTGGACGGCTTCGCCTCTGTGGGCTTCAAAATACGCCCTGCCGATCTCCTGATACTGCTCCCTGATAAAATCCTCCTTCGATTTGATATCCAGACGCAGCTTCGCAATCCCCGATACGTCTTTCGCTTTCTGCGTCACATCCTTGCCCACGCTTACAATCGTATCTCCTAATTTTTCAAAAAAAGCCATTCTGAAATCTCCTTTCCTATTATATATATGATATATGCAGTCTCTTCTGCCGGCATGCGGCCGTACGGCCTACTTGCTTTTGGGCAGACTGTATGTCCCCTGCAAAATCTCCACCTGCCGTTCAAACGAGAGGTCTCCCTCCCTCAGATGATTGATATAGCTGTGCGCCTCCAGATGCGCGTCCTGCTCCTGAATCAGACAGACGGCAATGTTGGAGCAGTGATCTGCCACCCTTTCATAATTCGTCGCCAGATCCGACAGCAAAAGCCCCAGCTCTATCGTGCATTTGCCTTTGCGCAGCCGTTTGATATGCCGTTTTTTCACATTTTTATTCAGCTCGTCGATCACTTCTTCCAGCGGCTCCACGCCAAGCGCCTGCCGTTCGCTGCCATGCACGAACGCGCCAACGGCCCGCTCCAGTATTTCTTCCACGGCGCTGCTGTAAACTGCCATTTCCTCCGTTGCCTTTTTGGAAAAAGACAGCTTCTTTTTCTGCATCTGCTGCGCCGCCTCTGCAACGTTGACCGCATGATCGGAAATACGTTCCAGATCCGTGATGCAATGCAGCAGCGTAGACACGTTCTGGCTGTCGTTATAAGCCAGATTTGCCCCATTTAACCGGGTAAGGTAGCGGCTTAGCTTATCCTGATAGACGTCAATGCGGTTTTCCAGCGCAATGACGTCGTCCAACGCCTGATCCGTATACGCCTGCACGGACCCCATTGCTTTTAAAAAGCATTCCTTCGACAATTCCGCCATTCGGTTTGCCAGGCTTCTGCACTGCTCAATCGCAAATCCCGGCGTCTGCAAAAAACGATCGTCCAGAATCTGAAATTCCATGTCCTCCACCGGCTGCTTTTCCTCCTCGGAAGCCGGAATCGTAAGATATGCCATTTTTTCGAGAACGCGGGTAAACGGCAGCAGGATCAGCGTCGTAAATATATTAAACACGCTGTGAATCAGCGCAATCCCCGGCGCGCCGACCGTCAGGCCGGAAAACGAAAATCCAATCAGCGCATTTAAGCTGAAATACAGCAGCATAAAGACTGCCGCGCCGATCACGTTAAAATACAGATGCACAAACGCCGTCCGCCGCGCGCTCTTATTCGCGCCGATCGCGGAAAGCATCGCCGTTACGCAGGTGCCAATATTCTGCCCCATAATAATGGGAATAACGGATGCATACGTAAACGCCCCTGTTACGGAAAGGGCCTGTAAAATACCGACGGACGCGGAAGACGACTGGATCACCGCCGTCAGCACGGCGCCAGCCAGCACGCCCGCCAAAGGATTGCGAAACATCGTGAGAATCCCTGTAAACTCCGGTACGTTCGCCAGCGGCTTTACTGCGCCGCTCATCGTTTCCATGCCAAACATCAGAATGGCAAATCCCAGCAGGATTTCTCCCGCGTCCTTTTTCCGATTGTTCTTTCCGGACATATACAAAACAATGCCGATGCAGGCCAGTACCGGAGAAAACGACGACGGCTTCAAAAGCCGAATCCATATGCTTTCCCCTTCAATCCCGGCAAGGCTTAAAATCCAGGACGTCACCGTCGTTCCGATATTGGCGCCCATAATAATGCCAATCGCCTGTGAAAGCTTCATAATGCCGGAATTAACAAATCCCACGACCATTACGGTTGTTGCGGAAGACGACTGAATCACCGCCGTAACGCCCGCGCCAAGCAGCACGGCCTTAAGCGGATTCGACGTCAGCTTCTCCAAAAGCTGCTCCAGTCTACCGCCGGAAACTTTTTCCAGCCCGCCGCCCATCACGCTCATTCCATATAAAAACATCGCCAGCCCACCGGCCATTGTCAATATGCCAAATATATCCATTGCCACCTCCAAAAATCGCCTGTTCCTCCATATATTGTTAGTATAGGCAAATTCTCCTTCTGTAATCCCTTCCCATACGCCAGATCTGCAAATTTCCTTCCTCCTGCCTGATGCGTAAGCGCATGTCCCAAAACCGGACAGCCGCTAACATGGCGCAAAGGAAAACCGATATGCGCAGGATGCGCCCGCCGAAAGATACTGTACGTATTTCTTCGCCGTCATTTCGGTATCCGGCACCTGCTCAAGCGTCCCGGCGCACCACGGCTCAATGCAGAGAAACGGCGCTTCTTTTCCAATCGGCGTCCAGAACGCCACGGACGGATAATCCGGAAACGCAAACCGCAGCCCCTTTTTCGTATCCTTATGCACAAGCGTAATGCTCCTCTGCTTAAGATCTTCAAAGAAAATAGCGTCGTTATCAAATAACGGATAGCTTAGCGGCACATCTTCTCTTTCTCCGCCTTCAAAATGAATCACATAATCTGTAAACTGCGCCCCTTCCTCCATCGGGCAGAAAAATCCCGGATGTCCGCCAATCAAAAACGGCATTTCCTCTTTGCCCGCATTCGAAACGCCGTATATGACGTCCAAAACTGCGCCGCGCAGCCGAAATGTAACGGTAAACGAAAATGCATAGGGATACATCGCGCGCGTATCCGCGTCCGCCGCCGTTTTCAGTACAACATAATCGCTTCCTTTTTCCTCAATTTCAAATTCCACATCTTTTACAAATCCATGACGGGGGACGCCGCATGCTGCGCCCCGAATCGTAACCGGAGATGAAACGGGTCCGACATACGGAAAAAGCGTCGGCGCGCATTTGGCCCAATATGCGGCGTCCTTCTGCCACATGTATTCTTTTCCCTCGGCCGTCCGATACGATATCAGTTCCGCCCCGTGCGTCTGACACGTTGCGGATGCAACATCATTTTGAATTATAACATTCATAGAGCTACCTCCTATCCTCCTGTTACTCGCTGCCTCCGTAATGCATTATAACACTATGTCCTCTGCAATAACAATCTAAAATTGCAACAGAAATCAGACCTCTGGCTTACCCTGCGCATTTTACAGGCTCAAAGCGCCCGGCGCCCGCCGGACGATAAAAAGCGCCAGACGCCCGAAAGCGCCTGGCGTTTCTTATCAAATTTTTACAATCAATATTCTGTAATCCGAATATACGTGTTCCGGATATGCCCCGTCGCCGGATTCGTAATTTTCAAAAGCGCCTGATAAGAAGCGTCTGCTTCCAGTTTTATGAGCTCATACGTAATCGGAAGCTCCGACTCTTCATACGCCTCAAATTCAATGATAAGCTTGCTCAGAATTTCCGCATCCGTTACATCCTCGTCACGATCCAGACGAAGTACGGATTTTTTGCCAATGACCTCGTCGTCTTCGTCTGTTTCCTCGATTATCGTTTCCCACCAGTCTTCCAGTCCTTCCGCCCGGACAGAACCTATGGAAATTTCATACCGATAGCGTTCTCTAATCTCTTCGATCTGATAACAGATCTCCGAAAGCTCAGACCTCGACGTTACGGCAAGTCCCTGCTGCTGCAATCTGGACACCTCGGCTCTGCTGTTTCGTATGTCTTCACATTCTTCAAACATATCCAGAATATAATTGCATTCACGCACATAATTCAAAATCGTAGAAGCAATAAGATCGCTTCCATCGACGCATCGAATCCTGTAATCACAGGATAATCCATTGGCATAGCTCATATGGAGGACATAGCGATAACCCTTCGAATCATCCGGCATCGTTTCTATCTCATATTCCGCTTCTTCCTCTCCATCATAAGATACGCTCAGATTTTCCAGCTCTTCCCCAGACAGAACCTGACATATAAATTCCCGGAATCGCCGTCCTGTCCCGTCCTCTTCTACGCTGCCCATTTCATAATCGAGTAAATTATCCGCCACAATCCACGGATGCTCTATGGCGTATTCCATTTCGTCATAAGCTTCCTGTATCACAGTGGAAAGCCGTCTCGCCTCCTGATAATCCGTCAGCAATGAAATCTGATTTTTCCAGCTTAAAATCTGTTCCATGTATGCTTCTTTTGCCGCGCCGTCGTTGAAATACGCCAGATAATCTTCAAACGTATCCGCCGCATCCAGAGCCGACTGCTTCGCCGATTCCAGATAGCGTTCGTTCAGCTCTTCTTCCGACATTCCAATCATGGATTCGTCTTCCAAAAATGTACTTACAATATTTTTGGGAACAATCGTATGCGTCATGGAATTATAATCGCACACATACCATAAATTTCCCGTTTGATTCGGACAATAGTACGTATACGCGCTGGACCCGATCGTAATCGTTACTCTGACAGATGATTTTGCCATTCTGTCGGAATTGTCGGAACTGCGCTCTGAAAAGTTATGAATGTAAAACCGGTAAATGCCCGGCGTTTCCTGATAAATCGTCGTATGCTCCGGTCCTTCGTAATCCGTATCGTCTACATCCAGATCCGCATACCGGATATATTCATACTCTTCATCATCCCAGATTTCATACGTCTGATCGCTGTAATAGACATGGAACGTGCCGTCTCCATCCGCAGACGGCCCAATCAGATGCGAGTCAATATCCGCGCTTGCTCCGGACTCTTCCGTCCCCCATTCCAGCGTAAACTGCACCAGACCGCTTCCGGTAATGCTCTGCATCCTCTGGTTTACAATCAGATTGTAACGATCGCTGCTTAAATATGGCGCCGCCACTATAATCGTCGTGTAGGCAGGATTGTACCGAATCGCATCTTCTGAGAGACCTTCTCTGACGTCTATGGCTTCGATCGTATATACGCCCGCAGGAATATCCTCAAAGCGGTATCTGCCGTCTTCATCCGTCACTGCCGTCTGCTCCGCAGCTTTTGCAATGCTGTTGCTTCCCGTCCTCAGTTTTATGATAAGCCCTTCCGCATTGACCGATTCCCCGGTCAGGCCATCCACAATCGTGCCGGAAATTTCTTCCGTATTCGGAATTCCTGCAAATGCATCGCTCAACAGGTCAATCTGATTATTCGCATACGTTTCGGTCTGGAAGCTGGTAATAAACAGATTCTGTATTACAGGCGCATAGCCTTCTTTTTGCACAATCAGCCAGTAATTGCCGATCCTGACGTCCGGAATTTCATAATTTCCCGCTTCATCCGAAACAGCGGCTGCGGAAAGCCCCTCTATATAATCTTCGTAATTTTCTGCATGCATATCGGAATTGGACGCCTGATACGGCAGCATATAAATGGAAGTTCCCACAGAAGCCTGATTCTTCACATGATAGCTTCCATCCGTTTCGTCCAAAACCGCTTCGGCACTCAGATCCGGCGCGTCTTCTTCCAGATCATATTCCTGAATCGTTCCGGAAACGGCAACGCTCTGGTCAATTTCGATCCCGTCTTTCATCTCTGCCGGAATATGAACGACGTCCTGTTCCGCACTGACTACAACCGGAATACAGCCAATCCCTGTAATGGAAGGCATGCAGAGGCGGTCGTCAATCGTCGCTTTCGTGTTTTCGCCGCCGGGCAATATCGTCATATCCCACGATGCCGACGCGCGAATCGACAGCTCCGCTTCCGTTATAACCTCCGTACCTGCCGCGCCCGCGCCAAGCGACACCGGCACCGCATTTTGTCCGGCAATCGCCAGACGCGCTTTCGCCGGAACCTGCAAGTTCTGCACCAGTCCGTTATTTTCCAGCTGAACGCTCTGATTGCCCGCATCAGAAAGACAAATAGCGGCGATGCCCCCTTCTTCCACTACGATACGGCCGTTTGCCGCGTGAAAATCAATCACGTTGTTCCCGCATTCCGTATATGTGCGCTCTGCAATTGCTGAAATCTTTACTTTCGCAAAACGCCCGCGATTGATCACTTCCGCATTTGGAGCATGAATTTCCAGCGTCTTTCTGCTGTAATCGCCAGCCGGAATTATAATTTCTCCCGCCTGATTTGAGGTATAACGAATATTTGTAACCATTTTACTGGACAGCGCCAGTGCAAGCTCCGCCTGACTGCTGACGTCTCCTTTGTAAGATACCCTGACGTCACATGCCGCGCGCACGCCATTTGCCGATGTTGCGTATACCGTCGCAATGCCTTCTCCCGACGCATGCACCAGTCCGGACGGACCGACCGCCGCTACGCCTGCATTGCTGGAAGTCCATTGAACCGTTGGATTTGTCGCATTTTCCGGCTGAACCGATGCGGACAGCTGTATCTGCTCTCCCGGCACAAGCGCCGCCTCGGAAGCGTTTAACGTCAGCTGTGTAATAAGAATTTCTTTTTTGGAAACTGTCACCTGACAAACTGCCTTTTTATCCGAACCGTCTACGGACGCTACGGTAATTTTCGCCGTCCCTTCCTGCTTTGCCGTCAAAACGCCTTTGGACGAAACCGAAACAACCTGACTGTTGTCCGACGCAAACGCTATTTTTTTATTCGACGGCTTCTTTGGCGATACGGTTGCCTTTAAAGCAAACGTCGCGCCCGGCTCTAAAGAAACAGACGTCTGCGACAATTGAATGCCCTGCACCGGCGTGCCCACGGTAAGCTTACAGCTTGCTTTCGCCTTCGTCCCTGCAATTTTCGCCGTAATCGTGGTTTTTCCGTTCTTCTTCGCTTTTACGCTGCCGTTTGGCTTAACATCCGCCACCTTCCGGTTGCTTGACGACCACTCTACCTTTTTTCCTTTTGCCGCCTTGCTCAATACGGCCTTTAGCCGGACCGTCTTCCCCTTTTTCACCGTGCAGACGCTCTTATTCAGCTTCACCTCATACTTTCCTGAGGATGATTTTGCCCCTGCCGACACATCCGCGCACTGCCCGATTACAAGCAAAAGAAGCAGCGCTGCAAGCCATAATTTTCTCGCACTTTTCATAAAATCTCTCCTTTTTCTAAATTTTTTCACCGCAAACTATACCATTTTCCAAATGAAAAGTCAATTTTTATCAAATCCCCCCTTCCATTTTTTTATTGACAGAACCCGCATGAAGTGATAGTTTAAAAAGAAAAAAAGGAGAACGCGACTATGAACAATCCGGCAATACCCTACAAAATCTATCTGCATGAACACGAGATGCCAGGACAATGGTACAATATGCGCGCTGACATGCAAAAGAAACCGGCGCCGCTTTTAAATCCAGGGACGAAACAGCCTATGACGTTAGAAGAGCTGTCCGGCGTATTCTGTACGGAGCTTGCGCGGCAGGAGCTGGATGAAGCGACTCCTTACGTTGATATTCCAGAGGAAATTTTAAAATTTTATAAAATGTACCGTCCTTCGCCGCTCGTACGCGCCTACTGCCTGGAAGAAAAGCTGAAGACGCCGGCGAACATCTACTACAAATTTGAAGGCAACAACACCAGCGGCAGCCACAAGCTAAACTCCGCGATCGCACAGGCCTATTACGCGAAAAAGCAGGGCTTAAAAGGCGTTACCACAGAGACCGGAGCCGGTCAGTGGGGCACCGCGCTTTCTATGGCATGCTCTTATTTTGATCTCGACTGCAGGGTCTATATGGTAAAGGTCTCCTATGAGCAGAAGCCGTTCCGACGCGAAGTCATGCGCACGTACGGCGCAAGCGTAACGCCGTCTCCATCCGATACGACGGCGATCGGCCGCAAGATCTTACAGGAGCATCCGGGAACAACCGGAAGTCTTGGCTGCGCCATTTCCGAAGCGGTTGAAGCCGCGACGACGACCGAAGGCTACCGCTATGTGCTTGGAAGCGTGCTCAATCAGGTGCTTTTGCATCAGTCAATCATCGGGCTTGAGACAAAGGCCGCGCTGGATAAATATGGCATCGTGCCGGATATGATTATCGGCTGCGCCGGAGGCGGCTCCAACCTCGGCGGCTTAATCGCTCCGTTTATGGGCGAGAAGCTGCGCGGCGAGAAGGATTACCGTTTTATTGCGGTAGAACCGGCTTCCTGCCCCAGCTTTACCAGAGGAAAATTTGCATACGACTTCTGCGACACCGGAAACGTATGTCCGCTGGCAAAAATGTATACATTGGGCAGCGGCTTTATTCCATCTGCCAATCATGCCGGCGGCCTTCGCTACCACGGCATGAGCTCCGTGCTGTCGCAGCTGTACCATGACGGCTATATGGAAGCGCGCGCCGTGGAGCAGAACGCCGTATTTGAAGCGGCAGAACAATTTGCACGAGTGGAAGGCATTCTGCCCGCGCCGGAAAGCGCGCACGCCATCCGCGCCGCAATCGACGAAGCGATCAAGTGCAAAGAAACGGGCGAAGCCAAAACAATTGTCTTCGGCCTGACCGGAACGGGATATTTTGATATGGTCGCCTACCAAAAATACAACGACGGCGCCATGTCGGATTTTATCCCGACGGACAAAGACCTTGAACCGGGCTTTGCCTCCCTCCCGGATCTCGATTAACAAAACGAAACGAGCTGCCTGTCAAAAGGCAGCTTTTTCTTTTAATAAGGAAAGGATCTCTTATGCATGACATTCGAATTTTAACAGGAACGCGCATCACCCCCTCCAAAGAAACCGTAACGGCCCTCCTCGGTTCGGATACGGCCGGCCTCTTTGAAAAACTGCTTCCGGAAATCCGGCTTCGAATACAGACAAAAGCCGCTATTTGCATTAAGAAGCGGCAAAACAACTCATACTTTCTGTATGCGCTCCTTACAATCGGCGGCAATATCGAACGACGCATCGAAGCCTTTCAGAAACAAAACGATATGCTTGCGGCGGCAACTCTAAACGCCATGGCCGACAGCTGCCTGTTCGCACTGGAGGAACAGCTTCTGCCCGCTATAGAAACGATTTGTCTGGAAGAGGGCTTCGGCATTGCCAAAAGGTATGAAATCCCGGACGACCTGCCTTCCGAAGAACGCACGGCGGCATTTGACGCCGTAGAAGCGGACCGCACGCTTGGGCTTTCCATGACCTCCGGCTATATGCTGCATCCCGTCAAAAGCATGACGCTTGTATTTGCGCTGACCGATGACGTGACGCAGCGCCACGCGGCGCATGCCTGTCCATCCTGCAGCGCCCCCGACTGTTCCATGCGAAAAAACGGGCGGCTTCTGCTTTCCGTTGAAACGGCGCCCGGCGCGCCCCCGACCGAGCTCTCCTGCCATAAGGGAGACGCGCTTTTTACTGTGCTGCAAACGCATCATATCCTTTTCCCTGCGGACTGTGGCGGCAGAGGAACGTGCGGCAAATGCGCCGTCCGCGTCACAAAGGGATGGCTTCCCGTAACGCCGGAAGATACGGTTCGTTTTACAGAGGAGGAACGCGCGGACGGCATGCGCCTTGCATGCAGAGCCATTTTGGAACAGGATCTTTCGATTTCCCTTCCGCAGCGGAACCAGAATTCGCATACATTTGCCGCTTTAGGAAGCGAAACGTTCCAGCTTCTACCGGAAATGATATCCGGCGCACACAATGCAAACGAGTATGGCATCGCCATTGATATTGGCACGACGACGCTTGCCTTCTCCCTTCTTTCCCGAAAAACCGGCGCTCTTTTGGACACCTGCACCAGAAGCAATGCGCAGCGCGCCTATGGCGCAGACGTGATCAGCCGGATACAGGCGGCCGAACGCGGAAAACAGGACGCACTGCGCCGCTGTCTGCAACAGGACCTTGCCGACGGCATAAAGACGCTTGTAAGCAGACATCTTTCGTCCACGGACGTTTTGCGCCATATCGTCATTGCGGCCAACACGGTTCTGCTGCATCTGCTGCGCGGCTATTCCTGCGCGGGCTTCTGCCGTGACCCCTTTACGCCGGTGACGCTCGCTCCGGAAACGCTTTCTTATGAAGCGCTGATGCAGGCGCCATGCGCACGGGACATCCCGCCCGATATTACGCTGCTTCCGGGCATTTCCGCCTTCGTGGGCGCAGACATTGTCGCTGGCCTCTACGCCTGTGATATCTTAAATGAAACGCAGCCGACGCTGTTTCTGGATCTTGGCACCAACGGGGAAATGGCCCTCTGGACCGGCGAACGCCTTTTTGTCGCCTCTGCCGCCGCCGGTCCCGCGCTGGAAGGAGGCGGCATTCGATGGGGCGTCGGCAGCATTCCCGGCGCAATTTCCGGCGTCACGCTTTCCGGTTCAACGCCAAAAATCAAGACGATCGGCGATCAGCCGCCTCTTGGAATCTGCGGAACGGGAGTCCTGGAAGCAACGGCCGAGCTGCTCGCCGCGCGCCTGATCGATTCGACCGGAAAGCTGTCAGAACCCTATTTTAAGCATGGATATCCGCTTGCAAAGACAGAAAGCGGAGAAACAATTCTTCTTTTGCAGCAGGATATTCGGGAAATCCAGATGGCAAAAGCCGCCATACGCGCCGGCATAGAGCTTCTGCTGCTGCATTCCGGCTTGCATTACGGGGATATTGCGCGCGTATATCTCGCCGGCGGCTTCGGCTACTTTTTAAACCGCGATACGGCCGCGGCCGTCGGACTGCTGCCAGAAGCGCTTGCCGCAAAAACCACGGCGGCCGGAAATACGTCTCTGCTCGGCGCCATACGCTACCTCGCCGCGCAGAATCCGGCGCCCCTGCTGCGCATCCAGACGCTGGCAGAGGAAATTACGCTTGCAAAAGAAGCCAATTTCCATGATCTGTATATCCGACATATGAATTTTTAAAAATTACTTGACCTGTCGTAGTAATTGTGCTATTTTATTACTACGACAGTCGTAATACATACAGGAGGTGACGGCATGATCAGCAGCGACGGCATTCGCGGCTACAACGACATGATCCTTCTTTGTCTGCTTCTGGAAAAGCCCTCGTACGGATATGAAATCTCCAGAGAGATCAAACTGCGAACCGCCGAACGATACATTATGAAGGAAACGACGCTCTATTCCGCCTTTACACGTCTTGAAAAAAGCGGTTATATCTCTTCTTTTTATGGAAGCGAGACAAACGGAAGACGCAGAACGTACTATCAGATCACAGAAAAGGGCAAAGTTTTTTACCAGGAAAAATGCGAAGAATGGCATGCAACAAAAGAAATCGTAGACAAATTTATGAAAAATGGGGAGGAATCGCTATGGAAACCATCCTGAACTATATTGAAAACCTGTTTCTCAGCTATCCCAATACGCCAAACGTACGCAAGGCAAAGGAAGAGCTGCTTGCGCTGATGGAAGACAAATACCATGAATTAAAATCCGAAGGCAAATCCGAAAATGAAGCCATTGGCATCGTCATCTCCGAATTTGGCAGCATGGACGAAATTGCGTTTGCATTAGACAGCGACAAGTCTCTGCATGCAAAGCCTCCGCTTTCCGGCCATTCACAGGAGACGATACGGCTGAACTTAAAACAGGCGCAGGAATATCTTGACACCCGCATTTCCTTCGGCATAAAGATCGCCTTTGGCGTAGCGCTTTGCGTCCTTTCGCCAACCCCGGCCATTCTGACGGAAAGCTTATACGACGGAGGATTTCTGACGGCCTCACTTTCCGAGCTGTTGGGCGCCGTACCCCTGTTTCTTATGGTCGCGCTGGCCGTCGGCATTTTTATTACAAACGGAATTGCAATGGGAAAATACGAAGATTACGAAAAAAAACAAATCCTTCTGGATGCAGCCGCCCAAAAAAAGCTGACCGGGGAATACGAAAGCTGGCAGACTGCATACGGCAGACGGATTGCGGCCGGCGTTATCTTATGCATCGTCTCTTTGATTCCCATTCTCTTTACAGACTGGCTCCTCAAAGACACGTCGTATGCATGGCTGGAAGATACGACTGCGCTTTTCCTGTTCCTCTGCGTTGCCATCGCCGTCTTTTTATTCATTACCTCCGGCATGCGGCAGAGCGCATATGAAACGCTGCTTGGAAAGGGCAAGGCCGCACAGAAGCCTTTCCACTCGAAAAAAGACAGGCGCATCTCTCTGGTCGCTTCCATTTACTGGCCGATTATAACGGCTCTTTATCTGGGGTGGAGCTTCTTCAGCATGAACTGGGGTATGACATGGGTAGTCTGGCCGATTGCCGGCATCCTCTTTGGCGGCATTTGCAGCGCTATCTCCATCGTATCAAGCGAGAAAGCGCTGTAAGCATTCCATTCTTGCGACAATCGAATCCCTTCAATGAAAATAAGCATTTTATCCGCATCATCCGATAAATGCTTATTTTTTTATCTTCCTCTTGACATATCTGATTATACTGTATATACTGTTCATATACAGAGAGGTGGTGAATCCATGGAAGTTCTCATACGAAATTCCAGCAGCCAGCCCATCTATGAACAGATCTATACGCAGATCCGGGATATGATTTTAAACGGCACGCTTGCCGAGGGCGAAATGCTTCCATCTATCCGGGGGCTGGCAAAGGATCTGCGCATCAGCGTCATTACGACGAAGCGCGCTTATGACGAGCTGGAAAAGGGAGGCTTCGTACATACCGTAGGCGGCAAAGGCTGCTTTGTCGCAGGTACGAACCGCGAGCTGATACGGGAGGAGAATTTAAAGAAAATAGAAGAGCATATGCAATGCATCCGCAGCCTTGCGAAATGCTGCGGCATTACAAAGCAGGAACTGATGGAAATCTATCAACTTACGGAGGCAGAAGAATGAATGCAATTGAAATGAAACATGTTACCAAAACATATCCCTCTTTTACACTGGAAGATGTTACCTTAACGCTTCCGTGCGGATGCATTCTGGGCCTGATCGGGGAAAACGGCGCGGGCAAAAGCACGACCATCGGCCTTTTGATGCATGCCATTCAAAAAGACGCCGGCGAAATCCACATTCTGGGAACGAATAACGAAGAGGATGGCTTTCTGCATACAAAAGAAGACATTGGCGTCGTTTTGGACGAAGCCTGCTTTCCAGGCGCGTTAAACGTCAGAAAAATTAACAGGCTGATGGCCTGCGCCTATAAAAACTGGCAGGAGGATCTCTTTTTCGACTATATCAGACGTTTTTCGCTCCCGGAAACCAAAGCGTTTAAAGAATATTCCAAAGGCATGAAGATGGAGCTTTCCATTGCAGCCGCCCTGTCGCACCAGCCGAAGCTTCTGATTCTGGATGAACCGACAAGCGGCCTTGATCCCATCGTCCGCAACGAAATTATCGACCTGTTTCATGACTTTACAAAAGATCCGTCGCATTCTATGCTGATTTCCTCGCATATTTTAAGCGATCTGGAAAAAATCAGCGACTATATCGCGTATCTGCATCATGGGAAGCTTTTATTCTGTGAAGAAAAAGATTTGCTTCTGGAAAAATACGGCATTTTGCACGTTACAAAAGCTATGGCAAAGGACGTGCCGGAAGACGCCATTCTTTTCCGCAAAGAAAGCCTGTATGCCACCGAGCTCTTTGTCCGGCGCACTGCCGTCTCTGATGCGTTTGAAGTCGAACCGGCGAATATAGAACAAATCATGCTGTATTATGCAAAAAAGGAGGCCTGACCTATGACCGGATTACTGCAAAAAGACATTTCCATCCTGCGTTCCGAATTTTATTACGCTCTGATCCTGCTGCTTGTCACCTGTTTCGTCCGAAACGATTTTCTGTATGCATTCTGCATCGTATACATGTCCGCGCTGCCCATTGCGGCGTTAGGCTACGACGAACGCTCCAAATGGCACAAGCTTGCGGATATGCTGCCCTTTACCGCGGAACAGCTTGTAGGAAGCAAATATCTGCTTGGTTTTCTCTGCACCGGCGGAACGACCTGCCTTTTAACCGCATGCCAGATTGGGCGCGCGTCATTTGACAATCTGTCCGTCATGTTGCTGACGGCATGCACCGCCCTGATCCTGCAATCGATCGAGCTTCCACTTATGTTTTGGATTGGCGCGGAAAAAGGACGGCTTTTGTATCTGCTGCTGATGATATGCTCGTCATCTGTCCTGTTCAGCCTGAAAAGCATCTCTCCCCTGTTAAAGCTCCATTCCGCTTATCTGCTTCCTGCCGTCGCTTTGACTGCTATAGCGGCAAATCTGATTTCGATCAAAATTTCCGGCGCATTGTACCGGCATACGAAATAGAGCGGCATATGCCGCTCTATTTCGTATGCTACTCTATTTTATCTGAACCGTTTTGCTCTGCCCTTTCTTTGCCAGCAGCTTTTTATACTTTTTCCGACAGGAGGAAGGAACCTTTATCACTGCTTTTTTGTGAATTCCCCTGTACGCATTTGCGCCGACGCCTGTCAGCGCTTTACTTTTGATCGTTATTTTCTTTAAGGCTTTGCAGCCCAAAAACGCCTTGCTCCCAATTGTTTTCAGCTTACTGCTCTTGATAAGAACGGTTTTCAGCTTGCCGCATCCTGCAAATGCGCCGTTTCCGATTGTCACAACGTTTTTTCCAATTACGACGCCTGTCAGCTTTTTCTGATTCGAGCATGCAGATGCGCCAATCGCCGTCACCTGATAGGCTGCGCCTCCTATAACAACCGAATCGGGAATCAGAAGCCTGGTAGACTGCACATCGCTTCCGATCAGCTCCACCGTCTGCTTTGCAGCGCTTACGATCCGATAACGAAGCCCATTATCTTCATGGACGCTTCCTTCCTTCGGACCGGACGGCTGCTGTGTCTGCCCGTCCACAGGCGGCTGCTTCGCCGCATCCTCCGCCTGTTTTGCAAGCGTTTCATACTGCGTCTGCGCTTCTGTCAGAATCGCAAGCGCGCTCTTTTGCACAAATTGCTTTTGCGCTTCTGTCAACGCCTGATACGCTGCGTTCGCCGCTTCTATTTTCTGTCTGCATTCCTCCGTATAAGAGACCGTGCCGATCGCCTCAATCTGCGCCACCACCGCGTCCGCCGCATCCTGATCGATCTGCCGCAGCGCTTCTGTCAGCTTTTTCTGTTTTACAGACGAAATCCTCTTTTTCTGCGCTTCCGTCAGTTTTTCATATGCCGCCTTCGCCTCCTGTAAGGCCGTGCGCCGGATCTCGTAATCTTCCTGCTCACAGGCAGCGTCGATTTTATCCGCCACTGACTGCGCCGTATTTCGGTCGATGATTGCCTCCGCTTCTGTCAGCATCCATACGGCAGCGTTTGCAACCAGCCGTTTCTGCGCTTCGCTCAACGCGTCATAGGCGGCTCTGGCTGTCTTTGCTTTTCTCCTGTCTGCGGCCGTATCGGAAAAACCGGAAAGCGCAAGCAGCTTTTCTTCCGCATCGGAAGCCGCCTGTAAATCCTCTTCTGTCGCCTCCCCGTCAGATAAAACCAGCTCCTGCTTTGCAAATGTAACCTGCTTTGCCGTATTGCCCTTTATCGTCGCAGAAACTGTCGTTGTATAACGCCTGCCGGCGGGAAGCTGCAAACAGACTTCCTCCTGCGCAAGATCCGCCTGTTTTGTATACGTTCTGCCCGCAGCGTCTGTCATGGCAACCGTCATTTCACCGATCTCTCCGCCCGAATACGCCGCATTCAGCGCGCTTTTTGAAATCGTTACCGTACCGTCGGATACGGAAAGCGCCGCTTCCGGCAAAATATCGCTTTCCTCTTGTTCATACGCAAACGCATACGACGCCTGCGCAATCTTTGTATCCGCATCCAATCCGCACGCCTGAATGAATTTCTGCGCCATCCAAAGCTGTCCGGCCGCGCCCGGATGCACCGTGCCGTCTCCCAGATAAAACGAGCGGGACGCCATGTATGGATACGCGGTAAACTTCCGCTCCCACTCTTCATACTGGTCGATAAATAAAATTTCTCCATCTTCCTTGGCAGCTTCCTTCATTGGAAGAACAAGCTCTCCCGCACGCTTCCAGCCTCCGGTCGCCGCCGTTGGCGATCGGAAAATAATCGTTGCGTCCGGATTGGCCTGACGAATTTTATTCGCAATTTCTTTCAGATTATTCTTATACGCCTCTACAGACAGTTTGCCCGCGTCGTTCGTTCCAAGCATGACGGATACAATATCCGGCCTGTATTTTTCCATGCGTTCCTGTATATGTGCAAGCGTCCGATCTGTCGTCGCGCCCGAAACAGCCGTATTCACAACAAGATCGTCCGCACGATGCAAATCCTCTTTGAGGTATTTCTCGAAAATCTGCGCGATGCCGTCATGTCCCTGCGTATGCGCCGCCGCGTGCGTAATGGAATCTCCCATAAAAAGCCATGTCAGCGGCTCTTCCTGTTCCGTTTTTGTCCGAATCTCTTTTTGCAGCCCGTCGTCCGGCTCCGGCGCTTTTCCCACATCCCCTTCTGTAATGCTTCCGGCCACTGCGCCATACTGCACCTTGCCGTCTCCGGTTAAAACATGAAGCGCATACGTTGTATCCTGCGGCAGCCCTTCTATTGTAAATGGATTTCCACAGGCCGTCCCGGACAGCTCCATATCCTGCATATCAAGCACATACCGCCACTCCGTTGCTTCCGTATCCGGAACCAGAACCCGCAGACTGTCTGCCGCGGCCGTTGCTTCCGGACGTATGCGAAGACACTGCTCTGGCCCGTCTTCCATACGCCAGTCATGCGATATGCTGATATTTGCCGTAAAGCCATCCAGAGAACCATAAACCGCCTCGGAAAACTGTTTTGCGATCTCATAATGCCCATCGGCATTCAACAGGCCGTTTTCTGTAAGCATTGTATTTTTAAACGCGTCATTTGCCGTCTGGCTCCTGTGATCTGCAATTGCCATCCGATTCGCTTTTTGGGGATCCTCCGCCACTTCGTTTGCAACTGCTTTCGCCGCCTCCGCATACAGTGCGGCGCGCGCATCCGCCTCTCTTTCTTTTCTGGCATGCGGGAGCTGAATGACGACATAGCCGCCGTCTTCTTTCATTGCAAGTGACGTATTTATAATTGCTGCAAGCGCTTTTCGGAACGCTTCGATTCCGTCCTCGCCTTTTTCATAATCTTCCGGTCCGATCAGATACGCAACTGCCTTTGGCTGCGCCCTTGCAATGCACTCGTCCAACTTTTCCGCAAATGCGACGGCGTCTTCTCCCGCCTTTCCGACATTTATTGTATAGCGCTGCATGCCTTCCAGAACGCCGTTTACCCGCTTTACCCAGCGGACGTACTCTTCAAACTGTCCAATGTAATTGCGGACGCCTCCAATTTCCTCAAACCTTCCCTGCGTTTCCACACCGCCGCCAAACAGCCACGTATTGTCCAGGCTCTCCGGCGCAAACATGCCGGCCGCTACGCCGTCTCCTGCAATTTGCGACTCGTTGACGCCGGAAATGGACGCTTCTGCAATTTCTCCGTCCAAATTACAGCGCAGATCTCCTTTCAGATAGCTGTTTGCAGAAAGCCCTCCAAATGCAACGGCATTGATGCCCGTCCGCCAGTCCTGATAGCGTTCCGACGCTTTGCCGAAAAACGCCTCCATATACGCTTTCGTCTTCTTTTCTCCGTCCGCCGTCACTTCCAATTCCGCAGACGCGTCCATCCTGCATTTCATCCCGTTCGCAGATACGCGCAGCTGCAACGTATGAAAGTTTCCATCCTCTACCGCTATGCCGGTATCCGCCTGCCAGTCTGTTCCGGTCCGATCTGCGCCCGTTTCCAGAAATACCCTGCCCGTCCCGGAAACGCCCACGGCAATCGTAGACTGTACAGACGACGCAGACGACGCATTCTTCCCCTTATCATATATCTCAATCAGGCTGATTCGCTCTTTCGCCGCGCGGTTTACCTTAAACCGAATGGAAATATCCAGCGCATTTGCCGTCCTGACATTGTCTTTGAACAGACCCGCATCATTATCGGAAACAGTAAATACGTCCGAACCCTGAAACGTCGTCCCGGAAAAATCATCCGCTCCATACTGCAATCCCGTTTCCATGCTTGCCGCCGCTCTCGCCTCAAAAGCCGGCATGCCGCCAATGCATAACGCTCCGGCCAAAATCAGCGCCGCTACCCGTTTGAATCGTTTCATCTCATCTCCTCCTGTTCCTGATGCATGGGTTATCGAAACCACTTCCTGTGCTTTCTCCACATCTTATTCTGCCGGATCGTCTTATACGGCGACCGCTCCTTTTTTCCAAAATGAAGTCCGCGCCGCAGACGCATCCCACGCAAACGGTCAAACGCTTTCCATCCAACGATCAGAAGCGCCGCAACCGCAGCGACAGCCGCCAGTATCCTGGCAATCAGACCAAAATTGATCCGAATGGGATTTTTTTGCTGCCCGTCCGTTTCCGCTTTTGGCTGCTCGTCCGTTTCCTTATAAGACGCCTCTCCTTCCATTCCATCCTGAAACGGAAATACATCGACTGCTGCATTTGTAGCCGTAATATCCGCTTTTCCAACGGCACGCTTCGCATACTTATACTCTATACTTCCCAGCACATCAGAATCTGTATCATTGTATACGATTTTGGATTTTGCATCTGAAAATTCTGCGGTAATCGGCAGAATAATACGGCTGGACCGGTCAATTTCCACAAACGGCGGACTGTTCTCCTGAATGCTTTCGCTCTCCTGGTCCTGCTGCGCATACGCCGTCTCATGCTCCGAAACATTCACCTGCTTAAAATTGTCAAAGCAAAAATCAAATAATGCCCTCGTATCGTCATAATGCCCGCTCTGCGCGTTCATCACGACGCAGATTAACGTCATGCCGTCTTTTTCCGCATATGTGACGAGCGTATTTTTTGCGGCAATCGTATAGCCTGTCTTGCCGCCCAGACAATAGTCATAGAGATATTTTCTCGTCCGGTACGGATACAGCATCTGGTGATGATTTTGCAGATACGTCTCTTCATCGGTATGCTTGTTCGTAAATGGAATCGTATACGTCTTCGTTCCGCAGATAATGCGAAACGTTTCATTTTTATAGGCTTCCTGCGCAATCAGCGCCATGTCGTAAGCGCTCGTATAATGCTGCTCATCCGGCAGTCCGTGGCAGTTTGTAAAATGCGTGTTCTTACAGCCAATCTGCACAGCCCGTTCGTTCATCATCTGAATGAACGCATCGATCGCCCCTCCCGTCACATGCTCTGCCACCGCATAGGCGCATTCATTCGAAGAGGCCAGCATAACGCCGTACAGGCACTGCTCCATCGTCATCTCTTCTCCGACATCGCGCGCAATGCCCGACCCTTCCGTCTTATGCACAGCGTCGCTGGAAAATGTGACGACTTCATCCATGCCGCTGTTTTCTATCGCCAGAAGCGTCGTCAAAATCTTCGTAATGCTTGCCGGATAATATGCGTCATGCACATTTTTTTCATAAAGAATCGTCCCTGTGTCAACCTCTATAACGATTCCGGATGCGGAAACAATCTCAGGTCCGGCCGGCCAGTATTGACTGTTTTTTCCTTTTTTGGCCCATGTCGGCGAAGCCGCCGCCAGTACGCAGACTGCCACGCCCAACAGGAAGACTGTTTTCTTATATCGCTTCAAAAGAATACCTCTCTTTTATCTTTGTATCATCTTGTCTTTTCTTGTCTGATTATAGTATAGACTTCCCCTTGAGGATGTGCAATAATTATTTACAATCTCCCTCTTTTTTAGTATAGTTGAATTGTTTGTAATTAGTATCACGAAATAAGGAGCACTCTATGCGTTTACGAAAAATAAAAGGAGCGGACGCCGCCGTACTGGAAAGTCCGTTCTGCATCCCCCCGTCGGAACAGTTAAAAGGCGCCTGGCGTACGGCATTTGCATGCGACGGGCCAATCCATATTGAAATTGGCATGGGAAAGGGCCGTTTTCTCATGACGCTTGCGGCCAGAAATCCACAGATCAGCTATATCGGCATTGAGCGTTACGAAAGCGTCCTCTACCGCGCGCTGCAAAAGATGGAACAGACGCCGCTGCCCAATGTCCGCTTTCTGTGCATGGACGCGCTGCTGCTTTCCGACGTCTTTGCCGGCGGCGAAGTGGATCGGATTTATCTGAATTTTTCCGATCCCTGGCCCAAAGACCGCCATGCCGCCCGTCGTCTGACCTCAAAGGCCTTTCTGGATCGATATCGCCAGATCTTATCGCCGGCGGGCCATCTGGAATTTAAAACGGATAACCGGGGATTGTTTGACTTTTCTCTACAGGAAATCCCGGCTGCGGGCTGGCGGATTCAGGCGCACACATATGACCTGCACCATGACGGCGCCATGAATGCAGAGAATATTATGACAGAATACGAAGAAAAATTTTCATCGCTTGGCAATCCCATCTGCAAGCTGATCGCTTCCATTCCGGTATCTCAGAATGCCAAAGACCCTTCATAGAACAAAAAAGAGCCTCCCTGCATAGGATAAAAAAATGCGTTGGGAGGCTTTTTTATGGGGCGAAAATGCTGCTGCCATTCGAAGCGCTGCTGCCGCTTCTTTTATAGGCATTGCTGGATACCGCGAAAAATGAAATGCATCCGACAGTCCTTTCGGGATATCTGCGCATTGCTGAATTTCTGATGCAGGCAGGCGATGGTCTTTGTCTGTTCGGATTCTATTCTTTTCCCATCATCCGGATCCGACCAAGCGCCTCATCCGCCGTTTCAGCAAAAAGCTGCGCGCCATGCGCCTGAAGCGTTTCTTTGCTTCGAAATCCCCACAGCACGCTGATGCATGGCATACCGGCATTGCGCGCCGTCTCTACGTCCACTTCGGAATCTCCGACGTAAATCGCGCATTCCGGCTGTACGGAAAGCGCGCGCAATGCTTCAAAAACAGCGTCCGGCTTTGGCTTTCTTGCAATTCCCTCCCGCTCCCCAATGGCCGTCATATGTAAATCGCCAAAATAATGCGCATTTAACGCTTTCACTGCAAAATCCGCTTTATTCGACACGACGGCCAGCTGCATGCCGTCTTCTTTCAATTCGGACAAAAGTTTTCTTATGCCCGGATAGGGCTTTGTCTTATTCTGGCTGTTGGATGCATAGCATTCCCGAAACGCCTGAAAAACGGCTTCAAAATCCGGGTGCGCTTCACCATTTTCTACGCTGCGGATCATCAGGCTGCGAATCCCGTTCCCTACGTCTGCGCGCACCTGATCAATCGTCCTGCACGGATGGCCATACTGCTTCAGCGCAGCATTGACGCTGTCTGTCAGATCTTCTAACGTATTCAGCAGCGTTCCATCCAAATCAAATATAACCGCCTGTATTTTTGCCATAAAGCGCCTCCGTTCTTTCCTTTCTTTTGTTCCAAAAATAAAACACCGACCCCGCGGCTCTTTCGTCCGCAAAATCAGTGCTTATCAGTACGCCATCAGGGGCTCGAACCCTGGACACCCTGATTAAGAGTCAGGTGCTCTTCCAGCTGAGCTAATGGCGCTTATTTCTCTAACAACGAATTAAATTATATACGATTATTTTATAAAATGCAAGCGAAATTTTCATTTTTTTTATAAAAATTTTATTTTCATAAAAAAGCGCGCAGGCCTGTCGGCCGCGCGCTTTTTGGAATCCGATTATTTTACCTTTACTTTTACGGTTTTCTTCGCTCCGTTGCATTTCACCGTAATCTTGCAGCTTCCCTTCTTCTTGCCTGTGATTACGCCTTTTTTATTGACGGAAGCGACTTTCTTATTGCTGCTCTTATACGTGATCTTGCCTTTGGGCTTTACCGTCACTTTCAGTTTTACTTTCTTGCCCCTCTTTACGGTAATCGATTTCTTAACCGTTATTTTCTGTTTATTGCTGATTTCTTCGCCCTGTGAACCCGTATTGCCCGGTGGATTTTCCACTACAGGCGGCTGCCCGCCACCCGGAGTGTCCGGCGTGGGCGCCGGCGTTTCGTTGCCGCCCGGATTATTGCCGTCGTCCGGTTTTTCATCCTGCTTCGGCTGACCTGCCGTCACAAATGTAAACTGCTGCGGCTCTGATTCCACGCCGTTTACATCATATGCGACAACAGACATCGTATATCTCGTATTCGGCTGCAAGTTGGTAAAGGAAACGGTAATCATCTGCGTATCCGGATCCATCGCTGCATCCAGATCGTCAATATCAAGCAAAACCCGATCGCCGTCCATGATCTTATAACCGGCAATTCCCTCTGTATCCCATAAAACAGGCCAGCTGATGGACGCCGAATTTTCCGTTGTTTCGTTTATTTCCGCTCTGTCCGGCATGGAAGGAATCGTCGGATTCTCATTTTCCTGATACTTGTGCACCCCGATATCCGGCGTCTCTTCCGCTGAAATTGCGTTGCCAAAGAAATCTTTTTCGCACATATCCATGCCATTGGCGTCCGTAACGACTTTTCCTGCTCCAATCGCTGCGGAACCCTCTGCCAGCTTATATCCGTCAAATGGACTTCTGACGTTTGGATCCTCATGCAGCCGCACAGATCCCGTCGTCATTTGCGGCGCGCTTCCGGCATTGACAAAGACCGGATCGCCTTTTTCTACAACAACCGCGCCTGCATCGGTCGGCGTGTTTGCATAGTTGTAATACAGGTTATTGTTATACGTCTTATTATTGCCTACGGTCCAGTCTTCTGTTCTTGGCGTTTCACCTGTATAGTAGAAGATATTGTTCTCAAGCAGCGCCTCGCCTCCGCTCTTTTGCTCACGATGAATCGGCACGTCTTCCTGCACATAAAAGACATTGTTGTAAATGTGCGCTTTCGGGCTTGAGAAAATACAGAGCACGCCTTTTAAGTCATTCTGGCTGATATTATAGCGGAACGTCGTCCGATATGCTTCTGACAGACAAACCATCAGACAGCCGCCTCCGTTGTTATGGCTGTAGTTATACTGGTAAATCGTTCCATCCGTCCAGTCCGCATCCCATGCCTGGCCATCTCCGTTTTCACCGTTGATGTTCTGCATGTCAAATACTTCGTTATACTGGAATAAGCCGTCTTTACATTTCCACGGCCAGATGCCCGCTGAAAATCTCTGTGAGCCATCTACAGAAGGCAGATAATCCGCCGTATGCATCTGTCTTCCCGCACCGTCTGACACATTATACTGCACCAGCGGTCTGTCGCAATACATCAGCGTAATCGCGTCGCCTCCGGCGTCTTTGACATAGTTGTTCTGAATCGTAACATTTGTGGAGCCGTATGTCTGAATCGTTTCGTCTGAAATTACGCTGCCCTGAAATCTGTCCCATTTGGTCGTATATCCAACTGCAATTCCCCAACGATTCGTGTTGGTTACGCTGCAATTTTCAATCCGCACGTCATCGTAACGGGACACGCCCGTCGCTTCTTCGTTATGCGGCTCATACACCGTAAAATAAATGCCTCCGTTGTTCATATGCTTGTTGTATACATTTCCAATGATATCGTGCACATTCAGTCCCTGCAAATAGATATGGTCGATCGTTCCCTTATCCTGCGCTACGGCTGCAACGCCGGTACGGTCCATCATATCCGCAGCATTGTAATAATTATCGACCTTTGGAGACTGATTGACTATCTCCAGATTCCTTATTTCAATATATTCGGAATCATACAGCAGAATGGAGGACGATACATAGCCCTGATACTTATGCCAGTTATTATCGAGGCGTTTTCCATAATTCTGATACCACACGCCCTGCCCGTTCGTATCAATGATGGGGTCCGCCCCTTCGCCGTACTGGTCAATGACGATTGGCGCCTCTGCGCTTCCTGACTGTCCAAACAAATGCAGATAGCCATTCTTAAATACGGAGCCGCATTCTAAAAGAATCTGATCGCCTGGTTGTAATTGCAGCTCATTGATTTTTCTCAGACTGTAAAACGGTTCATTTTTACTCGTGCCACTGTTGCTGTCTTTTCCACGAAGCGTGCTGACATAATACGTCGTGCCCACGGCGCCCGTTCTGTCTACAGCGGCGTCAGCTTCGATATCCGGCGCTGCAACAGAGAAGAGCATCGCGACGGCGGCAACGACTGCTAAAATCTTTTTCTTCATCATAGACTTCTCCTTCTTATTTCACTTCATAGCCAACATGAATTTCCGAGGCAGAACCAAAAACTTTATTTTCGCTGCCCGGCGCTGTCAGCGTTTTCGTGCCTTCAAGCCTTACGTAGCGCGCATTTACCGTATCAAATTTCGAATATTCCACGCTGCCTACACTCGATTTACTCCAGGTTCCGGCGTCCACCGTCTGCCATTCCTCTGTCTCCGCGCTGCGCACCTGCACTTTATAATCCCGGAATACGCCGTTTGCTCCGCCTGTCGACCTTGAAACGTATTTCACCATGGCTACCGGTTTTACTTCTCCAAGATCCAGCTCAACCCAGACCTGACTCTGCTCGCATCCCGCATATGCCGTATGCCAGATTGTGCTTATGTCACCGTCGCATACCTTTGCGGCAACTTCTCCCTGACTCGTCTCTGCGCTTCCTGCCGTTGCAGTCGTTGTGGACGGATCGTACTCTTTATACTCTTTTGCGATCTCGAGCGTGTAGGATTTCGTCTCGCCGCCTCTTGCAACCTGCACCTGCATCGAATTTGTAAGCACATCTTCCGGACCTGCTTCCTGTCCGCCGTTTAATACTTTAAATGTAACATCCTGTGCATAGATCAGCTGCTCTTCCAGCTCTTTTACCGTCATGCCGGAAGGCGCTTCCGAAATCTTCGTATCCGAAACGATAACGGCTGCCTTTCCAACTGCTTTCACGCCCAGCTCTGGCTCTGCTGCATTGGATTCAAATGCTCCAATATCCGGCACAAGACCGACTCTGTTTCCAAAGAAGTCATATTTTGGCGCGCCTTCCACGAAAACGCCGGCATTGATCGCGGGCGAATCGCTTTGCAGTTTATAGCCATTGTAAACGCTTCTTTCATGCAGTGTAGCTCTGTCTTCTCCCAGCACTCCGTTTGGCGCCTTACCCGGATCTGCAAACTTCGGATCCTCTGTAATAGATCCCTCCGGCAGCGTAATGCCATCGTAGCCATAGAATATGTTGTTGGAGTATGTGCGGCTGTCATGTACGATCGTTTCATCCGCCTTTCTTCCACTGCTGATATTATAGAAAATATTATTTCTGATCGTTGTCGGCCCTGCGCCGCTGACAAGCTGCGTATCCAGCTCTCCGTCAATATAAAATACGTTGTTATAAACTTCGCCATTTGGATTTCCGGCCAGATGCATCAGATGCCGCAGATCATTCTGGCTGATATTATAACGGAATACGCCGTTGTACGCTTCGCCGCCACAGAACATAATTGCTCCGCCGCCATTATTATGGCTGTAATTGTACTGGTACACCGTTCCATCCGAATAGTCGATGTCCCACGCCTGCGCGTCCTGATTGTTGTCTCCTACCGTGTCAAACACTTCATTGTACTGGAACACGCCGTCCTTGCATTTCCACGGCCAGACTGCCGCGCACAAATGCTGCCAATGGCTTGCATAGCCTCCGTCGGACATATCCATATCGGCGCCGGACCGGTCGGATATATTGTACTGCACAAGCGGACGGTACGAATACATCGCCACAATCGCATCATTTCCGATGTCTTTTACGTAATTGTTCTCAATAACCAGATCCGTCTGCCCATATTTCTGCGCCGCCTCGTCGGAAATTGCCGCTCCGTTGAATTTTGCGTTCTGATAGGAATATCCTACGCAGATGCCGGCTCTTGAAACCTTCCTGACATAACAGTTTGTAATCTTTACATCGTGATATTTTGCAATTCCGGTAGCCGCCTCATCTTTGGGCGGTATGACGTTCATCTGAATTCCGCCGTTATTCATATGCTTATCTTCGATATTGCCATCGACATCATGAATATACAGATTGTCCAGATAGATATGCTCGCTTGTGCCGCCGTCTTTTGCGATTCCCGATACGCCGGTGCGGTCCATACGTCCGCTTGTTTCACTGACGCTGCTTGCGGCGCCCTTAAAATAATCGAAATCATCCGATTCATTTGTAATTTCCAGATCGCTGATTTCCACAAAATCCACATCATAAAGCAAAATAGCGGATGACACATAGCCCTTATACTTGTGATTGGAATTGTCCATCATGACGTTCGTCGTAATGCTTCCATCCTCATTTATCGTTCTTTTTTCATAAGACTGATACCACACGCCCTGTCCGTTTGCATTGATGACTGGCTTGTTTCCTTCGCCATAGCTGCTGATGACAATCGGCGCGTCCGCCGTTCCATGCACATCATACAAATGAATATAGGCATCATTAAACACTGACCCCTTTTCCAGCAGCACCGAATCACCCGGCTTTAATTTCACATCCTCGATCAGCTTATCCAGCGTCTCCCATGCCTCGGACGCCGATGTTCCACGCTTTGCATTATCGCCATGAATGCTGCTGATATAGTACGTCGTGCCTGTTTCCGCCGCTTCTGCAACATCTGTTCCGGCGAGTGGAAATCCGATCCCGGTCCCCACCACAGTCAGCATACATGCAACTGCCAACATTTTCTTTTTCATTGTATACTCCTTTCTCTCTTTGTCAGAATTCTGACTATTTGACTTTTACTTTTACAACCGCTTTCAGGCTTCCACAGCGAATCGTAATTTTACAGCTGCCTTTCTTTTTTCCTGTAACAACGCCTTTCTTTGTCACAGCCGCTACCTTTTTATTGCTGCTTTTATATGTGATTTTTCCTTTAGCAGTCGTCTTCACATTCAGTTTTTTCTTTTTGCCCCGTTTGACAGTCAGCGATTTTTTCACTTTAAGCGTTGGCTTCTCATCCGGTGGCGTTACCGTTCCTGCCGCATCGTTGCCGCCTGGCGTTACAGCCGGGGGATTCGGTTGATTCGTATCGCCCGGATTTACAACAGGAGGATTCGGCGGATTATCCCCTCCGGGATTTTCTTCCTCTTTGCCCGCTGTTTTTACTGTAAAGACCGCCGGTTCTGATTTGGTCCCTTCCGCATCGTATGCGACAACGGAAATCGTATACGTTGTTCCAGGCTCCAGATTTTCCAGCCGAACGGATATCAGATTTTTTTCGGAATCGGTTACATCCGCGGGATTCGTAATATCCATCAGCTCCTGGCTGCCGTTCATAATTTTATACCCGGCTACGCCCGCCATTTCTCCGACTGTCGGCCAGGAAAGGACGACCGTATTCTCCGTCGCTTCAGCAGCCTCCGTGATCTGCGGCGCAGGCGGCGGCAGCATTCCTTCCTCCGACTGATATTTATGCGCCCCAATATCCGGCGTTTCCGAAGCTGATATTTCATTTCCAAAGAAATCTGTCTGACACAGTTCCTTTCCATTGGCATCCGTAATCTTTATGCCCGCTCCGATTGCCGGCGAATCCTTCACAAGCTTGTAACCGTCAAATTCACTTCGTACGCCCGGATTATAATGCAGACGGGCTACGCCCGACGCAAATACAGGCGCGCTTCCGGCATTTACAAAAACAGGCTCGCCTTTTTCTACGGCAACGGCATTGGCGTCGCTTTCCGGCACATTCGCGTAATTATAATACAAATTATTCGAATAAGTCTGTCTTGCAGGATTCCTCTGCCAGTTTTCCGTTTTTGGCTCCTCTCCAGCATAATAAATAATATTATTCTCTACCCTTGCGCTTCCGTCCGCATGATCGGCGCGCAGAAAATTTACGTTTTCTCCTTCTATATAGAATACATTGTTGTATACATGCGCATCCGGATTACTGGAAACATCCAGCATTCCCATCAGATCTCCCTGACTGATATTATACCGGAATGTGTTTTGATACGCCTGCGGATAACAGAACATAACGCAGCCGCCCGTATTGCCGTGGCTGTAATTGTACTGATACAGCGTGCCGTCGCCGGAATCCGCGTCCCATGCCTGTGCATCCCCGTTTCCGCTGGCGCCATTTTGCGTGTCAAACACTTCGTTGTACTGGAACAGCGCATCCTTGCATTTCCACGGCCAGACTGCGGCCGCCACTCTTCCGCCCCGATTGCCCGGATTGGCATAAATTTCTGTATTCATATGCTTTGCCACGCCGTCCGATACGTTATATTCCACCAACGGCCTGTCGCAATACATCATTGTGATGCCGTCTCCTCCGGCGTCTTTTACATAGTTATTGCGAACCACCACGTTGGTCGCGCCATACTGCGCGATCGCGGAATCCGAAATTTCCCTGCCCGTGAACTGATCGTGATACGCCGTATAGCCTACGGCAATGCCCCAGCGGTTCGTATTGATTACGGAACAGTTCTCAATCTTCACATCGTCATAACGGGCGATTCCCGTATCCTGCTCATTATGCGGCATAAACACCGTAAAATAAATTCCGCCGTTGTTCATGTGCTTGTCGTAGACATTTCCGTTGACGTCGTGAATATTCAGCCCGTCCAGATAAATATGCTCAATCGTCCCTTTATCCTGCGCCACAGCCGCTACGCCGGTGCGATTCATGACATCGGCCGCATTATAAAACGTATCAACCCGCGGCGCCCTGTTTTCGATCTCAAGATTTCGAATCTCGATATATTCCGTATCATACAAAAGAACAGAGGATGATACATAGCCCTGAAAAACATGGCTCGCGCTGTCTAACTGTTTTCCATAATTCTGATACCAGACGCCCTGCCCGTTCGTCCGAATCAAAGGATCTGCGCCCTCGCCATACCGGTCAATGACAATTGGCGCCTCTTCACTCCCGCTCTGTCCAAACAGGTGCAGATAACCGTCTTCAAACACAGATCCACTTTCCAGCAGTATCCGATCGCCCGGCTGCAAATCCAGGTCATTGATCTTTTGCAGACTGTAAAATGGTTCCTGCCGGCTTGTTCCGTTATTTCTGTCTTTTCCATGCAGCGTACTGACGTAATATGTTGTTCCCTGCGCGCCGTCTGCTTTTTCCGCCGCTGCGATTTCCAGCGCCGGAGCTGCAAAAGAACAACAAAGCGCAGCCGACAGGATAATGGTAAATCCTCTTTTTCTCATCATAAACCTCCTTCTTTACTGATCCGAAATATTTTTTATGTAGCCCACACGCACTTCCGCAGCGCTGCCAGCCGGCTTGCCGCCTCCCATGGGCAGCGACTCCAGTCCTGTCAGTTTCACATACCGCGTCTGCACTTCATCAAAAAACGCATATTTTGTCGTCACATCCGAGCTCCATGTCCCTTCCGCCGCCTGTGTCCAGTTTGTCCCGTCCTGGCTGACTTCTATTTTGTATTTCGTGATAATTCCAGTATTATTATTCTGCCTTGGAATATAGGTGAATCGGGCTGCTTTTTTGCTGCTTCCCAGATCAATCAGAAGCCATACGTCCGACTGTGCCGTTCCTTCCCACCGTGTATGCCAGATTGTGCTGGTATTGCCATCCAGCGCATTGGACGCTGGCGTTGGATATTCTGCGGCTCCCTCCGAAGCGCCCGTCTCTTCGCTTCCTGTCTGCACAGACGCCCGCATCTGTGCGTCCGGCTCGTAATCTGCATACGTAATGTTTCTTGCCATTTCAACCGCATAGGAAACCGTCTCTCCGCCTCTTGAAATGCGAACCGTCACATCCGACGTCACTTCATCCTCTTCCTGCGCTTCCTGACCATTTTTCATGAACTGGATTGAAACGTCTCTGGCATAGACAAGCTGTTCTTTCAGTTCTTTTATTTTCATGCCTTTTGGCGTCTGCGTAATCTTTCCGTTTTCTATTGTTACGCGATCTCCTCCAAGCGCCAGAACCGTCTCTTTTGCATCCGATTCAAAAACGCCGATATCCGGCTGCGCGCCCACCGGATTGCCAAAGAAATCATATTTGGCGCTGCGTTCTCCCAGAATCCCGGCATTGATTGCCGGCGATCCCTCCCGCAGCGTATAACCGTCAAATACAGCTTTGTCTTCATGTATTTTTCCAGATAAAGATGCAATCGGCGCCGCGCCCGGATCCTTTAGTTTCGGATCAGACGTAATCGCGCCTTCCGGAAGCGTCTTTCCTTCATATCCGTAAAATATATTATTCTGGAATGTGCGCCCGGCGCTTACGATTGTCTCTTCCTCGCTTTTCTTTGTGCTTTCATTGTAGAAAATATTGTTTCTCAGATCCGCAGCGCCGGTATAGCTGTCTTTTCCGGGAATAAACGGGTTGGAATCCATAAACAGCTTCGTGCTCAGATCTTTTCCGATATAGAATACATTGTTATAAATTGCCGCTTTGGGATTGTTGTCCAATGCGATCAGGCCCCGCAGGTCATTCTGGCTGATATTGTAACGAAACACGCCCTGATACGCTTCTTCCAGACAGAACATAATGCATCCGCCGCCATTATTATGGCTGTAGTTATACTGATATACCGTTCCGTCCGACCAGTCAACGTCCCACGGCTGTCCATCCTGATTTTCCACCATGTCAAACGCTTCGTTATACTGAAAAACGGCGTCTTTGCACTTCCAGGGCCAGATTGCCGCGCAAAATGGCTGCCAGAACTCCGGATGCTCGCCCGGCTTGTAAGTCTCAAGATCCGCTCCGGCCTTATCTGCAACGTTTCTCTGAATCAATGGCCGATACGCATACATGGCAACGATACCGTCGTTGCCGGCATTCTGCACATAATTCCCCTCGATCAGCACATCTGTGTGCCCATACGTCTGCGCCGTCTCGTCTGCAATCGCCATCCCGTCAAATTTACTCCCGTTGTACGTATATCCCACGCAGATGCCTGCCCGCGAAACGTCTTTTATGTGGCAGTTTGTTATCTTTATGTCATGATAGCGGGCAATTCCGGTAGCCGCTTCATTTTCCGGAGGAAGGACGTTCATCTGAATTCCCCCGTTGTTCATATGTTTATCTTCGATATTGCCATCTACGTCGTGTATGTAAAGATCATTCAGATAGATATGCTCCATTGTGCCGCCGTCTTTTGCAATGCCGGCCACGCCGGTGCGGTCCATGCGGCTGTCAATTTCCGATGCGCTTACTGCCGCTCCTTTAAAAAATTCAAAATCATCCGATTCGTTCGTCAATTCCAGTCCGCTTACTTCTACAAAATCCACATCATAAAGCAAAAGGGCCGAAGATACATATCCTCTGGATCGATGATTCTGATTTTCAACCGCTCCTCCATAAGACTGATGCCAGACGCCCTGACCGTTTGCATGAATCACCGGGCGGCTCTCCGACGTTCCATAACTGCCAATCTGAATCGGCGCCTCTTCCGTCCCATGCACATCCTGAAGATGAATGTATCCGTAAAACACCGATCCTTTTTCCAAAAGCACCCGGTCTCCCGGCTGAAGATCTACGCTTTTCAGCTTATCGAGCGTTTCCCATGCCTCTCTCTGAGAAGTCCCGGCTCTTGCATTGTCTCCCCTTTTGCTGCTGATATAATAGGTTTTTCCTGTCTCAGCAGCCTTCGCCGGCACAGACGGCAGACAGTGCAGGCTCATTCCCGCCATCGCCACCGTGCATAACAGCGCTAACATTCTTTTTTTCATTCTTTCTCCTCTCTGCATTTAATTATTTAGATTCTTTTTCATAAAAAGATAAATCTGCTCCATGTCGCATTCCACTTTGCTGTCTGCTGCGCGCTGTTCTATGATTGCATCATAGCGCTGTTCCCGCAGCGTTTTATTGATATTGTCTTTCATTTCATCCAAAGAAGTCTTCTCATTGGACGTTCTTTCGGTACAGGCGATCAGATACAGGCAGCCGTTTTCATCCAGAACCGGCGTAGACTCCCCTTCTTCCAGATCCCACGCATATTCGAGTATATCGCTGATCATTCTGGAATGCATGGACAGCTCCTCTTCTCTGACCTCAGAATGATACAGCCACGGAGAAATAGACGCCTCTTCCTTCGCAAGCGCTTCCAGGGAATTGCTTTCATCCAGCTTTTTGTAAATCGCAGTCAGCTGCTTTTTCAATTTCTTCGTCTCGGCTTCTTCTATTCCATATTCTTCATAGGGTATTTTTACATAATCCAGTATCCGGTCGTCCTCACGCTTGTAAGAAGCTTCATGTTCGCTGTAATATTGCGCTCTGTCCGCATCAGATATTTCCATTCCTTCATTTTCCAGATCCTGACAATATGACTTTTGTATGACGTCCATTTCGTATTCACGATATAGCTCCAGCGTATACTCGGACAATCCGTATACGACCTCACCTTTCTCTATCTTTTCTTTTCGGAGAGCGTTTTCCGCTTCCCAGCGTTTCAGAAAAGCCGCATAGCTGTCGTCTTCAACATATCCTTTTTCAACGGCCAGACCGTATACCGCATGAAAATATTTCAATTCTTCCAGCGCTTCTTTTGCAAGCTTCTCATAAGGCGTCTCGCCATCGATCTCCCGCTCCCAGAATCCGCCGTCTACATTGCTCCCATTTTTTCCGGAGAAATAACTTGTCACGTCATACTGCTTTCTTCGCGCCGCATCTAAAAATTCTTCTTTGTCTATTTTGCTTCCGTTAATGGTAAGAGAAAACCTGTTTTTACTGACATAAATTCCTGCAAAAACAAGTGCGGATAATATTACTATTGTACTAATTATACAGATTTTTTTCTTCACTGCTTTAACTCCTATCTATTTTAAACAAGATATTTGACTTTATCTCTATTTTATTATATCATTTGATTACTCGTATTTCTTGTTAAAAACCGTCCTCTTTATGTTATTTTTTGTATAATTCGGAACTGAACAAAGGTGGTCTTTATGGCAAATTCCCAATATTTTCCTAAAAAAAGCCCTGTCGGCACAGGCGAAGTTTTTCTTGGAACGCAAACGATCCTCAGCGCCTCCCGACAAGTGCGCAAATCTCCCTACAGCTTTGCAAAGCATATTCACAGGACGATTGAAATTTATCTGATAGATTCCGGCTGCTGCGAAATGGATATTAATAACAAAACCTTTCTCTTTCAGGAAAAAGACTTTATTCTGATCTACCCAAATACCGTGCATTCGTTTCATCTGAAAAGAACAGACGTCTGCGCGTTCCGGCACATTCATTTCGGACCATCCTTTTATTCCCGCTGGTATCTCGACCAGGGCCATCCATATGCATTAGATCTCATAAGCGCTTTGACGATTCCCTGCGACTATTATCTTCACATGGCCGCAGATAAAAAAATTTCTTTCCTGGTCGATGCTATCATAGAAGAAACAAACGAAGAAAGCCTGCTTTCTTCCGCCATGTCCAATCTGCATATGGCGGAACTCCTGCTCTATCTGATTCAGCTGATCCGCCCAAATCACGCGCAGCTTACAGATGAAGCGACGCATGCGCCGGAACAGATTCGCTATGTTACGTATGCGCTTTCCTACATTCATGAACATTATGCGAGCAAAATCCTGATTCCGGAAATTGCCGCGCATCTGAACATATCCGCCCGCTATCTGAGTAAGCTCTTTTTTCACCATATGAACCTGACGATTTTAAACTATATCAATATATACCGCATCAATCAGGCAATTGATCTGATGTCAGACGCAACGCTTACGCTGACCAGCATCTCCACACAGGTAGGCCTGAAAGATTCCCAGCATTTTTCCAAGCTGTTTCGAAGCATTATCGGCCTTCCCCCAAGCCAATATAGAAAGCTGCTCCTGCATGATATGTCAGAAGAGTCCCCCGAAGAGGATGGATTGCATATATCCAATGCCGGCGCAAAATCCTGACCATAAAAAAAGGAATGCCGCAGGGCATCCCTTTTTTTTCTATGCATGCTCTTTTGCAGTCAGATGCTGTCTAACAATGCCGCAATCTCTTCCGGCGTCATAACATGGCCCGGTTCAGCATAGTTCGGCTTCGCTGGCTTCTCCTCCAAAGAAGGCGCTGTCTCTTCCGTTTCGTCGGCCGCCTCCAGAAGCGACGCAATTTTTTCCGGCGTCATTTCAGATTCCAGCTCCAAAGAGGGGCCGCTTTCCACCATTTCCTCCGGCTGCGACTGTAACGCGGCTTCCTCCGGCTGTGGCGAAGCTGCTTCCGGCTGCGGCATAGACGCTTCCGGCTCCGGCGCAGCATTTACTGCTTCCGCTTCTTTTTCTATGAACCCTTCCGGCTCTTCCTGTAACACATCTGCCTCTGCTTCGATTTCTACGACCGCTTCCGGCTCTTCCTGCAACACATCTGCCTCTGCTTCGATTTCTGCAACCGCTTCCGGCTGCATGATCTCTGGCTGCGGCATAGACGCTTCCGGCTCCGGCGCGGCATTTACTGCTTCCGGCTCTTCCTGTAATGCATCTGCCTCTGCTTCGATTTCCGCGGCTGCTTCCGGCTGCGTTATCTCTGGCTGCGGCATAGACGCTTCCGGCTCCGGCGCGGCATTTACTGCTTCCGGCTCTTCCTGTAATGCATCTGCCTCCGCTTCGATTTCCGCGGCTGCTTCCGGCTGTGTTATCTCTGGCTGCGGCATAGTTGTTTCCGGCTGTGAAAAAGCAAGCTCCCGTTCCGTCCATTTCTGTGAATTCGATACGGCCATGCCATATATTTCTTCCAGCTTCTGCATAAGAGAATCTTCCAGAACGTGCATTCGCATTTCCATCTGCTCTGAAAATTCAGCCAGCCCGTTCTTCATAAAGTCCTGTACGCCATCCAATGCCTCCGTCACATCCTGCCGGCTGACAGACGGGACCTTCTCATCCGCCTTCTCCATGCTCTGAAGCAGTTCTCTCAGACTTTCTTCAAACGCCTCCGTCCGCTCCATCAGATTTTCATTGGAATGAATCATTGACAGGGCATTTTCTCTGTTACGCTGAATAATCACTTTTCCGACTGCTTTCTGCGCCTGAATCAATTCATCGGCAGGCACGTCGGAATTCGCCTTGATCTTATCCAGAATCTTTTCCATATCCAAAAACGCCTGCTTCATGAAAACATAAGAAACCTTCTGCGCTTTATAAATCGTCTCATATGCCGCTTCGTGAGCCGCTTCCTTTTCATTCTGCATGCGAAACAACAAATCCGTAATCAGATATACGACGCACAGAATCGCCAGTCCTCCCACTCCAAGAAACAGATATCCTTTGGGCATATTCATCATCAGATAAAGCTCAACAATCGAAAGCGCCGCCAGACATAAGATGGCAAACAGCATGCGCATGCGCAGCTTGCCGGATGCATTCTTCTCCAATGTTTCTTTTTCCCCCTTCATAAACACCATCCTTTTCATTTTCTTTTGCATATCGTTTCGTTGTTTCTTATTTTAGCATAACAAATTTGATTTTCAAACATTAATTGTTGGCGTAATACTCATACGTATTGTAAAATTCCTGCGGAATTTCAAGATTTTTATTTTCTCTCCGCTTGATACGCATTTCCCACTCTCTTTTTTTCTCTCCGAAAATTTTCTGATGCACCGTCAACGCTTCCGCAAATGCCGCATTCGTTTTGAGCATTTCTCTGATTTCCTTATTGAACGGACAATATGTCGCCAATATCAGTCGCGCGACTTTATTCATCTTAATTGCGGCTTTCGACTCATAGTACATCCATAACTCATAATCGATCAGGAAAATCTCCCTGCTGTTATTCCTCGCCTTTAAAATCTGCGCCTTGATCTTTTCCCTCTTTTCTTCCGTCAGATCACGATTCTTACGGTAATATTGAATATAATCCATGTATTCGGAAGTCAGCGACTTATACTGAATGTTATTCCAGGACGCCCCCTGCTCACACCTGCAATATTCCCAGTGAAACCGTCCAAACGCTTTCGTCACCAGCGTATCAACTTCATTCTCCGTTAAAACAGGGAAGATAAACCTTCCTGGCGTATCGCGTTTCTTTCCGGTAATTTCCTGCCACATGGAAGAAGCCGTTCCATATACCGGCGCCAAGATCACGTCCGGATATACATGCTTTAACACATATTCTTTTTCTATGCCCATTTTGGGATTCGTATACAGCACTTCTCTCTGAAATATCGTAAAGTCCTTTCTTTCCAGTTCCACAATCACGTCGTTTAGCTTCTGCTTCGAGAGATAAAGCCGGTCCATATGGCCAAAGATCTCTTCAGAATACAGAACAGGCACATACGTGGAAAGCTTGCCGTTTACGATTTTATTGTTGCTGACAAACATATTTTCCAGTTCAAAGCGCACTTTCCTTACATTATCCTCAAGGTATTCCTTTTCCTGCTTTTCCGTAATTTTTCCGGTACGTTTGTCTTCACGCAAAGCGTCTCTGTAATCCTGCTCAAAAGAGTTTCTGGAAGGCTCCTTTCTGCCTTCGTAAATTTCTCTCAGCCATTCCGCCATCGTATAAATCCGGCAGGCTGTTTTTTCTTCCTTCTCTATGATTCTGTCGCAGAGAAAGCGAATCTGATCTTCTTCCAGCAGACGCTCATCCATATAGCCATAATTTAAAAACAGCCGGATTACCAGCGGAACATTCTGATCCTTAAACCATTTGAACACACAGTTTTCATACAGCTTGAAAAAATACGTCGTAATCTGCTTTTTCACCTTGCGCATGTCATCCTGTGTTGACAGGCGATCTTTTGCATTGACAAACGCATTCATTGCGTCAATGATCTCATTCTGCCCTTTTTTCTCAAGACCGGAAAAACGAAGGATCTGCATAAGGGAATCTTTGAGAACCTCCATTGGACGTTCGATCCGCTCCAGAAGCGCTTCTTCCTGCGCGCTTTCTGCGCTGTGTTCCTGCGGATGCAGAACCGGTGCAAACATTTCCCGCAATGCATCCAGACCAAACGAAGCCTCTTCCTCTTCATCAAAAAGCTCTCCTGTCGCGTTCCAGTATACCTCATCCAGTTTCTTTAAAACGAGCTGACAGGAAGCAAAAACGCTTTTTATCATTCCGGCAATCTCTTTCGTCTGATACCAGCCCATGGACAATCCGTTATAATAGTATTTTTTATGAATATCAAGCGGGACGGATGCGCACTCACGATAATTGGCAAGCTTCTCTTCCTCACATTCCAATGTAAACCATTCTTCCGCAAGCCCTTTGCCATCGTCTGCGTCCAGACAGTCCCTGACTTCCGCTGCAAACTTAAGCAGACGCTCCCGTCCGTTTAAATATTCCAGCAGATCTCCTGCAATAGAATGGACGATAATCCCACGATAATCCGCATTCTGCTCCAGAAACTTTCCAAGCGAAGCCGTATCCGTCACAGAAAATGTATAGACAACTGCATTTTCTTCTACAATGTAGTTGCCGGTATACTGCCCAAAAAACAAATCCGAAACGGCAAGCATGGACCCTTTCCTTGCGATCCTGCTCATACCGCCGCCTTCGATCCGCACGCTTCCCTGAATCAGCGCGCCAATGCAGCGAATCGGCCGGCCCTTTTCAAACAAAACCGCATCTTTTTCCAGTTGGTTCAGGTTATTCATTTTCAGAACTGTTTTCATTATTTCTTCTTATCTCCCTCTTTGCATTCGTTTTTTCATTATACTATTTTTCAACTTTTTTTTCAATACCGATGCGTTCACCCAATTTTACTTTCGTTTCAATTCCCTGCGCGGAACTCTCTAAAATATCCTGATCCGGACAGACTGCTCCCCTTTTTGTCATAAGGATCACAGTAGACCCTCCAAATGCAAAGTTCCCTTTCTCCTCGCCTCTTTTTACCTTCCGTCCACCCGGGCGATTTTCTATTTTTCCTACCAGAAGAGCGCCGACTTCCATCTGAAGCATGGTTCCAAAATTTCTGGAAGACAAAAGCGCAAATTCCCTCTCGTTCTCTTTATAAATCGGAAACTGATCGTTCGCCACAGGGTTTACCGTATGAAAAACGCCCGGTATCCTGTAATTTTTTGATACATATCCGCTGTCTGCATAGACATAACGATGATAATCCTCAACGCACAGCCGAAAAATCCAGATATATCCGCCGGCAAACTCTCCGGCCAGCTTTCTGCTCCTTAACAGGCTTTGCACCGTATAGCGCGTATGCTTTATGAAAAATACGCTTTTTTGACTGATGTTATATACGCTGAGCCTGCTGTCGCAGGGGCTGATCAGTACATCGTCGGACCGTTCTATTTTTCTGGCTCCAAACAGCATTTTTCGTTTGAAAAAATCATTATAAGAACGATACCTTCTGTGCTCAAATTCCCGCATGCAAATGGAATGGCTGCGAAGAAAGGGCGCTATGAACATTCTGGAAACGCCAGAATCCAAAAATCTCCCCGCCGCTTTTGAAACAGGAGGAGAAATCAGCGGCCTTAACAGAAGCCGTCCCGCGCACGAACCATAAAGTCTGCAAAGCAGACGGTCCTGCATGGAATTTTCTTTTGTAATCGTTCCCTTTCGATCCGAGGTAAGATGCATCGTTGCCTCCTATCTGTGGCGCATACTGAAAATTTGCCAGAAACCGCGTTCTACAAAGAGCAGAATCAAAACGGCCGCCGCAATCGCCACTACAAGCATAAAAATTTCAAATGTCGTAGGCTTTTTAAATTTAAAATCCGTAATAAACAAAATCCCAACGAGCGCCACTACAACATGCAGCACAATCCGAAATACATCGCCGTTTTGAAAAACCGGCGAAATGACGAACAGGACCGGAAGCACCATTGCCATAGAAGTGATCGGCAGACCCTGATAATATTGGCGGGCTTCATCCGTTCCATTCTGCCGCTTCTCCTCGATTACATTAAAATACGCCAGACGGATCAGCCCTGCAAGCCCGTATAAAATCAGTATTGCAATACTGTATATGTGACGCATGCCCGTTTTATAACAGATTATAATCGGAAGAACGCCAAAGCAGACGATATCGCAAAGCGAATCGATCTGAATGCCAAAGCTCTTCTCCTCTTGTGTGCGATTCTTTTTCGTCCGCGCGATTTTTCCGTCGAACATGTCACAGAAACCGGAAAATGCAAGAAAAAAGACGGCCCATTGCAGATGCCCCGACATGGCGCAGAAAATGCCGATCGTCGCAGAAGCAAAGCTGATATATGTAAGCGTCACCGTGTAATCCCAAAATCCAATCATAAATGGCCTCCCAAATTACTGTCTGTTTCATTCCGCTTCCAGGTATAATGCATCTGCGCCACAACCGTAAACAGCGCGCTGATCAAAAGCTGGCTGTAATACCCAAGCCCTCTGGAAACAACCATGGCCGGAAGCGTAACCGTCCCAAATACCGGAACAAATATTTTTAAAAACAGGCTTTCACTGATTCCCATCCCGCCCGGAAGCGGAAGCATGTCAACAGATATGGAAATTGCCGCCTGCAAAAACAAAATCTCCCACATGCCTCTTCCCGACAGGCCAAATGCAAGATAAACGGCATACGTTACGCCAAACAACGCCAGTCTCTGTATAAATGTAATCAAAATCACATAAAAAATCACGCGTTTATGGTGTTTCAGATACGCCGCCGTCTCCCTGTACACCTGCATGGAGTCCTGCAGCTTCTTTCGCCGCTCCTGTTTGGGGCGAAGCAGACGCAGCCATTCCAGAAGATCCATTCCCCGAAGCAGTGTCTGTTCCGCAAGGGCCGGATGAAATACAAGCAGCGTCATAAATCCGACGCAAAACACATTTAACAGAATGCCCAGATAAAATACCGGCAGAATCTGCGTCAGATAGCAATGCATAAATCCACTGGCAAAAAACAAAATTCCAAGTCCGATCACAACCAGAACGAGTTTATACGTGATCGTGATAATCATCAGTATTACCGTAGCAAACGGAATCGGTATTTTTTCTTTTTTCATATAGTAGATCTGCATCGGCTGCCCTCCGGTCGCGGAAGGCGTGATGCAGCTGAAGAAAAATCCAACCGACGAAAACAAAAAACAGATTCTCTTTTTCAAACGAATTCCAAAGGAACGCATCATAAACCATATAATGATGGATTCTCCCCAGATAAAGAAAATTACCAGAAAAACGCCGACCAGCAGCCATCTTAAATCCGCATTCCGGATCGCTTCCATCATTTCCCGCAGATTTTTTCCATGAAAAACGCCGTACAGGGTCAAAAGAAACACTGTCAGCAAAAAAACAACATTTCCAATCGCTTTTTTCTTTGTCTGCATAGCTCCACTTCCTCTTTTGTCATGTCAGCCTGTCCAGAACCTTTTTGTATGCGCCCCATACTGCGGGCTGTTTTCCAATCCAAAAACACAGTTCTGCAAGCAAAATGCCTCCTGCCACGTCTATGATTACATGCTGTTTGGTCAGCAGCGTAGACATGCAGACTGCAATTGCCATGATGCAGGAAAAGCCGCGATACCAGACGGGTATCTCTTTTTTGCCGCGTATCCCGATATAACAAAACCAGCTTACGAGACAGTGAATCGATGGAAACAGATTATCCGCCGCATCCGTCTGATACAAAAAAAGCATCGCTCTGTTCCAAAAGCCATCCGGCTCGATCACAGGCCTTGTATTCGTCGTTGGAAATAACAGGTAAAACGCCAGGCAGACAATCCTGGATATAAAGTCGGCGGAAAAGAACTGACAGACTTCCTTTTTGTCCCGCCGCGCAATCAGAATATAATTGGCCGCCCAGAACAGATAGCATCCCAGATAAATTACAACGGACGGAGCCCATAATGGAATCCGTCTGTCTAACGGGCTTTCAATATTATAATGATGCCAGCCTCCGGCAATGCATCGTGATCCAAAATAAACCAGCATATTGAAGAAAACTGCAAAAAGAAGCGGATAAACGCTATATGCCGGCATTCTGTGCAGGATTTGCTTTTGTTCCTTTTTCATTCACTTCTCCCGATGTGTCGTTTTGTTACAAGTATACTCTTTTCTTTCCCCATACTCAACAGGATTTATCATATCTTAATTAAATATTCATTATTTTCGGATAAAAATTCTGTTTCCATATCTTTCATTTTTATTGAAAGATTCTTTGTTTTCTTCTATAATGAAAAACAGAAACCAATTAAAATCAGGAGGTATAATATGAAAAAAAACATATCTTTTTACAAACGCGGCATAAGCATTGCTGTCGCAGGAATTTTAACGATTTCCTCCCTCCCATCCTATCCGCTTTCCGTTGCGGCAAAATCAACGGACAAGCCCACGCTGATGAAGGCCGGCAGCATCCCCGTCAGCATGCAGAATTTTACAAAAGGAGGCCCTTTTCCGAAAGGGACGGCAGGTTCGGATCATTTTCGCATTCCTGCTCTTACAACACTTGCAAACGGTGAAATTCTTGCTGTTGCAGACGCCAGATATGACAGAATTTCCGGCGACGGCTCTTCTCCCGACGGCGGAGGGCTTGATACAATCGCTTCCGTTTCCGGCGACGGAGGAAAAACATGGCATTACAGCTTTCCAATTTACTTTCCGGACAGCAATCAAAATGCCGGAAACAAAGCGACTACGATTATCGATCCCGGCGTAATTGCAGGACCGGATGGAACGATTTACTGCATTGCCGACGTCAATCCCACCGGCGTTACGACGATGGGCGGCTACCGCGCGCCGGGGCATGGCACCGGTTTTGTAAACGTCAACGGAACGGAGAGGCTTGCGCTGACCGCGGATTTTGCCGGAAAAGCAAAGAAGCGGCCGGACAAAGACGCAGAGTATGAGTATTATGTAGGCGACTACGAGGACGGCTATGCGCCCGTTCTTCATATGAACGACGATTCTCCGTCCGAATACTGCGTAGACGACTGGTATAATCTGTTCCGGACAGACAATGACGGAACGCGCACGGAGCTGAAACAGACGCAGGTTGATACGGATCAGGAAATTCAGCAGAACGTCTTCTATGAAGGTTCCGAACTTCATGTTTATGAGACGGGCTACCTCTGGATGGTCGTTTCTACCGACTATGGACGCACATGGAAAAATCCCGTTATTTTAAACCCACAGATCAAACGAAGCGACGATGACAACGATAAAGCGCTTCTTGTTTCCCCCGGAAAAGGCATCACAACTCATTCCGGAACGATGGCGATCGGCTTTTATAATTCAAAACCGGGCAGAGAAGCCGCCAGCATTGCATACTCCACAGATAATGGCTCCACATGGAGACGGACGGAGGATATGCAGACAGTTTCAGGTACAGAGATTGACACTTCTTCCGAAAACGAAATCATTGAACTGGAGGACGGCACGCTGCGCATGTTTTTCCGGCATGGAGGCTATCAGGCCGCAGTCGGAAATCTTTGCTACGTAGACGCAACCTTACAGGACGACGGCACATATGCGCTTGGCACAGCCGTACAGACAGACATTTCCCTTCACAAAGGCTGCAACTTATCCGCTCTCTCCTATTCCAAAAAAATAGACGGCCGGCAGATCGTTTTTGTTTCCGCGCCTTCTGGCGTGCGTGCAAACGGCGTTATTTTAACGCTTGCGATAAACGCAGACGGTTCTATGGAAGAGCTGCATCGCTTTGCCGTTCCGGGAGGACAGGGCGGCTATGGAACGTTTGTCTATTCCTGTCTGACAGAGCTTGAAGACGGTACCATTGGCCTTTTATGGGAACCAAGTCATAAAGAAATCCTTTACGACCGTTTCCAGATCAGCGAAACAGGAGAAGTTTCACCTTATTCTCAAAGCAGCGCAGTCGATGTTATGCTTGAGAAAGAAGGGACGCATGTCATTACAGACTATCAGGGTGAAAAAAACATCACCGTTGAACCGGATGCCGACATTGCTAAAATTGAATTTTCTGAAAACAGTTCATTTGCTGTTTTCGACCATTCCGGCTCTGCCGTAAAAAACAGCCTCAGCTCGTTTTCCACCACAAAAAATGAAACGGCTCTTCTGGAGCATGCAGAATTTACATTTACAGGCAGCGGCACGACATGGACAATTTATAACGAAGCAGAGCAGACTTACCTGACCAATCGTTCCAGCGGAGAACCCGTCTTTGAAGATGCATCCTCCGACATGACCGTTGAAAAGAGCAGTGAAGATAGCGACACGTTTCGCATTCATAACGAAAACGGAACCTCGCAGGGCAATCCAGCCGACCGATACCTGATCTTTTATCTGGATCAGATGAATTTCAACGCCAATACAGGCTACAATTCCGATACCGGAAGGTTTAACTACGAGCTTTCGCTTCTGGAAAAAGATCCCTCTGCGACAGACGGCTTCATTCCGGGATATCAAAAAGCAGACAGCATTGTTTCAGGCAAAAAATATTTGATTGCGCATCTTGTTGACAATAAAGCAATCGTGCTGTTTCCGGGCGAAAACTGGAATAGCATGACAAAGCTGACAGATCCGTCCGACGTATCCGCACGCACAGACCTTATCATAAGCGGAATTGGCGAAGGATGCACACAGGCTGTCATCGACAAAACCCTCTACGACATTCAGGTAACAGAGGAACACCCGGACCCGGATCCCTCCTGCAATCATGAAGAGACATCCGTGAAAAACCAGAGAACAGCTTCCTGCGACAGCGATGGCTACACAGGCGATACGATTTGCAGTCAGTGCAACGCTATCATAGAAGCCGGCAGTTCCATTCCGGGAGGACATGTCTGGGATACAGAGAATGCCGAAATAACGGCAGAAGTTACAAGAGAGTCCGATGGTGAAAAAATTTACACCTGTGAACGGGACAGCGCGCATAAGAAAACAGAAGTCATTTATGCGTATGCTTATTCGCTCTTTCTGGATGCCTATGAAGCATTACAGATTCCCCTGGAATATGCTTCTTTGTATGAAAATGCAGAAACGCTCGAAGCGCTTCGACAGACGGCGGAACAGATCCTTGCGCAAAAAGGCGCCGCGCGTGCAGAATTTTACCGCGTCACCGCTGATTTGGAAGAAGCAAAGAAATCGCTCCATATCAAAGATTTTTCCGCGCTGAAATCCGAATTTGAAGCAACGCTTGCAGCGGCCAAAAAAGAAGCGCAGGAGCAGGGCGGGGTTCCAGACGATATCTGGACCGAATTTATCCATGCCTGTGAAGATGCGGACCAGACGATTCCGAACGATCTGACAGACGAAGAAAAAGCGGAAATCATGTTGCAGGCGCTAAAGCCATTGCAGGATGCATTAAAAGAAGTAACCGATTTCAAAGACGCTCTGGCTTTTAGTCAGGCTGAGAATGAACTTTCCAGCGCGCTTTCCGACGCGTCCGCTCTGTATCAGGCCGGACAAAACGGTTATTCACAGGCTACATGGGACGCTTTTAAAGCCGCCTATGAAGCTGCGGGCAATCCTCCGGAAGACGCAACCGTTGAAACACTGCGCGCGCTGTTAAAGAAACTGCTGGATGCAAAGGCAGGCCTTGCCAGTCTTCCGCCGGCAGGCAATGTCCCTTCTGACAATACCACCTGTACGCCGCCTCCTGCTTTGAAAACTGTCATCGCAAACGGCATTACGTATCAGGTGATAAGCGCAACCGAACAGACGGCCGCCGTCACAAAATTTGAGAACAAAAAGGCTAAAACGCTTAGCATTCCAGATACCATAAATATCGGCGGCTCTGTATACAAGGTTGTCACGATCCGTGCGAGCGTATTCAAAAACTGTAAGAAATTAAAATCCGTTACACTTGGCGCTTATGTAAAAACAATTGAAAAACAGTGCTTTACCAATTGTAAACGGTTATCAAAACTCAAATTAAAAGGAACAGCGCTAGCGGAAATTTCGTCCGGCGCGTTCAAAAAAACATCGGCAAAGATAACAGTAAACGTTCCTAAGAAAATGAAAACAGCACAGCGTTCCAAACTTCTTAAGAAGCTGAAAAAAGCCGGAATCAGCAAAAAGGTCATACTGAAATAGCACCAGGAAAGGACATCTATATTTATGAAAAGACAGGACATTCACAAAGTACTGATTATCGGCTCAGGCCCCATCATCATCGGACAGGCATGTGAGTTCGATTATTCTGGCACACAGGCATGTAAAGCGCTGAAAAAACTTGGTTATGAAATCGTATTGGTAAATTCCAATCCTGCCACCATTATGACTGATCCGGATACGGCAGACATTACCTACATTGAACCATTAAACGTACAGCGTCTGGAACAGATTATTGCCAGAGAACGGCCGGACGCGCTGCTGCCAAATCTTGGCGGACAATCCGGGCTGAATCTTTGCTCTGAGTTAAAGGCGGCCGGCGTACTGGATAAGTACGGCGTACAGGTCATCGGCGTACAGGTGGACGCGATCGAACGGGGCGAAGACCGTATCGAATTCAAAAACACCATGCGCGCGCTTGGCGTGGAAATGGCGCGAAGCGACGTCGCCTATTCCGTCGAAGAAGCGCTTGCCATCGCAGACCGCCTCGGCTATCCCGTCGTGCTGCGTCCTGCCTATACCATGGGCGGGGCCGGCGGCGGCCTCGTGTATAATAAAGAAGAACTGGAAACCGTCTGTGCAAGAGGCTTAAAGGCAAGCCTTGTCGGACAGGTTCTGGTGGAAGAATCTATTCTTGGATGGGAAGAGCTGGAGCTTGAAGTCGTACGCGACGCCAAAGGCAATATGATTACAGTCTGCTTCATTGAGAACATTGATCCGGTCGGCGTGCATACCGGAGATTCCTTCTGCTCCGCTCCGATGCTTACTATTTCCGAAGACGTGCAGAAAAAATTACAGGAACAGGCCTATAAAATTGTAGACGCCATTGAAGTCATCGGCGGCACAAACGTGCAGTTCGCGCATGATCCCGTTTCCGGGCGCATCGTCGTCATTGAAATCAATCCAAGAACCTCCCGCTCTTCGGCTCTGGCAAGCAAGGCAACCGGCTTTCCGATCGCGCTTGTTTCCTCTATGCTGGCAAGCGGCCTGACGCTGGATGAAATCGAGTGTGGAAAATACGGCACGCTGGACCGATACGTTCCGGACGGAGACTATGTTGTAATCAAATTCGCAAGATGGGCTTTTGAGAAATTCAAGGGCGTAGAGGATAAGCTTGGAACGCAGATGCGCGCCGTCGGCGAAGTAATGAGCATTGGAAAAACCTACAAGGAAGCGTTTCAGAAGGCGATCCGCTCTCTCGAAAAAAACCGCTACGGCCTGGGGCATGCCAGCACGTTTGATCAGATGAGCAAAAAAGAACTGCTCGTTTTGCTTGCAACGCCGTGCAGCGAAACCCATTTTATTATGTACGAAGCGCTTCGCAAGGGCGCATCCGTTGAAGAAATTCACAATCTGACAAAGGTAAAGCCCTATTTTATTGAACAGATGAAAGAGCTTGTAGAAGAAGAGGAAATGCTGACTGCAAAATATGCGGGAACGCTTCCTTCTCCGGAAGATTTAAAACAGGCAAAGCTGGACGGATTTTCCGATTCCTATTTGAGCAGACTGCTTGGCGTAACAGAAGAAGCAATTCGAAAGGAACGAATTGCAAACGATATTGTAGAAGCCTGGGAGGGCGTACATGTCAGCGGAACAAAAGACAGAGCCTATTATTATTCCAGTTACCATATCATAGACCAAAGCCCTGTGGAAACAGACCGACCCAAAGTCATGATTTTAGGCGGCGGGCCAAACCGCATTGGACAGGGCATTGAATTTGATTACTGCTGCGTCCATGCGGCAAAAGCGCTTCGGGCGCTTGGATTTTCCACAATTATTGTAAACTGCAACCCGGAAACCGTTTCTACAGATTATGATACTTCCGACAAGCTCTATTTTGAACCGCTGACGCTTGAGGACGTGCTTGCCATTTATGAAAAAGAGCAGCCCATTGGCGTGATTGCGCAATTCGGCGGACAGACGCCGTTAAATCTTGCAGCAGATCTGAAAAAGTATGGCGTCAACATTCTTGGCACTACGCCGGAGACGATCAATCTCGCTGAAGACCGCGATCTATTCCGGGAAATGATGGAAAAGCTTTCCATTCCGATGCCGGAAGCGGGCATGGCGGTAAATATCGAGGAGGCCCTTTCCGTCGCGCATTCGATTGGCTACCCGGTTATGGTGCGCCCCTCCTATGTGCTTGGCGGGCGCGGCATGGAAGTCGTCTACGATGATGAAGCGCTGACCTTTTATATGCAGCAGGCAGTCGGCGTAACGCCCGACCGCCCGATCCTGATTGATCGTTTTCTGCATCAGGCAACGGAATGTGAAGCGGACGCTATCAGCGACGGAACTTCCGTATTTGTGCCGTCCGTTATGGAGCATATTGAATTAGCAGGCATTCATTCCGGCGATTCTGCATGCATCATTCCGCCCAAAGACCTGACGGAAGAACAGATTGAAACGATCAAAGATTACACAAGAAAAATTGCAAGTGAATTACATGTAGCGGGACTGATGAATATGCAGTATGCCATTGAAGATGGAAAGGTATTCGTCATTGAAGCAAATCCACGCGCATCCAGAACGGTGCCCCTTGTATCCAAAGTCTGCGGCATCAATATGGTGCAGATTGCAACCGACATTATTACGATGCCGTTCACAGGACGCAAAAGCCCTGTTCCGGATTTAAAAGAGAAGCAATTTGCACACTACGGCGTGAAAGAGGCTGTTTTCCCATTCAACATGTTTCCGGAGGTTGACCCGATTCTTGGACCGGAAATGCGTTCTACAGGAGAGGTGTTAGGACTTTCTGAGGACTTTGGCGATGCGTTCTACAAAGCGGAAGAAGCGACGAAAAACCAGATTCCAACAAAAGGCTGCGTGCTGATTTCCGTCAACGACAGAGACAAAGCGGAACTCTCCGACATTGCGAAGGGATTTTACGCATGCGGATTTTCGATTATGGCAACCGGAAGGACCTGCGATCTGATCGAGGCCGCCGGCATTCCCGCATTAAAGGTCTGCAAAATCAACGAAGGCAGGCCAAATATTCTGGATAAGATTACAAACGGAAAAATCCAGCTGATCGTCAATACGCCAATTGGTAAAAAAGGCGCTGTCGATGACAGTTACATCCGAAAAGCAGCCGTTAAAAACAAGATTCCATATATGACGACGATGGCGATGGCAAAAGCAACGATCGAAGGCATACGCTCCGCCAGACGGGAACAAATGCTTCCTGTGAAATCTTTGCAGGAATTTCATGCTGAAATTACAGATAAATAATATACGGAAAGCTGACAGATCAGAATGCCTGTCAGAATAAAAAAGAACAGAAAGAGCCTTTCACAGATGCGATCGTGAAAGGCTCTTATTCTATTCTCTATGAACATAATATAGCTAAAAGAGAAGTATATCGTTCCGTCTCATTTTGTATATCCTGCTCCGTAACGCCATAGTGCAAATATATCTTTTTATACAGTTTCCTTAACTGCTTTATGCTTTTCTTATTCCCACTGCATGAACCGTTAAGGATCTGCCAGACAGTTTCCACTCCTAGCTGTATTCTGCCGTTTTCCGGCCATATGATCTCATACATATGGAAATCCATCGGAAAATCTCATCTGCTATTTCTTCCACTCTCCCGTTTCGTTCCTGAATCTGCTTCCAAAAACACCTTTAAGGCTTCCATATCCCTTGTTTCAGGCGGCTTTAAATCCGCCAGATCCCCCAACAAATCCGGGCGGTAATGCAGAATAAGGGACGCCTTTAGACACTTCTTTTGTTCCAGATAATGATAAGACTGCTGCGACGCCTCTACCGCACCATACTTCTCTTTCAACAGTTCCGCAACTTCTTCCGGCGTGTGGGAATTGGCAGTGATCCGCTTCGCCTGCAATAAAAACACTTGCAGGTCCGTCCGCTCCTCCTATGATGGATACGCTTTCTGCAGTCCTGTTCATTTCTGACTCTCCCATTCCAGAGTGAAATCCCTGCTTCATCTGAAATAAAGTTGATTCCTAAAACCTTCTCTCATGACCGATTTCCGCGATAAGCCGAAAGTTATTCAAACAGTTCCCTGCGAAGCTTTTCACAGTCCTGTGCCATCTCCCGCATATCCTCATCATCCATCATTTCATGGAGGTCATATTCAAAAGGGGCCGCGAAGAAGTCCGCCAAAGCACGATTCATTGCCTGATCCTCCTCCGGCGTAGTAGTGATTCTCATAAACAGATCCTGGTTTTCCTCATCAAACAGATCTTTCAGGTTAAATCCGCCACTTTTTTTACTTTCCAGAATAAGAGCCGCCAAATCAGTTATCAAATCAATGGCATAGTAGAATTCGTAGCATTCATCCTCAGAATCAGTGTATTCTAAATCGGATGAGCTACGAAAGCTCCCATTCAACCTGTCAAGACCAGTGTCACTAAATATTTCACTCAGGGGAAGTTCGGTTTTACCTTTATCATAGAGATAGTCCGCCAAAGTCAGGCTATCGTCAGTGCCGCCGATATAATTATGCCAGTATTTTTCAATATACATTTTTATTCCTCTCTACTACAATGTATTTATGGTTAATGCCCCTTACAGCCAGTAAGGAATTATCCA
>CANSKO010000002.1 GCA_947647505.1 uncultured Roseburia sp. | reverse complement strand
TGACGGCAGTGAAGCCTCCAAACCCTAAACATATCGCCAAGCCTTACGAGCAGATGGCGTATCCGGGGCAGCGCATTCAGGTTGATGTGAAGTTCGTGCCCTCTGCATGCCTTGTGAACGAAGCAAAGGGGCAGCGGTTCTATCAGTACACTGCCATTGATGAATACTCCAGATGGCGTTTTGTAGAGGCTTTTGAAGAACACAGCACGTATTCGTCCGCCCTGTTTGTAGACCATCTGGTGAAAGCGTTCCCCTTTCCCATAGAATGCGTCCAGACGGACAACGGGTCAGAATTCACCAACCGCTTTACCACCCACAGAGACAAGCCAACGCTCTTTGAGGCGCATCTGGAACGCTGCGGCATCCGGCACAAGCTGATCCGACCCTATACGCCCAGACATAACGGCAAAGTGGAACGCAGCCATCGGAAAGATAACGAACGCTTCTATGCCACCCACACCTTCTATTCTTTCGAAGATTTTGCAAAGCAGCTTAAGAAATACAACTGTAGGGATTACAACAGCTTTCCTATGAGGCCGCTTGGCTGGAAATCTCCCAAACAGGCACTGAAGGATTATAAGGGTTCAATGTAACAAATGTTTGACAAACCTACATTTCCCGGCCCACAGCAGGAAAAGCCAGACAGGCGCCGGACATTCCAAAGATTTTCAACCTGACAATTGCACAGACCGCTATTGCAGGAATGCCTCTTAAAATAAAATCGTCAGCCGTCTTTTTTATAATACAAAAGCAGCTTATTCTCCTCTCTCTGCTGCATATCCCGGACAAAACACAGGTGAAACATCCAAATGCATGCGCACTTCCTTTTACGCCGGCAAATGGCGCGCATCCTGTAAAATGTCATTAAAACAGACTTGGCAGCCCATGAAACATTTGGGATTTCGTCATGCGGCTGTATTCCCCGCCAGATCAGAAATCAGACGGTTAAAAACAAGCGTTATTACGGAAAAGAATTTCTTCTGCAAAAGCGGGATCTCCAACTCTGCCAAAAAAGAAATGGCGTAGGAAAAATACACTCCGTCAAAATGCAATGCTATTGAAGGCGAAACACCGCACCCGCATCGCACTGACATACGACAACCAGGCAAAGCGTCATTGCCAAAGCCGCTCCGGAAAAGCCAGACCCCATAGAAAGAAGAAAAACAACATCAAACAGACTTTGAAAAAGCAATGCCGCCCTTGTAATCACAGAGGCGCAATCTGTTCTCACAAATGCAGTCACTTATACGTCATAAAAAGTGCGGCTATCCATACAATTCGAAAATACGATCTGCCGGAATGCGCAATAGAAAACCAACTTTGATAACCAGAACCGTCTGTCTTTGCGTACATATCTCCGTTCTCATAAATAAAACGCTAAAAATAAGACGTCCAACAGCCGACTGCAAACATCACGCGCTTATCGTCTTCTGCCTATCATGGCATATCTCGTTGCAAAGCCGACGCCAGTCCCAGAATCAATCGCATAGATTACGCCCTATACCGACAATACAAAATGGAAAACTGTCAGACATCCGTTCCGAACTATTCTGGCAAAAACGCTTGTAAGCATACAGGCCTAAATCCCGTCATTACGGCAACGCTTTTCGCCATATATTTTATGAATTCCACGGCCATGCCTCGCTTTACGCCCTTTTTCCACTGTCACCGTAACTTCTCGCACAATGGCTCATCAAAAAAATATACTCCTACGACAAAATTATTTCACCAATCGAACGATACGAACCCCAAAATGCATTACAAACCGCAACGCGCAGCGGCTGCACCATTCTCAATCCAAAAACTCCGTCCCGCGACAAAATCATTCCGGAAAAATCCCTCAGGACATGCCATCCGCACAGCCTTATTTTTTCTCAGCGTCTGCCAGTCCGCCAGACTCCATCCCCTGCATGTCCGCATCATAGCGCGGAATCATCAAATGTGCGCCCGCATAAATTCCGTCATCGTACAGATGGTTCAAATTACGGATTTCCTGAATATACGACTCCATCCCGCCATGCTCCGGCGCAATGTGCTCTGCGGCAATGCTCCATAAGGTATCCCCCTTTTCAACGGTAATGCTGGTATAATACTTGCGCGAAGCCGCTTCCGCTCTTTTTGTTCCCGCATAACGGGCGATACTGCCGATCAGGGCAGCGGAAAGCATCAGACATACTGCGGCTGCAAGCAGTTTGCCATATGGAACGGGACAAATCATTCTTTTGCACATCTTGCACATACCTCCTCCTTTTAAACCGAATAAAAGTTCGGAACATTTGTTTTATTATATAATCAGAACGAATGTTTGTCAATCTTTTTCGAACAAATTTTCGGAATATTTGTTTGCTTTTGTAAGAAGAATGTGTTATGATAAAACAAACAGGAATAAACTATGAGGAGGCTTTACATATGGCATATGGAAAGATTACCGCAAAACAGGAAGAGATTTTAGAATACATCAAAGAACAGATTTTAAAGAAAGGCTATCCGCCCGCTGTTCGGGAGATCTGTGAAGCCGTGCATTTAAAGTCTACGTCTTCCGTACATTCCCATCTGGAAACGCTTGAAAAAAACGGCTACATCCGGCGAGACCCTACAAAGCCGCGCGCAATTGAAATTTTAGACGATACATTCAATCTTACAAGGAGGGAAGTCATAAACGTGCCAATCGTTGGGAGCGTCGCTGCCGGCATGCCGCTTCTGGCGACGGAAAATATTGAAAACTATTTTCCGATTCCTTCTGAGTTCATGCCAAATCAGGATGTTTTTATATTGCATGTCAAAGGAGACAGTATGATAAACGCCGGCATTTTCGACGGCGACAATATTCTTGTTCGGCAGCAGTCCACCGCTTCTGACGGTGACATGGTTGTCGCTCTTGTCGAGGATTCCGCCACCGTGAAGACTTTTTATAAAGAAGACGGCTATTACAGGCTGCAGCCGGAAAACGATTCTATGGATCCAATTCTCGTCAACGAAGTATCTATTCTTGGCATTGTGTTCGGCGTGTTCCGGTTTTTCTGAAAAGCTCTGCATTTCACACAATAAAAAACAGACAATTGCAGTCGTCCGCCACCGCGCAGACGCTGCATTGTCTGTTCCTTTTCCCTGTTCCAATCTGCATTTTTGCTTACAGATCACCCGGCTCAAGCATGACGCCATCCCTCCAGATTCGCTCCAGATCATAAAACAGCCGGTCTTCCTTTGAAAATATATGCACGATAATGTCGCCATAATCCATCAAAATCCATGTAGACTTCTGATTGCCCTCGATCTGCTTTACATGCGCTCCTGCGGCGTAAAGCTTTTCTTCCACCGCATCCTGCATCGCCTGCAGCTGATTCTGATTTTCTCCGTCAGCCAATATAAAATAATCTGCAATCACTGAAATTTCCCGAATATCAATGACTTTGACGTCTTTCGCCTTCTTCTCCTCCAAAGCGCTGCAGGCCAGCTTTGCCATTTCGCGTGCGTCCATATTTCCGCTCCTTTCTACTGATTGAAAAGCTCTTTATAATATTGATACGTTTCATTCGTTCTGGAATCTATGCTCCCCCTCTTCTGATTCAGATAGTGCATTGTATCGTGTAAAATCTGAAACACCGCCCGATCCAGACGTTCAAACGCAAGCGTCCGAATTTCCGTGAGGTTTGGCGCCCTGTCCCGATTGGGCTCTATATAATCGGATACGAATATGATTTTATCCAGCAGATTCATAGCCGGCGCGCCGGTTGTATGTACCTCAATTGCATGCAAAATTTCCTCATCCAAAACGCCGTACGTCGTCTTTGCAAGATACGCGCCCAGCTTTGCATGCAAAAGAAACGGATTCTCCCGCTCCACGTCACGAATTGGAATCTTCTGTTTCCTGCAAAGATGCAGCAGTTTTTCGCCAGGCATGCATTTTGCGCAGTCATGCAGCAAGCCCGCCAGCATCGCTTTGCGCATATCGCTTCCGTAGCGCATCGCCAGGCAGGAAGCCGTATACATTACGCCTGTCGTATGCTGATAGCGGTTTTTATCCAGTTCTTTTTTTAATTGCCGCCGGATCTCTTTCAACTGTTCTTCCATTGCTCTTCACCATCCTGTTTTCTGTAAAGCGAATGCCGTTTGATAAACGCTTCCACCTCTTCCGGAAGCATATAGCGAACGCTGCGCCCCTTTTTGATGCGCGCCCGGATTTCTCTGGAAGAAACGGAAAAAGACGGCGCATGCAGCATATGCATGTCCGCGCCATACCTGCGGCTGGCCTGCGCAATCTCAGACTGAATTTCATGGCCCGATGCATTTCTGACCGCTACCAGAACAGATGCCTGACGGCCGATTTCCTGTGGATTTTTCCAGCTGTGAAAATCACGCAGAGAATCCTGTCCCATAATAAAATACAAACGCGCGTCCGGATGCATGCGTTGTATTTTTTGCAGCGTAATGCACGTATAATTGATCTCTGTATTTTCCGCTTCCAGCGTCAGAAGGGAAAAACAGGGGTTATTCAAAATTGCAAGCCGCACCATCTCGCAGCGCAGCGCAGGAGGCGTCACCTGATCTTCCGGCTTGTGCGGAGATTTTCCGGTTGGCAAAAACAGAACCCGATCCAGATCAAACTCCTCCGCAGCGCTCTGCGCAATTAAGAGATGCCCATAATGTATCGGGTCAAACGTTCCTCCCATAATGCCTATTTTCTGAGATCTCTTTTCATCCATTGCCGTTTCTGCTCCTCTGAAAATTCTGCTGTCAGCGCGGCAGTTCAATCACAGGCTTCTTTTTCGAAGCCCGGTATAAGATAATTTTTTTTCCAATTACCTGCACGACCTGCGACCGCGTCCGCTCCGCCATCATTTCGGCGATTTCTCTCGGATCATCCAGACAGTTTTTTAACACGGATATTTTGACAAGCTCCCGCTTTTCCAGCGCAAGGCTGACCGCTTCAATAATTTCCGGCGTCAGGCTGGCTTTGCCAATCTGAAAAATCGAAGCTATATGATTGGCCTTGCCCGTCAAAAAAGCCCGTTGTTTGCTGTTTAACATATCATTCCCCTTCTTTATTTATAATAATCAAATGCATGTCCATACATGCGAACCGTGTCGCCATCCGTAATGCCGCGCGCTTCCAGTTCCTTTAAAATGCCCTGCTCTTTTAAAAATTTCTGGAAAAACAAAAATCCTTTTTCCGAATCAATATTCGTATAACCAAGCATTTTTTCAATTTTTGGCCCCTCCACGACATACGTCGCAGCATCCGGCTGTTCAATCGTATAAGGCTCCTCCTTCAGATATTGCAGCGTCGGATCAAATTCCTGCTCATAAACGATCGGCTGCCCGTCCATCTGCGCAAGCAGACTGCTGACATGATACAGCAGCTCCTTTAATCCCTGGCCGCTGACAGCGGATATTGGAAACACCTGTATGCCATTCGGTTCAAATTCCTTCCGCAGCGTCTGTAAAACAGCATTGTCATCCCCGTAAACGGCGTCCATTTTATTGGCTGCAATCACCTGCGGTTTTTGCAAAAGCGCAGGATTATAAGCCGCAAGCTCCTGATTGATCGCATGAATGTCTGCAACCGGCTCCCTGCCTTCGGTGGAAGCCGCGTCGACAACATGAATCATCACCTTCGTGCGCTCAATATGACGCAGAAATTCATGTCCAAGCCCAACGCCGTTTGAAGCGCCCTCAATCAGCCCCGGAATATCCGCAATCACAAAGCCCTTCCCGCCGTCCAGATCGACAACGCCAAGATTGGGGCTTAACGTCGTAAAATGATAATTGGCAATTTTAGGCTGCGCATTCGTCACGCGTGAAAGCAGCGTAGATTTTCCAACATTCGGAAAACCGACCAGTCCAACGTCGGCAATCACTTTCAGTTCCAGCAAAACCTCGATTTCCATGGCATCCTGTCCCGGCTTTGCATACTTTGGCGCCTGCATCGTCGCCGTGGCAAAATGCTGATTGCCAAGCCCGCCTTTTCCGCCTTTCAATATTACGCGCCGCCGGTTGCTTCCGGACATATCGGAAATTACTTTTCCGGATACGGCGTCTTTGATTACCGTTCCCTCCGGCACCGGAATGATCCGATCTTCCCCATTTTTTCCATGACGATTCTTTTTGCTTCCGTCTTCGCCGTTTTCAGCGGCAAATCTATGCCTGTGCCGATATTCGCTTAACGTATTCATCCCTTCGTCAACCACAAAGACAATATCACCGCCATTGCCGCCGTCTCCGCCGTCCGGCCCTCCGTTCGGAACGTACTTTTCCCGCCGGAAGCTGACATGGCCGTTTCCGCCTTTTCCTGATTTTATCACGATTTTTGCTCTGTCAGCAAACATATTTTTTCACCTCAAATATAAAAATGCGCGCCGGAGCGCAAATGCAGCAATTGCCGTCCCACACTGCATTGTCGTCACAGAAACGCGCGTTTTTCTGACAGACGTTTTCCGTGACAGGAAAACAAGACCCGGCTGATATGCAGTCGGGTCCCGGAATCTTATGATTCGCCATTGGCTACCGGATATACGGAAGCCTGCTTTCTGTCTCTTCCTTTTCTTTCAAATCGCAACACGCCGTCTACCAGTGCGAATAACGTGTCGTCTCCGCCTCTTCCTACATTGACGCCCGGATGAATTCTGGTGCCGCGCTGCCTGTATAATACATTCCCGGCTTTTACGAACTGTCCGTCCGCTCTTTTTGCGCCTAAGCGCTTCGACTCGGAATCACGTCCGTTTTTGGTGGAACCAACGCCCTTTTTATGTGCAAAAAACTGAAGGTTCATCTGAAACATATTCCTACACCTCCTTGAAGTTCAACATAATATATCCGTCTCCATACTCTTTTTGTATTCCCTCAAGCCCAAGAACAAGCGAATCCATGAAAAGCGTCGCATCATGCTCCGCGGGCCTGTGAAGCATAAAAGAAATCTTTCCCGTATCTGCATCCGTATCCGTAGAAAACGTCTCCGTCGTGCAATGGGCAATGGCGTTTACCGTATTGATGACAAGCGCCGAAACGCCCGCGCATACGATATCCTCTCCCGCCGCTGCATACCCTGCATGTCCGATACAGTCAAAACCGATATATTGTCCATTCTGGTTTCGTATAAATGTTGCCTGAATCATCGCTTCTTTCCGTCTGTTCAGGCGTTAATCTTTTCGATCTTTACCTGTGTAAACGACTGTCTGTGTCCCTGCTTCTTGTGGTAGCCGGTTTTTCTCTTGTACTTGTATACGATGACCTTTTTGGCTCTGCCCTCTTTTACGACAGAAGCGTCAACCGTTGCGTTCGCGACAGCCTCGCCAACCTTAAGCTCTCCATCAGAGACTGCGACTACCTGATCAAACCTGACCGTTTCGCCGGCTTCGACGCCAAGCTTTTCAATGGTAATGATATCGCCTTCGGATACTTTGTACTGCTTCCCACCTGTTGCAATAATTGCGTACATATGGCACCTCCTATTATCATTACTCGCCAGTTACGGCGCTGCATGCAATGCAGACTTTCAGCCTCACTGTGCGGCATACCTGTATATTATAGAAGATTAAAATAAGGATGTCAAGAAAAATTATATTTATGCCGTGCAGGCTCCTTTCTTCCGAAACTTCAAAGAAGAAGCGTCAGAGGATTTCATTTCCCCTGACGCCCCCCGCATTTCGTATTTTCCCTTTATAACCCTTTATCCTCTTAGCTGTTATAATTCACGATCTTTCCAAAATCCGGCTTCAAAGATGCGCCGCCCACTAATCCGCCGTCGATATCCGGCTTTCCGAACAGCTCCGCCGCATTTCCCGCGTTTACGGAACCGCCATACTGAATGCGGATCGCCTCAGCCGTCGCCTCGTCGTACACTTCTTTGATGCAGCTGCGGATTGCCGCGCAGACTTCTTCCGCCTGATCCGACGTAGCCGTCTCGCCCGTTCCAATTGCCCAGATCGGCTCATATGCAATAACGGCCGTTTTCGCCTGATCCGCCGTCACATTCTGGAACGCAATCTTGATCTGCATGCGAATCCAGTCGATATAAATGCCCTGCTTCCTCTGCGTCAGGGATTCCCCGCAGCAGACAATCGGCGTAATGCCATGCTCAAACGCCTTCAGCACCTTCTTATTCACCGTTTCATCCGTCTCCGCGAAATATTCCCTTCTCTCAGAATGTCCGATGATAACATAGTTGACGCCGGCGTCCGTAAGCATTCCAGGAGAAATCTCGCCCGTATACGCGCCGCTTTCCTCGTAATACATATTCTCCGCGCCAATTTTGATATTCGTTCCCTTTGCCGCTTCCATAGCCGGAATGATGTCAATTGCAGGAACGCAGAACACCACATCCGCTTCCTCATTCGCTACCAGCGGAGCCAGTTCTTTTACCAGTGCAACCGCTTCGCCCGGCGTCTTGTTCATTTTCCAGTTTCCGGCGATAATTTTCTTTCTTGCCATATCGTTGTTCTCCTTTTTTTCTATATGCTCTCAAATGTTATTTTGAATGGTTTTATTACAGTCTATTCCAGAACCTGTTTTAGCGCCAGCAACTGCACCGGCCAACATACCGGCTATCGTAAATCCCGCTTCATTTTTCCTGCTCACAAAACCATCTCCTCGCCTTTGCTTATGCATTTCAGACTGTTCCTGCTCTGCCCGCCGCAAATTATCTGCGACAAAGGAATCGAAATACAGTCACTTATTTATCGTCTGCAGCCACCACGCCCGGAAGCTCTTTTCCTTCCAGGAATTCAAGCGACGCGCCGCCGCCCGTAGAAATGTGGCTCATCTTATCTGCAAATCCAAGCTGATTGACTGCCGCTGCGGAATCGCCGCCGCCAATAATCGTCGTAGCGTCTGTTGCCGCAAGCGCTTTCGCTACCGCGATCGTGCCCTCGGCAAGAATTGGGTTTTCAAATACGCCCATCGGTCCGTTCCATACAACCGTCTTTGCTGATTTTACGGCGTCTGCGTACATCTCAGCCGTTTTTGGCCCAATGTCGCATCCCTCGCGGTCTGCCGGCATCGCTTCTACGGAATACGTCTCTACGTCAATTTTCGCGTCAATCGGATTCGGGAATGCGGCAACGGTAACGGAGTCCACCGGAAGCAGCAGTTTTTTGCCAAGCTTTTTGGCTTTTTCGATCATTTCCTTGCAGTAATCAATCTTGGAATCGTCTACCAGAGAATGGCCGATTTCATATCCCTGCGCTTTTAAGAACGTATACGCCATGCCGCCGCCGATGATTAACGTATCGCATTTTTCAAGCAGATTTGAAATCACGTTTAATTTATCCGCAACTTTTGCGCCGCCCAAAATGGCTACGAACGGCCTTACCGGATTTTCTACGGCATTGCCCAGAAAATCGATTTCTTTCTGCATTAAGTATCCAACTGCGTTTTCGCCGCCTTTTTCGGAAATGCATTTTGTAACGCCTGCAACGGAAGCGTGCGCCCTGTGGGAAGAGCCAAACGCATCGCATACGTACACGTCCGCCAGATCCGCAAGCTCTTTGCTGAACGCTTCTCCGTTCTTCGTCTCTTCACTGCCGCGGAAACGGGTGTTCTGAAGCAGTACCACGTCGCCTTCGTTCATAGCGTTTACGGCTGCCGTAGCCGCTTCGCCCGTCACATTGTAATCCGCTACGAAATTCACATCCCTGCCAAGCTTTTCCGACAGTCTTTTTGCAACCGGAGCCAGAGATTCTCCCTCGTTGGGTCCGTTCTTTACTTTGCCAAGATGCGAACAGAGAATTACTTTGCCGCCGTCTGCAATCAGCTTCTGAATCGTCGGAAGCGCCGCTTTGATGCGCGTTTCATCCGTAATGCTTCCATCTTTTAACGGCACGTTAAAATCACACCTTACAAGGACGCGTTTGCCTTTTACGTTAATATCGTCAACCGATTTTTTGTTTAATGACATAAAATATGTCCTCCTTAATTTATAAAATAAATGAAACTCCCGAAGCGATAAAAGAGCCCGGTCCAAACAGACCGGACCCTTTCTGAGTCTTTACGCGCTCTGGCAGTCTGCCGCGCGTGATTTTGCTGTAATCTGAACGAACGCCAGATCCTGTTGTTCGATTATGCCAGCTCTGAGAAATATTTGATCGTGCGAACCATCTGGGAAGTATAGCTGTTCTCATTGTCATACCATGAAACAACCTGCACTTCATACAGATCGTCGGATACCTTGCTTACCATCGTCTGCGTTGCATCGAATAAGGAACCAAACCGCATGCCAACGATGTCGGAAGATACGATTTCATCCTCATTGTATCCAAAGGACTCATTTGCCGCCGCTTTCATTGCTGCATTGATGCCGTCAACGGAAACGTCCGCATTCTTTACAACTGCCGTTAAGATTGTCGTAGAGCCTGTCGGCGTCGGAACACGCTGTGCAGCGCCGATTAATTTGCCGTTTAATTCCGGAATTACAAGACCGATTGCTTTTGCAGCGCCCGTGCTGTTTGGAACGATGTTGACTGCCGCTGCGCGGGATCTTCTCAGATCGCCTTTTCTCTGCGGTCCGTCAAGCGTCATCTGATCGCCCGTATAAGCATGGATCGTTACCATGATGCCGGACTGGATCGGCGCGTATTTATTCAGAGCATCCGCCATAGGAGCCAGACAGTTCGTCGTACAGGACGCTGCGGAGATAATCGTGTCTTCCGCCTTTAACGTCTCATGGTTGGTATTGTAAACGATTGTAGGAAGATCATTTCCTGCCGGAGCGGAAATTACGACTTTGCGCGCGCCTGCATTGATATGCGCCTGCGCCTTGTCCTTGCTTGTATAGAAGCCGGAGCACTCCAATACGACGTCAACCTTCAATTCACCCCACGGGCAGTTGTTGGCATCCGGAAATGCGTAGATTTTGATCTCCTGTCCGTCAACGGTGATCGAATCTTCTCCTGCCGTCACTTTGTCCGCCAATTCGTATTTGCCCTGAGAAGAATCATATTTTAACAAATGCGCCAACATCTTCGGGCTTGTTAAATCGTTGATTGCCACTACTTCGTATCCTTCCGCTCCAAACATCTGTCTGAATGCCAGACGGCCGATACGGCCAAATCCATTGATTGCTACTCTTACTGCCATTCCTAATTCCTCCTAAAATATTAATTTTTCGGGGCCTGCTGCCCAACCTTTTTTTATTTTAACCAATTTTTTCTAAAAAAACAAGCCTTATCCATTCATTTTGTAAAATTTTTGTATGGCCGCGTTACGGCTGAAATCAAAATTTATTCTTTTATTTCCGCACAAACTGTGCTATACTGCAAAAAATTTATATACAGGAGGAAAACGACTATGCCCGTGCCCAAAATCATCGCCCTGGATCTGGATGGAACACTGTTTTCCGGAACCGGAGAAGTCACCCCTTACACAAAAGAAATGCTCCGCCGCGCCGTAAAAGCGGGCGTTTCCATTATCATTTCCACCGGACGCCCCTTCACCGGGCTTCCGTTTGACGTGGCAAAGGAAACCGGCATTGAATACGCCATTACCGCCAACGGCGCGGGCGTCTACCGGATTGCGGACAGGGCCTGTCTGCACGAAGAGGGCCTTGCGCCCAAAACCGCCGCCGATCTTTGCCTTGCGCTGCGAAACCGTCACCTGCATCTGGATGTTTTTATTCAGGGGGAAGCCTATACCCAGAATACGACGTTTGAAATCATACGGCGCTCCGTCCTTCCCGAATCCGTAAAAAATTATATTTTAACGACGCGCAACCAGACGCCGGACCTTGCCGCTTATATACTCGAACACAATCTGACGCTGCAAAAAGCGACCTGTACGTTTGAAAAAGAAAGCGACGGACAGTTTCCCGACCGTGAAGAAACCAGGCAATATCTGGAAAGCCGGCCTGAAATCCATGTCGTATGCGGCGGCTACCACAATCTGGAATTCACAAAAGCCGGCGTCACAAAGGGCGCGGGCCTTCGCTTTCTCTGCGATTACCTGCATATTCCACTGGAAGCTTCCATGGCATGCGGAGACAGTGAAAACGATCTGGACATTTTAAAAACGTCCGGCCTCTCCGTCGCCATGTCCAATGCGGACGCTGCGATAAAGGACGCCTGCGACTATGTAACGGCCTCCTGCAACGAGGACGGCGTGGGCCTTGCCATCGCAAAATACATTTTTCATGAAACACGCTAAAAAGGAGGGCCTGACATGTATTGGGATACGCATATGCACAGCCGGTTTTCCGGCGACAGTACGGCAGAACCGGAGCAGATGATTCGCTCCGCCATCGAAAAGCGTCTGGACGGCGTCTGCTTTACAGACCACATCGACTATGATTACCCGGGTCCCGTTTCGTTTCAGTTTGACCCGGACGAATATGCCGCGACCTTAAAAGCGCTGCAGCTCTCCTATGCCGACCGGATCGAAGTCCGAATCGGCGCAGAGCTTGGGCTGCAGCCGCAGTTAAAGGAGCGCTACGAAGCGTTTACGGCAAAAAAGCCGTTCGACTTTATCATTGGCTCATCGCACGTCGTGCATGGCTTCGATCCCTATTATCCCGCATTTTATCAGGGAAAAACAGAACACGAGGCCTACCTGGAATATTTCGAATGCATTCTGGAAAACATCGCCGTCTTTGACGACTTTGACGTGTATGGACATCTCGATTACGTCGTGCGCTATGGCCCGAACAAAAATGCAGCGTACTCCTATTCCAAATATCAGGATGTCATCGACGCGATTCTTCGCGCGCTGCTTGCAAAGGGAAAGGGCATCGAGCTGAACATGGCCGGTTTTAAATACGGACTGAACCATCCGCACCCCACAGAAGAGATTTTGAAACGCTATCGCGCGCTTGGCGGCGAAATCCTGACGTTTGGCGCGGACGCGCACAGCCCGGAGCATGTCGCATTTGCGTATGACCGTCTGCGCGCCATTGCAGAATCCGCCGGATTTACGCACTATACCGTATTCAAACAGCGTTCTCCCGTCTTTCTTCCGCTCTGAAAAGCCATCTCATCGGAAGCTATAAAATCACGCCGCCGCCGGCAACGCAGCCGCCATCATAAAAAACGGCCGACTGCCCCGGCGTAATGGCCCGCTGCGGTTCGTCGAACACGACCTGTATCCGCCCGTCAGAAAGCGGATGCAGCGACGCCATTGCGCCTTTGTGCGCATAACGGACCTTTGTCAGCATGCGCATGCCGTCTGTAATCCGTTCCACGCCCATATACTGCACATCTTCTATGATGCACTCCCGTTCAAACACATCCTCCGCATCCCCGATCACCACTTCATTTGTTTCCGGCCGTATCTCGGTTACAAACACCGGCTTCCCCATTGCAAGATGTAAGCCTTTTCGCTGTCCGACCGTATAATGAATGATGCCTTTATGTCTGCCGAGGACGTTTCCGTCAGCCGTTACGAAATTTCCGCCCTCTGGCGCGCTTTTCCTTCCCATGCGCCGGATAAATCCGGCATAATCCTGATCCGGTATAAAACAGATTTCCTGGCTGTCCGGCTTGTCCGCTACAGGAAGACGCGCTTTACGCGCAATCATTCGAATCTCTTCTTTTTCATAATCGCCTGCCGGCATCCATGTATGCGCAAGCTGCTCCTGCGTCAGACGATAAAGCGCGTATGTCTGGTCTTTTGCTGTCGTTTTTGCCGCAGACACGGCATATCTTCCGTTTTCCCGCTTCACAATTCTGGCATAATGTCCGGTCGCAACGGCGTCCGCGCCAAGCTCTCTGCCACGTTTTAACAACGCCTCCCATTTTATGGCCCGATTGCAGACGATACAGGGATTTGGCGTCCTTCCCCGCGTATATTCCTCTGTAAAATAATCCACGACGTTTTTCTTAAATTCCTGCCGAAAATCAAACACGTAAAATGGAATGTCAAGCGCTTTGGCAACGCGCCTTGCATCCTGCGCAGCAGGGAAGCAATCGTCCTCCCCTTCCGTCCACATGCGCATCGTAACGCCAATGACGTCGCAGCCCTGCTCCTTCAACAGATAAGCGGCCGCAGAAGAGTCCACGCCGCCTGACATTCCAACCACTACTTTCTTTTTTTCCATCTTTTCTCCATTTCTTTCTAACGCCGGATGCCGGAGCAGACACGCGTCTGTTCCGGCATCCGGCAAAAATTACGATTGGCGATTCTGCGTATTTTTCTCCGCAAGCCGCAGCGCCAGAATCACAGGCGCAATCAATATGCCGCAGAAAAAATTACTGACGCCATGCATCGCGTCAAACGGCAGTCCCGCAATGATCCAGGCGATCATGCCGCGAAAGCCCAGTCCATACAAAATCGCCTGCACCGGCGCATACAGCGTCCCAAACAAAAAGCCATGCGCCGCGCAGACCGCCATATACGCAAGCGGCCGTATTTTTTTCGGCATGCGTTCCGGAAGGAGCATCGTTACGCCCCAGAGAATGGTCCATATGTAAAGATACGGAATCCACCAAACGGCAAAACCGCTGAAAAATCCGGTCAGCAGCACAAACGTATAGATGGGATACAGCGCTTTTGTCCGGTATACAACGGTAAACGCAATGGTAAACACGCCAACCAGATGTATATTTGGCGCAAATTCCATCAGCGTTTTGGATGCGTACATCGCCGCTCCCAGCATTCCAAAAACAGCGATTTCCCTGTTTGTCAGCTTCATGCCTTTTCGATTTTAAATGCGTACTGCTCTCCTTCTTTGATCTCCGTCGCGTCTACGCCTGTCTGTGCATACGCGCCGTCGATATAAAAGGCCCAGTATATGCCGTCCTTCTCATAATCCGCCGTTATTCCGTTGACGGTTGTCACCATCAGGCCGTACTCGCTCTCTTCTCCTGCAATCAGATCGACCGCAAGCAGCGCTTCTCCCACCGTCTCCTTGTCCGTATGGATTTCAAACTGCGTTTCGTTTCCCTCCTGATCCGTCACGGTAAAGAAAAATACCGTATCGCCTTCTCCCAGAACGGTTCCATCGGACGACAGTCCGTCTGCCTGCGACTCCGTGCCAGAAGGCGCCTCTTCTTTCGTTCCGCCATTACAGCCAGCTGCCATCAGCGCCATAGCCACAATAAGCGCCACGCAAAGGACCCATGACGAAGCTGCTTTTCCTGCTTTCGTTTGCATGTTTTCATTTCTCCTTTGATGTTTGATTTCCCCGCAAAACCGGCGCCCGCGGTTGTAAAAAGGGGATGCTTTTCTCTGGATATTCCGACTTGGCGCGTCAGAAAGCCGGCCTTCTCAGAGCTGCTCCAATGGCGTTTCCCGGAACTGTGGCATTCCGGTCAGGCTTTCCGCATCTTGTATGCGCCTCACGGCGACGGGCTCGTACAGGACTTACACCTGTTTCCCCAGACAGCTTCTATCATAATATGCCACGCGCCTTACGTCAACTGCATTTTTCTTCTGCCGCAAACATCACGCCGCCGTTCCGCGCATATCCGCCACGACCATCTTTAATTTCTCCACCGTATAATCCATCTGTTCTTTCGTATTTTCCGCGCCAAGCGTAATCCGCACTGCGCCCTGCGCCCATTCGCTGTCAAGTCCGATCGCCACTAACACATGCGAATCCTCCAGGCTCCCCGTTGAACAGGCCGACCCGGACGAAACGCAAATCCCCTGCGTATCCAGAAGAATCGCGGCCGCTTCGCCGGTAATGCCCCGAAAACAAAAGCTCGCATTGTTTGAAAGGCGAAACTTTCGATTCCCCGTCATGATGACGTCCGGAATTTCCTGCAAAATACGATGCGACAGATAATCCCTTAAATAGCGGATTCGGCTGCTTTCCATACGCATTCTCCTGTGCGCAAGCTCCGCCGCTTTTCCCATTCCTACGATGCCCGGCACATTTTCCGTCCCGGCCCGGCGATTGCTCTCCTGCGCGCCGCCGTGGACAAACGCCGGAAGATTGATCTCCTTTCGAATATACAAAAATCCCACGCCCTTTGGCCCTCCGAACTTATGCGCGCTGGCGCTTAACATATCAATGTGATCCCTTTGCACATGAATCGGCAGATGTCCATACGCCTGCACAGCGTCCGTATGGAAAATCAGATTTCGCTTCCTCGCCATCCGCCCCAGCTCGTCAATCGGCTCAATCGTTCCAATCTCATTGTTTGCATACATCACCGACAAAAGGCAGACGTTTTCATGTTCCATAACGGCCTGCTCCGCATCTTTTAAAATGACTCTTCCGCTGCCATCCACCTTCAGCTCGGAAACGTCACAGTCCGACTGCGCAAGCTCCTTACAGCTGTTTAAAATGGCGTGATGTTCAATCGGCGTCGTCAGAATGTGCGCCCGCCGCCTTCCGTTTCTGCTTTTGTGCAGCTGCACAGCCTCCTTAAGCGCCCAATTATCCGATTCCGTTCCTCCCGATGTAAAAAAAATCTCTTCCGGCCTCGCGTGAATCGTACGCGCAATGATCTGACGCGCCCTCTCGATCGCTTCTCTGCTTTTTTCTCCAAATTCATAGATCGTCGAAGGATTTCCATAATAAATGTCCTGATACGGCTCCATCGCTTCTAACACTTCCGGCAAAGTCCTTGTCGTAGCCGCGTGATCCAGATAAATCATCTCACTCATTTTTACACTCCATTTCTCATATAATGCATAAACCCTGATTTTAATGGTGATTTCGTGCAGATACGCAACAAACTGAAAAATCCGGTCATATCCGGCACGCTGCTTCTGACCGCCTCCGGCGTTCTTGGCAAAATCATAGGCTTCTTCTATAGGATATTCCTCTCAAGAACAATCGGTGCAGAAGGACTTGGCATTTACCAGCTTATTTTTCCCATTTCCACCATTTGCTACGCCATAACCGTCTCCGGGCTTTCAACGGCGCTCTCCAAATACATCGCGGAATATCAGGAACGGGACGCTTCCTCGCCCCGGCGCTTTTTGCGCGTCTGCCTGCTGATTTCCGGCGCGCTTTCGGTCGGCATCCTGCTTCTATTATGCCGTCACGCCGCGTTTATCGCCAGACATATCCTGCTTGAGCCGCGCTGTGAACCGCTGATCCCGATTCTGGCCTGTTCCGTTCCGCTTGCTTCGGTGCATTCCTGCATCCACGGCTATTATTACGGCAAAAAAAAAGCCGGCATTCCTGCCGCTTCTTCCTTTATGGAACAGTTCGTCCGCGTCGCCTTTGTCTGGTTCCTCTACCGGATACAGATCGAGCAGGGCAAATCCATAGACGCTTCCATTGCCGTCTGGGGACTGGTAGCCGGAGAAGCCGGGGCGTTTCTCCTCTGCGTCACTTCCCTGATGCTTTCCGAAGACAAAAAAACGCCCTCCTCGGGATTTCGGGTCGCCTCGCCCGGCCGAAAGCTGCTTGCCTACTCCGTGCCGTTAAGCATGAATCGTCTCGCCTTAACGTTATTTGTCAGCTTTGAGTCCATCCTGATTCCATCACGGCTTGTGCAGTTTGGCTATAACCAGTCGGATGCCCTCAGCGTTTACGGCGTGCTGACCGGCATGGCGCTCTCCGTCATCACATTCCCGACCGTATTCACAAACTCCGTTTCGGTCATGCTGCTTCCGGCTATTTCCGAAGCAGACAGCCAGGGAAACAGCCTCCGCATCCGGCGCACCATTTATCAGACGATTTTTACGTGTCTGCTGCTTGGCTCCATCTGTACCGGGGGCTTCCTTCTGACCGGAACATGGATCGGAGACTTTCTGTTCCACAATGCGCTCGCCGGAACCTTCATCCGCATGTTAAGCTTTATCTGCCCGTTTTTGTTTTTATCATCGCTCTTATCGAGCATTATGCACGGGCTTGGCATGCCAGGCTATCCGTTCCTTTTAAATCTGACCGGCATTGCCGTACGCATCGGCTTCGTCTATTTTCAGGTGCCAAAGTACGGACTGAAGGCCTACCTGACCGGCATGCTGCTCAGCCAGATTTTAACGTCCGGACTGTCCGTATGGATACTCTGGAAAAAAAGACTGCGCGCATAGGCGGCTGTTTTGTTGCATCAGTTTCCATTGGCAGACGGCAAGGTCTGCATAAGGGCAAAGAAATGCTCCGGCTTACCTGTAGCAAAATAAGCGTACCACGCTTCCAGCGTATCTGCTTCAAAAACGCCCAAACGTTCTATAATTTGCTTCGCCCACAGCAAAGCTCCGGTAGAACCGGCCGTAATCAGGTTGTGATCCGCCACTGACGGCTGATCTGCATAAAAACTCTGCCCTTTATAGCAGGGAGACGCCATTTCAAGAAATCCGGGCCCATTACTGGTATGCAAACGACGATCCAACAGCCCGGTCTCTGCAAGCGCAGCGGTTGCGCCGCAAATTGCGCACACCGTAGCGCCAGAAGAGAGAAACTCGCCCGCTTTTTTAAGGATCGCTCCATGCCTCGGGTCGTTCCATGTATCTGCGCCCGGTAAAAGCAGCACGCTTGTTTCACACACCTCCATATCGTCAATCGTGCCATCCGGCATGATTGTCAGACCGCCCATTGTACAGATTGGCTCCCCCGTGCAGCCGACTGTTTTCAGCGACACGCGCCCCGCATCCTTTTTGAAAAACCGACCAGAATGAAGCTCCGACATAACATGCCCAAGCTCCCAGTCCGCCAAAGTATCCAGAACATAAACATAAACTGTAAACATAATTTCCCTCCGTCTTCTCTGTTTTCTTGCGTTCCTTTCTTTTTTATTGTACCATGTAATTGTTGACAGCAGTATGGCAACAATTGAAATCGAAAGGAGACTGCCGGATGAAAGTAGACAGGCTTGTCAGTATCATTCTGATACTTCTGGAGAAAAAGCGGATAAGCGCACAGGAGCTGGCAGCTATATTTGAAGTTTCCCCCCGCACCATCTACCGCGATATCGACGCGATCAACATGGCGGGCGTTCCTGTCCGCGGAGCATCGGGAGCTGGCGGCGGCTTTGAAATCATGCCAGGATACAAAATGGATAAAAAGGTTTTTTCGACGGACGACCTTTCCGCTCTTTTGATGGGCCTTTCCAGTCTTTCAGACATCATGCGGGGCGACGAACTAATCCACGCCCTTGCGAAAGTCAGAAGCTTTATTCCCGCTGACAGAGCGAAGGAAATTGAATTAAAGGTCAGTCAGATCTGTATTGATTTCAGACCGTGGACTGGCAGCAGAACGATACGGCCCTGTATAGAAACGATAAAATCTGCGTTGCAGGAAAGCCGGCTGCTGTCCTTTGCATATATTGCGCATCATGGAAAGAAGACCGCGCGAACTGTCGAGCCATATCAGCTTGTATTAAAAGGCAGTCACTGGTACTTACAGGGGTATTGCCGCAAAAGAAATGCGTTTCGATTATTTCGATTATCCCGTATGTCAAACCTGCAAATGCAAACGGAAATTTTCACACCGCGCGAAACGCAAAAACCACAGTTGAATTTTGACGATATTTGGGAAACATTGCAGACAAGAATTAAAATCCGCATACATAAATCCATTATGGACAGAGCGCTTGATTTTTGCGCTTATGAAGATTTTTCGCCAGACGGAGATTCACATTACATCGTGCAGTTCCCTTTCATAGAGAATGAATACCACTACAATCTCCTTTTGAGTTTTGGAAATAAATGCGAATGCCTGGAGCCGCTGCATATCCGGGCGGAAATAAAGCGCAGAATCCATACGATCGCTGCGCTTTACGAAAGCTGATACACAAATCTGCGCCAATCCGCCCTACGGTGAAGTGGAAGGCTGCCGCTCTTCTAAAATTTCAGATAAATTCCGAAAAATTTCACCTGCCACGTCCGGCCGGTTCATCGTATAAAGATGCACATGGGAAACGCCATTTGCAAACAGATCGAGGATCTGTTCCGTTGCAAACGCAATTCCCGCCTGCCGCATCGCCGCCGGACGATCGGCAAACCGGTCTACGATCGCCTGAAAGCGCGGCGGGAGCACGCTTGCGGACAATGAAAGAATACGCCGGATCTGCTTTGCATGCGTCACCGGCATAATGCCGGGCACGACAGGAACGGCAATGCCCTTTCCGTGCGCCTGATACAGAAAACGAAAAAATACGTTATTGTCAAAAAACATCTGCGTCGTCAGAAAATCACAGCCCGCATCCACCTTTTCCTTCAGATGCGCAAGGTCCTCTTCCTTTGTTTTCGACTCCGGATGGCCTTCCGGATAACAGGCGCCGCCGATGCAGAAATCCCCCTGGCTTTTGATATCCGCAATCAGCTCCGCGGCATGATGATACTGTCCGGGCAGCGGAAAGTCCGCTTCCTGCGGCAGATCTCCACGCAGCGCCAGAATATTTTCGATCCCGGCCTCCTTCATCTTTGCAATCATAGCCCGCACCTTCTCCTTTTCAGAAGAAACACAGGTCAGATGCGCAAGCGCCGGAATCCGGTTCTGCTCCTGCACCGCTTTCGCAAGATCAACCGTAAATGCATCCGTCCCTCCGGACGCGCCATATGTAACGCTCATATAAGACGGCGCAAACCGCGCCATCTCCTTTACAATTTCTCTGACATTTGACAGCTCCTGCTCTTTTTTGGGTGGAAACAGCTCGCAGGATATGCCTGCCCGTTCCATTTCCAATCGTTTCGTAATCTTCATTTGCTTCCCTCTTCTGCTTTCCCATGCCCGTTACGCAAAAAAATCCTCCGCCAGCGTAAACGTTCCGACCTTTTCCACTTCTCCTGTCAAAAAGATGCATCCATCCTCTGCAATTTCGATTGCAAGCGTGCCGCCGGGCATTTCCACCGTCATGTCACGGTCCACAAGCCCCATGCGGTATGCCGCGGCTGCGGCGGCCGCTGCGCCTGTACCGGAAGCTAACGTATACCCTGCGCCGCGTTCATAAATTTCAATTCGAAGGCGGTCTCTGCCCTCCACCCTGCAAAGCTGTAAATTCATCCGCTCCGGAAAGCAGGGCGCATTTTCCACATAAGGGCCAAGCGCCTGTACGCGCTTTCGTGACACGTCTTCCGTCATAATGACGCAGTTTGGATTTCCTACCGACAGACAGGTCGCGTTGTAAAACGAGCCATGAAACAGAAACGGCTCATTGATAATTTCATGAAAAACGCCCTCCACCGGAACGGATGCGCTCATAAAATCGGCCTTTCCCATATTGACCCGCATGCGGCTGCCCGCATCGTCGAGAAATGCAATCTCCACATCTCCCGCCTTCGTTGCAAGCACAAACGTCTGCTCCGTCACATAGCCCTGTTCTTTTAAATATCTTGCAAAAATGCGCACGCCGTTTCCGCTTCGTCCTGTCTCGCTTCCGTCGGAATTATAAATCAAAACCCCGATTTTTCCATTCTCCAATAACGGCCCGTACAAAATCCCATCGGCTCCCACGCCGAAATTCCTTCGACAGAGCAGTTCCATCTTCCGCTCCGGCAGATGCATCCCGTTTTGATTCGGATCAAACACGAGATAATCATTTCCAAGACCGTGATACTTTGGCATCGTAATCGTTCGCATAGCCGCTCTCCGGTATGTTGCTTCTTGCTGTTATTGTATGCAGCTTACTGCGATTCTTTCATCTCCTCAAACAGATTATTCTTCTGCTCGCCTAAAATTTTGTCAATCTGCTCTTTCGTCACCGGATCTTCCACGCGCTTCGTTCCATACTGCGAAGACGGAATCGCGGCATAGCGCACGTCCGCCTCATACGCGCCCTCGCTCTGCGGCATAACGTCCGCCGTCTCTTCCTTCGGCTCCTGCGCCTCTGTAATCTCCTGCGGCATAACATAGCGCACATTGTAGCCCTTCACAATGCTGCGCGCGCACTTTTCTCTGAAATTTCTTTTATCAATGGAATCCTGCATAATTTATCCTCCTGTTTTTCCATATTTATCTTATCATCGATTCCCTGTTTTCGTGAATAAAAAAAGCCAAAAGTGAGCATGATTTTCCTATACTACTTTAAGAAACTGGAGGTTCTCCCATGGCTGCCTATAAAGTCGAAATCTGCGGCGTCAATACATCCAAGCTTCCCATCCTCGGGGAAGAAGAAAAAAAAGAATTATTCAAACGAATCAAAGCCGGCGACGCCGCTGCCAGAGAAACGTACATCAAGGGCAACTTAAGGCTCGTCTTAAGCGTAATCAAGCGATTTTCCGGCAATAACGAAAACGTAGACGATCTGTTTCAGATCGGCTGCATCGGACTCATCAAATCCATCGACAACTTCGACGATACGATCGGCGTCAAATTCTCAACCTATGCCGTGCCGATGATTATCGGAGAAATCCGCCGTTATTTAAGGGACAACGCCTCCTCCATACGCGTCAGCCGTTCCCTCAGAGACACCGCGTACAAGGCCATTCACGCCAAAGAAGAACTGGCCAAAACCTCCTTTAAGGAACCCACGATCCAGGACATTGCCGACTCCACCGGCATACCCAAAGAAGAACTTGTTTTCGCGCTGGATGCGATTCAAAGCCCGCTCTCTTTGTACGATCCCGTATATACCGACGGCGGAGACACGCTCTACGTCATGGACCAGGTCCGCGACAAAAAAAACAAGGAAGAAAACTGGATCGAGTCCCTTTCGGTAAACGATGCCATGAAACGCTTAAACCAACGCGAAAATTATATCATAAAGCTCCGTTTTTTTGAAGGCAAAACGCAGATGGAAGTCGCGGAAGAAATCCACATCTCCCAGGCGCAGGTCAGCCGTCTCGAAAAATCCGCTTTAAAAAGCATGCGCGGCTATCTCTCCTGACGGCGAGCGCACGCTAACGCTCCCATTTGTCGCAAAGCGAATTGATCTGATCTGCAAATTTGCCAAGCTCTTTGTTGGGCATTCCCTCACAGCGGTAAATGATCCCAAGCAAACGCTGTCCGGCCGCTAAAAGACGCTCAAAGACGCCGGCCGCCACACGGGATTTCGCCGTCTTCTTTCGAACCGCCTTTTCCCTGCTTCCGGCCGTTAAAAGCGCGCCCGTCAGAAGATCGTAACAGTCTCCGCTGTAAGGCGCGCATGCATCAACGCCAAGCGCCTGTTTTAAATGCGCGGCAAACGCGTCGCATACGGCGTCTTCTCCATGCACGACAAAGATTTTTTTGGGATTTCCGATCTTTGCGGCCCATTCCGTCAAATGATCCTTGTCCGCATGCCCGCTGATCCCGGGGAGATTGAAAATCTTCGCCTGCACCCGGATCTCCTCTCCAAAGATCCGCACTTTTTCCGCGCCGTTTAACAGCGCATGCCCAAGCGTTCCCGGAACCTGAAAGCCGACAAAGAGGATGGTCGATTCCTTTCGCCAGAGGTTGTGCTTTAAGTGGTGGCGGATGCGTCCCGCCTCGCACATGCCGGATGCGGAAAGAATGACGACGGGATGGTCCGTAATATTGATTTCCCGCGACTCATCGCTTGTAATCGCCATTTTCAGTCCGTCAAAGCCGATCGGATTCAACCCCCTGCGCGTAAAAGAAAGCGCCTCTTCATCAAAGCATTCCGCCACATTTTTATGAAAAATGCCCGTTGCATCGACTGCCAGCGGACTGTCCACATAAACTTCAAAATCCAAAAACCGCGTAAGCAGACGCTCCGTTTTGATCTTTCTTAAAAAATACAGCATCTCCTGCGTCCTGCCTACGGAAAACGCCGGAATCACGACGTTTCCGCCCTTTGCAAACGTGTGGTCGATCACCTCTGCAAGCGCTTTGGAAAAGTCAGGCGTCGGCGCATGATTTCTGTCTCCATACGTAGATTCCATGACGACATAATCCGCTTCCGAAAGAAACGACGGATTTTTAATCAAGGGCTTTCCGGCATGCCCGATATCGCCGGAAAAAACGATCTTGACTTCCTGCTTCTCCAAAGGATGCGTCTCGTCCGCCTCTCTGACCCACATTTCAATGCTGGCAGAGCCAAGCAGGTGTCCCGCGTCTTTAAACCGGACGGAAAGGTTCTCGTCAATTGCCGTTTTCTTTTCATATGCGCAGGGCACGAACAGATCCAGCACGCCTTCCGCATCTTTCATCGTATAAAGCGGCACGACTTCCGGACTGCCTGAGCGCCGCCCTTTCCGGTTCTTCCATTCCGCTTCCGTCATTTGAATGTGCGCGCTGTCCCGCAGCATAATGCCGCACAGCTCACAGGTCGCCTTCGTTGCAAATACCTTTCCGCGAAAGCCATGCGCATACACAAGCGGAAGCAGACCGGAATGGTCGATATGCGCATGCGTGATAAATATGTAATCAATCTTCGTCGGATTCACGGGAATCTCCTGATTGACGTACAAATCCGGCCCCTGCTCCATGCCGCAGTCCACAAGCAGATGCTTTCCGCCATATTCCAGATAGTGGCAGCTTCCGGTCACCTCATGATCCGCTCCTAAAAATTCCAATCGCATCGCACCATCTCCTCGCGTCTTATCTGATCTTTGTTTTATTATAACACAGGAAACGGGGCTTTGGATACTGTGAATTTATTCAAAGCGGATCATTTCTTTTTTCAGCCGGCGCATAATCTTTTTTTCCAGCCTTGAAATATAAGACTGTGAAATGCCAAGCCGATCCGCCACTTCTTTCTGCGTCAGCTCTTTTCCACATCCTCTGCCAATTCCATAGCGCAATTCCACAATCAGGCGCTCTCTGCCGGAGAGCTTATCAATCGCCCTTCCAAGCAGATGATGCTCCACCTCCGCTTCAATATCGCGATAAATTACATCTTCATCCGTTCCAAGTATGTCAGAAAGCAAAAGCTCATTGCCATCCCAGTCTACATTCAGCGGCTCGTCGATGCTGACTTCCATTTTCGTCTTGCTGTTTCTGCGCAGATACATCAGAATTTCATTTTCGATGCAGCGGGACGCATACGTCGCCAGCTTAATGTTTTTCTGCGGATTAAACGTATTGATGGATTTGATCAGGCCAATCGTGCCAATGGAAATCAAATCCTCTACGCCAATTCCGGTATTGTCAAATTTTTTGGCAATATAGACGACGAGGCGCAGATTATGCTCGATCAGCGTGCTTTTCGCGGAATCCTCGCCCTGCTCGCCCAGGCAATTGATGCATGCCGCCTCTTCCTCCGCTTTCAGCGGCGGCGGCAAAACCTCGGCGCCGCCAATATAATGCACGTCGTTTTTTGCTGAAAACAGCATCTGGCAAATGGATGGCATCCATTTAAACTGCATTTGTTTTGGCATATTTATTTTTATGTACATGTCTTTTCCTCTTTTCTATTTAAACTTTTTACATTTAATATCATTTGATATTCCCTGCCCGAAAAAACAGAATCTTCCGCCGCCGCCAAAACAGCGGGAGAAATCTCGTATTCTGCGTCTTCCCCCACGATACGAAGGCATTCTACGGTAAAGGCGGGCAGCATTCCGCTTTTGCATCCCACGGAAGAAAACGGCAAAAGTCTTGACGGAATCTTTTCCTGCCCGCCCAAAGCTTCATACAAGCTCTTTGACACAATATGTACCGGCTCCTTCACATACGGGTCCATCAGGCCATTTCCCGTATCATACAATCCATACAGCGAAGTCTCCTTGCCCTCCTGCATAAGAAAAACCCGATAAATGCGCTGCACATTTTCGCGTTTTCTGCGTAGTATAAAAAGAAGCACAGCAATCGGGATCGTTGTCAAAAGCAGGCACAGCTCATAGAAACGTCCGCCAAATGCCGTATGATACAGCCATTCCATGCTTCCTCCCAAAAGCAGTATGACAAAATACATCAGGCAGAATGCTTTTGTATAGATCTTCCCCTCCGCCGGAAAAAAGCATGCAAACGTGATGATCGGATTTAAAATAAAATGCACGCACAAAAGATATACGTCATAATTTCCGACCGACAAAAATAATATGCAGCCCGCCAGACTGCCACACACGCAGCAAAGAAAGGCGCGGAGCAGTTTTTTCTTTTGCTGCAATATTTCTCCGACAGCAATCACAGCCAGAAAATCCAGATAAAAATTCGTCAGGAAAAATACGTCTGCATAAAATTCATATTCCACTTCTCACCTCCAGCTTTCTCTGCTGTCCTTTATTATAGAGGGGTTTGCATTTGTTTTTTGTCAAACCAGGGAAGCGGTTTTGAGAAAGTCATCGAAAAAAAACGACAAAAAAAGACCCTCTGGAACAGAATTTCCAGGGGTCTGTTTCTATGCGTTCTATACGCTTTTACCTTCTGGTATTTTTTAAAAATTCCGGAATCTGAATATCCTTCTGCTTCACGGAGCTTTCCGGCTTTGGCGGCCGCTTAATGCCGCCGTAATTAAACGGCGTCGTAGCAGGCTGCTGCGTGGAAGGCGTTACACCGGACGCTGTGCTATGTAATCCGGAGGAGGAAGACGCCACTGTCCTTGCGCCCGCTCCAATCGGCCGCGCAGATGCGGAAGAACGCATCGTCTGCTGCCCTGAAGCAAATTTGCCGGCTGACTTGCTCTGCGCGCCCGAAGCGCCCTGCTCCTCAAGTCCCGTCGCAATCACCGTAATCGTCGCTTCATCCGTCATATTCGTATCGCACTTTGCACCGAAAATAATATTTGCATTGTCTCCCGTCAGATCCTGTACATAACTTGCCGCATCGTTTGCATCCATCAGAGAGATATCGCCCGATATATTGATGATGACATGCGACGCGCCTGTAATCGTCGTCTCAAGCAACGGACTCGCCACGGCCAGCTTCACCGCCTCAATCGCCTTATCGTCGCCCTTTGCCGTTCCGATGCCGATATGCGCAAGCCCCTTGTCCTTCATCACCGTCTGTACGTCCGCAAAATCAAGATTGATCAGCGCAGGCACATTGATCAGATCCGTAATGCCCTGCACCGCCTGCTGCAGCACCTCGTCCGCTTTTTTGAGCGCGTCCGGCATCGTCGTCCTCCGATCCACGATCTCAAGCAGCTTTTCATTGGGAATCACAATTAAGGTGTCCACACAGTCTTTCAAACGGTCAATGCCGGAAACGGCGTTGACCATACGCGTCTTGCCTTCAAATTTGAACGGCTTCGTCACAACGCCAACCGTTAAAATGCCCTGCTCCTTCGCAATCTGCGCAACGACTGGCGTCGCTCCCGTTCCGGTTCCGCCGCCCATGCCACAGGTGACAAAGATCATATCCGCGCCTTTTACCGCAGCGGAAAGCTCTTCTATGCTTTCTTCCGCCGCTTTTTGCCCGATCTCCGGTTGCGCTCCTGCGCCAAGCCCCTTCGTCAGCTTCTCTCCAATCTGAATCAGCGTCGGCGCTTTGCACAGCATCAGCGCCTGTTTATCCGTATTGACTCCGACAAACTCTACGCCGCCGATACATTCATCAATCATTCTATTTACTGCGTTATTGCCAGCGCCGCCCACACCAATCACAATAATCTTTGCACTGGAATCCGCATCAGTCGTCCTTATTTCAAGCAAAGCTGTTCCTCCATTTCTGTTTCTGACCAAACACACATAACATAATAATATAGTTTTTCATGAAATTAATCAACAACAATTTCGAAAAAATTTTATTTTGTCTCCTCAAATATAATATTCGTCGTACTCTCCGTCCAGTTTTCAATATGCAGCGTTCCCGTTTTGCCGGAAAGCTCTGGCAAAATATGCGAAAGGCGCAGAATTTTCTGCGCAAGGTTGTCCGACGCGCCAAGCAGCGCCTGCACAGCCCCGTAATCAAGCGAAATCTCTCCGGCTTCGTTAAACCGTATTTTATATGGAACCGCCTCATTTTTCTGCAGCGAACGCGTCGCCGTCAGAAGGCTTTTGAAAATCGATTCCTCTTCAATTGGAAGCTTCTCATACAAAACGACTTTCTCACAGTCCAGCCCTTCCACTTCCGGAATCCCCGCAATCGTCTCTTTTGACGTTTCCACGACGAAGCCGTCCGTATCAAAATACGCGTTCTGACCAATCGCCGGAATGTAAAGATAGCCGACAATGCCCTTTTCATATACGTGTACGCGCAGGGTATGCGGATTGTCCAGAGAAACCTCCATAGACTCTACAAATGGAACCTCTTTCACGCTCAGAAACTGATATTTCAGCAATACATACAACGAATTCCAGGAATATTCGTCATTCAGAACAAATTTTTGAATCTGCTCCTCCGAATAATGCGCGTTGCCTTCCACTTTCACCGTCTCTACCGTAAATACGTTGAATATAACCAGAATGGCGATGCCAATCATCAGCGCAGCGCAGGAAAACAGAATCAGAACGGCTTTCATCCGCTTTCGCCGTCTGTTTTTGCGCCGGACGGATTCTCTTCTCTTTTCTTTCATATTATACCCTTTCCAGTCTGATTCCACGGGATACGCTCAGCGCAAGCCCCATCTCCGTCAGAAGGATCGCAATGGAGGTGCCGCCATAGCTGATAAACGGAAGCGTAACGCCTGTATTGGGAATCGTATTCGTCACGACGGCGATATTCAAAATAACCTGAATGGCGATATGCGCCATGATGCCGACGACAATCAGCGCGCCAAACAGATCCGGCGCATTGTTGGCAATCACCAGAAACCGCCAGATCAAAAGCAAAAACAGCAAAATAACGCAAATTGCGCCAAAAAGCCCAAGCTCCTCGCAGATAATGGAAAAAATCATATCATTCTGCGCTTCCGGCAGAAAGCCAAGCTTTTGCATGCTCTCTCCCAGTCCTTTTCCAAACAGTCCGCCGGAACCGATTGCATAAAGCCCCTGCAGCGTCTGATAGCCTTTTTCATATGCTTCCGGATTCAGCCAGATCTTAAGGCGTTCCGCACGATAGCTTTCCAGCATAACGAATATCGTTCCAAATCCCGCTACCAGACCGCCCATAATAAAAAACTGCAAATATTTGGGACTTGCCACGAAAATCAGGCAGATCGCAATTCCAAGAATAATAATCGCCGTGCTTAAGTTGCTGTAGCCTACGACGCCGACGACCGGAAGCAAAATAATCATAATCTTGACAATCGAGCTGAATTTGCCCATCTGCTTTGGAATGCGATTGATAATCGTAGCCAGAAACAGAATGACCGCCACTTTTGCCAGCTCCGAAGGCTGAAAGGAAAGCGGGCCAATCTTCAGCCAACGGGTGGAGCCGTTTAGCGTAGTTCCCATAAAAATAACCGCCGTACAAAGGCCGGCCGCCACTATGTAAGCAAAGCCGCTCAATTTCAGCCAGATATGGTAATCGATATTGGCCACCACAAGCATTGCGGCAAATCCCAAAAGCGACGCGGACAGCTGCTTTTTCAGATACAGTGCGGAATCATTAAATTTCAGCTGCGCATTATAGGAGCTTGTGCTGTAAAGCATGACCAGTCCAAAACCCACAAGGAAAATAATGATAAACAGCAGCGTATAGTCAAAATATTTAATTTGCTTCTCTTTCTTTTTTCCGGCCTCCTGCCTACGGCTCATAGATTCACTCCTCTAAGCTGCGTACGATTTTTTTGAACATCCTGCCGCGCACTTCATAATTTTCAAACATCCCAAAGCTTGCGCATGCCGGAGAAAGCAGCACCGCATCGCCGGGGGCTGCATGCGCATAACCAATCCAGACGGCCTCTTCCAGCGAATCCGCCATCACAATTGCAGAAAATCCAAGCTTTCTGGCCGTTTTCGCAATGGCTTCGCCCGTTTCGCCGATTAAAATAAGTTCCTTTACTTTTCCATCAAACGCTTTGATCCATGCATCGTAAGAAGAGCCTTTATCGCAGCCGCCGCCAATCAGATGCGTAGGCGCGTCCATCGCGCCAATCCCCCGGATCGCCGCGTCCGGATTGGTGGCCTTTGAATCATTGTAAAACCGCACGCCCCGCTTTTGCGCCACAAATTCAATCCTGTGCTCTACGGCCGTAAAGCGAAGCAGCGCTTCCCGTATCTTAGAAAGCGGCACGCCGATTTCCTCCGCCATAGCGACGGCGGCCATTACATTTTCATAATTATGTCTGCCGGGTATGTTTAATTCCTTTGTTTTGACAATTTCCGTCCTCTGCCCGTCTTTTTGCCGGTAAATTACGCCATCCTTCAGAAAATAGCCCCGCGCGATTTCTCCCTCTCCGGAAAACCACGCAACGCGCGCCGTTACGTTCCTCCCAAACTCCCGCAAAACGGGATCGTCATAATTGAGCACGCAAAGATTCTCTTTCGTCTGCCGCTCTGTGATGCGCTCTTTTGCGGCGATATACTGTTCCATCGTATGATGCCGGTTCAAATGATCCGGCGTGATATTCAAAATTGCCGATACGCACGGCGCAAACGTATGAATCGTTTCCAGCTGAAAGCTGCTGACTTCGACGGCCGTCACCGTATCCTCCGTCGTATCCGCCGCAATTTCCGTATAGGGAATGCCGATATTCCCGACTACGTTTACATCCGAAAACTGCGTGTTTAAGATTTCACCCAAAAGCGCCGTCGTCGTCGTTTTGCCATTTGTCCCTGTGATGGCAAGCGTCCTTCCCTTTGCAACGGCATATGCCAGCTCAATTTCTCCCCAGATGGCCACGCCATGCGCACGCAGCCTTGCTACAAACGGAAGATCCGTCGGAATGCCGGGGCTTAATACGGCAATATCCGTATTCTGTATCACTTCCTTAGAAAGCTCGCCCACAACCAATGGCACATCGCGCAAAAACGGATGCTTCTGAAAAAACGCCTCTGTATCCAGCGATTCATTTCCATCGTATAAAAAAACGGTCGCCCGTTTCCGCAATAATAATTTTGCCGCGGCAACGCCGCTTTTTCCGGTCCCTGCAACCAAAAACCGCTTCTCTTCCCATTTCATTCGTAATTCCTCCTACAATGCTGTAAACGCAATCAGGCAAAGAAGCGCCGTTACAATCGAAAACAACGATACGATTCTAGTCTCCGACCAGCCGCCCAGCTCAAAATGGTGATGAATCGGCGCCATGCGGAAAAAACGCTTTCCATGCGTTGCTTTAAAATAACCGACCTGTATGACAACGGAAATCACTTCGACCATATAGATCAATCCGACAATCGGAATAAACAGCGGCATTTGCAGCATATAGGCGGACGCGGCCACAAAGCCGCCGAGCGCCAGAGAACCCGTGTCTCCCATAAACACTTTGGCCGGATAGACGTTAAACAGTAAAAATCCAAGCAGCGCGCCTACGACCGCGCACGTAACCGGCTCAATGCCGCTCTTTGCGCCAATGGCGATAACGCTGAAAAATACGGCCACCAGAACCGTCACGCTCGATGCCAGTCCATCCAGTCCGTCCGTAAAATTTACGCCGTTGACCGTGCCGATGACTGCGACAAACAAAAGCGGAACGGCTCCCTTCCCAAGATCGAGATACTGATCACGGCAGAACGGAATCTTCATCAGAAGGGAAACATCCGTATAGTGCAACAGATAAAAGGCAAAAATCCCGGTTACAATAATTTGCAGCAGCATCTTCTGCCAGGCCAAAAGCCCGTCGGAGCGCCGCAGCACAACTTTTAAATAATCGTCTAAAAAGCCGACTGCGCCAAATCCCACCGTCAGAAACAGGATCGGAATGATCTTTGGATACTCCCGGATGAAGATAAGGCTTGTAAAAATAACGCCCGCCAGTATCATCAAACCGCCCATCGTCGGCGTTCCGGCTTTTTTCAGATGTGATTTTAATTCTTCCCGCTCCGTCTGTCCTACTTTCAGCTTTCTTAAAAACGGAATAACCACAGGCCCTGACAGCGCGCTGATGGCAAATGCCGTTAAAACCGGAACCGCAACCTGATACACCATACTCTTACCTCTTTCCTGTACTTTTGCTTTTAACTTTTCCAGTATACGTTATTCTGATCTATTCTGCAAGCTCTGTTTCCGCCGCCTGTGCATCGTAAGGTATATTCAGATAAGGCAGGATGTTTTCAAAAATCTCCCTTGCCACGGGCGCCGCGATCGTTCCTCCGTAGTAAATCCCCTGCGGATTGTTGATAATGACAAGCGCAAGAACCTGTGGATCCTCCACCGGAGCAAAGCCAAGAAAGGAAGAAATGTATTTATTTGCGCTTCGGGGCAGCGTCTGGGAAGTCGCCGTTTTGCCTCCGATCGAATACCCTGCAATTTTCGCATTTTTCCCGCCGCCCTCTTCTACGACGGATGCAAGAAGGCTGCGAACCGTATCCGACGTTTCTTTTCGAATGATGTCTTTTGTCTCTTCATATACAAAGCGTTTGACCTCGTTGCCGTCCTTATCCTGCACGGATACGCCAAAATGCGGCGTGATCCGCGTTCCTCCGTTGATAATGGAGGACACCGTCGTCACAAGCTGCATCGGCGTAATCTGAAAAGACTGGCCAAACGACATCGTAGCCAGCTCCACCAGGCCGATCTTTTCTTTGGAATGCATAATCGTAGCCGCCTCGCCCGGCAAATCAATCCCGGTTTTTTTCAAAAGCCCGAGGCTCTGAAAATATTCGTAAAAGCGCGCCGGCCCAACGCGCAGCCCAACGTCGATAAACACCGGATTGCAGGAATTCATAATGCCATGCGTAAAGTCTTCCGCCCCGTGTCCCGTCCGCTTATGACAGTGAATCCGCCTGTCTTCCACCGTAATATAGCCGGGACAGAAAAACTGATCGTTTACGCTGACGACGCCTTCTTCCAGCGCAGCCGTCGTCGTAATAATTTTAAACGTAGAACCCGGTTCATACGTATCGTTGATGCACTGGTTTCTCCACATGCCGTTTAACCGGTCCTGTTTTTCTTCTTCCGTCAGAAGATCCGCCGCCGGGTCATTTAATGTAAACGGATCGTTTAAATTAAATTCGGGAACATTGACCATTGCCATCAATTCCCCGTTGGACGGATTCATAACAATGATGGACACGCTGTCCGCCTGTTTTTGCTCCAGCGCTTTTTTGGCCGCCTGCTCCGCGTACATCTGGATATTATAATCCAGACTGATGTGCAGATCGTTGCCGTCTACCGGCTCCAGCCTGGATTCGCCGGCATGTTCCATTTCCACGCCCCTCGCGTCCGTCAGCGTCAGTATTTTTCCGTTTTGCCCCTGCAAATATTCGTCATATCTGACCTCAAGCCCGATGATGCCCTGGTTGTCGCCGCCTGTAAACCCAAGTACTTTTGACGCCAGCGTGTCGTAGGGATAATACCGTTTGTAATCCTCATCCACTTTTACGCCTGCAAGATTGTACGCGCGGATGCGCTCGCCCGTTTCCTTGTCCACATTGGACTTGATGCGTTCAATCGAGCTTACCTTTTCAACCCGCTTTCTCACTTTCTCTTCCGGCATCTCAAGCTCTTTTGTCAATGCCGCAATCACAGCGTCGGGATCTTCGATCTGATTGTGAATCACAGATATGGTGCAAACGGTTTTATTGGCGGCTAACACAACGCCCGTCGCATCGATAATCTTTCCCCTGGCCGCTTTGATATCCCGCTCCCTCTCATGTAAGTCTTCCGCTTTTTTTCCATAATATTCGGAACAAAACACCATCAGGTAGACGAGACGCCCGGCCAGAAACAGCATCATAAACAAAACTGCCGCAAAAATAATCATGCATTTCTGCCGGTTATACGTTTTATAGCGAAACATGCGCCAAACCTCATAAAAGCCTTTCTTTTATTCTATTACAGCTTCTACAGGGTTATGAATTTCTGTCTCTTCCGTTCCTATTCTTCAAAGAAATCTGCGGGCGGTTCGTCTTCGTCCTCACCCACAGGCGTCCCTTCGCCCGGACTGCCTTCCGCTCCTTCCATCTCTCCTTCGCCCGGACCGCCTTCCGCTCCTTCCGGCGCCCCTTCGCCTGAAGCGCCTTCTCCTTCCGCAGGCGTCCCTTCATCCGGACCGCCCTCCGCTCCTTCCCCCAAACCGTCTTCTCCATCTTCTTCCGGTTCCGGCTGAAGCGCTTCATCCGGATAAAGATTCATATAGGGGAGGATTTCTTCTAAAATTTCTTTGACGACTGTCTGCGCATAATTACTGTGCGCCTGTTCTTTTACATTGGGATGGTCGATAATCAGGTAAATGACAAGCTGCGGGTTTTCCTGCGGCAGATAGCCGATAAAGGACACCAGATAGTTTTTTTCCGCTCTTGGCAGCTTCTGCGCCGTTCCTGTCTTCCCTCCCATCGAGTATCCGTTCACTTTGGCTTCGCCTCCGGTTCCTTCCGATACCGTAGCATACAGCCATTGCCGGATCAGCTCTGACGTCTCTTCTGACGTCGTTTCCCGAATCAGCGTCGGCCGGATCGTCTCAATCGTATTGCCCTCGCTGTCTAAAATCTTTTTTACGACGTGCGGCCTGTAATATCTTCCACCGTTGATCAAAGAAGAAAAGGCCGCCGCCACCTGTATCATCGTGCAGTTGAAATTCTGTCCAAATGAATTGGTCGCAAGATCTAACTTCTGCATCTTTTCCCTTGAAAACAAAAGCCCTCTCTCTTCTCCCGGCAAGTCAATGCCTGTTTTTCTTCCAAAACCGAAAATTTCCTGATAGTCGACGAAATGATCTTTGCCAATGCTGTACGACATCTGCATCAGCGCGTCGTTGCAGGAATCCATCAGCGACGCCTCTACCGTTTCCGTTCCATGTCCCGACCGGTTGACGCAATGCACCTCTTCCCCTGAAATCGTCTCCACGCCGTCGCAGACATACGTTTCATTTCCGCTTAACGTCCCCGTCTCCAGCCCGCATGCCACCGTCATCGGTTTGACGGTAGACCCCGGCTCAAACGTATACGTAATGCAAAAATTCTCCCACAGCTTATTTAACAGGTCCATCTTCTCTTCATCGCTTAGCCCGGCCAGCTCTTCTTCCGTAAAATAATTCGAAATCTCTCTCGGCTGATTCAGATCAAAGCCGGGATTGTTCGCCATCGCGTAAACCTCTCCATTCTGCGGGTTCATCACGATCGCCGCAATATGGTCGCAGCCGTCTCCCGTCACAAAGCCGTTCGTATTCTTCTCGTTGTATTCTGCGATTTTTTTCTCTACAACGGACTGAATGCTGGCGTCGATCGTTGAGACAATCGTATTTCCGTCTTTTGCCGCCTTAACCGTCTTTTCAAAATTATTGTCGGAATTCAAATACCCGTATTCCCTGCCGTTAATGCCGTTCAATACGCTGTTGTAGGTATTCTCAAGCCCCGTCGTTCCTACGTTTCCACCGGAAACAAACCCGATTAAAGACGACGCCAGAGAGCCGTACGGATAATTGCGGATGTACTCTTTCTCAAACCAGACCGCATTTTTGTTGATTTTCGTTTTCTGACCGGATTTTTTTTCTTTGTTTTCCTCTTCCTGTTTCTGTAAAAGCTCTGTGTAAGGCTGTATTTTTTCGTAAGGAAGCTTTTTTAGCAGCGTTTCGTACTGGCTTTTTGGATGTTCTTTCAGCCTCTGATACAAATCATCCGCATCCACGTCCTCAAAGCAGGCGGCTATAGCCTCGACCGTCGCATCGATTTCTTCCTGCTCTTTCTGATTTAAAACGTTGCAGTCAAAAATCACGTTATATACGTCCAGACTGGTCGCAAGCACGGTCCCTTTTGCATCTACGATGTCTCCGCGCTGATACGGAATGCTGCGGCTGTCATACCCCTGCTGGGACAATACGATTTTTTCATATCGGTCTCCGCTTTCGTATTCGATATACATCAGCCTTCCGATCAGCGCCACAAGCATCAGCGTAATCGTCAGAAAAATAAATATCAGCTTTTTCTGCATTCGTTTCAGAAATTTTCTGACCGTCCGTTTCCGTCTTCCTGTCCTCTGCACACATACACCTCCGCCACTTCCGCTATTCCTCCGGTATGTCGGAATGCTGCTCCATAAAGTCATGGTCTTCTATGCTGTAATAGACGATCTGGCTTTCATTGGCATATTTCATGCCAAACCCAAGCGCCTGTTCTCTGATTTTCTCAAGATCTGTAGAAAGATCCAGCCGCTTGATAGCCGCTGCATTATCCGCCCGCAAATCGGAAATCTGACGCTCTAATCCGGATATATTTCTGGTCCGGGCTGTAATATCCGACTGCAGCTGTATGTAAGTGACGCACACGCATCCAAGCAGACATACCGCAATCGTGCAAAACAGCACATAGCCCAGGCTGACGCGCAGCGCGCGCTCCTGATTCCTTCTTGCTACGCGGCAGTTCTTCCTTCTCGTCTGTTCCTGTTCTTTTTCAATCTGGCGCCTTCTTCGCTCTTCGGGTTCCCCCTCCAGCCGGCGCACCGTATTGCCATCTATATAGTAATTTGTCTTTCTTTCGCTTCTCTGGTTATAATTACGAGCTGATTGTTGTCTCATATTTCCGCCTTTCCTTTTTGCCTGCCATCTATCTTTTTTCAAACACGCGCAGCTTTGCGCTCTTCGCTCTTGGGTTGCTTACGATTTCTTCTTCCGTCGGCAAAATCGGCTTTTTCGTCACGCACGCTCCAATCGGCTCTTTTCCGCAAACGCATACCGGAAAATTGCGTGGACAGGTGCATGGATGCTCATACTTCTTAAAATGTGTTTTTACAATCCGATCTTCCAGAGAATGGAAGGTTATAATGCAAAGCCTTCCTCCTGCATGCAAAAGATCCGCCATGTCATCCATCGTATGTTCCAACACTTCCAGTTCGTGATTCAGTTCGATGCGAATCGCCTGAAACGTACGTTTGGCAGGGTGTCCCCCCACAGCCTGTACGCGTTTTGGCATAGCGCTGCGAATAAGCTCCGTCAGCTCGCCCGCCGTCTGGATTCGCTTCGTCTTTCGTGCCTCTGTGATACGCTTTGCAATCTTTTTCGCAAAACGCTCTTCTCCGTAGTCGCGGATCATGCGAAACAGCTCCGTTTCGCTGTAATCGTTCACAATGTCCTCCGCCGTCTGTGTCTGTCTGCCGTCCATGCGCATGTCCAAAGGCGCATGGAGATCCCGATACGTAAATCCCCGATGCGGCGCATCCAGCTGAAACGACGAAACTCCAAGATCCAGAAGAATGCCGTCCACTTTCGTGATTCCCATCTCCTTCAGCGCCTTTTTCATGTTGCAGTAATTGGAATGGAGAATTGTCACGTGCGCCGCGTACGCTTCAAGGCGCGCGCGCGCGGCCTCTATCGCGTCTGCATCCTGATCCATGCCGATCAGCCTGCCGCTTCCCTGAAGCTTCTTTGCAATTTCACAGGAATGACCGGCTCCGCCCAGCGTCCCGTCCACATATATACCGTCTGGCCGGATCTTCATGTATTCCATTACTTCGTCCAGTAAAACAGACTTGTGGTAAAACGCCATCTTAAAGTCCCCATTTCCTTTTAAATTCCAAGCCCAAGCTCCGCCATGCGCTCTGCAATTTCATCCATATCATCATACGTATTTGCATCCTGCCAGCGCTGCCTGTTCCAGATTTCAATCCGTCCAAGCACGCCGACCAGTACAACTTCCTTTTGTAAATCTGCAAATTCCCGTAAAATCTGCGGCAAAAGTATCCTGCCCTGCTTATCCACTTCGCAAATAGCTGCGCCCGCAAAGAAAAAACGGGAAAATTTTCTTGCGTCTTTTGTCGTAAGCGGAACATTGCGGAACGTTTCTTCTATCTTGGCCCATTCTTCATTCGGGTATACAAAAAGACATCCATCCAGCCCCTTTGTCACAACAAAAGCATCGCCCAGGCTTTCCCGAAACCTGGATGGAATAATCAATCTTCCTTTTGTATCAATGCTGTGGCTGTATTCTCCCATAAACATCATGGACACCTCGAATGCTTGTACTCCATTTTAAACCATTTTGCTCCACTTTCCTCCACATTAATGACTATTTTAGCTTAAACCCCAAAAAAAATCAACCGAAAAGAAAAAAAATGTTACTGTACACAAAATGCGGACAGTAACATTTGCTTTCATTTTTTTTGATATTCCATCTGAATCTCCAGTTCTATGTATTCTTCAATTAACTGATCCAGCTTACGGTTTGCCCGGAAAAACGCCTCTTCGTCCATACCCTGTTCAATCATCGCATCCACATAGCTTCGCTGAGCTTCGATGGCTTCCTGTAATTTCAACATTTCTCTCATAATCGTTCTCCATGTCTCATACAATCAAGACAGCCTTTGTACATAACAGCCTTTATGGTATATTCCTACATTTTTTCATTTCAATAGACATTTTACCCTTATATGTCACAAAAATCAAACATATTCAACTTCCTTTTTTTTTCATTTTTCGACAGTCTTCTGAAAAAAACGCGAAATTTGGCAGGAATTTTGGGCGCTGTTTACCACCCAAAATTCCTGCCCCATCTGCTATTTACAGCAGAAACTCATGCATTCCGTATCATGGCAGTCACAGGCTCTGCTTCCGCCAATCCCAATATGCTCCGCTGCGCACTTACAGTCTTCATTATGCACGCAGTTACACGCCCCGCAGTCCACATCGATCGTCTGGCACGGTTCATACGCCGCGTTCCTTGCCGAATCTCCTTTTCGTTCCCGGAAGCTGGAGCAGCATGTCCCTCCCGCCATCTTCGCATCTTTTCCGTCTACTTTGATGTCGCCTTTGCAGCAATATCTGTCTTCATTGTAATAGCAGTTCGTAACCGAACAGTTCAGTTTCGTCATATTTTCCGCTCCTTTCTCACTGCTGCACCGCCTGTAGAATCTGTCAGCGGCAAAGCGCCGCATGCATCCGGCAGAATGCAATGCAAAACGATGCCCTGTCATATATGGCAATGCAAAATTCCGGCCAGAATATTCTGACCGGAATTAGTATCTGAAGCTTTGTTGTATTTTATGTTATGATTTTTTTTCCTCCTGCGCTTCTTCCCTGCGAATTTCTTTCGTATCGATTTCTTTTTTGATCGCATCTATAAAATCCTCAAGCTTCTGCGTTCCTTCCTCTCCTGCAAAACGGCTTCGAACGGAAACGGTTCCCTCTTCTTCCTCTTTTTGTCCCACGACGAGCATATACGGCAGCTTATCAAGCCTTGCCTCGCGAATTTTAAAGCCAATTTTTTCCGAACGGTTGTCGGCCGTTGCGTCAATGCCGCATTCCGCCAGTTTTTTACGGACGCTTTCCGCATACGCTTCGTATTTTTCGGAAATCGGAAGCACGCGCACCTGCTCGGCGCACAGCCAGGTTGGAAATTTGCCGGCATATTTTTCAATCAGCCATGCCAGCGTTCTCTCATAACAGCCAATAGACGTTCTGTGAATGATGTAAGGACGGACCTTTTCTCCATTCTCATCAATATAGTACATATCAAACTGCTCCGCAAGCAGCGCGTCCCACTGAATCGTAATCATCGTATCATCCTTGCCGTATACGTTGCGGGCATTGATATCCACTTTGGGCCCGTAAAATGCGGCTTCTCCAACGTCTTCCACAAAGGAAATATCCAGCTCGTTTAAAATCTGCCGCATATGCTGCTGCGTCTCTTCCCATACTTCGGGCTCTCCGATATACTTTTCCCGATTGTCCGGGTCCCATTTGGACAGATGATACGTCACGTCCTCTTCTACGCCAAGCGTCTGCAAACAGTATTTGGCAAGCGCAAGGCATCCTTTGAATTCCTCCGTCATCTGATCCGGACGAACGATCAGATGCCCCTCGGAAATCGTAAACTGGCGGACGCGGGTCAGACCGTGCATCTCGCCGGAGTCTTCGCTTCGAAACAGCGTAGAAGTCTCTCCCATGCGATATGGCAGATCCCGGTAAGAATGCTGCTCGTTTTTATAGACGTAATACTGGAACGGACACGTCATCGGCCGAAGCGCAAACACTTCTTTGTCCGTTTCCTCTTCCCCAAGCACAAACATGCCTTCTTTATAGTGATCCCAGTGTCCCGAAATTTTATACAGATCGGATTTGGCCATCAAAGGCGTGCGCGTGCGGACATAGCCCCATTCCCGATCCTCAAGATCCTCGATCCAGCGTTGCAGCTTTTGTATCATCTTCGTGCCTTTTGGCGTAAACAGCGGCAGTCCCTGCCCGATTACGTCTACCGTGGTAAACAGCCCCATTTCGCGGCCCAGCTTATTATGATCCCGGCGTCTGGCGTCTTCCAGCTTTTCCAGATGCGCGTTTAATTCGTCTTTTTTGCAGAACGCCGTTCCGTATATGCGCTGTAAGCGCGCCCGGTTGGAATCGCCCCGCCAGTACGCCATAGAAGAGGAAATCAGCTTATACGCTTTGACGCCCTTTGTGCTCATCAGATGCGGTCCCGCGCAAAGGTCTGTAAAGCTGCCCTGATCGTAAAAGGAAATCACCGCATCCTCCGGCAGCTCCTGAATCAGCTCCACCTTATAGGGTTCGTCTCTTTCCTGCATCCATCGAATGGCTTCTTCTTTTGGCAGCGTAAACCGTTTGATTTCCCGCCCTTCTTTGATGATTTTCTTCATCTCGGCTTCGATGCGGTCCAGATCCTCTCTGCTAAACGGGGCCGCGTCAAAATCGTAATAAAAACCGTCGGCAATGGCCGGGCCGATTGTCACTTTCGCTTCCGGATACAGCCGTTTGACCGCCTCTGCCAGCACATGCGCCGCCGTATGGCGAATAACGGAAAGTCCCGCCTCCTCTGCGCCCGTTACGATGTTTAATTCCACATCCCGATCGACAATCGTCCGCAAATCCACAAGCTCGCCGTTCACTTCTCCGGCGCAGGCCGCCCGCGCAAGGCCTTCGCTGATATCCCGCGCAATCTCATACACAGATTTCGCTTCGCCATACTCCTTAATGGAGCCGTCTTTTAATGTAATTTTCATATTCTGCCTCCTGTCTATTAAAAAATCCGCAGCCGGCCCGCTATTTGCGCGCAACGCGCATCCCCCTGAAAAATGGTTTGTATCACAGTGGATTGCAGCGCAATTTTCCATGCGATAAAAAATCCCTGATACATCTGTTTTGTATCAGGGACGATCGTTTTATACCGTGGTTCCACCCATGTTTTCTTTTCCCACAAAAACGTGAAAAAAGCTCATTGGACGATAACGGAGTCACCGGGCCGGATTGGGGCCGCTCAGAGTCAGTCTTCGGCTGTTTCCTGCAAAGATGCTTTCAGCGCATGCCGGGGATCGTAAGACCCTGCCGGAGGGCATCTCTCTCTGCTGCATTGTCACAGCGTACTCGTCTCTTCATCGCGTTGGATTTTTATTTTTTCTTATCATATGACAAATGTCGGGATTTGTAAAGTGTTTTTTTCTTCCTTTGCCTCCTTTTTCCGGAATGCAACGCTGCACGCCCGTTTTACCGATTCAATTCCGCTTTCAACTCCTCCGCATCCAGACGCCCTTCCAGATATACATACTTCCCTGCGTCATAAGAAGCGCGTTCTTCCTCCGTGATCCTGCGTCCGTCCAGATAACTGACGCTGTAACGCCCGATGGAATCCTGTTCGTTCTCATCGGGAACGCCGTTTTGATTGGCGTCGTCAAACTGATACGTCTGAATCTGCGCCACTTCCTCCAGCGCATGTCCGCTGCCAGACGTCAGATACGTTGTATACAAAATGGCTCCTGCAAAATCACTGTTTTCATTTTTCAGACTGTTTTTTCCGGGACAGTATGCATAGCCTGCGTTCCCCATCGCGCCGTAGGGCCAGCGGTCCATCAGCGTATGCACCGTACCGTCGGAAAAAGCGTACAGGCTCATAAAATACCCGTTTACGCCGGCCACAAGCTCCGGAATCGCATCTGCATCAAAAGAAATCAGATCGTACTTCATTTCTCCGCTGCTCTCCAACGCGCAGAGCCTGCTCACCATTTCATACGCCTCCCTGTAGTCAGAAAATGCGCCGTTCTTTTTTCCGTCGGAAAGAAGGCTTCGAATCTGCGGAATCGTCAGATCGTCCGTCTGCTCCGATAACGCTTCGGACAATGTCTCCTGTATGAAAAATCCGCCCTCGCCATCCCCGTTTTGAGGATATCCGTAATATACTGCGGCAAACGCAGCGCTTCCGTATGTCTCAATCAGCACAATATCCGTATTGCCGTCGTAATTGACATCGTAAAACGACACCGCGTCCAGACTGGAAAACGGTGCGTCAGAAAGCGCCTCCGGCACGTAGCCGCTGATATCCAAAAGGACGTCTTCTCCGGAAATAATCTGCATGTGAAAGGCTCCGCCATCCGACGGCGCACAGGGGACAAACCAGACGCGTTCCTCATATTCGCTCAACGAAACTTCAAATGTCTGCTCTGCAATGCAGTCTTTTCCAAAGCGAAGCTTCGCATCGTCCGCTTCTCCTCCCTCTTCATTTCCGGCGGCTGCTCTGCCTCCTTCCTCTTCCAGAACAAATGGCTCTTTTGACGCTCCGCCCGCATCCTCTGTACTTTCATCCTCCATCCCGGCATCCTGAAACTTCTCCTGCGTCTCCATCCGCCCATCCGCCCCGTCGTTTAACGGCCCGCACGCGGCGAGCGTCCCGGACTGCCACACCAGCATGCAGCATAAAAATACGCGGCCGTATCTTTTTAAAAACATCGCCTGTTCTCCTTTCCATTTCTTTTGCACAGCCCTGTATTACAGTATAACATTTCAAACGGCCTCTGCATACCATAATGCAAACCCCTTTTTCCCCGGAGTTCCTTATTATGCACGCTTATTCTTACGACTACGCGATTGTAGGCGGAGACAGACGCCAGGCGTACCTTGCGGAGATCCTCGCTTCCGAACATAATGCCATCTGCTGTTACGCGCTCTGTCAGCCGCCCGCGCGTTATGCGGACCGCATCAAAATCGTCTCTTCTCCGGAAGCCGCCATTCACGCTTCTGCGCGCGTGATCTGTCCCATCCCGCTCAGTCGGGACGGCTCCTGCCTGAATCAAAACGTCATGAAAGGAAATCTTTCGCTCGGGCAGCTTCTTTCTTTTTTCAGATCCGGCCAGCTTCTGTTCGCCGGCTGCATCCCGGAAGAATTTTCCTGCGCTGCGGCAAAAGCCGGCGTATTGACGTTTGATTTCATGAAGGATGCGGCGCTGTCCCGCTTCAACAGCATTGCAACGGCAGAGGGCATGCTCTGCGAAGCCATAAAAATGAGCCCCCTCAACCTGCATCAGAGCCGCTGCGCCGTCTTAGGCTACGGCATCTGCGGACAGACGCTGACGGATAAGCTATGCCGCCTGTTCTGCCGCGTTACCGTCGCTACAGACCCTGCAGGCGAACGGGCGCAGGCCGCCGTTTTTTCGGAAGAGACGATGGATCTTCGCATGTTTCTTGCCCGGATCGGATCGTTTGATTTTATTTTCAACACCATTCCGTCCCTGATTCTCACAAAAGAAGCCCTCGCGCGCACAAAGCCGGGCGCCACAATTTTAGACATCGCGTCGGCGCCGGGCGGCGTTGATTTTGCGGCGGCAAAAGAGCTTTCCGTAAACGCCGCCGCCTGTCCGTCTCTTCCCGGAAAGTATGCGCCGCTGTCTTCTGCGAGGGCCATACGCAATTCCATACAAAAACTGGAAAGGAGTTTATCATAATGTCTTTAAAAGGAAAGCAAATCGGAGTCGCATTTACCGGCTCTTTCTGCACATATGAAAAAGTGTTCAAAGAACTGAACGCGCTGACAAAAGAAGGCGCGGCCGTACAGACCATCTTTTCAGACGCCGCGCAGACGCTTGACAGCCGCTTTGGAAAAGCGGAGGACTTTATCCGACAGGCGGAGGAGATCACGGGCAGAAAGCCTATGCTCACGATCCCGGAGGCGGAGCCAATCGGCCCCAAAAGCCTGTTTGACATCCTCGTCTTATTTCCCTGTACCGGAAATACCATTGCAAAGCTTGCCAACGGCATTACGGATACGCCGGTTTTAATGGCGGCAAAAGCGCATCTGCGCAACAATAAGCCTCTTTTGATTTCGATTTCCACAAACGACGCGCTTGGCATGAATATGAAAAACATCGGTCTTTTGCTCAATGCCAAACACATCTATTTTATTCCATTCGGACAGGACAGTCCCGAAAAAAAGCCGAATTCCATGATTGCACACACGGAACTGCTGATTCCTTCCATAGAAGCCGCGCTTAGCGGCCAGCAATATCAGCCGATTATCCAGTAAGAAAACAGAACCGAAAGGAGCGCCCCTATGTGCGGAATCGCCGGATTTTTCAATCCCTATCAGGATTATACAAAAGATCGAAAGCCGTGGCAGGCCATCCTGACGAAAATGAATCAGGTCCAAAAGCACAGAGGACCGGACGGCAGCGGCATCTATCTTTCTTCTGTCTGCGGCTTTGCCCATGTCCGTCTGAAAATTATCGACCTTCTCACCGGCGCACAGCCGATGATAAAGCAACGAGACGGGTTTGAATTTGCCCTCGTCTTCAACGGAGAAATCTATAACATGAACGAACTGAAAGCAGAGCTTTTAGCAGAAGGCGCCCGGTTTGAAACGACAAGCGATACAGAGGTTATTTTAAACGGCTATCTGCTGCACGGCAAATCGTTTGTACAGAAATTAAACGGCATTTTTGCCGCCGCCCTGTGGGACGGCGCTCTGGAAAAGCTTTACCTGTTCCGCGACAGGCTTGGCGTAAAGCCCCTGTTTTACACGAAAACCGGCGATACATTTGTCTTCGCTTCGGAAATCAAAGGACTGTTCGCCTATCCCGGCGTAACGCCAACCCTAAACCGCGACGGCCTGTGCGAGCTGTTTGCCCTTGGCCCTGCAAAATCATATGGAAGAGGCGTATTCAAGGATATTTTCGAAGTGCTGCCCGGCCATATCCTGACGCTGGACCGCTTCTGCCATACCGACGAAGCTTACTGGAAGCTTCTAAGCCGCCCGCATGAAGATTCTTTGGAGCGGACGATTGAAAAAACGGCATGGCTTCTTACGGACGCCGTAAAGCTGCAAATGCTTGCGGACATCCCAATCGCCACATTCCTCTCCGGCGGCATCGACAGCAGTCTGGTAACGGCCATCTGCGCAAAGGAGCTGAAAAAGCAGGGAAAGCAGCTGAATACGTTTTCCTTTGATTTTACGGACAACGGAAAATATTTCCAGTCCAACGCCTTCCAGCCCAGCCAGGACCGTCCCTTTGCCGAACAGATGGCGCAATACTGCAACACCCGCCACCGTTTTCTGGAATGCGGCAATGCAGAACAGCTTCGCTGCCTGTACAAAGCCGTCGACGCCAGAGATCTGCCCTGCATGGCAGACGTAGAATCCTCTATGCTTTATTTCTGCTCCCAGGTTGTGACGCATAATAAAGTCACGCTGACCGGCGAATGCGCCGATGAGATTTTCGGCGGCTATCCCTGGTTTCACAGTGAAAAAGCGTTTCAGACAAACGCATTTCCCTGGTCGGACGATATGGCGCCCAGACAGGCGCTTTTGGATGATACGCTGATAGAGGATTTGCATATGGAGGCGTACGCCGCCGCTGCCTATGAAAAGACGATTCATGAAACGCCGCTGCTTGCCGAAGATTCCCCGGAAGAAAAACGGCGGCGGGAAATCGCCTATTTAAACCTGCGCTGGTTTATGGCGACGCTGTTGGACCGGATGGACCGCACCAGCATGTATAACGGTCTGGAAGCGCGCGTTCCGTTTGCCGATCACCGCATCGTCGAATATGTATTCAATGTTCCGTGGTCTGTGAAATGCGCAGACGGCGTCGTAAAAGGTCTGCTGCGGCACGCCGGCGCCGATTACGTTCCAAAGGAAGTGCTCTGGCGCAAAAAAAGCCCTTATCCAAAGACATACGATCCATCGTATGAAAAACTGCTTGGCAGACAGCTGAAAGAAACGCTTGCCACGCCAAATGCGCCGATCCGAACGCTTCTGGATACGAAAAAAGTAAAGGCTTTTTTAAACAGCCCCTCCGATTACGGCAGACCCTGGTATGGACAGCTGATGGCCGGCCCGCAGATGCTCGCCTACATGCTGCAAGTCAATTACTGGCTCAAAAAATACCGGGTGCGCATTGTCTGAATGCAAAAAATGCGGCGAATGGCCTTTTGCCATCCGCCGCAGATATATTGCGCCGGCCCTCTTATCGCTGCACGCGCGCGCCCGCGCCGCCCATAACGGCTTCCACTTCCCTTTTGTCCGCCATCGTCGTGTCTCCCGGCGTCGTCATAGCCAACGCCCCGTGCGCCGCGCCATAATCGACTGCCGTCTGCGCATCGCCTGTCGTCATCAATCCATAGATCAGCCCCGACGCAAACGAGTCGCCGCCGCCGACGCGGTCCATAATTTCCAGCCCTTTATATTCTCTGGACCGATAAATCTCCCCGTCCGACCAGCAGATGGCGCTCCAGTCGTTGACGGTCGCCGTTTTGACTGCGCGCAGCGTCGTCGCGACGACTTTAAAATTCGGATACGCTTTTGCCGCCTGATCGATCATTTTTTTATAGCCATTCAGATTCAATTCTTTGAAATCCGCGTCATTTCCTTCGATCTCAAACCCCAGACACGCCGTGAAATCTTCTTCATTGCCAATCATCACATCCACATAGCGCGCAATCTCCTGGTTGACCTCCTGCGCTTTTTGCTTTCCGCCGATTGCGCTCCACATCGACGGACGATAGTTCAGATCATACGAAACGACCGTGCCGTATTTTTTAGCCGTCCGGATCGCCGCAAGCGCCGTTTCACAGGACTGCTCGGAAAGCGCCGCATAGATGCCTCCCGTATGCAGCCAGCGTACGCCAAGCTCCCCAAAAATCCGATCAAAATCAAACGCTTTTGGGGACGCTTTTGCAATCGCCGTATGTGCGCGGTCCGAGCAGCCCACCGCCCCGCGCACGCCAAAGCCGCGTTCTGTAAAATTTATGCCATTTCGACAGACGCGCCCAATGCCATCCGTCTGCATCCAGTGAATCAAAGAAGGATCCACGCCGCCCTGCAAAATAAAGTCCTCCATCAGCTTCCCGACCTCGTTTTCTGCAAACGCCGTTATGACGGCCGTCTGCATGCCAAAGCATTTACGCAGCCCGCGAATGACATTGTACTCTCCGCCGCCTTCCCATGCGCGAAACTGCCGCGCCGTCCGTATCCTGCCTTCTCCCGGGTCCAGACGAAGCATCACTTCGCCAATCGATACGGCGTCGTAACGGCACGCCTCCTTTTCTCTTAGCTTAAGCTCCATGTCACGTTCCTCCTGTCTTCTGTTCTTCTGTATAGTTTCAGCCTTCTTCCATGAATTTATACAGAAAGATCGTTTTGCGTTCAAACGGGAGAAGCTGCCCGTATAAGGGACGCTTTGCATGCGCACACTACATAGCGCGAAGCAAATCGGGCGCAAACACTGCCGCCCGCATAACAACGATAGAGAAAGGACGCTTTACATGCAGAATTTTATGGATGAAACGTTTCTTCTGGAAACTGAATGCGCAAAGACATTATACCGCGATTACGCCCGTCCTATGCCGATTCTGGATTACCACTGCCATATCCATCCCAAAGACATCGCCTTAAACCGGCGGTTTGCAAATATAACGGAGCTATGGCTTTCCGGCGACCATTACAAATGGCGGCAGATGCGGGCCAACGGCGTCGCGGAGGATTATATTACCGGAGCCGCCCCTGATCGTGAAAAATTTCAGAAATGGGCCGAAACGCTGGAAAAACTGATCGGAAACCCGCTGTACTGCTGGTCGCATCTGGAGCTGAAGCGCTACTTTGGCTATCACGGATGCTTAAATGGAGAAACGGCGGAAGAAGTCTGGCGGCTTACCTGTGAAAAGTTAAAACAGCCTCAGATGAGCGCTCAGGGCCTGATTCACCAGTCGCGCGTCACGCTGCTTTGCACAACGGACGATCCGGTGGACTCGCTCAAATGGCATATACAAATAAAAAATGACGATGCCTTTGACACGATTGTCCTGCCGACGTTCCGCCCGGATAAGCTTCTGCATGCAGAGGCAGAAGATTTTGCAGATTATATCGGAGAACTGGAAATCGCCGCAGGCATTCCCATTCTCCATCTGGAAGATTTAAAACGCGCCATCCAAAAACGCATGCGGAAGTTTCACGAAGCGGGCTGCCGCATCAGCGATCATGGATTATACGCCATGCCGTACGCGCCATCCTCCCAGGAAGAGAGCGATGCGATCTTTCAGAAGGCCCTTGCCGGCATGCTTCTGACGCGCAAAGAGGCAGAGCAATACAAAACAGACCTTCTGCTGTTTCTTGGCAGAGAATATCACCGCATGGGATGGGCGATGCAGCTTCACTACGGATGCAGAAGAAACAACTGCACAAGCCTGTATCAGACGCTTGGAGCAGACGCCGGCTTCGACTGCATCAGCAATGAAACTGCGACAGGACCGCTGATTGATTTCCTGAACGCTCTGTTTGCTACGGGCGAATTGCCCAAAACGATCGTCTATTCCTTAAATCCAAACGACAATGCGGCGATTGATACGGCCATTGGATGCTTCCAGAACACAGAAGCCGCCGGCGCGTTGCAACACGGCTCCGCCTGGTGGTTCAATGATCATAAAGCCGGCATGCTCGAGCATCTGACGTCGCTGGCCAATCTTGGCGTCTTAGGCAATTTTATTGGCATGCTCACCGATTCCAGAAGCTTTCTGTCGTATACAAGACACGAATATTTCCGCCGCATCCTCTGCAATCTGATTGGCGGCTGGGTGGAACGCGGGGAGTATCCGAATGACGCCAAAGCTCTGCGGCAGATCATAGAAGGAATCTGTTATCGAAACGCCGTTTCTTATTTTGGGTTTGACGGATAAAGGCGCCCTTTTGGGGCGCCTGTTTTACATTATCGCTGTGACAGCTCCTGCATCACGTCCTCCCACGTCACGCCCCGTTCCGCCATAAGCACCATCAGATGGTACAGATAATCCGAAATTTCATACTTGATTTCCTCCGGATTCGGATTTTTCGCCGCAATGATAATCTCTGTATTCTCCTCACCAACCTTTTTTAAGATCTTATCGATGCCTTTTTCAAACAGGTAGTTGGTATAGGAGCCCTCTTTCGGATGCTCTTTCCGGTCTTTGATAATGCCATACACTTCTTCCAGCACCCGAAGCGGATTCTTTTCCACATACTCTTTCTTTACAATCGGGTGGAAAAAACAGGACGGCTTTCCCGTATGACAGGCGACGCCAATCTGCGACACTTTGGCCAGAATCGTGTCAAAATCGCAGTCCGCCGTCAACGACTTCACATACTGGATATGTCCCGACGTCTCTCCCTTCTGCCATAACTGCCCTCTGCTCCTGCTGAAATACGTCATCTTACCGGAGCTGATCGTTGCAAGGAACGCTTCTTCGTTCATATACGCCAGCATCAAAACCTCGTCCGTCCGGTAATCCTGCACGATCACGGGCACCATGCCATCTGCGTTCGTCTTTAAATCCGACCAGTTTAAAGAAGAGGTAAAATTTACCATATGTATACCGGCCTCCGACAGCCGGGTCTTTAACAGCATAATCTCCTGGTTCGATTCCGTAACAAATTTCCCCGTAATGCCGCGCACCGCGTCGCGCTTTAACACTTCCAGAAATTCATCAAAATTGTAATCGTCCATCCTGACAATCGAAGGAACCGCCGTCATATTTTCGACCGCATCCAGCATCTTTCGATTCAGAATCAGAAGTTCATGAAAATATTCTTCCAGTTCATCCTTATGCTTAAAGATAAAGTTGACGTTTTTTACAGAAAGCAGAATCCTGTCTTTGCCAAAACGCCCGGCAGCTTCCTTCGCAAGCTCCATGCTGACCGGCTTTGAACCGTTTAAAATCACCTGAATGCAGCCCGCATAAAACAGCTTTTTAATGTCTTCGAAACGCTTAATGTTGCCGCCCGCGCAGACTTTAATCTCCAGCACGCGGTTTAAATCCCGAATCGTCTGCACGTTACGTTCATGTTCTTCATCGTCGTCTGACAGATCAAAAATAAAAATCTTGTCAATGCCGCAGTCGTTGTACATCTTTGCCTTTTCAAACAAATCCTCCGCGGGCGAAAGGTCCTGCGGGCCGTTTACCGCCCTGCCGTCTTTTAAATAAATCGTTGCTGCAATATTTTTAAATTCCATCTTATAAACTTCCTTTTGTCGATAATATTCCGGTAATTCTCGGGTCTGTTCCGGTCGCCTCATCCAACGCTTTTGCAAAAGCCTTGAAAATCCCTTCCACAATATGGTGGTTGTTGGAACCTGACAAAAGCTTAATGTGCAGGTTCATCTTCGCGCGGTAAGAAACGGCATAGAAAAATTCTTTTACCATTTCCGTCTCCATATAACCGACGCGGTCTGTCGTAAACGCTGCGTCAAAGGCAAGATACGGTCTGCCGGAAAGATCAACGGCGCACAGCGCAAGCGTCTCATCCATCGGCAGAATGCAGCTTCCATAACGCCGGATTCCTTTCTTGTCTCCAAGCGCTTTTTTGATCGCGCTGCCAAGCACAATCCCGGTATCCTCAATCGTATGATGGCCGTCTACCGCAAGGTCCCCCGCCACCTTTACATGCAGGTCAAAAAAACCATGCCGCGCAAAGCCGGAAAGCATATGGTCAAAAAATCCAATCCCCGTATCAATTTCCGAAATTCCGCTCCCGTCTATATTCAGTTTCAGGGCAATATCCGTCTCTTTCGTCGTTCTGTTCACGCTTGCTTCTCTTGCCATACCGTTTACTCCTCTTCAAATCTGACGCGGATGGAATTTGCATGGGCCGTCAGCTGCTCACACTCCGCAAACTGTACAATATCCTGATATATGGGCGCAAGCGCCTCTCTCGAATAAGAAATCACGCTTGATTTTTTGATAAAATCGTCTACGCCAAGCGGTGAGAAAAATTTCGCCGTTCCATTTGTCGGAAGCACATGATTGGGACCGGCAAAATAATCGCCCAAAGGCTCCGAGCTGTACGGACCGATAAAAATGGCGCCGGCATTGCGAATTTTCATCATCACTTCATACGCGTCCTCCGTCATGATTTCCAGATGCTCGGACGCGATCTCATTGGCCGCTTCAATCGCCTCCTGCATCGTTTCCGCAAGCAAAATGCATCCATAGCGTTCCAACGACTGCATGATAATTTCTTTTCTCGATAAAACCGAAAGAAATTGGTCCACTTCTTTTGAAACCTGTCTGGCCAGCTCTTCATCCGTCGTAATCAAAATCGCGGAAGCCATCGCGTCATGCTCTGCCTGCGACAAAAGATCCGCCGCTACAAACCGCGGATTGGCCGTCTTATCAGCCAGCACCAGAATTTCACTTGGCCCTGCAATCGAATCGATGCTGACATGGCCGAATACGGCTTTTTTTGCAAGCGCAACGTAAATATTGCCCGGCCCCACGATTTTGTCCGCCTTTGGAATGCTTTCCGTTCCAAACGCCATCGCCGCGATCGCCTGTGCGCCTCCGATCTTGTAAATGGCGTCGACGCCGGCCTCTTTTGCGGCTACCAGCGTAGAAGCGCAGACGCTTCCGTCCGCTTCCGGCGGCGTCGTCATAATCACGCGCTCTACCCCGGCCACCTTTGCCGGAAGGACGTTCATCAGAACGGAAGAAGGATAGACCGCCCGGCCGCCCGGCACATAGACGCCCGCCGTCTGAATCGGCGTAACCTTCTGTCCAAGAAGGATGCCGGACGTTTCGCTGTCAAACCAGCTGTACTGTTTTTGCTTCTCATGATAGCTGCGGATATTTTCTTTTGCCTTTCGCAAAACAGAAAGCAGCGTTTCGTCTACATTTGCATACGCTTTTTGTATTTCCTCTTCCGTCACCTTTACCGTATCCGGCGTAATGTCCGCGCCGTCAAACTGCTTCGTATACCCAAATGCCGCCGCATCCTTCTTCTCTCTGACCGCCGCTATGATTTCTGCAACGCGGCCCTCATATTCCGCATATTGGCCTGGGCTTCTTTGCAGCAGATCGTTTAAAAGATCCTGCTTCGTTTCCCGGTTTAACCGTACTGTCCTCATATCTGCCTCCCGCGGCATAGATGCGCCGATTTCTGCATCATCGGCGCATTTATGCGTTTTTCTTTTCAATGACGGCTTTTAAATCCGTAATCAGTTTTGTAATCCGTTCGTTTTCCATCTTCATGCTGACCTGATTGACGACCATGCGCGCTGACAGCGGACAGACCTCTTCCAATACAAAAAGCCCGTTTTCCCGCAGCGTAGAGCCCGTCTCCACAATGTCTACGATCACTTCCGAAAGCCCTACGATCGGCGCAAGCTCAATCGAACCGTTTAATTTGATGATTTCCACCGTCTGATGCTTTTTCCCGAGAAAATAGTCTTTTGCAATCCGGGGATACTTTGTCGCCACCCGAATCAGCTCCCGGCGCTGTAAAAGCCCTTTCGCCTCGTCCGGCCCGCAGACGCACATTCTGCACGCGCCAAAGCCAAGATCAAGCACCTCATAAATCTTTCTGCCCTCTTCTAAAATCGTGTCTTTTCCGACTACGCCAATGTCGGCGGCCCCATATTCCACATACGTCGGCACGTCCGGGCCTTTGGCAAGAAAAAAGCGCAGTTTCAGCTCTTCGTTGACAAAAATCAGCTTTCGCGTGTCCTTCTCTTTCATCGCTTCACAGGTAATGCCGATTGTTTCAAGTGTTTGCAGCGTCTGCTTTGCAAGCCTGCCCTTGCCCAGCGCAAACGTCAGATATCTGTTTTCACTCATACGCTTCCCTTTCTTCTAAGTTTCCAACTAAGATCCCATCTCTGTTTCGTTTCATTGGAACCGGAATATGCCGAAATGGGATGCGCATTCCAAAATTCAGCCCAAAACGGCGACCATTCCATTCCTCCCGCATGCATACGGGCGTTTCTCCCAGTCTGCTTCTCCTAGCCGACGGCATCGTGTCGGAATATGCAAATTCCACCCTTTCGAACGTCGTATACATCACCGTTTCCGAAATCATTAGTTCCAGCATTCCCGCAAGCGCCTGAGCCAGCAGATAGCTGGCGCGAAATTTGCCTTTTATCTCCACCCATTTTGGCTCCCCGACGCTCCCCTTCATCTCGATCAGATGCAGCTTCCACCTGCCATCTTTTTGGCGTTCAAAAATCATATGATCCACCCGCTTGTACATGGACTTTGCTTTCTCATTTTGAAAAAAGAAAAGTTCCGTATGTTTCTGATCCACATTTGCAATGACAAGATTGGCGTCAGAAAGAAGATGGACATGCAATTCGCTTTTTCCGCTCTCTTCCTCCTCTTTTAAGAGCAGTTTACGCTCTGCATCTACAATAAAATCCGGCCGCATCAGCGTATGGATAATAAATTCTCTTTTGTCCTGCTCCATTTTATCTACCCCTGAATTGCATAAGCTTCATTTAAAATACGGTCCAACGCATGGTTAAAGCTTGGAATTGCAAAACCATTTTCCCCACAGATTAATTCTTCTATATCCGTATGGCTCCCATCCTTTTTCGTAAACTGATACACTTTTACCTTTTCCGGCGACATCATGTCATGCTGCGCATACCCATATTGTTCGCATAGATCTTTGGCGTCGTCGCGCCGAAACAGGCGGATCATATTATTGATATGCTGTAATATGATATCGCTGTGCGTTGTAACGATCAGATTAAGACCTGTATTGACCAGCCGGCAAATCACTTTCGCCATGCTATGCTGAAGCTGCGGATGCAGACAAACCTCCGGCTCTTCATAGAATAAGGTATTCAGATTTTCCTTATGCTTTAACATTAAAATGAGCGGTGAAAGCTCTGTCACAACAGCAGACGCCATTCTGAGAGGCATTCCCGTTTTGCTCCCGTTTGGCGTATAGGATATTTCTTTATTCGGCAACGAACGCATCTCTAAAAACCCGTCTGCCATACCGCTTTCCAGATAAGCCAGTATAGGCTCAAATGCCCGATTTTCTCTGACATCCCAGGACAGATCGTTTAAAACATCCAGAAATTGATTGATCGGGCGGACAAAAGGAACCATCTCTTCTTTTTCCGTCTGCATATTAAACATGGCGTTCCTGCTGACCTTATTAATCGTATCTTTTGTAAGTATAAAGCCGGTCCTTGCCGCCGGAAGATAAAGATGCCTGTAATGTCCGTTTTCAATCGGTTCCATATCCAGCAGAATGCAATACATTGCCTCCAGACACGCAGCATATGCATCATCGCTTAATCCATCGACGTTTTTTTCAGATTCTGCAAATATGATTCGAAATCGATCACTGTCTTTGCCATAGATATACAAAGCAGTTTCATTTTGGACATAGTTAAAATTGAAATACAAATCCATTTTTTCAGAACGCTGCAATTCAATCTGAAATTCCCGGATCACCATATTCGGACTGTTAAAAATCTTTTGCACAAACGCGTCCTTCTTTCGATGCATGCGCTCCGATAAAACCGTTTGCAGATCAGCTGCAATGCCGTCTGCACAAACCGAAACCTCACCCTGTTTTAGCGCAATGCCAATCTGCTCTCTGATCCAGACGCGCAGCCTGTTCTCCGCATCCGATTCCTTCGCAGCCTCCTTCCCGATCAACGCCTGAATTCCAAGATTTTTTATGCCCCAGAGAAGCGACATCAGATAGCTTTTTCCGCTGTTATTATCGCCTACGAACAGCGTCAAAGGCGCAACTTCAATTTCACAGCGTTCGATTTTTCCGTATCCGCCTACCGTTAATTTCCAGTTCAATAGTTCCGCTCCTCCTCTGAAACTCTACTTTAAAACCGTCACTTTCCCGCGATGCTTCCGCTTTGCATACGCTTCGCATTCCTCTTTTGTGCGAAACGAATCCCATCCGACCAGCTCTGCAATCCCGCCGCGTCTGCGGATTTCCTTCACATAAGAAACGGCTTCCAAAAACCGATCGCCCGCATATGCGACAAGCTCCCCCTGATCGGGCAGCGCTACCGGAATTTTCTGTCTCGACAAAGCCGCCATTAACTGATCGACTACAATGGCAAAGCCGATCGAAGCCGCCTGTTTTCCAAAATGCTGCAGCAGTCTGTCGTACCTGCCGCCTTTTAAGATTGGCTCGCCGCTGCCAAACGTATAGCCCGAAAAAATAATGCCCGTATAGTAACGGTAATTGCTGACCATGCCAAATTCATACGAGACGTATTTGCCGACGCCATACACGGCAAGCGCCTTGTGCAGTTCTTCCAGACGGACGATGGCCGATAAAATCTTTGGATAATTGACCGCCAGCGACCGGGCCTTTGCCATTTCATCGCCGGAAAAATAAAAACCGCCCAGCATGCGGAACAGGCCCCTTAAATCTTCATCCATATCCAAATCGGAAACAGCCTCTTCCAGACCAAAATAATTCTTATTCGCAATCAGCTCCCGAATCGAATCCGCAGCGTCCTCCAAAAGCCCGGCGGCCTCCATCAGCCCCGCAAAAAAATCCGCATGGCCCACGCAAAGCTGAAATTCCTTTAATCCCGCGGCAAGCAGGCATTCCACCGCCATAGAAATCATTTCCGCATCCGCATGCACGGAATTATCGCCGATCTGCTCCGCGCCAAGCTGCGTATTTTCTTTTAACCTGCCCTGATACCCGGAATTGTTGATAAACGTATTGCCCATATAATACAGGCGAAGCGGCATATCCCCGCCATCGGAATACATGGCCGCCGCCCTTGCGACAGACGGCGTAAGATCCGGGCGCAGCGCAAGCGTATTGCCCTCCCTGTCAAAAAACTTATATAAGTCTTTCGACGGCGTTGTGCCAATTTCTTTTCCGAAAATATCAAAATATTCAAACGTCGGCGTCTCAATAATCTGATAGCCGAAACACTCCATCGACTGTTTCAGCCTCTCCTGCAAGATCTGCTTTTTTTTACACTCGTCATTATAGATATCCCGCACGCCTTCCGGCGTGTGCAGTAACTGATTCTTCATCGCCGCACCTGCTCTCCTGTTTTTGTTGCCTCTCAGACTGCGCCATGCAGAGCGCTTCAACCGCCTTTCGCACAGTTCTGATACACTTTAACACACTGCCATGCTACTATGAATCCCATCCGTTGTCAATCCCTGTTTTTCAAATCCAGCTGCACGCCTTCCAGATACGGAATCAAAACGCCGCCCTTATACTGCAAAAAAAAGCGCGGGTCCAGCTCCTCATAGCGAAAGCTTTTTCTGCCGCCCTCTTCCATCCTTTTCCAGAATGTCCGCAGCAGTGAAAACGTCAGATAATAAAACGCTTCCCGCTTTGTATAAGAAATCAGAAAAAACGCAATGCCCTTCTGCCGCTCGAACTGCTCCATAAACTCCACCTGATGCTTATGAATGTTGGCAAGCGGAAACGTATCCGAATGGCATTCCTTTGCGTCAAAGCAGACGGGAATGCCCTGCACGGCGCCAATGTAATCCACTGTGCTCTTCTGATCAAAATAGGCAAGCGTAATATGCCTGCGGTCTTTATCAATTCTGATCGGGGTAATCGGCGTCGGTATTTTCTGTATCAGCGCCAGCCCGTTTTCCAGGTATTTTTCATTCGTCCGGTTGATGTATTCTTCGAGCGCCGAACCGCGAAGCCCTCTGCTGTTCCAGGTTGCCATGCTTACTCCTTACTGAATGCGCGCGCCGCTCTTTGAAATGCCTTCGGAAGCGGCGCCGTAATTTCCCGGCCATCCCACAGGCAAGTCCGATATGCATGCAAAAACATGCCGCGCCCTGTTTCCTGCCGTGTGGCGCCATACTTGACATCGCCTACGAGCGGATGGCCGATCGAAGCCAGATGCGCGCGAATCTGATGCGTACGGCCGGTAATCAGCTCCACCTCTAACAGCGTCGCGCGCCGAAACTGCTCGATCGGCCGATATGCCGTTTCAATCCGCTTATCCGCATCGGAAAGGGGCGCATCCGACACAAACACCTGATTTCTCTGCTCCTCTTTTCGCAGGTAGCCGCAGATTCTGCATCCCTCTTCCAGTCTGCCCTCAACAATGCATCTGTAATACTTTCCAATCGTCCCGGAGCGCAGCGCGTTGGATATCGTTTGCAGGCCGATCAGCGTTTTCCCGGCCAGCAGAATGCCCGACGCGTTGCGGTCAAGACGGTTGCAGACGGACGGACGAAACGTGCGCAGATCCTGTCCGGATACGGCGCCCGTGCGCATCAGATAGGCAATGACGAGCTCATTTGCAGAAACGTCTTCTGCATCCGCCTTCTGCGAAAGCATGCCAACCGGCTTATTCACCGCAAGCAGGTCTTCGTCTTCATATAAAATGTCAAACGGAAGACGGCAAAGGTCGAGTTCTGGCAGCTGTTCCCATTTTGCATCTTCCTGCGTAAATTTACAGAACGTCTCCTCCGAAAGATACAGCCTGACATGGTCGCCCTCCAAAAGCCGCTCCGCGCCGGTCGCTTTCCGCTCATTCAGCACAATATTCTTTTTGCGCAGCATTTTGTAAAGAAAGCCGGAAGGCGCAGAAACAAGCAGCTTTTTTAAGTATTTATCCAGCCGTTGTCCGGCTTCGTTTTTCTGAATCCAAAATTCACGCATGATTTCTCCCTGTCGGTTGCTTCTTCTTCGCATGCACATTGCGAATCGTCTTTTTTCGCTTCTTTTTGTCGCCCTGCGCATGGGACGTTTTGCATGGAGCTGCTTTCTTTCGCTCCGGCCGGATCAGGCACGCCTTTCCATATCCGATCAGATCGCGCCTTCCCGCTTTCAACAGCGCTTCTTTGACAAGATCGTAATTCTTCGGATCGCGATATTGAATCAGCGCGCGCTGCATGGCTTTTTCATGCGGATTGACGGCCGTATACACGGGCTGCATCGTGCGCGGATCAAGGCCGGTATAATACATACACGCAGATACGGTCGAAGGCGTCGGATAAAAATCCTGCACCTGCTGCGGCCTGTATCCAAAGTCCCGCAGAAATTCCGCAAGCGCAATCGCTTCTTTTAACGTGGAGCCGGGATGGGAGGACATCAGATACGGCACCAGATACTGCTTTTTGGAAAGCGCTGCATTCACCGCTTCATAGTCTTTTACAAATTTCCGGTATACCGCCGCGGAGGGCTTTCCCATCTTCTCAAGCACCGCATCGCAGATATGCTCCGGCGCGACCTTTAACTGGCCGCTGATATGATGTCTGCACAGCTCTTCCAGAAATTCCGGATTTTTATCGTACGTCAGATAATCGTAGCGGATGCCGGAACGGATAAAGACCTTTTTCACACCGGGAAGCGCTCTTAGTTTCCGCAGCAGCGCCAGATAATCCGTATGATCTATCGTAAGATTTTTGCATGGCTTAGGAAACAGGCACTGCCTGTCCGCACAGACGCCATACGAAAGCTGCTTTTCACAGGAAGGCAGCCGAAAATTTGCCGTCGGGCCGCCCACGTCGTGAATGTATCCTTTAAAATCCGGCTCTTTTATCATTTTTTCCGCTTCTCTTACAATCGACGCATGGCTCCTCGCCTGTACAATCCTTCCCTGATGAAACGTCAGCGCGCAGAAGCTGCATCCTCCAAAGCAGCCGCGGCTGCTGACCAGGCTGAATTTCACCTCTTCCAGCGCAGGAACGCCGCCGGCCGCCTGATACGACGGATGGTATGCGCGCTGAAACGGAAGCGCATAGACGTCGTCCAGCTCGCTTTGGCTTAACGGCTCCGCCGGAGGATTCTGCACAATAAAAAGCGACGCTCCATACGCTTCAAACAGACGTTTTCCACTGTAGGGGTCGGTATTGCGATACTGCATGGAAAAGCTTTCCGCATATGCCCGCCGGCTCTTTTTTATCGCGTCAAAAGACGGTAGCTGCAGCGCGTCATAAATATCTTCCCGCCGCTTCGTCTTCCATACCGTTCCATCGATATACGTGATGTCGCTTACGGCGATGCCGGCGTTTAACGCTTCCGCGATCGCAAGAATGCTGCGTTCCCCCATGCCATAAGAAAGCAGGTCTGCGCCCGCGTCTAAAAGAATGGACCGCCGAACCTGATTCGACCAGTAGTCATAATGCGCAAGCCGCCGCAGACTTGCCTCCATCCCGCCAATAATCAGCGGCGTTTTTTTGTATTTCCTGCGAATCAGATTGCAGTAGACAATCGTCGCATAATCCGGCCGCTTTCCCATAACGCCGCCGGGCGTATACGCATCCGTCTCCCGCCGCCGTTTTGATACGGCGTAATGATTGACCATGGAATCCATATTTCCGGCCGTCACCAGAAAGCCAAGACGCGGCTCGCCAAACACCGCAATGCTCTCCTCGTCTTTCCAGTCCGGCTGGGAAAGGATCGCCACCGAATAGCCGTGCGCTTCCAGAAGCCTCGCTATAATCGCATGCCCAAACGACGGATGGTCCACATAGGCGTCGCCAATCACATAGACGAAATCCGGCTGGCCTATGCCCCGCTCTTCCAGTTCTTCTTTTGTCACAGGTAAAAATCCCGTCTCCATCGCCTTTACCAGTCCTTTATTATTTCATCGTACGTTTCTATGTAGTAATCGCTGATTTCTTTCTTCTTCTCCCGATATGCGGCAGAATAAGCGTCTTCTACGGCGCATACCTGCATGCCGGCATTCTTTCCCGCCTCGATGCCTTTTACGATATCCTCAAACACAAGGCACTGCTCCGGCAAAACTCCAAGCTGCCGCGCCGCTTCCAGATAAACGTCCGGCGCCGGTTTTCCCTTTTTGACGGAACACGACGTTACGATGCATGACATGTATTCGTCAAAATGATGCGCCGCATTGACTGCCTGAATCAGTTCGCTGGAATTGCTTGTCGCGATGCCCATCTTAATGCCTTTTTCCCTGAGCAAATCCAAAAACTCCATCACGCCCGGCTTCGCCTTTACCTCAAAGCGATACTTTTGATTCGCCATTTCGTTCCAGATGGCTTTCAGCTCTTCCACGGATTCACTCAGTCCAAAATACTCCTTACAGAATACGGCCGTTTCCGTAAAGCTCATGCCTTCGATTTTTTCCTGCAAATCCTCCTGGTATGGAATGCCCCGCTCGCCAAGAAACGCGATATCGATATCCCGCCACAATCCCATGGAATCTACAAGCGTGCCGTCCAGATCAAATATCACAGCCTTTATCTGCTCAAACATGCTTCCTTCTCCTGTTATTCAAAACAAAACTTCAGTTTCTTTTTTTCCAGCTCTTTTAAAAACGGATAAGGATTGTAGCTTTTCTCTTCCCCGTCCTCCTGATTCAGATAAATCCCGACATGCAGATGCACGGGAAAAAAGCCCGTCGTCCCTTCCTTTTCACTGTAGCCGGTATCTCCCATAAAGCCCAGCAGCTCCCCGGCTTTCACTTCATCTCCAACGGCAAGATCCGGCGCATAATCGCTCAAATGCGCATAATAGAAATAAACGCCGGCAGGACTTCGTATCCCGATCCGATAGCCGCCCAGCGTAAGCCAGCCCATATTTTCCACGCATCCGTCCGAAATGCTTACAATCGGATAATGTCCGCGCTTATTTACGGCCGCCATAATGTCACATCCCTCATGCACCCGCTCGCCGCCAAAATTTCGGCTCTCCATCCAGCTGTCAGCAAAGCTTACGCTGTAGCCTTCCGTATCATAGGACGACTGCGGAACGGGAAAATAAACCATATCCTCCCGCACCGCCCAAAGGACGTCCTCCGGCTCCGCCTCTTTCGTCTCACGCAGAGACTGAAGCAGCCATGCATCCAAAAGCACAACGGTAAAAAAGAGCAAAATCAGACAAAAGTACCTGCGCGCCGCCACGAATTACCGCATGGCTGCAAGCAGCCGAACCAAAAACCGATAGACGCGCTCTGTCGAAGAAATGCTCAGGCGCTCGTTTGGCGTATGGATGTCAAAATTATCCGGTCCAAACGAAACGGCGTCCATGCCAGGAATTTTATCGGAAAGCGCGCCGCACTCCAATCCTGCGTGAATCGCTTCAAAGATCGGTTCTCTGCCCGTCTCTTCCCGATAAATCTTTGAAACAAGCGCGCGCACCTTTGAATCGTCACGATATTCCCATGCCGGATAGTCGCCTGACAGCGTAATCGTTCCGCCCAGAAACTCCGTCAGATACGTAAGCCGCTCGCAAAGCTCCTCTTTCCGACTTCCCACGCTGCTTCTGACAGATGTGGAAATGCAAAAATCCGTACCGTCCAGCTTTAAAATCCCGGCGTTTAAGGACGTCTCCACCAGTCCCTCAAAATTTACGCTCCTGTACAGCACGCCATTTGGCGCATTGCGCAGATAAAACAAAACCTTTTCCATTGATACGACGGAAAGAACGTCGCACTCCCTCTCCTCCGCGATTTCCACGCTTACGGAAAGATTTGGCTCCGTGTTTATATATTCTTTTTTCAGAATGTCCGCAATCGCTTCCACATAACCCGAAAACGCCCCTTCCGCTTCATCAGGCAGCAGAATGCCGGCCGTCGCTTCTCTTGGAATCGCATTGTCCTTACGGCCCCCTTCCAGCGAAACGACGCCATACGGCATACGGTCTTTCAGGTATTTGAGAATGCGTCCCATCGTCACAATGGCATTGGCGTGCTCTTTGTCAATCTCGCTTCCGGAATGCCCGCCCAAAAGCCCATGCAGCCGAATCTGCGCCCATCTGCCCTTCTCCTTTTGATACGACACCGGTATTTTCACCTGCGCCGTCAGTCCGCCGGCGCAGCTCGTCAGAAAATGCCCTTCCCGATCCGAATCAATATTCAACAGAATATGCCCTTTCAGCATCGATAAATCAATTGATTTCGCGCCCAGAAGCCCGACTTCCTCATTCGTCGTAAAAACGGCCTCAAGCCTCGGATGACATAACGTATCGTCATCCAGAACCGCAAGCGCGCAGGCAAGCGCAATGCCGTCGTCTCCGCCCAGCGTCGTCCCCTCTGCTCTGACAAAATCGCCATCTACAAAAAGCGTAAGGCCCTCTGTTTCAAAATCAATTTCCCTTCCCGCTTCCTTTTCACAGACCATGTCCATATGCCCCTGCAAAATAACAGGCTCCGACGCTTCATAGCCCGGCGACGCTTCTTTGATGATAATTACGTTGTCATCGTCATCCTGATAATGCTCAAATCCATGCGTTTTTGCAAACTGCACCAGATAATCGCTGATTGCCCTTGTATGATAAGAAGCGCGCGGAATCCGGCTGATTTCTTCAAAATAGTAAAACACGTCCTGCGGCTTCTGGTTTTCTAAAACACGCATAGCTTCCTCCTTTTTCTAATATATTGTACTATGAAAAAAACTTATTTGATTCTGATTACACTGCTTATCGTTATACTGTTTATTCTCACGCACCCATCCGTATCCATGCAGGCGGCCGGAAACGGGCTTCTGCTCTGGTACGAACAGATTCTTCCCGCTCTGCTGCCGCTTGCAATCCTGTCGAATCTGATGGTGTACTCCAATTATATGCAGATTGTTACAAAATATTTATATCCGCTGACAAAGCGCATCGTCCCAACCAGCAGAAACGGCTGCTTCGCCTTTTTAGGCGGCATGCTGTTCGGCTTTCCAATGGGAAGCAAAATCAGCGCGGACCTCGTCGCAGGAAACAAAATCAGCCAAAAAGAAGGCGAAATTCTTTCCATATGCTTTAACCAGTTAAGCCCCGTATTTGTAAGCGGCTATCTTTTAACGAACATCCTTGCCATGCCGCAGCTTACGCTTCCAAGCTATGCGGCGCTTTACCTTCCGCCCCTCCTCTACGGCATCTGCCGTCTGAGGCGATTAAAAACAGAAGATGTAAAAAATTCGGCATCCGACTTCCATCTGGATTTTGGAATCGTCGATGCCGGAATTATGAATGGTTTTGAATCTCTGACAAAGCTCGGCGGCTATATCATCCTGTTTTCCATCTTTGCCGCTCTGCTGCATACATACAATACAGGCGCGCCCCTGCTAAACGTCATCTGCACCGGCATTGTGGAAGTCACGACCGGCATTTCCTGTCTGAACGAAGCGGATCTTCCACCGGAATGCGTCTATCCGCTTGCCATATTCTTTGCTTCATTTGGCGGACTGTGCGGCTTCGCCCAGACCTGTTCCATGACGGCGGAATGTTCTTTTTCCAGAACGCGCTATCTGCTCTGCCGCCTTGCTTTTGCCGCAGCAAGCTGTGCGCTCTCTTTCCTATTCCTCCTCATCTACAGGCTGTGAATAGGAACGGGAAACGGCCTCCATCCCCCGTTCTCCGCGGCCTCCGGCGCCATCCAGCTCCTGCGGCAGAAGCTCCGAACGGTTTGTCATCACAACCTCCAGATACCCCTGCAGGGAGCTGACCAGGCTTTCCGTTCTGGCCTTTGACGTCTCAATGGAACCGGAAATGATCTCCTCCAGGCTTTTTAACATATCGTCCGTATACGTAATGGCGCTCATGCGGATGGCATTGGCGTCATTCGTCGCGGCGTCCAGAATCTCCTGCGCCTGCCGCGTTGCAATCATCACGACTTCATTGGCCTGCGCATAAGCCTGCTGCATAATTTCATGCTCGCTGATCAGCTCCGTTGTCTGAACCTGCGCCTGCGCCAAAATCTCGTCTGCTTTCGTCCTGGCATCCGCAAGAATCGCCTCTTTATTGCTGATAATCTTCTGATACCGCTTAATCTCCTCCGGCATCTTCATCCGAAGCTCCGTCAAAAGCTCCTCCATCGTCTCTTTATCTACAATAATATTCGAACCATTGAATCTCTGCGCTTTACAGCCTTCTATGTATTCTTCAATTTCTTCGATAATCTGCTCCATCCTGCTATTCAATGCCAACACTCCTTATTTACTGTTTTTAACCGCCGTGGGCCCATCCTGCTTCCTGTTGGATTTTTCGTAAATCCTGTCCACAAACTGCGAAGGAACAAATTTCGAAATATCGCCTCCATATGCGGCAAATTCCCGTACGATTGAAGAACTCAGATAGGAATATTTCAGATTCGTCGTCAGAAAAACAGTTTCTGCACGCGGATATTCCACATGGTTCGTCTGTGCAATCTGCAACTCATATTCAAAATCAGTTACAGCCCGCAGTCCCCGCACAATAATTGTGGCGCCGATCTCCTTCATATAATCGACTAAAAGTCCATCGAAGGAATCAACCGTCACATTTGGTATGTCTTTTGTAATCTCTTTTAACATACTAACACGTTCCCCTACAGAAAACAATGAATTTTTCTCACTATTATTCAACACGCCCACGATTAATTCATCGAAAATCACAGACGAACGCTCGATAATATCCTGATGTCCAAACGTCACCGGGTCAAAGCTTCCCGGATAGATTGCTTTTCTCATATCTGATCACGCTTTCCTCTCCCACGTTAAAAACAAATGCTGATTGGTCTTATATTTTTTTTCTTTTACCACCGTATAGCCAAGCTCGGAAAGATAGGAAAAATCCGTCCCAAGCCCGGACTCTACGACTAAAACCGCGCCTTCCTTCAATAAGGAAGAGCCCGCCAGATACGCAAGCGCCTCTTTTTCCAGAGACATCTCATACGGCGGGTCCAGAAACACGACGTCAAACGAATGCTTTCCTTCCAGCGTGCGCAGCGCCGCAGCTGCGTCCATTTTCAGCAGCAGTCCCTGCTCCGACAGCCCGGTCGATTCCAGATTCGCACGGATGCATGCGGCGGCTTTTGCATCCCGTTCCACAAACACGGCATGTTTTGCGCCGCGGCTTAACGCTTCCAGCCCAATCTGTCCGCTCCCGGCGAACAAATCCAGGAAATGACAGCCGTACAGCTCGTTTTGCAGCATGTTAAACAGCGTTTCCTTGATCCGGTCCGTCGTCGGCCGGACCCCTTTGCCTTCCGGCGTCTTTAACTGCATGCGCCGCCTGCTTCCCGCAATAATTCTCATCTTCTGTTTCCTCCGTCACTCTGCATGCGCAATCATTCGTTTCACCAGCGCAAGCGCGGCGGCAACAGACGCGTTGCGCACGCTCTGCCTGTCCCCGGAAAACGTGTGGCATTCCACTGTAAGCGCATCCTGACAGCAGCAGGCCAGATAGACAAGTCCCACCGGCTTCTCTTTCGTTCCTCCGTCGGGTCCTGCAATTCCGGTCGAAATAATCGAAACATCCGCTCTGGCGGCCTTTTTTGCCCCGCGCGCCATCTCTTCTGCCGTTTCCCGGCTGACTGCTCCAAACTGCCGCAGCGTCTCGTGCGATACGCCAAGCAGCTTTTCTTTCGCCTCATTCGAATACGTAATATAGCCCTCCTGAAAGCTGCCGGAAATCCCCGGCGCATTGACAAGCGCAGCCGCAATCAGTCCGCCGGTGCACGATTCCGCCGTTGTGATTGTCAGGCTCTTCTGCATCAAAAGCTCTGCAATTTTCTGTTCCATCTGCTCTTCTTTCCGTTTTTCTTTTATTTTTGTTCTTTTAACACTTCTTTATTCTTCCAGACATAATCGATCAGGGAAATGATCGTTAAAGCCAGCGCAACGGCCGTCAGAGCCTGTTCCAGAATATCGTAATACGGCAGGTCGAGATCCAGAATCAAAACGATAATCATCAGAATCTGAAACGTCGTTTTAAACTTTCCCCAGTAGTTTGCCGCAATGACAATGCCGTTATCCGAAGCCACCAGCCGAAAGCCGCTGATGATAAACTCTCTGCTGATAATCACAATCACAATCCATGCGGCCAGCTTTCCCGTCTCAATCAGGCAGATCATAGCCGCGCAGACCAGCAGCTTATCTGCCAGAGGGTCCATAAATTTTCCAAAATTTGTGACCAGATTGTACTTTCTTGCAATTTTTCCATCTGCAAAATCGGTCAGGCTCGCGAGAATAAAGATAACCGCTGCAATGTAATTCCCATATTCCGCCACATCCGGATACAGTAAAAAAAACACAAAAAACGGGATCAGCAGCACGCGCAAAACCGTCAGTCTGTTTGGCAAATTCATGGTATCAACTCCCCTGTCAAATCGTATTCGTACGCGCCGGTAATCCTTGCCCGCACAAAATCACCCGTCATAAGCGTCTCGTCCGTCTGGAAGAATACATAGCCATCCACGTCCGGCGCATCCCGGTACGTACGCCCGACGTAGGCATGCTCTTCTCCCGCCACGCATCCCTCTACCAATACGTCAATTTCCTTTCCCTTCCATGCCGCATGCCGGTCAAACGAAATTTCCTGCTGCAATTCCATCAGCTCTTCTCTTCGCGTCTGTTTGACCGCTTCCTCCACCTGACCCGAAAACGCTTCCGCCGGCGTTCCCTCTTCCGGCGAATAGGCAAATACGCCCAGACGGTCAAACTCCATATCGTTTACAAACTGCATCAGATCTTCATGCTGCTGATCCGTCTCTCCGGGAAATCCACAGATCAACGTCGTGCGAATGCAGATATCCGGTATGCGTTCACGCAGCTTTTCTATCATGCGCACAATGTCCTCTTTTCCCGTCTTCCGACCCATGCGGCGCAAAATGATGTCCGAACAATGCTGAATCGGCAGATCCAGATAATGGCAGACCTTTTCATTTTGCACCATCGCGTCAATCAGCGTATCGTCAATGTCTTCCGGATAACAGTAGAGAATCCGTATCCAGCGCAGCTTTGGAATCTGATTTAACGCATCCAAAAGACGCCACAGCGACTTCTCTCCATACAGATCCACGCCGTAAAGCGTCGTCTCCTGCGCAACCAGGATCAGTTCTTTTACCCCCATAGAAACCAGCTCTTTGGCCTGCCGCACCAGCGCAGGAAGCGGAACGCTCCGATATGCGCCGCGCACCTTTGGAATAATGCAGTACGTGCAGCATTTGTCGCACCCCTCCGCAATCTTAAGATACGCGTAATGCCCGCCCGTTGTCACCATGCGCTTTGCCGGAAACGCCGGAAGCCCTTTAAGCTCCCGAAAGCGCTCATAATGCCCCTGCTTCCAGACGCTTCGCACCGCCTCCACAATGCCGTCACAGGAATTCGTCCCAAGCAATGCGTCCACTTCCGGTATTTCCTCTAAAATCTCTTCCCTGTAGCGCTGCGCCAGGCAACCGGTTACGATCAGGCCTTTTAAACTGCCGCTTTCTTTATATGCCGCCATATCCAGAATCGTCTGAATGCTTTCTTCTTTGGCGTCTCCAATAAAACAGCAGGTATTGATGACGATCACATCCGCCTCTTTCTCATCATCCGTCAATATTACGCCATCTGCCGCCAGCATGCCAAGCATATATTCGGAATCCACCAGATTCTTATCGCATCCAAGCGATATCAACAGTAATTTCATCTGTTCCTCCATGTCACTGTTATAAAAGGGATGTCAAAACCCGCGTTTTGCACATCCCCTTTTATCTTAATACGGCTTTGTATCCTGTTCTTCTTCACTTAAAATCTTAACGTCGCCCACATACAGCTCTTCGACCGCGATGGACAACGGCTTCTTTCCGTGAGAATTTGGAAGCATCGGCTCCGCTCCGCCGACAATCTGACGCGCCCGCTTCGCTGCGGCGATCACAATCGAATAACGACTGTTTACGACCGGCTCTTCCCCGATTGCGCCCTCGTGATTGACGACCTTCATAAGCTCTACATAAGATGGATGTATCATATTCTATTCTCCTTTCGAAAAGCGTTTCAGCTCTTCTTTGATTTTCCCGATATAAGCCTGATTTCTGGATACCTTCGCGTGCTCGTTTCGAATCGTCGCATGCACCGCATCGACGCATTCCTCCAGCGCGTCGTTGATCACCAGATAATCATACTCTTCCACGCCCTGGGCTTCTTCATACGCCCGCGCCAGCCTTGCGGCCACTGCTTCTTTACTCTCCGTGCCTCTTCCCGACAGACGCTTCTTAAGCGTATCCGCATCCGGCGGCGCCACGAACAAAAGAAGCGTATCCGGAAACATAGCCTTTATGCTGCGCGCGCCCTGAATTTCGATTTCAAGAATAACGTCCTTCCCCGCGTCCAGCTGTTCCTGCACGTACGCCTTTGGCGTCCCATAATAATTGCCCACGTACAAAGCATACTCGACCAGCTCCTGATTTTCAATCATTTTTTCAAATTCTTCCTTTGTTTTGAAAAAATATTCCCTGCCGTCCTGCTCCCCTTCCCTGGGCTTTCGCGTCGTCGCGGAAATCGACAGCGCATAATATGCGCCGTATCGTTCCATCAGACGGTTCATCACGGTTCCTTTCCCGGAACCGGAAAACCCGGAAAACACAACAAGAATGCCTTTCTGCTGCCGTCCCTTTACATCCATCTATTCTCCCTCAGCCCTTCCGACAAGCTCATGAAAACGTCCTGCCAGCGTGTCCGGTCCCAAAGCCGAAAGCACGATTGTCCCCTGCTCCAGAATCAGAATGCTCCTCGTCTTCCTGCCCTGCGTCGCGTCCACTACGCTCTCCTTTTGTCTGGACCTTTGTACCAGCCGCTTGGCCGGCGCAGAATCCGGCGTGACAATCGCGGCGATTTTTTCCGTGTTGACAAGATTGCCAAATCCGATATTTATTAGTTCAGCCATCCAATCCCCTACTCTATATTCTGAATCTGCTCTCTGATCTTTTCGATATCCGTTTTCAGATTGATGCCCACGTTTGATATGGAAAGATCCGTCGTCTTGGATAATATGGTATTGGCCTCCCGATTCATCTCCTGCGCAATAAAATCCAGCTTCCTGCCAATGCTGCCGCCTTCTCTGAGCGCAGCCGTCATAGCGTCCACATGGCTTCTTAAACGAACCGTCTCCTCATCGACGCAGATCTTATCCGCAAAAAGCGTCACTTCCATCGCAATGCGGCTCTCATCTGCCTGACGGTCGGAAAACAGCTCCATAACCTTCTCTTCCAGACGCTTCCGATACTCGGAAAGAATCTCGGGCGCGCGCGCTTCCATATAATCCACATATCCACGCAGCGCGTCCAGCTTGCCCGCCAGATCAGCGGCAAGAGAAGCGCCTTCCGCAATCCTGCTCTCCACAAACGATTCGCACGCGCCGCGCAGCGCCCGTTCCAAAACGCCCCAAAGCTCCTGCTCATCCATCTCCTGCTCTTCCATTGTAAACACTTCCGGATAACGCGAAAGGCTTACGGCGCTGACGTCATTTTCCAGTCCAAACGCCTCTGCCATATGGCGCAGATGGTTCAGATATGCCTGTGCAATCTCTGCATTGTATTTTAACGCAAACTTTTCTTCTGCATACGCTTCATGCGAAATATAGACGTCCACCTTGCCGCGCTGTATGTACGCTTTCAGTACGGTACGAACGGCATTTTCTAAAAAGCCAAGCTTCCTCGGCAAACGGATATTGACGTCCAGATACCTGTGATTGACGGATTTGACTTCCACTGTAAACTTATGCTCCTGCTCCGTCACCTCACAGCGGCCAAATCCGGTCATGCTCTTAATCATGAAAATCCTCTCCTGCCGTTATTCCAAAAACTCTCGTCCGTACTATTATATCTGTTTCGGCAGATATTGGCAATACTCTATTTTGCCATAATGTAGCCCTGCGCTTTTAATAATTCTGCACAAAGGACTGCGCCGCCGGCCGCGCCGCGCACCGTATTATGAGACAGTCCGACAAACTTAAAGTCATAAACGCTGTCTTCCCTGAGCCTTCCAACGGAAACGCCCATGCCGTTTTCATACGCCACATCCAGCGCAACCTGCGGACGATTGTCCTCTTCCAGATACTGGATAAACTGCTTTGGCGCGCTGGGAAGCGAAAGCGTCTGCGGAAGCCCCTGAAACTCCTTTAACGCCTGTATCAGCTGCTCTTTCGTCGGTTTGTTTCGGAATTTGACAAACACTGCGGCCGTATGTCCGTTTAAAACGGGAACGCGGATGCACTGGCACGTGATCACGGGGCTTTGCGCCGGCACAATCACGCCGTCAGAAATCCTGCCCAGGATTCGAAGCGGCTCCTTTTCGCTTTTTTCTTCTTCACCGCCGATATAGGGAATGATATTGCCTTCCATTTCCGGCCAGTCCGCAAACGTCTTCCCGGCTCCGGAAATCGCCTGATACGTCGTCGCTACGACTTCATACGGCTCAAATTCCTTCCATGCAAAAAGCGGCGGCGCATAGCTTTGAATGGAGCAGTTTGGCTTCACCGCAACAAATCCCCGCGTCGTGCCAAGCCGCTTCTTCTGAAACGCAATCACATCCATATGCTCCGGATTGATTTCCGGAATCACCATCGGCACGTCCGGCGTCCAGCGGTGCGCGCTGTTGTTGGATACAACGGGCGTCTCCGCCTTCGCGTACGCTTCTTCGATCGCCCGGATCTCCTCTTTCGTCATATCCACCGCCGAAAATACAAAATCAACGGAAGACGCCACTTCTTCTATGTCATTTACATTTTTTACTATAATCTGTTTTACGCTATCCGGCATCGGCGTATCCATTTTCCAGCGGCCGCCCGCCGCCTCTTCATACGTTTTTCCCGCGCTTTTGGGGCTTGCCGCAATCGTCGTCACCTCAAACCACGGATGATTTGCAAGCAGCGATATAAAACGCTGTCCCACCATGCCTGTGCCGCCTAAAATGCCTGCTTTTAATTTTCTGTCCATCTTTTCCCTCCATGTTCGTCTGTCGCGTACATTTGTCTTTATACCAGAATATCTTATGATAAACCACTCCAAAATGCAATTCACATTTTGGCAGAAAATCAGTTCTATCCTCTGCGTTTCTTATGCATTTATACCAATCGGAGGCGTTTCTTCCAGATAACGCTTCTCTTCCAGAATCGCGGACCGCATCGCTTCCTTGCCCGGCGCGCCGACCGTCAGCCGCCGGTTTACGCAGGCGTCCATCGAAATCGCTTCATATACGTCCGCTTCAAACGCTTCCGAAAACTGCTTTAATTCGAAAAGCGGCATCTCGTCAATCGCAATCTTTTTCTCCATGCAGGCCAGCACAAGCCTTCCAATGACGCCGTGCGCATCCCGAAACGGCACGCCGCGTCCGACCAGATAATCCGCCGCGTCCGTCGCATTCGTAAATCCAAGCCCGGCGCTTCTTCGCATCACGTCTTTCCGAAACGTGATCGTAGCCAGCATGCCTTCAAAAAGAGCCAGACAGGACTTTACCGTTTCAATCGCGTCAAACGTCATCTCCTTATCTTCCTGCATGTCTTTATTGTAGGCCAGAGGAATGCCCTTCATCGTCGTAAGCAGAGCCATCAGCGCGCCGTATACCCTTCCGGTTTTGCCGCGCACAAGCTCTGCAATGTCCGGGTTTTTCTTCTGCGGCATAATGCTGCTTCCCGTGCTGTACGCGTCGTCGATTTCCACAAACTGATACTCATTGGAATTCCAGATGATAATCTCCTCCGAAAACCGGCTTAAATGCATCATAATCGTAGCTAAAGCCGAAAGAAACTCAATCAGATAATCCCGGTCCGACACGCCGTCCATGCTGTTTAACGTCGGCCCGTAAAAGGAAAGCAGCTTTGCCGTATACGCCCGGTCCAGAGGATACGTCGTGCCGGCAAACGCGCCGGAGCCAAGCGGACAGTAATTCATGCGCGCATACAAATCGGACAGACGCTGCCTGTCCCGCTTAAACATTTCAAAATACGCGCCCAGATGATGCGCAAGCGTCGTCGGCTGCGCTTTCTGCAAATGCGTAAATCCCGGCATAATCGTCTCCACATGCGCCTCCATCCCCGAAAGAAGCGTCTGCAGCAGCGCGCGCAGCAGACCATCCGTCTCTTTTACCTCCTGCCGGATATAAAGGCGCATATCCAAAGCCACCTGATCGTTTCTGCTCCTTCCGGTATGCAGCTTCTTTCCAACGTCTCCCAGACGCCGGATCAGCTCCGCTTCCACAAAGCTGTGAATATCCTCGTATTCCATCGTAATCGCAAGCGCTTCCGACTCCACATCCGCTAAAATCTCATCCAGCGCGCGCAGAATCTGCGCCGCTTCCTCCTCCGTCAAAATGCCCTGTCTGCCAAGCATTGCAACATGCGCCCTGCTCCCCTCTATATCCTGCCGGTATAATTTTTTATCATAGGAAACAGACGCGTTAAACGCATAAACCATCTGATCCGTTTCCCCGGTAAAACGGCCTCCCCATAACTGTGCCATACGAAATTCCTCCTGTCTGTTGTCTGTTTTCATTGCTCGTTCTGCTGACTGTGCGTATCTTTAAACGGATGCCGCGCATGTTCTCTTTCCTGCCTGGAAAATATGCATCCGCAGTAGTCCTGCCGGTACATCCCGTATTCGTCAGAAAGCGCCACAGAGCGCAAAAATCCGTTTTTTTTCTTAAAATCCGAACACAAATACGCCACGCCGCACGCTTTTGCGGCTTCCTCTCCGATTTCGTTGATTGTTTTTGCCTGTTTCAAAGGACTGATCGTAAGCGTCGTTGCAAAATAATCCATCGAAAGAGCGGCCGCCGTCTCCGCCGTTTTCCTGAGCCTGAGCCGGTAGCAGCGCGCGCAGCGCCGTCCGCCTTCCTTTTCTCCTTCCAGCCCCTTTACCGCCGCATAAAACCGGTCCTTTTCAAAATCACCGGATAAAAACCGCACCGGATGCTTTGCCGGAAATTCCAGAAGAAACCGCTGCTGTTCTTTCTTACGCTTTTCATATTCCGCTTCCGGATACAGATTCGGATTGTAATAAAAAACCGTGATATGAAAATAAGAAGACAGATATTCGATCACATAGGAACTGCATGGCGCGCAGCAGCTGTGCAAAAGCAGATTCGGCACGCGCCGCTGCTGCGTAAGCGTATCCAAAAGGCCATCCATCTCTCTCTGATAATTCCTGCGGTTCATCTTCCTCCTCCATTTCCATGCCCAGACGGGCGACAAAAAGTATTTTACCCCATGTGTCAAAAAATAGCAACTCACATACACTATTTCTATAAACAAAGGCGCCGGCAAACCAGCTGGATATGCCGCTGCGAAAGGCAGGAACCTGTATGGAGCCATTGATGGAATGCCGTCATGTCAGTTATACGTATCATACGTTGCAGGGTGAAACATGTGCGCTCAACGATATGCATTTTCAGATAGAAGAAGGCGAATTTGTCAGCATCGTCGGTCCTTCCGGCTGCGGCAAAACAACGCTTTTATCCATTTTATGCGGACTTTTAAAACCGGAGGCCGGAGAAGTCCGCTTCAAAGGAACGCCGCTTTCCGACAAAAACCGCACGCAGATCGGATATATGCTGCAGCACGACCATTTGTTTGAATGGAGAAGCGTGCGCAAAAACGTTCTGCTCGGACTGGAAATACAGAAAAAATTGTCAGACGAACGCCTTTTAGAAGCGGATCATCTGTTAAAGCTGTATGGACTTTACCCTTTTAAAGACGCAAAGCCCTCGCAGCTCTCCGGCGGCATGCGGCAGCGGGCCGCGCTGATCCGCACGCTTTTGCTGCATCCTGATCTGCTTTTGCTGGATGAGCCGTTTTCGGCTCTGGACTATCAGACAAGATTAAAGGTCAGCGACGACATTGGCAGCATTATCCGAAAAAGCGGAAAAACAGCGATTCTCGTTACACACGATCTGTCGGAAGCCGTCAGCCTCGGCGATCGCATTCTTGTCCTGACGCCGCTGCCAGCCGGCGTATCCGCCGTAATCCGGACCGATTTTCCAAAGGAGCTTTCTCCCTTTGAACGCCGGAACACAGACTGCTTTAAAGAATATTTTAATCAGATATGGAAGGAGCTGAATCCAAATGCATCCTGATTCCGTTTCCGCGGCGCAGCTTGCCTACCTGAAATCCTATCGGTATCATAAAATCCGCATCCATCTTTACCGCCTTGCAATTTTGCTTGCCTTTTTCCTTCTCTGGGAGCTTGGCGCAAGGCAAAACTGGATCGACGACTTTATCTTCAGCAGCCCAACGAAGCTTTTCCTCTGCTTTTACCATATGACGATGGAAAACCGTCTGTTCTTTCATATTGGAATTACGCTGTTTGAAACGATCGTCAGCTTTTTTCTCGTTATGGCCTGTTCTCTTTTTATTACCATCCTGCTCTGGTACAGCAAAAGCCTGACCGAAACGTTAGACCCTTATCTTGTCATATTAAACAGCCTGCCAAAATCCGCGCTTGCGCCGCTTCTGATCGTATGGCTTGGCGCAAACTACAAAACAATTATCTTAACCGGCATGTCCGTCGCCATCTTTGGCACCATATTAAACCTCTACATTGGCTTTCATGAAGTGGACGAAGAAAAAATCCGTCTGATTCAGACGCTGGGCGGAAGCGGCAGCCAGACGCTTTTAAAAGTCATCCTGCCCGCAAACCGCGCAAATCTGATCGGCCTGATGAAAAGCAATATCGGACTGTGTCTTGTCGGCGTTATCATCGGAGAATTTATCGCCTCCAAATGCGGGCTTGGGTATCTGATCATTTATGGAAGTCAGGTGTTTAAACTGGATTGGGTCATCCTCTCCATCGTTATCCTCTGCATCATCGCGATGGGACTGTATGGATGCATCCGGCTCCTAGAGCGTGTCTGAAAAATCATTCCCGCCATCTGCACGCCCCACTTAGCGCGAGATTTCACCAAATTCGGTCAACGTAGCCCGCTACGCCTCCCTTATTTGGCACAAATCTCCCACTAAGTGGGTCGCACATCTGTCAGAAAGCATGTTTCAAACACGCTCTAGAGCGCATTTGACGGGAGAAATTTCCAGTCAAAGCGAGGGATGGCGTCTGTTTCTTCACATCGCGCCGTCAGAGCCGCAAAAACGTCCTCCTGCGCATACAGATAGTGGAGCGCGCCGTCGCGACAGCCTCTTACCTGCCGCACGCCCAAAAGAAGCTCCCGCTCCACTCCCGCCAACCCAAACGAAACTTCACGCAGAGGGGTGCGCAGCCCCTCTCCCGTCATCTTTACCGCGCTTTCTTTTAGCGTCCACAATTGCAGAAACCGCCGCGCCTCTTCCACAGACAGCGCGGAGCCGCCGTCTTTTCCCCCGTCGTTTCCCCAAAACACGTACGCCATCTCTTCTTTGCTTAAGCATTTTGCGGCCGTCCGAACGTTTACCCTGCGCATGCGTTCCAGGTCAACGCCGACCGGCCTGTCACAGAATGCCGCCGCCGCGCCGTTTCTGCAATGGCTGACATTAAATGAGATGCGCGCATCCTTCGCGTAGTACGGCTTCCCGTATGCATCCCTTAAAATGTCTCCTTCTTTTAGACGAATGCCATAGCATTCCAGAAATCCCCTGGAAAGCAGACGACCTGCAAGCTCTGTTTCCCGTATATCTTCCTGTTCCGATACCGAAATATACACGGCTCCACACCCCTGTTTTTCCCTGTTTTTCCACATATTTCACCCTGCCTGAAAATTTTTTTAAAAAAACACTTGCTATTTTTATAAAAAGCGGATATAATGTCAAAGTACGGTTCAGGTACGCCGATATGGCTCAGTTGGTAGAGCGACGCATTCGTAATGCGTAGGTCGTCGGTTCGAGTCCGACTATCGGCTTTTTTCTTTTGAAACGCTGCAATTTCGATTGCAGCGTTTTTTATTTCTGTCCCGGATGAAACCCTGTCTTTCTGCCATGCGGCGAACGCTGACGCGCAACACGTCAGCGTTTGCTTATTAGCCGGCAAAGTCAAACAGCGACAGCTGGTTCGACTCCGGCAGATCGTTTAAAATTCCAAGATTCGCCATCAGATCAATCACCGTCTTGCTTACTTTCGTCCGCTGCCTGAAATCATCCTTAGAAAGAAACTTTCCATCTTTTGCAGCCTCCTCCACCGCTTCGGCCGCCTTTTCCCCCATGCCGTCAATCGTGCCAAGCGAAGGCATCAGCTTTCCGTCTATAATCTGAAACCGCGTCGCCTGCGCCGTATAAATATCCAGCGGCAGAAACGCAAAGCCCCTTGCGTACATCTCCTGCACAATCCGCATGTCACGATACGTATCCTGTTCTTTTTTGGAAAGCTTGTCTTTCCGCGCTTCATAGTCCCGCATAAAATACTGTAAGCACTCCTGTCCCTGACACATCAGCTCATAGTTGAATCCTGTGGCGCGAATGCTGAAATACGCCGCATAATAGGCCAGCGGGTAAAACACCTTGCAGTAGGCAATCCGCCATGCCATCATTACATAGGCGGCGGCATGCGCCTTTGGAAACATATATTTTATTTTTTCACACGACCAGATATACCAATCCGGCACGCCGTGCGCCGTCATTTCTTTTTTCCACTCTTCCTTCAGACCCTTTCCTTTCCGCACAGACTCCATGATCATAAACGAAAGCTCGCTGTCAAGCCCCATATGAATCAGATAGACCATAATGTCGTCGCGCGTACAGATCGCCGTAGAAATCGTCGCTTTTCCTTCTTCAATTAACGTCTGCGCATTGCCAAGCCACACGTCCGTTCCATGCGAAAGACCGGAAATGCGAACCAGATCGGAAAATTCCTGCGGTTTGGCGTCGATGACCATCTGCATTGCAAAATCCGTGCCAAATTCGGGGATGCCAAGCGCGCCAAGCGGACAGCCGCCAATCTCATCCGGCGTAACGCCAAGCGCGTCCGTATTTTTAAACAACGATAAAACCGCCGCATCGTCCAGCGGAATCTTCTGCGGGTCCAGTCCCGTCAGATCCTGCAGCATGCGAATCATCGTCGGATCGTCGTGCCCTAGTATATCCAGCTTTAGGAGATTATGGTCAATGGAATGGTAGTCAAAGTGCGTCGTAACAATCGTCGTGCCCATATCGTTTGCCGGATGCTGCACCGGCGTAAACGAATCAATTTCCTCGCCTACCGGAAGCACAATAATGCCGCCCGGATGCTGGCCCGTCGTCCTGCGCACGCCGACGCACCCCTGCACCATCCGCCCGACTTCGCAGTTGCGCTTATGGACGCCCCGTTCTTCAAAGTAATTTTTGATATAGCCAAACGCCGTCTTATCCGCCAGCGTTCCGATCGTCCCGGCGCGGTACGTCTGTCCGTAGCCAAAAATCACTTCCGTATACGCATGCGCCTTGCTCTGGTATTCTCCGGAAAAGTTCAGATCAATATCCGGCTCCTTATTTCCCTTAAACCCGAGAAACGTCTCAAATGGAATGTCAAACCCTTCTTTTGCCAGCGGACCGCCGCACTTCGGACAGGTCCGATCCGGCATGTCGCAGCCGCCCCTGCCGGAATACGCCTTTACCTCCGGCGAATCAAAATCACTGTAATGGCAGTTCGGACACAGATAATGCGCCTGTAACGGGTTGACTTCCGTAATGCCCGCCATCGTAGCCACGAACGAAGACCCGACGGAACCGCGGGAACCGACGAGATATCCGTCCTCATTGGACTTCCAGACCAGCTTCTGCGCTATAATGTACATCACGGCATATCCGTTGGAAATAATCGAATTCAGCTCACGCGAAAGCCGCTCTTTTACGACAGGCGGCAGAGGATCGCCATACATCTCGCGCGCCCGGTTCTGACAGATGTCGCGCAGCATCTGGTCGGAATCCGGTATCACAGGCGGACATTTATCCGGACGGACCGGAGAAATTTTCTCGCATAAATCTGCGATTTTATTGGGATTATGTATCACGACTTCTTCTGCCTTTTCGCTGCCCAAATACGCAAATTCCGCAAGCATCTCTTCCGTCGTGCGCAAAAACAGAGGCGCCTGATTGTCCGCATCCGGAAATCCCCTTCCCGCCATAATAATCCGGCGGTACACCTCGTCCTCCGGTTCCATAAAATGCACGTCGCACGTCGCCACAACCGGCTTATGAAGCTCCTCCCCAAGCGCAACGATGCTCCGGTTGATCTCTTTTAAATCTTCCATGTCCTGCACCGGGCTTTTCTCGCTGGCAATCAAAAACGCATTGTTGAGCAGCGGCTGAATTTCCAGATAATCATAAAACCGGGCCAGACGTACAATATCCTCTTTGGGTCTGCCGTTTAAAATCGCCTGATACAGCTCTCCGGCTTCACAGGCGGAGCCTATGATAAGCCCTTCTTTTTGTTTGAGATATTCTGTTTTGGGTATTCTGGGACGTTTGTGGTAATACGTCAGGTGCGAGCGTGAGACCAGACGGTACAAATTGACCCTTCCAACGTCGCATGTCGCCAGAATAATCGCATGATACGTCGGCAGTTTCCCGATTGCCTCCGGCGTCAGGCTGCCAAACGACTGCAAACGGTCCACATCCCAAACGTCCCGCTCATTTAACATCCGCACAAATTTCAGAAAGATCTCCGCCGTGCATTCCGCATCGTCTACGGCGCGATGATGATGCAAAAGGGAAATGCCCAGCGCTTTTGCCACGGTATCCAGCTTGTACCGTCCAAGTCCCGGAAGCAGGATTCTGGCAAGCATCACCGTATCGATCACGGTGAACGTCCGATCCAGCTTCTGCAGCTTTAGATTGTGCCGGATAAAACTCATATCAAAGTCCGCGTTATGCGCAACGAGAATCGCATCGCCGCAAAACTCCATAAATTCCGGCAAGACTTCTTCGATCGTCTTCGCATCCAACACCATTTCATCCTGAATGCCCGTCAGCTGCTCAATCTCATAGGGAATCGGGACTTTGGGATTGACAAACGCAGAAAACCGATCCGTTATGGCGCCATGCTCCACTTTTACCGCGCCGATTTCAATGATTTTATTTTCTTTTGGGCGAAATCCTGTTGTCTCCAGATCAAACACGACGCAGACGTCTGAAAGGCTCTGCCCGGCCGGACGTTCCACCGGCGTTTTTAAATCATCGACCAGATACGCTTCCATTCCATAGATGACTTTAAACTCCTCTTCCTTTGAAACGGCATGGTTGGCGTCCGGAAAGGACTGCACATTGCCGTGATCGGTAATGGCAATCGCCCGATGCCCCCATTCTTTCGCACGCCGAATCAGATCTTTCACGTCCGTTACCCCGTCCATATCGCTCATCTTGGTATGGCAATGCAGCTCCACGCGCTTTATGGGACTGTTATCCATGCGCGTTTTTCGAAAATCCGGTATCTGCCTGATGCCATAAATGGAGCCAATCGTCAGCTCACTGTCAAATCTGTCAATCGTCGTAATGCCCCTGATTTTTAAAAACGAGCCCTTTTTCACGCCTTCGCAAAGCGCATCCAGATCTTCCTTTCCGACAAAAAGCTTTAACACAATCGTATCGGTAAAATCTGTAATCGTCAGGATAACGATGGCCTTTTCATTGCGGATATTGCGCACCTCCAGCTCCATTACCTGTCCCCGGATCGTCACTTCTCCCATCTCGCCCGTGATTTTTTCAATGGGTATCGCTTCCTCTTCAAAATCCCTGCCATACACAACGTCCGGATTGTTCGATCTCAAATAGCTCCTTTTGACCGTTTTTTTCGGACCGGAAGCTGCAAAAGCCGGCTTTTTAGGCTTCTCTTCTTCCAAAGCCGGCGCTTCGCGCTCCTCTTCCTCCGTCTCCTTCCTGCCCGCCATGCGAACGACGTTGCGAATCTCCTGCTCCATCTTAAGATCCGCCTGTCTGATTCGGCTGCTTTTTTTGGACGGCGCATAAGACACTTCTATGATGCAGTCCAGGCCGCACCGTTCACAGATGATCTTTTCCAGAATGCAAACAAGCTCATCGGCGCGCTCTCTGGAAAGAAACGTATCGTTCAGTTCCAGACACATCCTGTCCCCATCCGAAAAATGCATCCCTGCGTCCCGGTAAATGCTGTGCAAAAGGAGACTGTACGCCTTAATTTCTTCCGCAATGTCTCCCCCGTAAATCTGCATCAGCGTTTCGGCCGTATACTGCCCGGAAAGCTGATACTTCTCTATGATTTTAACCTCCATCTGCCGTTCCCGAAACAGCTGCCGCTTCAGCTCCCGTTCCAGATACAGCAGATTCGCTTTCGGAATCAGATGGCGTGAAAGAAGAGAAACGCGAATCAACGTCCTGGACGGATTGGCGCTTACCTTCGTCACTTCCGTATCCTGTAACAGCTGCCTGCATTCGTCCGCCAGATCCAGCGTCTGAAATACTTCAAAAAAAGACTTTGCCAACTTACTCACCCCAATGCAGCAATTCCCGCCGCAGCTCCGAAAGCAGCGCATGCTCCGGAACCTTTCGGCACACTTCTCCGTGTTTTATAATCAGTCCCTCTCCTTTTCCGCCCGCAATGCCGATATCCGCTTCCTTTGCCTCTCCCGGACCGTTAACCACGCAGCCCATAACAGCCACCTTGATGTCGAACGGAATATCCGCCACCAGATCCTCCACCTGCCCGGCAAGGCGAATCAGATCAATCTGCGTCCGGCCGCAGGTCGGACACGACACAACCTCCACGCCGCCCTTCCGAAGCCCAAGCGTCTTTAAAATCTGCTTCGCGGACTTAACCTCCTCCAGCGGATCGCCTGTTAAGGAAACGCGAATCGTATCGCCAATGCCCTGATGCAAAATCAGTCCAAGTCCAATGGATGATTTGATATTGCCGCTGATTAACGTTCCGGCTTCCGTAATGCCCACATGCAGCGGATACGACGTCCGCTTTGCAATCTGCTCATGCGCCCGGACGCACATAAGAACATCCGATGACTTGATGCTGATGACCAGATTGTCATATCCCGCTTCTTCGATCAGACGCACTTTATCCAGCGCGCTTTCCACCAGCCCTTCCGCCGTCACGCCATGATATTTCTCTACGAGCTCTTTTTCCAGCGAGCCGCTGTTTACGCCGACGCGGATGGGAATATTCTGCGCTTTGGCCGCCGCAACGACGGCGCGCAGTCGTTCGGCGCTTCCGATATTTCCCGGATTGATCCGAATTTTATCCGCGCCATGCGCAATCGCCGCAAGAGCAAGACGATAGTCAAAATGAATATCCGCCACAAGCGGAATGGCAATCTGCCTCTTGATCGCTTCCAGCGCCTTCGCCGCTTCCATCGTGGGAACGGCGCAACGGACAATGTCACAGCCCGCCGCCGCAAGCCTTTGAATCTGCGCCGCCGTCGCGTCTGCGTCTTCGGTCGCCGTATTTGTCATCGACTGGATCAGAATCGGGCTGCCCCCGCCGATCACGCGGTTTCCAATCGCAATCTGTTTTGTCTGCATTCGTTTCATAGCATTCCTCTCAAAGAAACAGTTTTCGAATATCGTTGAACATTACAAGAACCATAAGCCCCATCAGCAGCATAATGCCGACAAAATGCACCATGCCCTCCTTTTCGGGATCCACCTTCTTTTTGCGCACGGCTTCCAAAAGCAAAAATACAAGCCTGCCGCCGTCTAACGCCGGCAGCGGAAGCAAATTCATCACGCCCAGATTGGACGTCAGAAGAATCGCAAAATTTAACATATTGATAAAAATATAAAACGAACCGTCCTCTTTGCTCGTTTCATAGACGTCTCCAATGCTTTTTACAATCCCTACGGGGCCGGACAGCTCATTGGCGCTCACGCGCCCTGTCACGAGCATTTTTAAGCTTTGCAGCGTGCTCCAGATCCAGTATTTCACTTCATAGACGCTGTATTTCAAATTTGTAAGCACATTTCCCTTTTCCCGCTCATGCCGGTTTAAAATGCCGATGCGGTACCGCCCGTCCTCTTCATAATACGAAGGCGTTACCGTAGCGACGCGCCGCTCCCCGTTCCTTTCGTACGTAATATCGAGTGTTTCTCCCGGATAGAAAAACGTATACATGCTGACTTCCCGGTAAAAATGAATGTTTTTCTGATTGATCTTTACAATGACGTCTCCCCCCTGTATGCCGGCCGCCTCAGCGGGGCTTCCCTTGCTGACGTCCGATACGTTTGGAACGTCCACGCCAATGCAGCAGATCAGAAGAAAGGCCAGCGCAAACGCCAGGATAAAATTAAACAGCGGTCCGGCCGCAACGACGCTGATCCTGGCCCATACCGACTTTTTTCCAAACGCCTTCGCGTCGTCGCTCTCTTCATCCTCCCCTTCCATCATGCACGCGCCGCCAAATGGAAAAAGCTTCAGCGAATATTTTGTCTCTCCCTTTGTCACGCCAAACAGCGTCGGTCCAAGCCCCAGAGAAAATTCATTGACCCGGATGCCGTTTTTCTTTGCCAGAAGAAAATGCCCCAGCTCATGAAACAAAATAATCAGACTGAATATCAAAATTGCAATCAAAAATCTCAAACCTGCCACCTGCTTTCTATATATTGATGCACTGCCGCTTCCGTCTCCAAAATATCTTCCAGACCAGGATGCTCCAAAAATCCGATCTCCTCCATGCACGCTTCTATCATTTCGGGTATTTCCAAAAATGCAAGCTTTCTCTGAAGAAACATCGTCACGGCCTTTTCGTTTGCCGCGTTTAGAATCGTCGGCATATTGCCGCCCCGCCGCATCGCCTCATACGCAAGCGCAAGTCCCCGAAACGTCTTCATATCCGGCTCCTCAAACGTAAGTCCCGAAAGATCGGTCAAAGAAAGCCGCGTTCCGCTTAATCTGCGCCGCGTCGGATAATATAGCGCATACTGAATCGGAAGCCGCATATCCGGCGTTCCAAGCTGCGCCATCACCGCTCCGTCTTCAAATTCCACGGCGGAATGCACAACGCTCTGCGGATGGACGACGACCTGAATCTGTTCCGGCTCTACGTGAAACAGCCACTTCGCCTCGATCACTTCAAGCCCTTTGTTGACAAGCGTCGCGGAATCAATCGTAATTTTCTTTCCCATCGACCAGTTTGGATGCTTCAGCGCGTCTTCCGGCCGAATCTGCTTTAACGCTTCTGTTTTTTTGCCACGAAACGGCCCGCCGGACGCCGTCAGAATCAGTTTGGCCACCGCATTGCGCGCCTCTCCCTGCAACGCCTGAAAAATCGCGCTGTGCTCACTGTCCACCGGGAGAATCGAAACGCCGTTTTGTCTGGCCAGCGGCACAATCAGATGTCCCGCCGTCACCAGCGTCTCCTTGTTGGCAAGCGCAATCGTCTTGCCCGCTTTTACCGCCGCAACCGTCGGACGAAGCCCCAGCATGCCTACAATCGCCGTCACCAGAATCGAAGCGTCTGGTTCCGTCGCGACGGAAAGAAGGCCCTCCATGCCGGATACAATGGTTACGTCAAGATCCGCCGTACGAATGCGCAGCTCTTTCGCCAGGCCTTCCGTCCGAACAGCGGCCAGCTTTGGCCGAAACTCCCGGATCTGCGCTTCCAAAAGCGCGATATTATCACCGGCGGAAAGCGCCGTCACCGCAATGTCTTTCTGCTCTCTGACGACTGCGAGCGTCTGCGTGCCAATCGAACCGGTCGAACCCAGTATTGCAATTTTTTTCATCCCATACCTCCGGGTCTTTCTCTATGTTATCCAATATGCCGCCAGATAATAAACGACGGGCGCCGTAAAAATCACGCTGTCAAACCGATCCAAAATCCCGCCGTGTCCCGGAATCAGCGTTCCGTAGTCTTTGATTTCGTAATTTCGCTTTACCGCGGAAGCCGCCAGATCTCCCACCATGGAAATCAACGCCCCTGTGCCGCTGATTGCCGAAAGCAGAAACAGCTCTCTCGTTGCAATCTGCATCGCGTCCCGAAAAATGAAGCCGTACAAAAGCGTCAGCAGCATGCTTCCGATTACGCCGCCAAACGCGCCTTCGACAGATTTTTTCGGGCTTAATTTCGGCGACATTTTATGCTTTCCAAACAGAACGCCGACGCAGTACGCGCAGGTGTCGCAGCCCCACGAGCACAGAAAAATCAGCCATACGATATAACTGCCGCGCGCCAGCATTCTCGTCTGATAAATGCAGGAGAGCATGACCGCCACATAAAATACGCCAAAAAAGGACGCTAAAATCTGCTCTGTCCGATATTTGGGATAAGAAAAAACATAGACCGACATCAGACAGATCAAAACGCCCATCACAAGCGCCATGCTATCCGGCAAAAAGGCATACTTCAAATGCGCATAAAAAAGAGCCGCCGCCAGATACCCCGTTATGCCAACCGCATTCTTTTCCACCTGAAACACGCGATACAATTCATACATGCCCGTCAATGAAATCAAAAACAGCGACGCCAGCAGCACATCTCCGCCCATAAGAATCAAAACCAAAGCAAGCGCCACCAAAACCACGCCGCTTGCCAACCTTGTCTTAAACATTCGCTTCTCCTCCGACGCCGCCAAAACGCCTCTCTCTGGAACTATATGCCAATACGGCACGTTCCAATTCCTTCCGGTCAAAATCCGGCCACAAAACGTCAGTAAAATAAAACTCGCTGTAAGCAAGCTGCCAGAGCAGAAAATTCGACAGCCGCTGCTCGCCGCTCGTACGAATCAAAAGGTCAGGATCGGGAATGCCCGCCGTGTCCAGACAGGAGGCAAACGCCGCCTCGTCAAGCGTTTCCGAAGAAATCCGCCCGGCCTCGCATTCTCCCGCCAGTCTGCGCACGGCGCGCAGCATTTCATCCCGGCTTCCGTAATTGATTGCAATTTGCAGATGCAGCCCGTCATATCCGGCAGAAGCCTCCTCCAGCTGGCGTATATTCTTTTGAAACGTTTGATCCAGACGGCTGATGTCGCCAATGACGCGAACGCAAATATGATTTTTTCTGGCCGTTTTCAGACAGTTTTTCAGATAAGAATCCAAAAGCGACATCAGGGCGCCAACCTCGCTTTTTGGACGATTCCAGTTTTCTGTGGAAAACGCATACAGCGTCAGATAACGAATGCCCATCTCATAGGCCGCCTTTGAAATCACTTCCACATTTTTTGCGCCCATCGTATGGCCATAATTTCTTGGCATGCCCTTTTGCTTCGCCCATCTGCCGTTTCCATCCAATATAATCGCTACGTGATTTGGTATCATCGTATCTGTATCCCTTCCTTTTCACAGCTATGGTGAAAATGGGGACACGCATCACGCAATGTCCCCACGCCTGTCTTCTTTATTTTATACTGTAAGAATCTCTTTCGACTTTGCCTCAACTGCTTTTTCAATCCTGGCAATATACTGATCCGTCATCTTCTGCGCCGCATCCTCAAGATCCTTGATTTCATCTTTAGATACGTCTTCTTTGGCAAGCTTTTTGAAGGAATCGTTCGCATCGCGACGAATATTGCGCACCGCAACCTTTGCATTCTCGCCTTTTTTCTTGATCTCCTTTGCAAGCTCTTTTCTGCGCTCTTCTGTCAGCTCCGGAAATACAAGGCGGATGACCGTGCCGTCATTCGTCGGATGAATGCCAAGCTCCGAAGTCAGAATCGCCCGTTCAATTTCTTTTACCATTGCTTTCTCCCAGGGCTGAATCTGTATCATCCGCGGCTCCGGCACGCTGACGTTCGCTACCGACTGAATCGGCGTCGGCGTTCCGTAATAATCGACTTTTAATTTATCCAGGACATGCGGATTGGCACGTCCGGCACGTATGGAGCCATATTCTTCTTCAAGATTGTTCAGAGATTTCTGCATTTTTGTTTCAAATGGTTCTAATCTTGCGTCCATAACTTAACCTCCCTTTTCATGATACGCCGCTTTTTCTATACCGTAACTTCTGTTCCGTGAAACTGTCCGGATATTGCTTTTATAATGCTGTTTTCTTCGTTTAGCGCAAAGACATACATCGGCATCCGATTCTCCATGCAAAGGATGGAGGCCGTCATGTCGACGACGGAAAGCTTTTTTGCGATCACTTCTTCTATCGATATTGCGTCATACCGCTTTGCATCCGCATACGCTTTCGGGTCTTTATCGTATACGCCGTCTACCGCTTTTGCCAGCAAAATTCCATCCGCCTCGATTTCAACGGCGCGCAACACCGTAGCCGTATCCGTTGAAAAATAGGGATGTCCCGTTCCTCCTGCAAAAAAAACAACCATATTGTGAGCAAAATATTTATTTGCGCGGTCTTTCGAAAACAGCTTCGTCATCGAACCACAGGCAAACGGGGTAAGAATCTGCGTCATCATCCCCGCATGGCGGAAAATCTCCGATACATAGATGCAGTTCATCACCGTCGCCAGCATGCCGATCTGATCCGCTCTTGTTCTGTCAATCGTCTCGCTGGTGCGTCCGCGCCAGAAATTGCCGCCGCCAATGACGATGCCCACCTGTATTTGCCGCTCTGTCAGCGTTCGGACCTGCTCGGCAACTTTCATCACCGTAGGCTCATCAAATCCCGTCTTCTTATCGCCGGCCAATGCTTCTCCGCTTAATTTCAATAAAACCCGCTTCATAACGTCAGCTCTCCTTTTTCTCGTCGAAAAGCCCCTGTACATCGATATCAGCATAGCACTGTGAACAGAATCCTTCAATTACTGCGCCATTGTTGATCTGCACGGAACGGGATTTGATATTGCCCATAATCACTGCGGACGTATCGACAACGACCGGTCCCTGCACATCGATATCACCTTTGATCGCGCCGGCAATCACTGCGGAAGCCGCCGTGATATTGCCAATTACAACGGAACCGATTCCAATTTTTACCGTCCCCGTGCTGTTGACTTCGCCCTGAATTTTCGCCGCGTCCGCAAAAAACTCCGAGGAATTGCTGTTGCCTTCCAAAATCCCGGTAATCACCAGCTTGCCATTGCAGGTTACGTTTCCGCCGATTCTTCCACGGATATCGATGGAGCCGTCTGCGTTGATATCGCCATTGATGCTTGTCCCTTCCGTAATCACCGTCGTTTCATCGGAAATGGATTCCGGATTAACCTCCATTGTCTGCTTTGCGCTCGTTCTCATTGCTTCTTCGTTCATTCTTTTCCTCTCCTCCATCGTTGCTCTTGCATCGGTTCGTTTTACTTCCTTCGCCAGCTCCTGTTCCATTCTGGCTACCTGCTGCGGCTTCACGACTGTCTGTTGCGCCGGCGCTTCCGCCACCTGCTCCAGCAGCCCGTTTAATTTGAACAGTTCCCTTTCGGCATCCACCTCCGCATCCAGCGTATTGACTACCATGTCGTCATTTTCAAGCGCACCCTCTTCTTCCGCGTTTTCCTCTTCTCCCGGAATCAGATCATTGACCGCCTGTGAAAAATCATCCTTGAAATCTTTAAAAAATCCCATTTCCATTCCTCCATTTTTATTCCCGCAGACAATGAGCCAGGCTGCAACTGTTTCGTCCCACTCGTCTGCCGCAGGGTATTTGACTTCTACCGCGCCTGTACGTCTGCCGCCGTTATATGCTGGACAACGGTCGTATCTTCATCAATGGGCAGTATTTCAGCTCCCATCTCCTGTAAAGACGCAATCATGGGCTCTAATGCTTCTACGGTAGATCCCTTTGTCTTTGCATCATGCATCAGAACAATGGAAGTCTTGTACTTCTCTACGTCTTCTATGACGTTTTCCACCAGTTCCTGCGGCGTATAGGCCTGCGACGTCGCATCGCCGCTGGATACGTTCCAATCAAAATACGTAATTCCCTGGCTGTTCAGATACCGGATAAATTCGGTCATATCCGTATTGCTTACATGATTGCTGCTGCCGCCGGGAAAACGGTAAAACAGGCATTCCTGTCCGGTTATTTCATACAGATAATTCTGGATCTGCGCAAAATCCTGTTCAAAGGCTTCTCTGGACTGATACAGCGCATTGTACCTGTGTGAATAAGAATGCATGGCGAGCGTATGCCCTTCCTCCACAATGCGCCGATACAGAGCCTTCTCTTCTTCACCCTCCCTGCCAACGACAAAAAAAGTCGCTTTCAGATCATGTTTCTTCAGGATATCCAAAATCTGCGCCGTATTGCTGCTTGGCCCGTCGTCAAACGTCAGATACACCTTATGCAGATCATCCGGTCCGGCAAGATTTTCTCTCTGGTTCACAGCCTGCGCTACAACATAATCTTCCTGCGCATCGTAACTTTCTTCCATTCCTTCCAGATTCAAATATGCGCCCGCGTCCGTATCAGCCGCGGAATTCTTTGACTCTTCCTCCATCTGTCCGCTTACTGTAAAATTATCCAGAAGATAATCCATTTTCTCTTCCATTGTATGTAATTTTAACAGCAGAAACACACAAATTGCAACAGAAAGCACAAGCCAGACGCCAAACACGCTGATGATCGAATGACGAATCCGTGCCACGCGTATGCGCCGCGCCCTTTCCTGTTTGAGTTTTTTTTCCGAATTCTCTTCCATAACCTAACTCCCCGGTTAAAATTATTCGTTCCTATTGTATCATATATCCGCTCTTTTGCAAGAAGTATTCCACATCTTCTTACAGAGCAACTTCCGTTCCCGCCTCTTCGAGGCTTTCCAGGTCGTCTCCGCCGCCGTAATACTCGTCTTCCGACACTTCCTCCACGTCAGCGTTTTCATACAAAAATGCAACGGCTCTTGCACGCAGCACGTTGGATTTGACAAAAACATCGCCATAATCCGCAATAAATTCATCCAGCGAATCGTATTCGTATTCCTGCGCCAGCGCTTTTGCGTCTTCTTCATAGCCGTCGTCTGTAATTTCAAATCCTTCTTTTTCCGCGATCGCCTGGGATACGAGTATTTCATTGACCCAGTTTAAAACTTCATTGTCAAGCTCTTCGTCGCTCCCGATAAAATCTGAAATTTCCATGTCCAGCATGTCGGCATATTCCTGATATTCCTTCATGGTGCTGTCATGGCATGCGTCATAAAGCGCCTGCGGATATCCCTTGATCGTGGCATTGGAGATTGCCGCCTGCAGCGCGTCTTCTCCTGCCGTGTCCACGGAATCCTGCTCTGCCAGAGCTATCAGCTCTTCCCGAAGCGCCTCTTCATACTCCTGCACCGTATCGTAGCCTGCTTTCTCTTTGACAAACGCATCATTATATTCCGGCACAACGATTTCACTGATGGAATTGATCGTCACGTTAAATTCCGCCGTCTTCCCTGTAAGATCATCGTCATACCCTTCCGGATACGTAATGGAAAACGTCGCCGTCTCCCCTTTATTTTTTCCGATCAGATTCTTTTCAAACTCTTCCAGAAATTCTCCTTCGCCAAGCGTAAATTCATATCCCGTTTCCGATCCGCCCTCGAATTCTTTTCCGTCGATCGTCCCGGCAAAATCAATGCTGATATAATCGCCGTCTTCTACGCTGCGGTCCGAAATTTCGTTGTATTCCGTATTCTCATCCAGAAGGTATTCCACTTCAAGCTCCACGTCTTCGTCCGATATGACCGGAACCGGATAGCGCACTGCAAGATTTTTGTATTCGCCAAGCGTAACATATTCACTGCCTTTAAAGTCAAATGCTGCCTCTTCCGCCGCTTCCGTACCATCTACAGACGCTTCTTTTTTGCCATCATCGCCACATCCGGTCAGCAAAAGCATTCCGGCTCCCAGCGCCGTCGCTGCCAAGTATACTCTTTTCTTCATAGCATATCCTCTTTTCTTAAAATAAATCAACCGGCATGCACAGAAATCAAACTGGCGTTTCCTTCCTGCGCCGCTGTTCATAGGCATAATAACACACTTACGAAACGAAAATCAATGTCTTTTTTGTGAATCCTGTTCTTATTTCTTTTTTTTCAAAATAGAATGATAGTTTCCTCTGTAACTTTTCAGAAAACGATGCATACGCTATTGATATAAACGAAAAAAGGAGACGTATTATGAATACTTGCAGTCAGCCGAGATGCAGAAGAAACGCCTGCCCTCCTCCTGTCATGCCGCCGGAACGGGACTGGTCTATGGAGCATTTCCCGCTTGCCATGGCATATGTCCCAATGCAGCAGTTCAAGCGCATTTACGAATTGGAGGAAGCCCTGCAATACGGAACAATTTTCCCGGAGCTGAATAAACCATTTACCGGAGGGAAAGGAGGGCGTTCGTGTTGATGCAAAATACAATGGACCGACGTCAGCTGATGCAGTGGATTGACGAGGTCAGCTTTGCAATAACGGAAATCACACTATATCTGGACACGCATCCCAATGATGCGGATGCGCTTGCTTTTTTTAACCATTATAATGAAGAGCGCAGGCGCGCCGTGGCGCTTTATTCTGCAAACTACGCGCCTTTGACGCTGGATGCGATAGAAAACTGCGACTACTGGCGCTGGGCTTTGGAACCGTGGCCCTGGGAAGGAGGTTACTGCTGATGTGGAATTATGAAAAGCGTCTGGAATATCCGGTCAATATTAAGGAAACGAATCCGAAAATCGCGAAGTTTATTATGAGTCAGTACGGTGGTCCGGATGGAGAGATTTCCGCCAGCCTGCGGTATCTGTCGCAGAGATATTCCATGCCTTACCGCGAGGTCATGGGCGTATTAACGGATATCGGCAGTGAAGCCTCTGAAATGTTCCGCTGTGCTTGCAGGGCGTTTTCAGAGGCTAACGCTTTTTTTAGCAACTGTCTGTCCTTTAGACAATTTCCGCCCTGTGGACAGTTTATGCTGCCCGCAACCGTATAGCTCCATTTAAGGGGAAGTAAATTCAGATATACATCTATGTTCTCTCTGTCGTTAATCACCATTTTGTCAAGTAGCTGTGTGTAAAATTCATCCTCATACTCAATGCCTTCGATAAGCTCATCCACGGCGTTTTTAATATCCTCCATCCGTTCCTCTTGCTTCGCAATTACAACCTGCTGTTTTTCCATGCTTTCCACCATAGATTTCAAGCTGTTGATTTCAGCATCGTATTTTGCCCTAAGAGCCGTAAATTCATCACGGTCAATATCGCCGCTTGTGTAAAGGTCAATCAAATCAGTACGTTTTTTCTGTGCCGCTTCAATTTTATCTTCCAGAGTATTTGTATCTGCACCAGTCATATCCAGTGAAATCACCTTTTGAATCGTTTTAATTAAGTTATCCGCTATTTTCTGGCGGTCAATGGTGAGCTGCTTGCAGACAAGATACATAATGTGGATGGCTTCTTCGTTGCGGATGCTTGTTCCAGAGCAGCCCACTTGGTTTCCTGCTTTGTCGATGTGGGGGCCTCCATGCTTTGCGCCCTCAAAACAACGCCATGCCTTATACTGGCTTCCATCCTTTCGGGTTTTGTATCGGGCAACATAGCTTGCCCCGCATCTGCCGCATTTGATTTTTCCAGAGAACGGATAGCGGTTGCTGTGTTTTGCCTTGCCCTCCTGCGAAAGCGATTTTGCATCCAAAATGCGGTTTGCCTTGTCGAAAAGCTCACGGGAGATGATCGGCTCGTGGTGGTCTTTGAGGATGACAAATTCCTCCTGCCCGAGGTTTACTTTCTTTTCATGGGATAGGAAGTCTGGCGTATAGGTTTTCTTCTGTACTAAGTCGCCGCAGTATTTTTCATTGCGTATCACTCGTAAAATGACGGTATTGCTCCATTCTTTCACACGCATGGGACTTATGCCCTCCTCCCGAAGCTCACGGGCGATAACATGAGTGCCTTTGCCCTCGTCCACGAACTTACGAAAGATAAGACGGACGATTTTAGCCCCATCTTCATTGATGGTCATTTTGCCGCCTTTTACATCATAGCCGAGCATACTGCGCCCGAACACAACGCCTCGCTCCATCTGGCGTTTCTGTCCCCATTTGACACGCTCAGAAGTCTTGCGGCTTTCCTCCTGTGCGATAGAGGACATAATGGCAAGGCGAAGCTCTGCATCGCCGTCCAGGGTGTTGATGTTGTCGTTTAGAAAGATAACGCCTACTCCGTGCTTTTTGAGGTCACGGGTGTAGAATATGCTGTCAAGGGTATTTCTCGCAAAACGGGAGATTTCCTTTGTGATAATCAAATCGAAATCGCCGTTTTTGGCACATGCAATCATGCGGTTAAATTCTTTTCTCTTTTTTGTGTTCGTTCCAGAGATACCCTCATCAGCAAATATGGCATAAAGCTCCCAATCGGGTTTACGTTCGATATACTGGCGGAAATACCGCTGCTGGCTTTCAAATGAATTTGCCTGGTCGTCATTGTCCGTGGAGACGCGGCAGTAAGCGGCAACTCTCTTTTTCATATTCTGTATTTTTCTCTCTTGATTGAGGGTTTCGTATTTGTCTATTGACATAAGAAAAGCTCCTTTCCCGACAAAAGCCTTGCCGTATTTTAAGTATAGTTTCATAGAGGTATGTTGTCGAATGCGCAAATTTGGAAATCGTACATTTTTATTCTTGATTGAGTAGCGATGGTTCACGAAACATATGTAAAGAGCCAAGCGTTTAGGCTTGGCTGCGGTTGTTCTTTCTGTATTGCTTTTCTATTTCCTCGATACAACGCTCATACTGTGAGTGTGTCAATAGTTCTCTTTTTTTCAGAGAAGCAAGTATTGACTTTTGAAATTGCAGATAAAACGCTGTGTGTTCCTGTTCTGTGATTTGTGGAGCAGACTCTCCGACATAGACAAACTCACGACACTTCAATCATCAACACCACCTCGCTATATGATATTCGTTAGGGTTTGTACGATATAACGGGATGGTTAGTCCTTTTTGGTAAAACTGTGGCAGTTGTTGTGATAAAGTAAAGTTGTAACAGAAATGGCTAATAAGATATAATCAATCTACAAGGAAAAGAGGCGCTTATTATGCCGCAAAAATACACATCCGAATTTAAAAAGAAGATCGTCCGTCTCCGTCTGGAAGAAGGACGAACAATCAACAGCATCACCACGGAATATGGCATCTCCAAAGAGAGCGTCCGTCGATGGCGCAATGAATTCCAGAAAGAATGCCAAGCCCAAAGCCTTCAAACTCACCCTATCTGCTGCGGACGCGCTTGGGCTTTGCCCCGTTGCGATAATTGGGCTTCTTTTTTTCTGTTTGCCATAATTTAAGGCCTCCTATGATTTTTTATTTTATCATAGAAGACCTTTTCAGAATACTTCGATTCAGTTTTTACAGAATTTTTTATACTCTCAGATAATTAATAAATTGACACCAATACGGCTCTTTCTTGTTCTGCCATTTTCTCATAAAACCTTTTCAAACTTTCAAATGAGGTTCTTAAATCATCTTTAATTTCATCAGCTTCCTCTTCGTATCCCCAAATATCAGGGTAAATATCGTTTTGACGAAACGCACTTATATCAAATTTATCAATATATGTTTCAAAATCAAGTTCCTGCAACGCCTTTGCAATTTTTTTCACTCTATCGGTTTTCGTTCCAGATATAAATTCTTCAATTTCTTCTCCGGAAATATTAAACTGTCCTATAATCGCTTCGCTGATTAAATTATCTTCAATCGGTTCGCTGGCAGATTTTCCTGTCAGCAAAAAATGAAGTGCGTCCCACATTTTATCTATATCACAAATTTCTAAGTCCTCATTTTCCTGCGCTTCTTCCACATCAGCAAGGCACATAAATTTTTCTAATTCAATGTCTGTAGTTGACTGATAATTTGCAATCATTCCCATTGATTTTTCTCCATATTTTACTTATTATTCTCTGCTTCCGTCCCCGCCGTGGGTTAGGATTTTTCAGCAAGTCCGACTTCTCCGCAATCTTTTTCAGCCACTTCCTACGCCGTCTATATCCCGCTGTATCACATGGCGGCAAAACTCGTCCTCGTCAAGATGGGCGGCGATAAGCTGCCTGAACTGCGGGTCTGCTCCGCAAACTGTTCCAGTGTCAGCCACGCTCCACATGCAGGTCTTTCAATCGTTCTTGTATGGATAGCTCCATGCTCTCCCTCCTTGCCTGCTGAATGAATCAATATAGTAATGTCTTACCAGCAACGATCGTAGCGTAAATCATTCCAACGGTACAATACCCTTCCACTATGTAAAATTATTTCACATTCTGAATGATATGGTTCTTTGTTAAACCATACCCAACACTTGAAAAGAAATGATTGATAACTCTTATATTGCGTAATAAATTCTATTTCAAAATCTCCTGCATTCACAGCATTTATAAAATTTAGCGGTTCCCAGTCCTCTCGAATTACCGTTCCACTTCTTTTCTTCCTAAATATAGAAATTTCAATTCCGCAAATCTCTTCACCAATAATTGTAAAATCCACTTGAGAAGAACTTGTTAAGACGGTATTCTCCGAACTGTTCAAAGAATGCTGTTGCGTTATCCAGAATCCGTCAGGGAAAGTAAAAGATAAAATTCCTTTATCAAAACTCATTTTTTCAGCGCGGCAGTCATGGAGGCTGATATAACAATCATCTGAGTCGCAGTGTTTGTACATACGTTTTATCCCTTTCATCTGCAAAACAACCCTTATTTTCTTATTTTACCACAATTTTGAGAGCGTGGAAATAGGCAGTTTTCCGGGGCGATTTCCGACCTTTCGGATATACGGCACAGGGGCTTAACGAAGCGCAGAGCGCTCAAAAACAAATAATGAAATAAAAATCCCTCCAAACTTCAACAAGCGAAGTCGGAGGGCGGTCGCTGAATGCATCCGGCTAAAATGGCATGACATCATGTTCCGCTGCCGCAGAGCAGCCTGCCCAACTGTATTCACAATTTTTTAGGCGTTCCTCAGGCAAATGGCAGATACGCCTCTCTTTCTCTACCAACTGCTTTACAAAATCCGTTTTGGGATTGCGCAAAAGCTCATCTGCTTTTCCATACTGCTGTATTTGCCCTTGATCCATAACAAGCGCTTTTGTGCCAAGCTTTAACGCTTCAGAAATATCATGCGTCACAAACAAGATGGTAATGCCTGTTTTTTCATGGATTTGCTTCAATTCATTTTGCAGCTGCCCACGAGTAATTTCATCAACCGCGCCGAAAGGCTCATCCATCAGAAGAATATTAGGGGACGCCGCCAACGCTCTCGCTATGCCAACTCTTTGCTGCTGCCCGCCTGACAGTTCAGAAGGATAACGGCCTTTTAATTCGTCATCAAGGCCAACGAGCTTCATCCACTTAGAAACTGCAAGCTTCGTCTTTTCCTTGTCCTTCTTATTGAGAAGATTAGGCACATAAGCTACGTTCTGCTCCACTGTCATGTGAGGAAATAAAACGCTGCCTTGAATTGCATATCCAATATTACGACGGAATTCCGTCATGTTTTTCTCTCGAATATTTTCTCCATCTACAAAAATATCACCGCTCGTCGGCTCGATCAGCCCGTTTACCATCTTTAAGGCTGTCGTTTTTCCGCATCCTGAAGAGCCGATGACAGTGACAAACTCACCCTGTGCAACAGAAAGGTTAAAGTCATCCAGTATCACTTTGTTCCCGTAAGCTTTTTTAATATTCTTAAATTCAATCGCTATGCTCATTTTCTGCACCTCATTTCAAAAGGCCCGCATTTTGTAAAAATGCTTCGGCTACTTCTCGCGTCCCTTTCCCCTCACTCTCGACAGCGTAGTTCATTTGCGCCATGTCTTCATCGGAAATGACATCCGTAAGCTTGTTGAACAGCTCCATCAATTCGGGATGCTGTTCCAAAATTTCAGAACGGATCACATTCCCGCATAAATAAGAAGGATAGAAATTCTCATCATCTTCCAAAACAGCAACATCGGAAACGCTTAACTGCCCGTCCGTGGTGAAAATAGTCATCACATCAATTTTCCCCTGATTGATTGCCTGGTATTTCAATCCAATATCCATATCCATCGTTCTTTTGAATGCAAAGCCATAGGCGTCACAAAGCGCATCATAGCCGTCCTCACGCTCAAAAAAATCATATTCCGCGCCGAATATAAGCTGATCCGATACGGATTTCAAGTCTGAATACGTTTTGATATGGTATGTTTCAGCAATTTCACGACGAACAGCCAAGCCATAGGTATTATTGAAGCCGTACATCCCAACCCATTGCAGATTGAGTGAATTTTTATACTCGTCCTGCATTGCCTCAAATAACTCTTCGGTATACAGGCCCTCTTTTTTCAAAACCATATTCCAACCTGTCCCCGTATATTCGGGATAGATGTCAAATTCACCGCTTTCCATTGCAGGCTGAATATTTGACGTCCCCCCGCCTACGCCTTGCGTTAGCTCTACATTCAAATCGGTATCCTGCTCAATCAGAATGTCCAACATCTCACCCAACACATATTGCTCTGTCATCGGCTTTGTCGCAATATGCAGGGTATCCCGCCTATTCACTGGGAGCAGCATCCCAACAATCACGCACAGGCAAATCAAAAGAGCCGCAATTGCCATGACGCGGTTTGCCTTTTTCGCTTTTACGCTGCGCTTTCCAATTCGCTTTTCCATAAATCCAAGCAAGAAATCCGTTGCCAAAGCAAGCAGGGCAATGAGCAAGCTGCCGGCCATGGTCATTGCGGCATTATTTGTGGTGATGCCTCTATAAATCACAACGCCCAGGCCACCTGCGCCAATGAATGAAGCAATGCCTGCAAGGGCGATTGTCATTGTAACCATATTACGAATCCCGGACAAAATAACAGGCATCGCAAGCGGAAGCTTAATTTTGAAAAGTATTTGCATTCTTGTGCTTCCCATGCCTTTTGCCGCTTCTAAAATAGCAGGATCCACATTTGTCATTCCCGTGTGCGTATTCCTTACCATCGGCAAAAGGGCATAAACGGTCAAAGCAATGACAGCGGTGGCATTTCCAATGCCCGAAAACGGAATTAAAAATCCAAGCATAGAAATTGACGGTATGGTATACAGGAAGTTGATTGCGCCCAAAGTAAGTTTTGCTGTTTTTTGAAATTCGCTGATTAAAATTCCGATCATGCCACCGAATAAAACCGCTATTATAATCGCAAGCAGAGAAATCTCTAAATGCTCCCACAGCAAATCCAAAAAGAACTCTTTTCTTTCTATAAAAAGTAACCACATATTCTGCAACATCTTTATTCTCCTCTTTTTTTAATGGCTCCGACAGGGCATTCCTCGACGCACAGCCCACAATGCAGGCAATGATTTTGATTGATTTTATCATCCGCTATACATTTCTGTGGGCAAATACGCTCGCACTTTCCGCAATGAATACAGCCATCTGAAATGTGAAATCCTGATTTTTTTGCCGCAGCATTTCCGAACGTGAAGCTTTCTCTGACAATCTGCCCTTTTCCTAAGTCAAAAAACTCAACAGAGCCATCCTCAATGCAGAACGCCTCCAGCACATATCTGCTTTCCTCTGGATAAACTGCATTCATCGACGGATTTTCTTTAAAAATTCTGTCAATCCATTTTCTTTGCTCCTCCAGTTTTTTCGCCGTGCCATTTAACCGTACCATCTGAAATTCTTGATTCATTCCTGTAACCGCAACCTGACCGCTTTTGACAACCTGACAGTAAAAGTTTTTTCCTCTTGCTGTACAAAAATACATTTTTTCCTTTTCAACGATCATCACATCAATCATACGTATTTGAGGAAGTCCGTTTTCATCCACCGTAGCAAACGCAACATCCTTTACTTCCCGTAAAATTTCCAGGCATCTCTGAGCATCCATGTCCATTCCTCCATAAGAAAAATTATTGTTGTAACTATCTCAATTACAACAATTGTAACATGCCTTTGTTGTAATATCAATAGTTACATTGAGGTTTTCTTAAAACTATTTTACGTATAAAAAACCACCCCAAAATGAATGGTAAGGGATGGCTGACTCTGTTCCTATATTCACATCATTTATTTTCTTGCTCTATATAAGCCTGTGTGTCTTTTACTATATCAAAGATTGTTATTTTGCACATTTCATTCTCCATTGCCTGTTGAATACGATGTAATTTATCATCTAAAGCATTGTGAATATTTCTCCCAACAGGGCATTTGGGATTCGGATTTTCGTGAAAATGAAATAACTTTCCATTCTCCACACATTCGACAGCATTATACACATCAAAAAGGGTGATTTCATTCAAGGGCTTTACAATAGACGCGCCACCGCCGCCTCTTGATACGGTTATGAGATTTGCCGCCTTTAACTGCTGCAGGATTCTGCGAATGACGACCGGATTCACATTAACGCTCCCTGCCAAAAAATCACTTGTTAATTTATAGTCTTTTTCAAATGCAGCTATACAGGCAAATATATGAACTGCGACGGTAAACCGACTTGAAATCTGCATATTTTAAATTCTCCTTGTTCCATATTTCTGAAATGAGTATAACATATTTCAGTTGTAAGATAAAGTGTTACAACATGCTTCTTTATTCTCTCAAACGTCGAAAAGCTATGTATCGGAAATCCCACCGTATCATGCCCGTCCCAAAATACAGTAACCGGAACATTACCGATGCTTCTCTGGGCACAGAAGAAATGGCCCACTTCGAAATGGTAGCCACCATCGTGCACCAGCTCACCCGCAACTTAACGCCGGAAGAAATCAAAGAATCCGGTTTTGGTGAATATTATATTGACCACACCCTTGGCGTATGGCCGCAGGCAGCCGGCGGCGTTCCGCAAAATGCCTGTGAATTCCAGGTAAAAGGCGATCCGATCACGGATATTGTGGAGGATATGGCAGCCGAACAGAAAGCCAGAAGCACCTACGACAACATCCTGCGCGTTGTCAAAGATCCTGACGTCATTGACCCGATCCGCTTCCTGCGTGCAAGGGAAATTGTGCACTTCCAGAGGTTTGGCGAAGCGCTGCGGCTGATCCAGGAACGCCTCGACTCCAAAAACTTCTACGCATGCAATCCCGTTATCGACAAAAACTGCGGTTGCAAATAATAAAAAGGAAGATTTCACATGCGCACGCTGTGAAATCTTCCTTTTTTCCGTTACTTGGAAGAAGTCCCCTCCGTATTCTCCGATTCTGTCGACTCTGTCATTTCTGCCGTGCCGGACGTTCCCGCCGTCTCGCTTCCTTCCGTCTGCGTCCCGCTATCCTGCTGCGTTTCACTTTCCGTCTGCGTCCCACTCTCTGTCTGCGCCGTCGTATCAATCGGCGTGATCACAATGTGCTCCGCGCTGATATTCGTCTTGCGCTTCACAATATCCTCAATCTGCGCCCGTTTTGCATCGGTAACGTCTCCCATATTCAAAACGACGTCTACCATATCTTCCGTAATGCTGACTACAACGTCCGTAAAGCCTTTGGCCTCTAAAAGCATTTCCGCCGCCGCTTCCCGTTCCGCCACATCCGTCAACGCAATCATCTGATCGACGGCCGCCTGCTTCTGCTCATCCGTCAGCGTCGTGCTGTTGACGATGCCAAGCAGCGTTTCTTTATTTTTGGCGCGCACCTGTTCCCTGGACAGCTTCATCTCAGCCGCAAAATCCACATTGTTTACCGTCGAGCTTGTAAGCACGGCTTCTCCCGGATTTAATTCCGCTCCGCTTTGCGCCGCGTCCGCTCCGGCCTCCGCCGCGTCTTCGTCTAAAGCAACGTCCGTACCGCCGTTCTCCGCCTGCGCCACATCCGGGTTCCCATCTCCCGTATCCGTAAAAATATCGCCCTCCAGGATTGGATTATCGGAGATTTCATAAGAATCCTCCGAAATATCCGCGCTTGTTTCCGTAGCTGCGCCGTCTAAGTTGCTTCTTGTATAGCTGACATATCCGGCAACCGCAATCATAAGCGCCAGCGCTGTAATGATGATTTGATTCTTCTTCAATTTCTTTTTCAATATTCTTCCTCCTGCATATTCATCTTAACTACTTTTATTCTATTCACGTCAATTTGGAATAATGCCATCACTGCTTCAGAAATATTTTGCTTTACCGCAGTCTGATCGCCTCCCTGCGCAACAACCAGTACGCCGGCGACTTTCGGCGTCATTTCTTTTCCTATGAAAGGCGTTTTTTCGCTGCTTTCTTCGCGGTAAACCGTTGACCGCGCCGTCTGCGCGTTTTTTTCCGACCGGCTTCCTCCCGCGCTGTCCGCCTCCTGCAGCGTTGACGTTTCATTCGAAGTGTCTTTTTCCACAATGCTCTCGCCGGAATCTTCCAGCGTAATCATCACCTCCACCGCGCCGGCCCCCTCCAGTCTTGAGAGCGTATCACAAAGCCGCTGTTCCAGCTTTCGCACATAGTCCTCTTTTTCCACTTCCGCGGCGCGCGCGGCATCCTCCCCGACCTCCTCCTGCAATTTCTGCACTTCCTTTTCCTTGTCCTTTGTCGGAATTGCAATCACCATCAGAAGCATGCCTACCAGAATCAGAATGCTCCACTGGCTTTTTTCCCATTTCTTCCATGACCTGTTTTGAAAAAAATCCTTCAGCTTCACGCATGCCTCCCAAACTAATCCACGATGGAAACCGTCTGTGCATCCACCTGGTAATGCGCGGCAATCTTTTCCCGCAATGCCGTAATTTCCCCGCTCTCCGGCTTCTCTCCCACCGTTCCTACAATCACTTTTTCTGTATCCTGCCTTGCCACCTCAAGCTCCAGCGCTTCCACCTCAAACGCATCGCTTAGCGTTACAGACACGGCAAGCGCCGCATATCCGGCCTCCTCCGCCATCAGCTTCACATCGGCCGCAATCGCCTTTTCATAATACGAAAGGTACGCCTCTTCCTGTATAAAATCGATCTTCTCCTGATCCAGCTTCATCCCTTCCAGTCCCTGCCAGAAGCTGTCATACGAAATTTTTTCAAACAAATCGTTCGATTTGCCCAGCGCCCCAAGCAAAGGCCCTGCCAGCGTGATGACCAGAATAATTTCCACAAATAACTGGATGTATTTCCGATATTCTTTTTTCGCCGCAACCGAAGTCAAAACCGTCATCAGCAGAAACACCATGCTGTAATTTTTAACCCACCCCACTACGTGATCCATCGCTATCCCCCCGTTCCAAAGCCAACTGCGGCGGCCGTAAGCGCAACCGTCAGAAAGAAGAGCATAAAGCTTGTACTTAAAATTTTCAGATACAGCATTCCACCATTCGCAATGCCATTCATCCCGCCGGAAAGCCGCTTATCCGCAATCGGCTCTAAGATAGCCGAAAGCGCTTTATACAGGATTGCCAGAACCGCCATTTTCAGAAATGGAACAGCGCACAAAATCGTCAGAATAATGAGCGCCGCAGCGCCGACGGAATTTTTGATCACAAGTCCGGAGCTGATAAAAATCTGCCCCATTCCATTGACGGCGTTTCCCAGTCCGGGCACCATCTGAATCGTTTTGGCAATCGTATTTCCGGCCAGACGGTCCATCGCCGGCGCGATCATGCCCTGAATGATGTTGATGCCCAAAATCACCGTAACGGACCCTTTGAGCAGCACGCGCACCGTATCGCAAAGCAGCTCCGAAATCCTGTGAAAGCGTTCCTCCTCCATAAAATGATTCAAAAACTCCATCATAATGTAAATCTGCACCAGCGGCGCCAGCACGTAGCGAATCATCCACTCCACCAGATACACCGCCGCAAAAATCAGCGAATACGCCGCAGCGGAGGAATTCAGATTCATCGTATACGAAATCGCCATGCAATACGTCGGAATCAGAGCTTTCATAAACCCCGTCATTTTTTCCGTCGTTGCAAGCGCCGTCTCATTCATAGAAGAAAACGACCGCAGCAGCAGCGCCATCATAAAACAATAGCACAGAAAAAAACAGATTTCCGAAACATAGGAGCTGGAAAAGCTCTTTGCATAATTTTTCAGTATGGAGAATGCAAAGGACACTGCCAGAAGCCAGACCACAAGCTGCTTATGTGAAGAAAAGCCCGACAGCAACAGATCCTTGATGTAATCTCCCATCGTTTCATACGAAATATCACCTCCTTTAAGCAGCGCGCGCATCACTTCCTCAAACGAAACGGGAACGTCCTTTTCATCGTCCAGAAAACGGCTGATTTCCGTAAAATCCATTTCTTCCATCAGATCTTCCGGTTCCGACGCCCTTACCGTCATACCGAAAGAAAGCGCGCAAAACAAAAACATCCAGATACCCATGCAGCTTCTCATAGCAGCTCTCCAATCGTCTCCATAAAGGCCAGGATCACCGGCATCCCAATGACAAGAATCGACAATTTGGCAAACAGCTCAATCTGTCCGGCCACCGTCTGATATCCGCAATCCTTGCAGATATTGGATGCAAATTCCGCAACATACGTAATGCCAATCATTTTTAAAATCATCGCCATATAAGAATGATCCATCGAAACCATATCCTGCATCTTCTTTGCGTAGCTTATGATCTGCTCCAGCTTCGTTGCCGCAAACAAAAAGACGCAGATGCATACGGCGATGCTGATATAATGGCTGTACTCCGGCCGATAGCCTTTTAAGATCAACGCCAGAAGGACGGCCGAAATGCCAAACACGCTGATTTTTAAAATATCCATCGTACCTCCTAAAGAGAAAACAGCTTCTGCATCGTTTCAAACAATTCATAAATATAAGGCACAATCCAGAACAGCACAATAATCAGCCCTGCAAGGCTTGTTAAAAATGCATGCTCTTCTCTTCCGCTGTGTTTTAAAACCTGGCTTAATACGGTAACGAGAATCCCCACCGCAGCGATTTTAAAAATTAAATTTACGCTCATGACTTCTCCTTCGCTTCCTTATTGTCCCGCAGACGTCTGGCTAAAACAGCAATATGACAAGAAACAGGCCGCCCAGGACGCTGACTGCGCCATACAGCTTCTGCTTTTCCTTCTTTTCTTCCATCGCCTTTTGAATCCGATCGTCAAGCTGCAAAAAATACAGTCTGGAAACCTGCCCGTGATCTCCGGCAAGCATCAGGCTTTTCGCCAGCGCCAAAAATAAATCCTTCTCTTCTTCTTTTAAAAGAATCTCTTTTTTTCGTTTCAGAAACGCCTGATTCCAAAGTGCGCCCGCGTCTGCTTCCTGGTTTTGTTCCATTGCATCCGCAACTTCACACAGCATGTCGGCAAAAACCTCCCGTTTCCCCTTTGCCGCCCGTTTCAAAAGCTGCGCATAGGGCAGACGCAGATATTCCCTCCCCGCATCCATCTGTGCAAAAATTTCCCTGCATTCCACCAGCTGCTCAAAATGCATTCTGAAATACGTGAAAAAATAACGCCCCGTTCCAACCGCGCCCGTTAAAATGCAAAGCATTCCCATCCACTTCAACATAACCGCTTACAGTCCTGATCGTAAACCAGGAACGTCCTTTCTCCTGTTTCCGTTTTGTCCAAAAGAACATAGCGCGCAAACAGTTTTTTTCGGTACATTCGCTTCACCCCCGCCGTCTGCATGCTGTGCTCCACACAGCTTCCATGCATCGTTCCAAGAATTTTACACCCGCTTAAAATAATTTCCTCCACGGCCTTTGCATCCTCTTTCCCGCCCAGCTCGTCAATCCCGATAATTTCCGGCGACATGCTCCGCATCGCCATGCGCATCCCCTCCCGTTTCGGACAGCCGTCCAGCACATCCGTCCGTCTTCCCACGTCATTCTGCGGCACGCCAAGATGCGAAGCTGCAATTTCCGAACGCTCATCAATGACACAGACCTTTTTCCCATCCCGTCCGGCTTCTCCATCGGAAAGCATACGCACACAATCCCGCAAAAAGGTTGTCTTACCGGCTCCGGGCCTTGCAATCAAAAGCGTATTCAAAAACTCCCCCTCCTCAAACAGAAACGGCAGCAGTTTTTTTGCGCAGCCTTTCCGCTCTGCGGCAATTCGAATATTCAAAAAGCAAATATGCGTCATACGGTCCACCCGTCCATCCACAAGCCTCGTCTCTCCGGCAAAGCCGATGCGATTCCCCCCCGCAATCGTTAAGTATCCCTGACGGATCTCCTCTTCGTATGCGTAAACAGAATAACCGCTGATAAACGTCAGCATTTCTTCCAGATCTTCCGCCGTAATCGTATACGGAAGCCAGATGCTCCCATTGGCGCATCGCACCTCCGGCGCCTGTCCAATTCGGATGCGAATCTCTTCCGGGTCTGCCGCTCCTTTTAAGCAATCTTTCATAAAACCGCGCAGCCCCGTTGGCATAATATGTAAAATTTCCTCCCGCACCATTCTCACTCCCTGTGCCCTCCGGTTATGCAATCCATGATCCGTTTGCATGCTTTAGTCTAATATATGACTTGTCTCATAAAGTATGACTAAAAAACGCTCTGCCGAACAAATTTACTTCATGCATCCGTTAGAGCGCACCCATAACGCGAAAAAGCAGGACTGCACCAGCTATGCGGTGGCACATGCCGCATAAGCTGATGCAGTCCTGCTTTTGCTTTCCGAACCCGCCTTAGTCGCTCCATTCATAGCCGATGTCAAAATCGGCCTTTTCCGTAATCAGAACGCTTTTGGCGCATTCCAGCCGCCTGGACTCCTCGCTGTAGATATAAATTTCAAAAAACAGCTCCTTGTTCCCCTTTAACTGATGTCGAAGCGTCTCGACGAGCGCTCCATCTCCCATCTCCTTCTTCGCCATCGCCTTATCTATCACAAACGCCCCGTCCGGCTGCACTCTGACCAGGCTGTTGTTCAGAGAACCGTTCTTTTTTCCCCTTACCGGGATGATCTTTCCCTGCGCGTCCACCTTTACCAGGCCATTCCGCGCCCTTGTCCCTTTATCGTTCACCGTAACGTAGACTTCCCCCCCTGTATGGCCCGCTCCTCTGCATCTTTCCAACTATCCTGCGCGTGTTTTTTGGTATCTTCTTTAGCTTCCGCGGGACGGTCAGGCTCACTTTGTAATGATTCTGAAACGCGATCTGGTCCTTCAGCCACTGCGGAGTAAGCCTGTCGTTGTTCAGATGCGCTTTCAGCTTAGCGTTCAGCTCCCCTTCCGACAGGTTATTCCCTTTAAAGTCCATCATCAGGTACTGCCCCCTTCTTAATTCCGGAATCCTTCGGATTTGATTGTTTGTAACGCCAAATGCGACCACTTTTTCCAAACCCTTTATGCCGTCGATGTCTGTTAAGCGGTTGTTGCTTAAATCAAAGCCCTTTAGATTTTTAAGATAGCGGATCCCTTCCACCTCCGTCAGCCGGTTATTGTTCAAATCCAACTGTTTTAAATGCTTCAGATATCGGATTTCTTTCGCGCTCTTTAACCGGTTGTTTGGCGCATCCAGGTATTTCAGATTTTTCAGAGACTCTATCCCTTTCAGGCTGGTCAGTCTGCCATAGTCAAGTCTCAACTCCTTCAGCTGTGTCAGCCCTTCGATTCCTTTCAGACTCTTAAGCCCCGTGCGCGTCACTTGCAGATTCTTCAACTGCGTCAGGCCTTCGATTCCCGCAAGGCTCTCCAGATCCCAGCTGCGGTCAATCGTAAGCTTTTTCAGATGCTCCAAGTCCTCCAGCGGCTTTAGGCTTGTGAATGCATTCGCTCCCTGATGCCATTGGTCTTCTATCTTCAGGCTGGTCAGATTGCAGAAATATCCAATGCCAGTCAGATCCTGCACGCCTCCATTTGGAATCCACAGTCCTTTTTTCCTCTCTGCCTCCCGCTTTGTAATCACTTCGTGTTCGGATTTACCCATTTCATGCAATATCTGCCGGTATAGCTCCCTGTCCGGTATTCCGGACGCGTCGTTCGCAATCACGTCATTCTCCGATGCATACACACCAGAAAAACACATCAGAATACATCCCAGAAATGCCAGCATCCCCATTCTAAATTTACGCTCCATAAACTTCACCTTTCAATTAACCGGGACATCGACATTTGCCCTGTTTCATAACGCATCGTTCTGCCCTCCATAGCCGTTTTCAACGATATATCGCTTTACGTTAATAAGACGGTATGACGTATCGGATGTATATGTTTCATCCAATGCAAAAAGAATGTCCATGCCATCTGCCGACGTTCCTATTCCTTTCCTGTTTATTAATATGTGCAATTATACTATATATTTTCGACTGATACAATATTATTTTTGAAAATAATAGATTTATTCTGCAAATTTATAATATAAATCCCATTTTTTATAAAAAAATTATAAAAATAAGGCACATTTCTATCCTATACGAAACAGAATTCTAAAATACATTGCATTTTTACAGAAATTGAAACATTTGCTCTGTTTTTCGGCATTTTCCAATATTTTCATATGCGCATGCGTAAGCCGTATCTTAGTAAGCTTCTTCTTCCGTACCCTGAACTTTACTACCGCTTTCGTGACCTGACTCCCTCTTATCCGCTTACAGGGCTAACGTAACGATACTACAGGATTCACTGGCGATTCCCCTCTCATGACGCGCAAACCAAAAAAAGAAGAAGTTCAGATGAACTTCTTCTCATTAACTACGCTTAATTGTATTTACGTTTTCTTGCTGCCTCCGACTTTTTCTTGCGTCTCACGCTCGGCTTTTCGTAATGTTCTCTTTTACGAATCTCCTGCTGAATGCCAGCCTTTGCACAGTTTCTTTTGAATCTGCGTAAAGCGCTGTCTAAAGTCTCGTTCTCTTTTACGATTACATTCGACATTGTCTCACACCTAACCTCCCTCCAGTTGCGTATTGTGCATATTCAACTGTCTGGGTAATATTTTATTGCACTGATATTCATTATAGCATAATTTTTCCAATAGTCAACTACTTTTATACAAAATATAGATGAAACTTTCTTTCACCGGCTATTTCCGGATGGAAGTCTTTGCGCCTGCGCCTCTTGCCCGCAGCATCTTCTGATAAACCTTCCATTTCTTTGCCGGAACTTTAAACTTTGCTTTCGCATGTATGCCGGTAAATGCTTTTTTCCCTACTGTCCGCTTCGTCAGCTTTTCTGTCTGAATCGTCACATTCTTTAACTTCTTGTTGCCGAAGAAAGCCTGTTTTCCAATCTTTTTTACACTGGATGGAAGGACGATCTTTGTCAGGGAAGTCGCCTTATAAAAGGCCTTATCCTGAATCTCCGTTACATTATTTCCGATTTTAACCGTCTTTATACGGCTGCATCCGGAAAAAGCCTCTTTTCCAATCGTCTGAATGCCTGATCCAATTGCAATGGACACAGCTTTTTTGTTATTCAAAAACGCCTCCGCCGCAATCGATGTCACGGTATACTTCACGCCGCCAAATGTTACGGCATCCGGTATGACATAACTCGTCAGATCCGCATTGGCCGGCTTTATATAGGAAACCTCCTCTTTTCCGGCTTCAGACGAAAGAACCTGACAGACCGCATTTTCTGCGGACGCTGTAAACGCCCCTCCAACGCCCGGCGTCTCCTCTCCTTTTACAGGCGGATTATCTGGCGGATTATCCGGACGCTTTCCATCGTCCGGCGCAGGCGGAGCTGCTTTTATCACAAATCTTGCCGTCACGGTAACGCTTTCTTCCGCTACAAATGTATAGGACGCCTCTTCCGATACTTTTTCCTCACCCAGATACCAGCCGGCAAATACATATCCTTCATTCGGGGTCGCCGTCACCGTAACGCTGCTTCCGGCCTCTGTTTCCACGCTTTCGCTTACCGTTCCGCCTTCCTGCGCTTCCGTTGTAATGGACACCATTTTCTGCGGCGGAATCTGAAATGCAGTGATGGAATGCGGCGCAAGCGTATATTGCAGACAGGGCCCTTCGCTTACAGCCGTCGTCTTTACTACGTCCACATGATTCGGATTCTCTTTTGTGTTCTCATCCTCCACATCTTCCGAAGTCAGATACCATACGTTTGCCTCCTGGTTCGTCAGATCTCTGCCGTCTACCCGAAGCGACACGTTCGCCGTGTCATTCTTGCGGTTATTGATTACCGTAATATATGTGTTTCCATCTTCATCTTTGGAAGCAATGGCTTTTAACACCGGCACTTCATAGCTGCCGTTTCGTTCAAACGTATAATACGTTGTATTGCCTGTAATCGTCTGTGCAACCTGTACGTTTCCCGTCATATTGTTAAAGATGGAAAACGCTTTTGCAGAAGGCGTCGATACAAAATCCATCGTGCCGTCCGCATTTTCCAGAGACTGTATAACGCACTGCGCGCCCGTTCCAAGATTGTCCGATCCGTATGGATAATCCACCAGACAGTGTTTATTCAGATACGGCGTGCCAAAATTGATATAGTCGATCATTTCATTCGCGATATAAACCGCATGGCCAATCGCGCGGATAAACTGTGAATTATGCCTGTATATGCCAAACTCCGAAACGACCGGAACTTTTCCTTCGCCCATCAGATCGATCAGCTCGCGCACGCGGGTCATATTATGCTCTAACGAACGGCCCAGCACCTTTTCATAAAACTCGGGGTCATTTTCATCAATATAGATATAGCTGCCGCCATTTGCGCTTGTTTCACTGTACGGATGAATGACTGCGCCGTCGTATTTGTTTCCGGCCTCCTGTAACGCTTTAATGGCCGCTCTCTGCTCCATGCACGTATACACTTCCACTTCCATGCCAAGCTCATCGGCAATCGCCTTTAACGCGTCGTAATATGATGTAAATCCGTCCTGCATGCTCGTATACGATACGGTAATCGCCTTTCCTCTTGCAGGAATATTTCCGTTTGTGCCATCTCCAAACGTAATTTTTCCTGTCTCATATTCAAATGTGCAGACATTGGCGCTGCCCGCTCCGGCAAGCGAATCTACAATTTCCCATTCTTCATTATCCACGTATACGGAAGCGCTGCCTTCTTTTACATATTTATATCTGGCATACCGCACCTGTCCGGCCGTTCCATCGGAATTGGCGGAAGGGTCCCTCCAGTCTTCTTCCATAACGGTCCGTTCTTTTACAAACTTCATTTCGCCGCCGTTGGCATAGGCGCCCGCCATACTCTCATACGAGGAGCTGCCGCAGCCCGGCATCCAATAATTCTGTCCCCAAAGCCCCATTTCATTTCCAATTTCAAACCGCGTCACGCCATAAGGCTCCGGATGCCCGTTTTTGGCACGCACCTCCGCCCAGTCCACGCCGCCGTTGGGATTCGTCTGATCGCCGTCTGCCGGCGCATTCAGATATTCAAACAGGTCCGCCGCATCCTGCGCGCTTCCCTGTCCCATCGCATAGACCCAGATGGCTTCGGAGTCCAGATCGTCATAAATCCAGCGCATCGCCTCGTCTACGCCAAAATTTGGCGTAATTGGCTCTTTCGTATTGCCATGAATCGTCTTTTTCCTCTGTTCGAAAGGACCAATGGCACGCTTCCAGTCATACAGATTCGCTACAGTTCCGCCCGGATATCGAATGGAGCCAAACGAAGCCTCCTGCACCAGCTCGTGAAATTTTGGCTCGATCTCCTGATTTACAGAATTCCAGGAGCTGTACCCGTCGTTATGATATCTGTGATTGATGCCAAACATGGCGTCGGAAATGCTGCGAACCTCCTGACTGGTATCCACTGTAATTTCCATCACCACTGTTTTTTTATACTCCGACATCGCATCTTCCAGCTGTGCAAGCCGTTCCGTCAACGCCTCTGCGTCCGCATTTGCGTCTGCAAGCAGCTCTTCCGCCTCCTGCACCTGCTGCAAAAGCGCGGCTTCCACTTCCTGTGTGCCGCCCGTCAGACGCTTCGCCTCCTCGACCTTCTGCCTGAGGTTCTCTCTTAACGTCTCCACCTGCACGCCGTCCGCATATTCAAGGTAAATCGCCTGTACCGTTTCTGCATCGATGACTTTGCCATAATAGCGCAGCTCATCCATATTTCCTTTCATCGCGCTTTCCGCCGCCATATTTTTATGCGCGCCTGCCAGCAGATCGACCGATGTGTTAAGAAAATCCCCCGTCAGCGTTTTTTCCTCCGCAAGTCTGCCGTTGATATAAAACTGCGCTTTTTTCGTAGCATGATTACAGGTAAACACAATGTGGTTCCAGCTTCCAGGATCAGCTTTTTCCGCGCACACGATGTCATTGCCGGAAAGATACGTCCCAAACTTGTTATCCGACGTATAATATAAAACCGTCCTTCCCTGCGCATTTGCATTGGATGCGTCCGCCGTCTGCTGAAACAGCGTGACTTTATTGCCCGCGCCGCTGTCAACTTTTACCCAGACCGCAATCGAAAAATCCGCAGCGGCAGCGTTTAACCCCTGATCCGCCGCCAGCAAATTCAACTTAAGGAAAGAGTTCTCCTTTTTCTCAAAACGCGCCGCGCCGCCCGATATGCTGTCCTCCTGGCTGATTCCTACCCCGCTTCCGCTTGCCTCTATCGTACAACTCTGCCCGGGCGCAAAATTCTCAAACTGCTCTTCATTCGTATCGCCGTCAAACTTCCAGTATCCAATCAGTCCGTCTTCCAGATTCTGCGCCGCAGAAACATCCAGAAGCCCCAAATGGGAACCAGACATCCCCATCGTCATGCAAACAATCAAAGTACAAGAAAGAATCCGTTTTTTTATTCTATTCATTGCCTTCCCCCTTCTTTTCCCTGTTAAAATCCTTCTCTTTTTCCTTTTCCTTATGCCAGCTGACCTTCCAGAACCGTCTTCACCTGGTCAATCGCTTCCGCTATGCCCGCCGGATTCTTTCCGCCGGCCTGTGCCATATTGGGACGTCCGCCGCCGCCGCCGCCAACAATTTTCGCTATGCTTTTAATCAGGTTTCCGGCATGCGCCCCCTGTTTCATCGCTCCATCCGTAGCCATTGCAAGCAGACATACCTTGCCGTCGTTTTCAGACGCCAGCACGATGACGCCTTCGCCAAGCGCATTTTTTAACTGATCGCCCAGCTCGCGCAGCCCGTTCTGATCTACGCCGTCGGCTCTTGCGGCAATCAGCTTCACGCCCTTTACTTCCACCGTCTGATTCATAACGTCGCCAAGCGCATCTTTTGCCGCCCTGCTCTTTAACGCATCATTTTCACTTTGCAGCGCTTTGCATTCCGAAAGCAAATGCTTCACGCGCTCCGGCGCTTCATCCGGGCTTGTCTTCAACAACGCGGCCACCTGCTCCAATTTATCTTTGATGGCGTCATAATAGGCAAATACCGCATTGCCCGTCAGCGCTTCGATACGCCGAACGCCCGCCGCAACGCCCGATTCGCCGACAATCTTAAACGCCGCAATCTTCGACGTGTCTGCAACATGCGTGCCGCCGCACAGCTCTGTGGAAAAATCGCCCATACGCACAACGCGCACCACATCGCCATATTTTTCGCCAAACAATGCCATTGCGCCCGTCTTCTTTGCTTCCGCAAGCGTCATCTGCTCCGTTTGCACCAAAAGCCCGTCGGCAATTTTCTGATTGACCATATCTTCCACTTTTTCAAGCTCTTCCTTCGTCATTGCCGAAAAATGCGCAAAATCAAAACGCAGGCGATTCGCGTTGACGTCGGAACCGGCCTGTTCCACATGACTGCCCAGAACCTCCCGCAGCGCCTTCTGCAAAAGATGCGTCGCGCTGTGATTTCTTGCAATGGCGGCGCGCCGGTCTTTGTCTACGCAAAGCGTTACCGTATCGCCCGTTTTCACCATGCCCTTTGTCACCTTTCCGATATGGCCGATTTTGCCTCCGGAAAACGCCGCCGTATCTTCCACTTCAAATGCAAAGCCGTCTGCCGTTATTACGCCCCGGTCCGCATTCTGACCGCCCATCGTCGCATAAAACGGCGTCTTTTCCACAAAGATCGTGCCCGTCATGCCCTCTGAAAGCGCTTCTGTGAGCTCCGTTTCCGTCGTCATCACGGTAATATTCGACGCAAGCGTCAGCGCGTCGTATCCGTCAAACTCCGATGTAATCTTTGGATCAATGGATTCGTACACCGTCGCGTCGGCTCCCATATAATTCGTCGCCTTGCGCGCCTTACGCGCTTTTGTCCGCTGCGCTTCCATTTCCTTTGAAAATCCGGCTTCATCAATCGTAAATCCCTGCTCCGCCAGAATTTCCTGCGTCAGATCCACCGGAAATCCATACGTATCGTAGAGTTTAAAGGCCGCTTCTCCGGAAAGGACCTTCTCCCCCTTTTGCTGCATGCTCTGCTGCATCTCCGATAAAATTGCAAGACCCTGATCGATCGTCTTGTGAAACTTCTCCTCCTCCTGCGTCAGAACGCGGAAGATAAAATCTTTCTTTTCTTCCAGCTCCGGGTATCCGTCCCTGCTCTCGCAGATCACCGTCGCGCTCAGCTCCGCCAGAAAAACGTCCGGAATGCCAAGCATTCTGCCATGCCTTGCCGCGCGTCGAATCAGCCGGCGCAGCACATAGCCCCTGCCCTCATTGCCCGGCATAATGCCGTCGGACACCATAAACGTAGCGGAACGGATATGATCGGTAATCAGACGAATCGAAACGTCGTCGTCTGCGTCCGTCTGGTACGTTTTGCCGGACAAATCACAGACTTTATCGCGGATCGCCTTCATCGTATCAATATCAAACACGGAATCGACTTCCTGCATCACAACGGCCAGCCGCTCCAGCCCCATTCCCGTGTCGATGTTCTTCTGCTCCAGCTCCGCATAGCCGCCCTTACCATCGCCGTCAAACTGCGTAAATACATTATTCCATACTTCCATAAACCGGTCGCAGTCACAGCCAACCTTACAGTCCGCCCTGCCGCAGCCATAACGCTCGCCCCTGTCGTAATAAATCTCAGAGCACGGCCCGCACGGACCTGCGCCATGCTCCCAGAAATTGTCGCATTTTCCTGTTTCCGGATCACGGTAAAACCGTGTGATCTTTTCCGCCGGAATGCCAATCTCCTCATTCCAGATGCGAAACGCCTCTTCGTCCTCGCCATAAATGGATGGATACAGCCGTTCCGCCTCAAGCCCCAGAACCTCCGTTAAAAACTCCCAGGACCAAGCGATTGCTTCTTTTTTGAAATAATCCCCAAACGAAAAATTACCCAGCATTTCAAAAAACGTCAGATGCCGCGCCGTTTTGCCCACATTTTCAATATCTCCGGTGCGAATGCACTTCTGACACGTCGTCACGCGCTTTTTCGGTGGAATCTCCTGCCCGGTAAAATACGGCTTAAGCGGCGCCATGCCCGCATTGATCAGCAGCAGACTGTTGTCATTATGCGGCACCAGAGAAAAACTCTTCATTGCAAGATGCTCCTTGCTTTCAAAAAATTCCAGATACATCCTGCGCAGCTCATTTACTCCAAATTTCTGTCTCACTGTAAAACCCTCCAAGCTTCTTACTCTTCTGTCTTCGCTTCTGACTGCTTCGACGCGTTCTTTGCCTTTTTATTGTCGCTTAATTTCTTTCCTGCAATCACGCCCAGAACTGCCAGCGCCGCATAAAAAACAAGGTGTCCCAGATAACCTGCCATGCTTGCTAAAAACTCCATGCTCATTCCTCCATTCTTTTCATCCGCAATCATAGTTAAATTATAGAACACTTTAACCGCTTTTTCAAGCCTTCGGAATCGCCATATCATGAGAATGCACGCAGCAGAAAAAACAATTCATCCAAATTCGATCCTCTGCATTCCAGTTTTTCCCAGTCATAGCCGGTAGACACTTTTATTTCAAAGCGGTTTGTATGTATCCTGAATGTATTTCTGACGAAACAATCTCTTTTCCGCAACGCTTCCTGCATAATATCACAGGAATTTCCTTTTGTATTGAGCGTTTTATATATGCATTTATCAGACTTAAACGCGCCAATGTCTTTATATCCCATTTCCTTTATAATATATTGCTCCACATTCTGCCCTTTATATTTTGGAGTATGCAGACAGCCGATGTACTCAAAGTCCGGATAATTTATAATTAAAATATGCGGCGTTCTTCCGCTTGCGTTTTGTATCTTACAATATTCCAGCAATTTTCTTAAGTTTTCCCGCTCTCCATATTCTTTTACTGCTCTGTCTCCATCAATTATTATAAACTTCGCCAGACAATTTGCATTTCCATCTTTGCGAAGGTCATCCAAAAAACTGCTGTAGCCCCCACCTTCCATATTTACCATCTTTAAAGAAATCGAAAGCCGGCATGCACGCCGCATTCCTTCCATATAAAGGTATTCCGTATCTCCTTCACAAAAAATTTTAAACGTCTTTTTAATCTCACGTACTTTTCTACTCAACGGCTGTTCCTCCCAATATGCCTTTCATATAAAACTCATATATTTTTGCCGTTTCATATCGTATCTCCGGAAAATCCGACAACGCATACAGTTCGGACTCCAGGCTTTCTATATCTTTTGTGACAAAATAGATCTGTTCTTTCATGTACGTCCTTAAATCAAGATGTAAAACATTATGCGATGTAAAAATAAATTGTCCCTGATGTTTTTTCCCATGAATAAATGCGATCACTCTGTCTGAAAGCACAGGGTTTAAAACGCGATCCATCTCATCCGCAAAAACGGTCTTATTTTCATATACTACTTTAAACACCTGTACCGCCCAGGCGAAAAATTCCCTGACGCCGCCAGAATCCTGTCCAAGCTCCCTTACCAGCTCCGTTCCATCCGTTTTTTTTCTCCTCACAACGGTTTTTGTAAACGGATTTTCTTCATCAATCTCTATTCCAATTATGCTATAGTCGATCATCCTGAAAATGTCTATAAATCCCGGATCTTTCAGGATTCTCATATCATCCTCCTCATTCTTAAATGCCCGGTAAAGATCCGCGCCAATGCTATATGACTCCGGACATAAAGAAAGACTGACCCATTCTGTAAAACGCATGGCATGCTCATTTCCAAGCAGAGCAAGCTTTGTAATAAATAATCCAAGATTATTTTTATTCTGTAAGACTTTTACTAACGAATCCCTCAGAGATCTGTCCATTTCCGACACAGACACGTTAAATTCCACGTCAAAATCACCGCTGCAATTTTTACAATTTCCAGACTCTGTTTCATTTTCACAATGTATCCTGCATGATTTTCTTGTCACATCAAATAAACTTTTGTATTTCTCCGAATATTTATTTTTATACGCAAAATATTCTTTGACAATCCCAAAAAAATCAACCTCAAAATGATAGCAATACATGATCTCCGTATTCCACAACACCTCTATTTCAAATATCTGGCAGGTATCGCTTTTTTTGGGACAATTGTCGAAATAGTTATTTGCGTTTACAACCGATTTAAATGCCCGTACCTTCTCAACATCCTGAAAAAAAGATTTAAAATATTCCAGACTATTGACAAAATTTGATTTTCCGCCGGCGTTTTCCCCGACAATCACCGCTGTTTTTAATACTTCACAGCCATTTTCCATTTTTACATAATTGTCCGGAAATCTTCCTTTCACCTTACTTTTGGGAGCCAGCAAGGAAAATTCCACATTATCCCGAAAAGAAAAACAATTTTGAAATTTATAATTCAGCAGCATCTTTTCACCTCAAGTATTTTTTCTGTTTTATATTCTATAATATTTTATAGTATATGGGTCTATATTTCAACATAAAACATTTTTATGTTTTCATTGTTTCCGGATTACTCTCTTTTATACAAACAAAGCGCTCCATAGCCACACAACAAATCCCGGAAAAAGACAGACATTTCCCATAAAACCTTACCGCAAACAGCAGACAACACTCCATTTGTGACACTGTCACTGTAAAAAAAATATTTTTCCTGCGATTTATGTTTGCTTTTCAAAGCGAACTGTTGTATAATGGCAAAAAAAGATAGAAGAAAGGCTGATTTTGATCATGAAAAGAAATTTTCCAGATAACCTTACCCGACGCGACATGGACATACTGAATATTTTATGGGGGAGCGACTCCTCCCTGACGGCGTCCCAGATCGCACAGTCAGACGAAGGACTTACGATCAATACGGTACAGGCCGTCATCCGGAAGCTTTTAAAAGCAGAACTGATCAAAGTAGACGATATTGTATACAGCGGCACCGTACTTTGCAGAAGCTACGCTCCCGCAATATCCGCAGATGAATTTGCACTGTCACAGTTTGGCAACGAATACCAGAAAATGCAGGGACGCATTTCCAAAAGCACGCTGATGGCATCTCTTCTCGGCAATGAGAAGGATCCCGGAATGATTCGGAAAGACATCGAAGAACTGGAATCCATGTTAGAGGATTACAAAAAGAAACTCTGATTTTTACGATCTTATCCATTTTATACAAAGGAGGAAAAGCATGATACGATTTTCTTTTTCTTCGTTTTACATGTCCATTATTTTTTCAAACATTATAATCGTCATTTTATACGTCATATTCCGCAGCCGGAAACGAATGGCGCGCATGGGCCTGATTTCTCTTGCCGCCATCCTCTGCGCAGCGGCTACACGCATGATATTCCCTGTTGAATTTCTTTTTTTATCACGAAATATCCATTTGCCACAGGATGTATCCTATTTCATTGGCGAATTTTTAACGCCCCGTTTTCTAAACGGGCGTCTGTCCGCCTGGTCCATCCTTCAAATTGCATGGGTTGCGCGCATTGTCTATCTTCTCGTGCGCTTTATCCGTAAAGAACGCGCCACATCCAAAGCGATTATGTATGGAAGCCGGTCTTTGCCGCTCTCTTCTCCCGCCGTTTCCATTTTTCGGGATATTCAAAAGGAGCATCCGAAAGCGAAACGCATTCGTCTGCGTACGTTTTCCAATTTAAAATCGCCCGGCATCTATGGCGTATGGCATCCCTATCTGTTATTGCCGGACGACCTTCCACTGACCGAAGAACAGCTTCCTTACATACTGCGGCATGAAGTATCCCATTATCTCCACCATGATTTATATTTAAAGCTTGGTCTGGAGCTGTTATGCATTGTATACTGGTGGAATCCGCTTTGCAGCTTCCTGAAGGATAAAGCGGGCGATATCCTTGAAATGCGCGTCGATTATAAAATTATTAAGACGCCGGAACAGAAAAAAGACTATTTTGACTGTCTGCTCTATGTTGCAAATCATGCAACCCGGTCAAAAAATAATTTTACTTCGCCAGCCTCTATTTCGTTCTATAATCCGAACGTCAATTTTCTGGCACAGCGTTTTATTATGATTTCGGAAGGAAAACTTTCACTGTCTAACAAGGTCAGAAGAGCGCTGCTGTTAGTTTCCCTGACAGTTTTGTTTTCGTTGTCGTATTTGTTTATCTTTGAAGCATACTATGCATGTCCAGAAGATTTGGCTGATACAGTGATTCCTACACAAGGCAACTGTTATTTTATAGAAAAAGATGACGGGATTTATGAACTCTATATGGATAAAACGCTCATTGATACAATCGATTCTCTGGAATATTATCCCTCGTCAATTCCCGTATATAAAGAAAGGAGGTGAAGACAAATGACAATGATCAAACATCTAAGAAAAAAGAGCTTTGCACTTTTAATGGCAGGCGCATTCGGAATCGCTTCTTTTTCTGCCATAGCTATACCAAGTGTGCCAGTTTCTGCGGCAGAAGCAGGAATACAGCCATTATCCGACATAATTGAATGGGTCTACAAGGAAATAAATGGCAAATGGTATAAACGTTTATACAATTATACACTGCATCGTTGGGAAGGCGACAAGTGGATTCCGTGTAAAACATGATAAGCTAAACGTTTCAACGCATGAAATACACCGGATAACAGAACTACAGCACAAAAATCAGGAGGCAGCACAAACATGGCAGGTTCAACGCTCGGTACAATATTCAAAATTACCACATGGGGAGAATCTCACGGAAAGGGGATCGGCGTCGTTGTAGACGGCTGTCCGGCAGGAATTTCTCTGGCAGAAGGCGACATTCAAAGCTATCTGAACCGGAGGCGGCCGGGACAATCCCGTTTTACAACACAGCGGCGCGAAAGCGATGCCGTAGAACTCCTTTCCGGCGTGTTTGAAGGAAAGACGACTGGCGCTCCGATTTCTATGATTATACGCAATCAGGATCAAAAGTCCACAGATTACAGCGAAATTGCAGGGTATTACCGGCCCGGACATGCAGATTACACATTTGACGCCAAGTACGGGTTTCGGGATTACCGCGGCGGCGGGCGCTCCTCCGGCAGAGAGACGATCGGTCGGGTAGCCGCCGGAGCCATCGCCGCCAGACTGCTTTGCAATCTTGGCATTTCCTGCATGGCATATACCAGATCCATCGGTCCAATCGAGATTCAGTCGTTTGACAGGGAATGCATCGGGACAAATCCGCTCTATATGCCGGATGCAGACGCGGCGGAAAAAGCGGCGCACTATCTGGATGCATGCCGGAAGGAACAGGATTCCTCCGGCGGCCTGATCGAATGCGTCATTGATGGCGTTCCGGCCGGAATTGGCGATCCCGTCTTTGAAAAGCTGGACGCTTTGCTTGCAAAGGCCATGTTTTCCATTGGAGCCGTCAAAGGATTTGAACTTGGAAACGGCTTTTCCGTAGCGCATGCAAAAGGCAGCGAAAACAACGACAGCTTTTACATGACAGAAGACAATGCGGTTGGCAAACGAACCAATCATGCCGGCGGCATTTTAGGCGGCATCAGCGACGGATCTCCGATTGTATTTCGTGTAGCAGTCAAGCCAACGCCTTCTATTTCCGCTATGCAGCAGACGGTAACAACATCTGGTGAAGCGATCGACGTATCCATCCACGGCCGACACGACCCCGTCATTGTACCGCGCGCCGTCGTCGTTGTAGAGTCTATGGCCGCGCTTACGATTGCCGATGCGCTGCTTTTGCATATGACGTCCCGCATGGATCGAATCTGTCAGTTTTACGACAGGCTTTAACTGCTTCTACTGTTTTACGATGGCGAACTGACTTGCAAGCAGCAGCCAGTTGGCCCGAAACAGACGCATAATCTGCCAGTATCCGGCTCCGTTTAAATCGTACTCCATAATCAGGTCAAATCTGGCCTGCATGCTTCTGACGTCTTCAAACCACACTTCATGGCGGACGCCCGCCTCTTCATAATGAAAATACGGCGCCTGTGACCGCTCATCAAAATAAATCTGCGCGCCCTGTTTTACCGCAATCTGTACGGCTTCCACATTTCCAATCGTTCTGGCTTTCGTAACGCCTTTTTCAAACGGAAGGGGCCAGTCATATCCATAATTCGGTATGCCCAGCCTGATTTTCTCTTTCGGAATCTCCGTAATCGCATAATCGACGACTTTTCTGACCTGATTGATCGGCGCGACCGCCATCGGCGGACCGTACGTATACCCCCATTCATACGTCATAAGCAGGACGTAATCAGCTGCTTTTGCAAGGCCTCCATAATCTTTTCCCTCATACAGCAATCCCTTTTGATCGGCCGACTGCTTAGGCGCAAGCGCGACGGACGTCTGTTTTCCAATGCTTCGCATAGCCTCTGCAACGCGTCCGACAAATGCGGTAAACGCATCCCTGTCTTCCGCCAGAATGTACTCAAAATCAATATCAACGCCCGCATATCCCTTCTGCATTACCATATCCACAAGATTACCCGTAAGCGCCGCCGACGCTTCCTCCGACTGCACAACCGTATGAATCAGGTAATTATTAAACTGTCCGTCTTTGCCAAACGGCGTCAGCGTCAGAATCGGAAGCGTCTGAAACGCGTCTGCCTGCGCAATCATATACGCATCGTCCAAAGCTGGGGGAATCAGCGTTCCATCCGGCGTAAATCCATAGGAAAAAACAGAAAGCTCTGTCAGATACGGAAGCGTCTGCTGCAAGATCCAGTCATCAATGTAGGGATACGCATAACCGTTTATTCGAATCTGCCGGCCGACTGCTTCCTCTCCTATCGGAATCAAAAGCGCCTGACCAATCACAAGGGGATACGGCGGGACAAGCTGGTTCGCATAGATGATCTCTTCTGCCGAAATCCCATATGCTCCCGCTATGTTTCCCACTGTATCCCCACTTTTTACTACATAAATATCCATGCACGATACAATCCTGTTTTGGATTCAGTATATGCATTCCTCACAAAAATGTCACCGCTTCGCCTGTCGGCCGGACTGCTTTCGAATCGCAGATTCAATCGTCTCAAAAAAACTGTCCGTTACGATGCTGCCATCCGTCACCAGCGCAAGCTCCTCCCATACCTTTTGATTTAATTTCGAATCCAGATCTTTAATAAACGCATTGTAAACATCGTCAAAAGCAGCATTTTCCCTTGCTTCTACGATATTGGATTTGTTGGCGTCGGTCAGCTCTTCGTTAAACTTATTGGTGCACTTCATAAAATAAAAGCCCTCCTCCGTTTCAATACAGGGCGAAACTTCTCCATCGTCCAGTTCAAACGCTGCCGTTTCCACTTCCTGTGGAAGCTCTCCTCTGCCAAACGTAATTTCCACAACCGGCTTTTGATTGTAATTGCTGGCAACTGCCGCAAAGTCGTCGTTCGCCGCAAGCTTTTCCGCTACAAGCTCCGCCTCTTCCCTGCTTTTGACATAGATCTGCATTGCCTCCATAATTCTCGCCTCATCGTCGCTGACTTCCTCGTCCACGTCTTTCGTCAGAGACTGATAGACTTTGTTGGCAAGCGCATAATCTTCATACATGGAAGCAATGTCCGACTCGGAAGCGCCCATATAGAGAAGCTCCGCTTCATTTAAAGACTGGTAATATTCTCCCGCCGCTTCCTTGATGCTCTTATACTCTTCTTCCGTCAGGGAAATCGCCTGTTCCTCCGCCAGAAAATCCATGCATATGATCCTGGCCATCTGTGAAAGCGTTGTATCTTTGACGTACCGTTTTAGTTTTTCCGTCTGAAATCCCTGTTCCCACAGATCCATCCCATAGCTTTTCCCATAAATATTCTGATAATTGGCAAGATAAACCTTTGCCTCGGTCAGTTTACAGACCGTATCGCCAATCCGAAAGACGTCCTGGCTGCCCATTCCGTCCATAAACAAAATCGAATGGCCCCCTATGCTGCATCCGCTCTGCAAAAGCATACAAAACAGGCTGAACAGCAGTATATTCCTTTTTATGTTCTTCATATGTGTCCCGACGCTCTTTCTTCCTTATCTTTTTTCCTTATCCTTCTACAATCAGATATCTGCCGTCCGGCAGAGCAAACACCTCGCTGGCTTCTTCTATCTCTGCATTGTCCATGCCGGATATGTCCATGCCGGACTCCTCCAGGTATTGCTTCACTTCCTTCAGATTCTGACACACGACTGCCATGCAGTCTTCCAAAAACGCTTCCGCCTCTTCCGGCGTATCTGCAACCGCTTCCCGAAACAACTGCGTCTGTTTTTTCAAAAATACATCCAGACATACGTCATCATACGTCCCCATAAGGCATCCCCCATTTGTCATTCTATACGTCTGTATCGTTCCTACTCTGAGACTAACATATCTTCGGAGAAATAGCAATGCCAAGTGCAGCCAGCTCCTGATACATTCTGGCAGCCGGCAGCCCTACAACCGTATTGTAGTCTCCGCAGATTTCCCGGATAAATATGGCGCATCTGCCCTGTATGCCATAGCCTCCCGCTTTGTCAAACGGTTCCTTCGTCGCAATGTAGGCGCGCAGCTCCTTCTCGCTCATCGGATACATCGTAACGCGCGTTTCTTCATAAAAGCTGTGAACGTTTACCTGATCCTGCCTTCTTACAATCAGCGTCACGCCGGTATATACCGTATGGCTGCTTCCCTGCAGCATCGAAAGCATGGCGTACGCCTCCCGTTCCTCCTGCGGCTTTCCGAGAATCCTGCCTTCGGCGTATACTACGGTATCTGCGCCGATAATGACCTCCGGCGTCTCCTCTGCCGCCCGTTTTCCGGCAATTTCCTCTGCTTTTTGCCGGGATAAGTCCATGACGGCTTCCGCCGGATTCGCATCGTGCACAACCTCTTCTCCGCAGGCAGGCATAACCTCAAATTCCATGCCAATCTGCGTCAGTATTTCTCTCCGCCGCGGCGACGCGGACGCCAGTATAAATTTCATCTGTATGTCTCCTTTGTTTTACATATTCCGCATATTCAATATGCTCTGATAAATATCCAGCCGCCCAAATCCCTCTTCCCGGTTTGGATACAGCTGATTTGGCATTTTACGCGTGCCATTGATAACCTGGTTGCGCAGTTCGATGGAATTGACCGTTCGATTGTCAATATAAGAAAGATTCCATTCCATCAACAGCGCGCACGCGCCCGCAGAAAGCGCCACCGAAGCGCACGTTCCCGTCATGCTGGCGTACTGTCCAAACTGGTTTTGCGTCAGAACATTGACGGCAGGCGCGGCATAATCCGGCTTGATATCGCCGTCCATCGTATAGCCTCTGCCGGATTCAATATAAATGCCATCCGAAAGCGAATTGTATCCGCCCGTTGCCATTGGCAGCTTCGCGCTTGACGGCACCGTCAGCGTCATATCCGGATTGGAGCGCACAAAATAGACTTCCGCTTCCAGAAAATCCGAGATCGGAAGATACATATTAAAGCCGCCGTCCGAAATGCGGTAAGGAAAGACTTCAATCACCCACAGCCCTTTGACCGGGCGTTCAAAATCAATATGGATTAACTGTTCCCTGCTCCGCTCCGAACCCAGCTGGTAGTTGATGACGACCCTTGTATTTTCCAGAAGAAAATGCTGCCTCTGCTGCTGCCCGTTCCACACGGCAACCCGCTGCAACACTTCGCCCGTTGGAGACGTCATCGAAACGGCAAACAAATCCGAGGAATGTCCCCACAATTCCACGATAAAGCCCCGCATATCCTCTGTTACATTGACCTCCACTTTTTCCGAAGCCTCTGTCATAAGGTTGCCATAAAAATGATGCCGTTCCGTCGCCTCGTCTCCCACCGCAATACAGACGCCCCGACGGTATTTGGACGCAAGATCGTCCAGGTAGGACGTCAGTCTGCCTCCACTGCCGCGATGTCCCTGATTCGTTCCAAGCCCGATGCAAAGCACAAGCGGCTGCCCACGCTGGTCAGCCAGCCTGTCTAAATATTCAAGAGCTGTAAAAATATCATTCTCCTGATACGCGACGGCATCCTCCCGAATATAATAGAAATCCCGCAGATACTGTTTCGCCGGCTTTAATTTGACAACAGCCAGATCTGCGTATGGCGCGGCGCCAATAAAATCGTTCTCCATATCCTCGCTTCCGGCCGCAATGGACGCAAGCATCGTCCCATGTCCGATTTCATCCCGCTGCGGCACATAATCCCGGGGATTTTGCTGCCGCAGCGCATAGTCAATTTCTTCTTTCGTATATTCCGTTCCATAAATAAAGCCTTTTGGGTGCGGCCCGTCGCTTCGCGTCTGATCCCAGATTGCAGCAATCCGGGTGCTGCCGTCCGTATTGCGAAACGCGCTGTTTTCATATGCGATACCGGTATCCAGAAAGCCAATCAGGATGCCATTTCCCTTCAAATCCAGATTGCGCTGCGTCTGCACCCTTGTAATCCCGCTGATCTCCAGCGCTCTCTGATCTAATATTGTAAAACATTTTGGAATATTAATATATTTATAGGTGCCGACCGACATCGGCGGAACGCTGTCCCGGTTCAGATAATATACCGCATAGCGGTCTGCAATATCCTGCCTGCATATATTGCGCAGCCCCGGCTCCAGCGTTACAATGTTGCCGATCAGATCGTAATACTCATTGGAATATACTGCTTCACTGCAATCCATTCATTTCCGTCCGTCTGCTTATTTTTAACAGTATATTACCCCGAAAGGCCCAATATGCCCTGCCGCATCGTAATCACCGGTCCCCCCGTGCCTTCGATGTAATCTTTTGTAATCGTGACAACGCCAATTTCATCGTCTTTTGGAATTTCATACATAATATCCAGCATAAACTCTTCCAGAATCGCACGCAGCGCACGCGCGCCTACTTTCTTTTCTCTGGCTTTTGCGGCGATCAAGCGCAGCGCGCCCTCTTCAAATTCCAGCTTTACCTCATCCATCGCCAAAAGCTTCTGGTACTGCCTGATAATTGCATTTTTCGGCTCTGCAAGAACGCGCATCAGCATCTCCTCCGTCAACGCCTCAAGCGAAAACAAAATCGGCATGCGGCCCAGAAATTCCGGTATCATTCCGTATTTGCGCACATCCTCCACCAAGACTTTTGACAAAAGATTCTCGTCGCCGTCATACTTGTCCTTTAAATCCGCCCTGAATCCAATCGACGCCTCTTTGTTCAGGCGTTCTTTGATGATCTCTTCCAAGTCTGGAAACGCGCCGCCGCAGATAAACAAAATATTGGCCGTATTGACTGTTACCATCGGCACCATTGCATTTTTGCTGCTCGCTCCGACAGGAACTTCCACCTCCGAGCCCTCCAACAGCTTTAACATTCCCTGCTGTACCGACTCCCCGCTGACGTCCCTTTGATTCGCGTTTCGCTTTTTGGCGATTTTATCAATTTCATCAATAAAAATAATGCCATGCTCCGCACGCTCCACATCGTTGTCCGCAGCGGCCAGAAGCTTGCTTACGACGCTTTCAATATCATCACCGATATAGCCGGCTTCCGTCAGGGAGGTCGCGTCCGTAATCGCAAGCGGCACGTTCAAAAGCCTGGCAAGCGTCTTTACCATATATGTCTTGCCGCAGCCGGTCGGACCAATCATCAGCATATTTGATTTTTCAATTTCAACGCCGTCCTTTGCGTCAGACGCGATGCGTTTGTAATGATTGTATACGGCGACAGACACCACTTTCTTGGCATGCTCCTGCCCTACGATATAATCATCCAGGCTTGCCTTAATCTTATGCGGCGCGGGAATCGCATGCATATCGAGCGCAGGCGCCGCCTTTTTTTCTTTCTCTTCTTTTTTGGGTTTTTTTATTTTCTGCTGAAATGGCGCAAATCCCTGTAAATCGGCAAGGTTGATCATGCCAATATTGGGCATCTTGCCGTTCTTTGGCAGATCGTCAGCCGAAAAAGCGTTCATTGCGTCAAACGTCTTCTGCATGCAGTCCTGGCAGATGCTGATATCGTTCGGTATCCGTATCATCTTCCCCGCCACGCGTTCCGGTCTGCGGCAGAGATAACAGACCTGTTCGTATTCTTCCGGATCTTCTACGGATTCGGATGCAGCTTCCGCTTCCTCCGCCGGTTCCACTTCATAAAAATCCTGTCTGGACATGGCATCTCATTCTCCTTTTTATGTATCGCGCAAAAGCTGAAAACAGACGGCTTTTGCGTTTATAACATACAAAGTATAAAATATTCTGCCGGAATTCTCAATGCATTTTAAAATTTTTTATATATATTTCATGTTTTTTCAGGTTTTCCACATTTTTTCTACAATTTGTGGAAAAAAGTGGTAAAACGAAAGAATATTGGTCTATTCTGATAAAATTTCTTTTAAAAGCGCAAGCGCCATCTTCGGATTGGCTTTTCCCTGCATCGCCTTCATCGTCTGTCCGACGAGAAAGCCCAGCGCCTTTTCTTTTCCGTTCCGATAATCTTCTACGGACTTTGGATTGTCGTTTAGCGCCTGCATCAGCGCATCCCGCAGCGCGTCCTGATCGTGTACGGTTTTTAAGCCATTTTCTTCCACGTAGCGTTCGGGATCGATATCCGTGTCAAACATCTTTGCAAACACTTCTTTTGCCACCGGCCCACTGATCGTCCCATCATCCACAAGCGCAATCAGCTTTGCCAGATGCTGCGCACAAAAACGAATTTCTCCCGCTTCCATTCCATTTTCTTTTAACAGGCGCATCGTCTCGCCCATCAGCCAGTTTGACGCTTTTTTGGGTTTTCCGCTGACGGCTGCGACCGCTTCAAAAAAGTCCGCCATTTCTTTCGTCTCCGTCAAAACCTCTGCGTCATAAAGCGGAAGCTTGTATACGCGCTGATAGCGCGCTATCTTTTCTGTGCGAAATTCTGGCTGTCTGGCCCGAATTTCTTCGATCCATGCATCGCTTATATGCACAGGCGCAAGATCCGGGTCCGGGAAATAGCGGTAATCCTGCGCATCCTCTTTGGAACGCATCGCATACGATCTTTCGTTTGCATCATCCCACCGTCTTGTTTCCTGCACAACGCACATTCCTGATGCGAGACGTTTTGTCTGCCGGCCTGCTTCCTGCGCAATCGCCCTTGTAATCGCTTTAAATGAATTGAGATTTTTCATCTCCGTTCGCGTGCCATACGCTGCGCTGCCCGCTCTGCGAACCGAAAGATTGACGTCCACACGCATCGAACCCTCCTGCAATTTACAGTCGGACGCGCCAAGATACTGAATCATCAGCCTCAGCTTCTCCAGATACGCGATCACTTCCTCTGCCGAACGCATATCCGGCTCCGACACAATCTCAATCAACGGCACGCCGGAGCGGTTAAAATCTATGATCGAACAATTTTCCACTTCATCATGCACCAGCTTTCCGGCGTCTTCTTCCATATGGATTTCATGAATGCCGATCTGTTTTTTTCCGCCGCCTTCCGTTTCGATTGCGACGCTTCCGTTGCGGCAGATCGGAAGGTAGAGCTGTGAAATCTGATAATTCTGCGGATTATCCGGATAAAAATAATGTTTGCGGTCAAATTTACAGTCCTTTGTAATCTCACAATTCGTTGCAAGCCCGACGGCGATCGCATGCTCGACTGCCTTTCGGTTCAGCGTCGGAAGCGCGCCCGGCATACCGGTGCAGACCGGACACGTATGCGCATTGGGCGTGCCGCCAAACGCCGTCGAACAGCCGCAGAAGATTTTTGTCTCTGTCGCAAGCTCCACATGCACCTCAAGCCCGATGACCGTTTCATACTGCCCGCTCATGCGTCCCACTCCTTTCTGCTCTGCTCATATGCATAGGCTGTGCGAATGATTTTTTTCTCCTGAAAGCAGTCTCCGATCAGCTGCAGGCCGATTGGAAGTCCGTTTTGATCTCGTCCGCAGGGAACGGAAATGGCCGGAAGCCCTGCCAGATTTGCAGAAACCGTATACAGATCGCCCAGATACATCTGCATGGGATCGGAAAGGCTGCTTCCCACTCTGGGAGCCGTCGTGGGAGCCGCCGGAGCAAGAATCGCGTCGTAACGTTCAAACGCCTGATCAAATTCCCGCTTGATCAGCGTTTTTACGCGCAGCGCTTTCAGATAATAAGCGTCGTAATACCCGGCGCTTAAGACAAAGGCTCCCAGCATAATCCGTCGTTTCACTTCCGGACCAAATCCCTCGGAACGGCTCTTTTTATACATGGCGTGCAGACCTTCATATCCGCTGGCGCGATAGCCGTACCGAACGCCGTCAAAGCGGGCCAGATTGGAGCTGGCTTCGGCGCAGGCAATCACATAATAGGCGGGGAGCGCATATTCGGCAAGGTCAAATTCAAATTCCTCCGTTATGGCTCCCTTCTCCTTTAATGTTTCCGCCGCGGCAAGCACGGCTTCTTTTACTTCCCGATTCAGTCCCCCGCCAAAATAGGCTTTGGGAATTCCGATCTTCATTCCTCTGACATCGTCAACCAGCGCAGCCGTAACATCCATATCCCGCCTTGCAATCGAAGTCGCGTCTTTTTGATCCCATGCGGCAATCGCCTCAAGAACGGCCGCGCAGTCTGAGACGTCCCGCGCAATCGGACCGATCTGATCGAGCGAGGAGCCATACGCAACGAGTCCATAACGGGATACCGTGCCATACGTAGGCTTTATGCCCGTTACGCCGCAAAATGCCGCGGGCTGGCGAATCGAGCCGCCCGTATCGGAGCCAAGCGCGCAGGGACATTCCTGCGCGGCGACTGCGGCACACGAGCCGCCGGAAGAGCCGCCGGGCACATGCTCCTGATTCCAGGGATTTCTGGTTGCCCCAAAATACGACGTCTCCGTCGTGCTGCCCATTGCAAATTCATCCATATTCGTCTTTCCGATCACAATGGCGCCGGCGTTTTCCAGACGGCTCACCGCCTCCGCCGTATAGGCCGGCACAAAATGCTCCAGCATTTTCGATCCGCAGGTCGTGCGAATCCCTCTCGTACAAAGATTGTCTTTGACTGCTACAGGAACGCCGGCCAAAGGGCTGACAAGCGTCCCGTCGTCTATTTGCTTCTGCACTTCTTTCGCGCGTTTTAAGGCGTACGTGTCCGAAAGCGTCACAAAGCTGTGAATCACGTTCTCTTTTTCCTGTATGGCGTCAAGCGCCTCTGTAACCGCTTCCAGAACGGACGCTTCTTTTTTCCGTATCTTTTTCCCAAGCGCAAGGGCGCCATATTGCATCAGCCCCATCAGCCTTCCTCCATTCCAATCGTCTTCGGCGCCAGAAATCCATGCTCCTTTTTCGCAGGGGCATTAAAAAGCGCATCTTTCTGACCGTCTCCATTTGTCACAATATCCTCGCGAAACACATTTTCTGTCGGAAAAAGATGGGATGTCGGCGCAACGCCTGACGTATCCAGTTCCTTCAGCTTATCCATATAATCCAGCATATTCGCCATATCGTTTCCGGCGCGCTTCCTCTCTTCCTCCGAAAGCTCCAGCTTTGCCAGAATCCCTATATATGCAACCGTCTCATCTGAAATTCTGTTTTTCATACAGACCTCTCTCTCCTGTTCTAAGATACGCTTCCCTTTTCCGGCAAAAACGCCCCGAAATACAACGCCCGTATTCCGGAAGCAAACCGGGAACATTGCAGTGCATTGGAACACGCAAAACACAATCACTAAGACGCATACCCACATTTTTTTGAATCATTATCAGGATACCATAATATCCATTTAAAAATATTATAAATTAATTGAAAATAAATCTGTTGATAATCCAATTCTAAATACCGTATAATAGAGTAAATAATTCTATAAAAGCACAGAATTATTTACTTTCGCAACATTCGTCAAATATGTGCGTAAACGCCTCTGCCTGGCTCATTGTTCGCGGAAATTAACAATCAAAAGGAAGTGATGCTATGTCACCTACAGCACAGGCAATCGGAAATCAGGAAATCCTTAAAACGGAATATTCCGAAAAAGCAGCCATAGGCGCGTTATATGACGAACTCTCCAAGGGAATAGAAAGTCTGAAAAAAGACGATGTTTATACAATCGATGAAGCTTGGGCGGAAATTGACAAACTATAATGCCGGAAAAACCAAAGAAATATAAAATCGTAATATCCAAAGATGCTCTCTTGGATATGAAATCAACAATAATCTTCTTTGTCGTGGAGGATTCCACCATTACGGTAATCCGGGTCTTAAAAGACCGCATGTATTGGCAATCCATTATAAAGAAAATGCAGAAAATCAACAGATAGATTTACTTCAATCTTCCCGTTTCAATGATCGTTCCCGCTGCGTCCGCTTCACGACAGCGCGCTCTGCAAACGCAGTTCAATAAAACAGCGCCTCCTCCGGATGCTCGTCCTCATAGTCAAACACGCACCGCTCATAAGCATTGATAACATGCGTGTCCTGATATTTATCATATCTCTTATGATTTCGCCCATACGATAAATGCACATGCCCATGCAGGAAAAATTTCGGCCTGTATTTTTCAATCAGCTTCAAAAACGTCTGAAAGCCCTGATGCGGCAGATCCCTTCCGTCATTGAGCTGATACGCCGGCGCATGCGTAACCAGAATGTCAAAACCGCGCTTTTTTAAAAGCTTTAATTTCAGCTTCGCCATACGCTGCCGCATCTGCCACTCCGTATACTGATGCGGTCCCTGGCTGTAGCGCATGGAACCGCCCAGCCCCAGAATCCGTACGCCCTCATGCACGTAGATCTGATCCTCGATGCAGATGCATCCCTCCGGCGGTATCTTCTGATATGCCTTATCGTGATTGCCATGCACATACAATACGGGAACCGATGAAAGCGTCGCCAGAAAGGAAAGGTAATACGGGTCCAGATCGCCGCAGGAAATAATCAGGTCAATCCCCTCCAGCTTGCTCTTGTCAAAAAATTCCCACAGAAATCTGGATTCTTCATCCGAAATCGCCAGTATCTTCATGCGTAAGCTACCCTTCCTTTTTCTTTACGCCCTGCTGGTTGATGACGGGCGTCGCCTGTTCGTTTAGCTCCTCTTTGCTTGGAATCTCACCGATCACATTTTCCGCCAGCCAGTCCATCGTCATGATTTCCTCTGAAGAAAGGCTTCCGTCAGGCTTATTTAACACAATGCCGGACTGCGAGTATAATATGCCGGAAAACGGATTGAACATCTCTGAGCTGATCGTGCCTTTTAAAAGCTCAACCAGACGTTTCGTGCCAAGCGGCAGATATTTGGAGCAGATTACGTCGATAACGCCTTCCGACATGCCCCACCAGTAATTAATCGCTTTTGTAGCGGCCGGATCATCGTCGTATTTCCAGGTTCCTTCAATGATCGCCCAGATCATCTGCTCATAAAATTTGCCCCAGTGCCACAGCGGCATCGCAAGATTTCTCGAACGGCCTTCTTTGATATGATAAATCCCAAAAAAGCGGGAAGCTTCTTCCGGAATCACTATATCCCTCCCAGATACGCAGGAGGAAGCGTTTTCTCTGATCCGGTCTTCCATATCGGCTTCTTTTTTCGTAGACCATTCCAGAAAGACCTTCGCGCGCGGGTTGATCATTTTCGCGCCCAGCGCAAACGCATTGATATTGGCAATCGATCCATATATCGGATAATCCGCTATGTATGTCAGGCGTCCGTTCTCCGCCATCGCTCCGGCGATTGCGCCCATTAAAAATTTTGCCTCGTACATTCTGGAATAATACGTCCGAATATAGCGATGCGACGTATTCAAAGAACAGTTTACAATCTTTACTTTTGGATTTGCAATCGCCGCTTTTACGCTGGCCTGCACAAACGGCGGCGTCGTTGTAAAAATCAGATTGCAGCCCTCTGCGATCGCCGCTTCCAGCAGCGCGTCGATATTTTCCTGCGTGCCGTTTTCATAAGCGATCGTTTCCACTTCCTCGGGAAACTGCTGCTCCAAGTGCAGCCGCCCCAGCTCATGCGCATATGTCCACGCGGAAGTTCCCGGCGTCTTTTCATATATAAATGCAATTTTAAACTTCTTCGGAACAGGCGCGTGCAGTATATCAAGCAGCGACTTTTTCTTCTGCGTCGGCTTCATTTTCAGGTCAATTTCCTGCTCCTCTTCCAGAAGCTCAAATTCTTCCCAGCTCTTTGCAATCAATGCTTTCAGATCATTTGTCGTTGTTTCTTCCATAGCGTCATAGCCGTAGAGCGTAATAAAAGACAAAAACGCGTCGCCTGGCGTAATCTTTAATTTTCCGCCGCCTTTTGCTTCATACTCCGCCCTGAATTTCGTGTACAGAGAGCTGAACCTGAGCTTATCCTCGCCGCTCCACATTTCGCCCGGCGCTTTCCCCACCGCCTCTACAAGCTTCGCAAAATTCCCCGGCTGCGAAAACCATATGTAATTGATCTGCGCCACACGGTAAAAATCCAGAAATTCGTAATAGATTCTGTTTTCCTTTTCTTCTGTCCGCTTTGGGATAATGCGGATGACGTTTCCCGGAATCGACACGGCGCCAAAATATTTCATAACGCTGACTCTTTTATTTCCTTCTTCAACATAAAACTGATTCATATATTCATACGCTTTGATCGGATCGCGAATGCCTTCGTCCACATGGCTCGTGCTGAGCATAACCCACTTCTCGGCAAATTCCGTGCTTTCCCGCAGAATGGGCATAAAATTCCCCGCAAATGAGCTGCTCCTGCCAACCGTCTTCGTCCCTGCAATCTGGTCAATCGGAATCTGCACCAGACCAAGCGATTCCTCCGAATACGATCCCTTCTCCGGCATAATGTCGTCCAGCACGAGGAGCGTCGGCTTCATGCCCTTCATCATGCGCGTCTGATAGTCTTTTTTTCCAAGTTTAAATGCCTTGCTGTAATCTTCTTTTCCCATAATATCCTCCCGGCATCTCTGCCTGCACCCTGTCACGATGGATGAAAAGGGTGTAAAGTCCTTCTGTCATACAAAGACTTCACACCCCAAGTGTATTTATGATAGCAGATTTTCCAGCGCATGTAAAGCATCTTTTTCCATCTACTGACAACCATTTCCGTATGCCCACAGTAACATCCCCGCAAAGAATGCGTCAAGAAAAAACTGGCGCGAAGCCCTTCGGCCGCCGCGCTCTTTTACGACTGCTTTCTAAAACTTCACGCCATATTTTTTCAGATCCACTCTGCCGTCTGTCACTTCTATCCCATCCGCTTCCAAAAGCGCGGCCTGCGCCCCTTCTCCGCCAAACGCAAATTCCCCGGCCAGCTCGCCTCTGGCATTTACAACGCGGTAGCACGGAATCCCTTCCGGGTCCGGATTCTTATGCAGTGCGTTTCCAACGGCTCTCGCCATTTTTTTATCCCCCGCAAGCTCCGCAATCTGACCGTACGTTGCAACCTTTCCTTTTGGGATGCGCTTCACCGCCTCATAAATCCGTCTGGAAGGGCTGTCCGTCACAAGGTCATAGCTTTCCGCAATCATGCGGCGAATCACATGATCCGGCACCGTTCCGTCGAGAATAATCGTGTTCCAGTGTTTCTTATTCTGATGCCACCCCGCCGTCACTGACGCATACGCATTGCGCCAGAAGTCCCGCCACTCTTCCTTTACTTTCACGTTCAAATGGATGCAGCCGTTTCTCTCATACGTCCAAAGGAAAGCCTTTCGGCTTCCCTTTACTCTTACCAGCTGCCAGTTTGGATCATGAAACGGAGCCTCCTGATACGTGTCCGGAAAGGACAGTCCACAGGCAAGCGCCTCCTCTCTTGTCTTCACTCTTGTAACCACCTTTATGCATCGGCGCCCTTCTCGCCAGGACTGCCAAATAAATCCAAAATGCCATTATAAGCCGTCATCGCCATCGAAACATCCGGACGCTCCGGCATCGTCTTCATCGGAGACGTCTGCACATCCGCCGTCAGAAAATGATGCAGCTTCTGCGCGCTTTCATACTGCTGACGCAGGTAAGCCTCCTGTACCGCGGCTTTTTTCAGCGTATCCCTTTTCTGTGCCCGTTCAAGCTGCTCTTTCATCAGCTTCTTTGAACGCTTATGCCGCTTCGTCCACCAGGACTCCTCGTCCTCATCGGTTTTGCTTCCCGGCGCGGCTTTCATAAAGCCCTGCCCATGATGCTCTTCAATGGAAGCGCCAAAATGTTCAATCGAAAACATTCCCCCGTTTCCGCCCCAGCCATAAAATGGATTGCGAACGGAACGGTCTTCCACAAAATAGCCCAATATCCATGCTTCATAATCCGGATCTTTTTTCATCTGCTCCCATCCCGCATCCGTAATCGTAAGCATCATCTGATCGTTTACTCTGGTTGGATCGTATGGAACCGTATCCAAAAGCGCGTGGAAATAGGCTTTATACTCATCCATCGACATCTCTTCCGTTGCCACGCCGTCCACGCCGTTTTTTCGCCGTATGGCCCTGCCCGCTTTCACCTGCTCCTCCACATGGCGCGCATCCTGCGGATGCTTTCTTTTATATTCCTCTACGACGCTCTCCTGCTCCAGACGGTTTTTGGCGTCTGCAAACGTCTTCCTGCCGACATTGCTCCCTGATGAAGCGCTATACTTTTTTAACAGATACTGCGCGTTGATTGCGTCTGTAATATACATGCTGCATTCCTCCGTTTCCAACTCTCTCTGCCATATGTTTCGTCCTGTTTTTCCTTCCGGATAAGAGAAATGCCATAAAACGCATCTTTTTTGCCATAAAAACAATGAAAGCGCATGCGCCCTGTCACACAAAAATGTCCGGCGCTTACCGCATCTGCACGTCGATTTTAGGATACGGAATTTCTATTCCGCCCGCATCCAAGGCCAGCTTGATCTGTTCCGTCAGCCGCCACCTCGCTTCCCAGTACTGATCCGTTTTCACCCAGATGCGCAGCCCGATTTTCACCTCGCTTGCGCCAAGCTCCGATACGAACACCAAAACTTCCTCCTCCGGCACGCGGCAGACCTCCGCCTCAGCCTGTTTTTGAATAATAGCTTTTGCCAGTTTCAGATCCGCCTCATACGCAATCCCGATTTCCAGATGAATCCTTCGAATGTCGGAATAGGTGATATTCGTCAGACTGCTGTTTGCCAGCATACCGTTTGGAATCACGATCGTATTATGCTCTGCCGTCATAAGCCTTGTATAAAAAATAGAAATTTCCTCGACCGTTCCTTCGTTGCCATGCGTATCTTCCCGAATATAATCCCCCACCTTAAAAGGCTTTAGCATCAAAATCAAAACGCCACCGGCAAAGTTAGACAAGCTGCCCTGCAGCGCAAGACCAAGCGCAAGGCCCGCAGAGCCAACGACCGCCACGACAGAGGCCGTCGTAACGCCAAACAGCGTCAGAATCGTTACGATTAAGATAAAATAAAGCACGCATTTTAGCAGCGCGTCCAGAAACTGTCTCACGCCCATATCCGCTTCCGTCTTCTCCAGCCAGCGCCGCAAAAACGTTCTGGCAAGCCGAATCAAGCGGCTTCCAATCACATAGACAACCACAGCGAAAACAATTTGCAATGCAAACCCCAAAAGCCCCGGCACAAGGCTTTCAAGCCACTCCCGAATCATATCGGAATCCGCATTTTTCAACGTTTCCGCCGCCTGCTCCAAATTCTCAAGCGTCCGTGTCTCCGTCGTAATATCCATCGTGTTATTCATAAAAAATCCTTTCACGCAGATTACTTATAACGCTCCGCCCATCGATAGCCTTGCATAATCTCCTACACGTCCGCACACCCTAAGGCAACGTCCAAGCGCCCTCCATAACACAGTCAGCGGACGGATGTGCGCCAGCGTGCCGACAGCCGCGACTTGCTTTCCGATGCAGAGGCGCTTAGCCGTTTTCACACAGACCAGGAATCTGCGGACAGGACGTCCGCAGAAGCCCCAAAGCGCCCGGACGGCGCGTTTTGGGACGGTTCCGTACGGTTACAAAACGCTGCAAAACGGCTTAGCGCCTCGCATCGGAAAGCATCGGAGCAGCTGCGGCACGCTGGCGCGCAGCCGCCCGATGACGTCCGCTTATCCCCTCAAATCGCATGAATAAACAACCCGCTTCGAAGCTTCGGCTCAAACCAGGTCGATTTCGGCGGCATCAGCTTTCCAGCATCCGCCACTGCAAACAATTCCTGAATAGAGGTCGGATACATGGCAAACGCCACCGCACAGTCACTGGACGCTCTTCGCTTAAGCTCCTCCAACCCGCGGATGCCGCCCACGAAATCAATCCGCGCATCCGTCTTCGGATCTTCGATGCCAAGCACAGGCCCAAGCAGCAGCTTTTGCAGAAGTGAAACATCCAGCCCCTCCACCGGGTCGTTGTTTCTGTCGCACGCCCGAATCGTAAGCGCGTACCACGCGCCGTCCAGATACATCGAAATCGTTCCCTTTTCTTTGGGGCTTTCCGCCTGACCCAGCTCTTTTACGTCAAAAATCCGCTTCACTTTGGAAAGAAACGCCTCCGGAGTATCGCCTCTTAAATCTTTTACTACCCGGTTATAATCCAAAATCATAAGCTCTTCATCCGGAAACAGCACGGAAAGAAAATAGTGAAACGCTTCTTCCCCCGTATAGTCCGGGTGCGCTTCCCTGCGCATCAGCCCGACCTTTACTGCGGACGCCGCCCGATGATGCCCGTCCGCTATGTAAATTTCCCCGATCTTTGAAAAGGCGTCCTGAATTTTTAAGATCTCGTCCGCATCTGAAATGCAAAATACCCGGTGCCGTATGCCGTCTTCTGAAACGAAATCATAAAGCGCCTCCGTCGCTTTTGCCGCAAGAACCGCCTCCCGGATTGTCGCATTCGCCCGATAAGCCAGAAAAATCGGCCCCGTCTGCGCATTGCACGCATCCACATGACGAATCCGGTCCGCTTCTTTTTCCGCTCTCGTATTCTCATGTTTTTTAATTACGCCGTTCGCATAGTCGTCAATGGACGCACAGGCCACGATGCCGGTCTGTACGCGGCCGTCCATCGTCTGCTCATACACATAATAGCAGGGCGCGTCTTCCTGTATAAAATCCCCTTTTTCCACCATATCCCATAACAGGTCATGCGCTTTCTGATAAACCTTCGGGTCATACATATCCACCGTATCGTCAAACTGCGTTTCTGCCCGGTCAATCTTTAAAAAAGAATCCGGATTGCCTTTTACCGCTTCTTTAGCTTCTGTTCTGTTATAAACGTCATAAGGTAAAGCAGCGATGTCTGCCGCTTTACCTTCGGATGGACGGATACACAGAAATGGTCTGATTTCTGCCATTTTTGTCTCCTCTTTATTCGTTTTATTTAATTACGCGCACTTTTAATACACCGTTGACTGCCTTTAACTCCGAAACGACTTCGTCCGTTACCGGCGTATCGATGTCGGAAAGCGTATACGCATAATCTCCTTTGGATTTGTTCGTCATATCTTCAATGTTGATGTCCGCATTGCCAAAAATCGTCGTGAATTTCGCAATTGTGCCTTTTACGTTCTTATGCAGAATCGCCACGCGGCCGGCCTTGTCACAGCCGCCCATGTTACAGTCCGGAAAATTGACGGAATGCACGATATTGCCGTTTTCCAGATAATCCCGGATTTCCCTTACCGCCATCATCGCACAGTTGTCCTCCGACTCTTCCGTAGACGCCCCAAGATGCGGCGTTAAAATGACGCCGTCTTTGCCGGCAACCGTCGGATTTGCAAAATCCGTCACGTATTTCTTTACCTTGCCGCTTTCAATCGCCGCAAGAACCGCTTCCTCTTCTACCAGCAGATCCCTTGCAAAGTTTAAGATCACAACGCCGTCTTTCATTTTGGAAACGGCTTCCTGATTGATCATGCCTCTTGTCGCATCCATCAGCGGAACATGAACGGTAATAAAATCACATTCCCTGTAGATATCGTCCAGATTGCTGATGTGCCGTACGCTGCGGGATAAATTCCATGCGGCGCTGACGGAAATATACGGATCATAGCCAAGAACGTCCATGCCAAGATGGATGGCTGCGTTGGCAACCTGAACGCCGATGGCGCCAAGCCCGATTACGCCAAGCTTTTTACCGGAAATCTCACATCCGGCAAAATTTTTCTTCTGCTTTTCCGCAAGCTTTGCGATATCCGCCTCGTCTTTGTTGGCCCTGATCCATTCGATGCCGCCGACAATGTCGCGGGACGCCAGAAGCATGCCGGCAATCACAATCTCTTTTACGCCGTTTGCATTTGCGCCCGGCGTATTAAAAACGACGATGCCCTGTTCGGCGCATGCGTCCAATGGAATGTTATTGACGCCGGCTCCGGCTCTTGCAACCGCCTCCAGTCCTTTTGGCAACGCAAGGTCATGCATGGACGCGCTGCGCACCAGAACGGCCTGCGCGTCGTTCAGATCGTCCGTCTTCTGATAGCTGTCTGAAAACAGGTTCAGTCCAACGTCTGCAATCGGATTTAAACAAGTATACTGAAACATGGTTTTTCTTCCTTTCCAAATTTTTGTACTGTCTCTTATGAATGCTTCTGTTCAAATTCCCGCATAAAGGCAACCAGCTTTTCTACGCCCTCTTTTGGCATGGCATTATAGATCGACGCCCGCATGCCGCCAACGGAGCGATGGCCTTTTAAGTTTTCCAGCCCCGCCGCCTTTGCTTCTGCGACAAATTGTGCGTCCAGCTCGTCGCTTCCCGTGACAAACGGCACGTTCATCAGCGAACGGTCTTCTTTTACGACGGTGCCCCGAAACAGCTTACTCTCATCCAGAAAATCGTATAAAATCTTTGCTTTCTCTTCATTGCGCGCCTTCATGACGGAAAGGCCGCCCATTTTTTTCAGCCACTGAAATACCTTGCCGCAGATGTAAATGCCATACGCAGGAGGCGTATTATAAAGCGATTCCGCATCTGCATGCGTCTTATATTTTAACATGGTAGGCGTCCCGGGCAGCGTATCTTCCGTAATCAGATCCTCACGGATAATCACGATCACCACGCCTGCCGGCCCGATATTTTTCTGAACGCCGCCATAAAGGATGCCGTATTTTGTCACGTCAACCGGTTCGGATAAGAAACAGGAGGATATGTCGGCCACGAGCACATGGCCCTTCGTATTTGGCAGCTCTTTATATTTGGTGCCGTAAATCGTATTGTTTTCACAGATGTATACATAGTCCGCATCTTCCGGAATATCCAGATCGGAGCAGTCCGGAATATAGGAAAACGTCTTATCCTCAGACGTTGCCACCGCAACCGCTTCCCCATAAATCTGCGCCTCTTTCCATGCCTTCTTCGCCCACTGTCCGGTTACAATGTAAGCGGCCTTCTTATGCTTCATTAAATTCATTGGAATCATCGCAAACTGCTGCGACGCGCCGCCCTGCAAAAACAACACTTTGTAATGATCCGGTATGTGCATCAGATCGCGCAGATCCGCTTCCGCTTCTTTGATAATCGTATCATATACTTTGGAACGATGGCTCATTTCCATAACGGACATGCCGCTTCCCTTATAATCCATCATTTCGTCTGCCGCTTCCCGCAGCACCTCTTCCGGCAGAACGGCCGGACCTGCGGAAAAATTATACACTCTGCTCATGCTCCTTTACCTCCTCGTATCCTTTCCTCTGTGTTCCCGTAAAATACTGTAATCGTTTTTAAAAAAACTGTCAAGGCGCATTTTCTTTTACGGCTGTAAATCTTCTTCTGTAAACACCTCGTCAATCGCCGCGCCCGGCGCCACCATCGGCCAGACTTTATCGTCCGAATCCACGACGCAGTCGATCACGACGGGACCGTCTGACGCCAGAGCCTTTTGCATCGCTTCCACAAATTCCTCCCGCGTCGTCGCCCGATATCCGACTGCTCCCATCGCTTCCGCCAGCTTCACGTAATCCATGCCGTCATCCAAAAGCGTCGCCGAATAACGCTGCCCGTAAAACAACGTCTGCCACTGCCGCACCATGCCAAGCACATGATTGTTGACGATAATTTCAATAAGCGGCAGCTTCTGCCTTACGGCCGTTGCAATTTCGTTCATATTCATCCGAAAGCATCCGTCTCCGGCAATATTGATCACCGTTTTGTCCGGATTGGCCACCTGCGCGCCAATTGCCGCGCCAAGCCCGTATCCCATTGTGCCAAGCCCGCCGGACGTTAAGAACATACGCGGCTTTTTGTATCGGTAAAACTGCGCCGCCCACATCTGATGCTGTCCAACCTCGGTCACAATCAATGCGTTGCCTTTTGTCATCTGATAGACGGCCTCAATCAGGTACGGCCCGTTTAAGCCCGTTTCCGGATAGCGCAGCGGGTATTTCTCCATGTATGTCTGTATATGAGACAGCCATTCGCCATGCTCCATCGGCGCAAGGCGGGCGTTTAATCTGCCCAGCACGTCTTTGACGTCGCCAATCACGCTAAAATCAACCAGAATATTCTTATTAATTTCGGCCGGATCAATGTCAATCTGTAAAATCCGGGCCTGCTTTGCAAATTTTGCCGCGTTCCCGATGACGCGGTCGGAAAACCGCACGCCTATGGCGATCAAAAGGTCGCACTCGCTTACGCCAAGATTAGACGCTTTTGTGCCGTGCATGCCAAGCATTCCTGTGTATCTTGCATCCGTCCCGTCAAACGCGCCCTTTCCCATCAGAGAATCGCATACGGGAGCCTGGATTGTTTCAACAAATTCCTTTAATTCCTGACTTGCCCCGGAAATCGAAACGCCGCCGCCCACAAAGACAAACGGCCGTTTCGCCTCTGAAATCATTTGCACGGCCCGCTGCAGCGCTTCCTCGGAAATTTCCGCCGCAAAGCGCGCCGGACGCTCCTGCATAACGGGCGTATATTCGCATTTCTGCGCCGTCACGTCTTTTGGAATGTCAAGCAGAACCGGACCGGGACGCCCCTTTGCCGCGATTGCAAACGCCCTTCGAATCGTATCCGCCAGCTTTTCAATATCCTTTACAATAAAATTATGCTTTGTAATCGGCGTCGTAATTCCGGCAATGTCCACCTCCTGAAAGCTGTCTTTTCCAAGCAGCGGAACGCCGACATTGCAGGTAATCGCCACAAGCGGCACGGAATCCATATAGGCGGTTGCAATTCCCGTTACAAGATTCGTTGCGCCCGGACCGCTCGTCGCCATGCAGACGCCGACGTTTCCCGTGCTTCTGGCATATCCGTCCGCCGCATGGCTCGCCCCCTGCTCGTGGGACGTTAAAATATGCTTTATTTCATCTCTATGCTTATACAGTTCGTCATATACGTTTAAAATCGCTCCGCCCGGATACCCGAATACCGTATCTACGCCCTGCTCTTTTAAACATGCAATGATGATTTCTGCGCCTGTCAACTGCATGAAAAACTCCCTCTTCTCTTTCTGTTTTCACTTCTATATGCAAGAAGCGTCTCTGCTTCATCCGCTCCACACACGGCTCGCCGCGTCTGCTTAACGCGGGTCTTTCTCCAGAATCGCCCCGCGGTTTCCAGACGTAACCATCGTGACATATCGCTCCAGATACCCGCTTACCTTCTGCTCTTTCGGCTGCCATTTCGCCCTGCGCTCCGCAAGCGCCTCGTCTGTCAGATCAACGTCCAGCCGCATTTTGGGGATATCGATCTTTATGATATCGCCCTCTTCAATCAGCGCAATCGGTCCGCCGACCGCAGCTTCCGGAGAGACATGGCCAATCGATGCCCCGCGGCTTGCGCCGGAAAAGCGTCCGTCCGTAATCAATGCCACGGAAGCGCCAAGCCCCATGCCCGCGATCGCAGACGTCGGATTTAACATCTCGCGCATGCCCGGTCCGCCTTTTGGACCTTCGTAACGAATCACAACAACGTCTCCCGCATGAATTTTGCCGCCTTTTATGGCTGTAATCGCATCTTCCTCACATTCAAACACCCGGGCCGGCCCTTCATGCACAAGCATTTCCGGCGCGACCGCAGAGCGCTTTACAACGCTTCCGTCCGGCGCAAGATTGCCGCTTAATACGGCAAGTCCGCCCGTCTTCGTATAGGGACGATCGAGTGGGCGAATGACATCCGGATTCCGGTTGACGGCATTTTTGATCGCTTCCCCGATCGTCTTTCCTGTCACCGTCATGCAATCAAGATGCAAAAGGCCTGCGTCCGCCAGCTCTTTCATCACGGCGTATACGCCGCCGGCCTCATTTAAATCTTCCATATACGTTGGACCGGCCGGCGCAAGATGGCAGAGGTTTGGCGTCTTTTCACTGATTGGATTTGCAAATTTAATATCAAAGTCAAAGCCGATCTCATGCGCAATCGCCGGAAGATGCAGCATGCTGTTTGTAGAGCAGCCCAGCGCCATATCCACTGTCAGCGCATTCAAAACGGCCTCTTTCGTCATAATGTCCCGCGGACGCACATTGTTCCGATACAGTTCCATAACCGCCATGCCCGCACGCTTTGCAAGCCGGATGCGCTCCGAATACACCGCCGGAATCGTGCCGTTGCCGCCCAGTCCCATGCCAAGCGCTTCCGTCAGGCAGTTCATCGAATTCGCCGTATACATGCCGGAACACGAACCACAGGTCGGACACGTCTTCTCCTCGTATTCCCGAACTTCTTCTTCCGTCATCGTGCCGGCCGCATAAGCGCCCACGGCTTCAAACATGGAGGAAAGGCTCGTTTTCTTCCCCTTTACCTTTCCGGCCAGCATGGGGCCGCCGGACACAAATACGGTCGGCACATTGATTCTTGCCGCCGCCATCAAAAGCCCGGGCACATTTTTGTCGCAGTTTGGAACCATGACAAGCGCGTCAAACTGATGCGCCAGCGCCATGCATTCTGTGGAATCCGCGATCAGATCCCTTGTCACAAGGGAGTATCTCATTCCGACATGCCCCATTGCAATTCCATCGCAGACTGCAATCGCCGGAAATACGACGGGAACGCCGCCCGCCTCCGCCACGCCAAGCTTTACGGCGTTTACAATTTTATCGAGATTCATATGCCCCGGAACGATTTCGTTATAAGAGCTTACAATGCCGACCATTGGTTTTTTCAGCTCTTCTTCCGTAAATCCCAGCGCATGGAACAAGCTTCTGTGGGGCGCCTGCTGCATGCCCGCTTTTACATTATCACTTTTCATAGTATCGTATCCTTTCTGCAATCAGATCGCCCATTTCCTTTGTGCCAACCTGCGTAACGGCAGACCGCTGCGGCTCTTTTTGCGGCATAATGTCAATGGTGCGGTAATCCTCTTTCAACACCTGTTTAACGGCTGCTTCCACGGCGTTCGCCTCCCGGTCCAGATCAAACGAATACCGCAGCAGCATGGCCGCGCTTAAAATCGTAGCAATCGGGTTGGCAATGCCCTTTCCCGCAATATCCGGCGCAGATCCGCCGCTTGGCTCATACAGGCCAAATTTCGTATCGTTTAAACTTGCGGAAGAAAGCATGCCGATCGATCCCGTCACCATGCTCGCTTCGTCAGATAAGATATCGCCAAACATGTTTTCCGTTAAAATCACGTCAAACTGCTTCGGATCTTTCACAAGCTGCATCGCGCAGTTGTCCACCAGCATATGAGAAAGCGTCACTTCAGGGTACTCTTTCGCCACTTCTTCTACGACGCTTCTCCATAGCCTGGAAGAATCCAATACATTTGCCTTATCGACGCTTACCACATTCCTGCGGCGCTTCATGGCAATGTCAAACGCCCGCCTTGCGATCCTTCGAATTTCATTTTCGTTGTATGTAAGCGTATCGACCGCAGTCAAAACGCCGTCCACGCTTTCTGTTTTGCGTTCCCCAAAGTAAAGGCCTCCTGTCAGCTCCCGCAAAATCACCATATCAAACCCGCCATCGATTCTATCCTCCCGCAGCGGACAGGCTTCTTTTAATTCTTCATACAGGCAGGCCGGCCGCAGATTGGCAAACAGATTTAAGGATTTGCGAAGCTTTAACAACCCGGCCTCCGGCCGCAGATGCGGCTTTAGCCGATACCAGGGAGACGTCGCCGCATCACCGCCGATCGAACCCATCAAAACGGCGTCGCACGCCTTTGCCCGCGCAATCGCCTCATCCGTCAGCGGAACGCCTGTCGCGTCAATGGAACAGCCTCCCATCAAAATTTCTTCATATTCAAACACATGGCCATATGCCTCTCCCACCCGGTCCAGGGCTTTTTTTGCTTCCGCTACAATTTCCGGCCCAATTCCATCGCCGGAAATCACGCCTATGTGATATCGCATAAAATCGCTCCTTTTCTAAAACAAAATCCATTCTGACTGTAATTTTAATAACAGGAAACGCGAAGGCGTTTCCTGTTTTTTACTTTTTGCTTTCTTCGATTGCCGCATCCGCCTTTTCTACCGCCGCTACGGCTTCCCTCTGCATGGGAATGCGGCAGTTTTTATTGCTTCCAAATTCTACAATTACGGTATCATCCGTAATATCGATCAAAACACCGTAAAACCCGCTTGTCGTAAGCACCGTATCGCCCACCTCCAAAGAAGCAAGCATGACATTTTTCTTTTTCGCCTCATTCTTTTGCGGACGAATCATGAAAAAATACATAAATGCAAAGAAAACAACCAGCGAAAGCACCATCGGCACAGGGCTGACGGCGGTTTGCGCGCTTAATAAAACAGACATCTTTTTTCCTCCTGTATTCAGATTGCTTTTACCATTGTACACAAATCTCCTTCAAACGGCAAGAGGATTTGTCCATTTCATCGAAATTTTACAGATAAAACGCCCGCCCGAACGCTTGCTTTTTCCGGATATCCGGCATATACTGAAAGCAGAAGCTATGAAACGAAAAAAATTGCACAGACTGAAAAAGGGGGGGCTGCATGGGAACAAAAGACATTACGGAAAAAGCGCTGGAAGCCTACAACGATGTCTTTGCCGACATCGTAAATGTGCTTTGCTTTCAGGGCAGGCCTGTCATAAAAGAAGAGGAACTGGAGGAAGCCGCTCCACGCTCTCACTACAAAGCAAGCCATAAAATACACGAAATGGAGCGCGACGTCACAAAATTCTGGAAGCGCCACAACATCCGGATCGCCCTGTACGGACTTGAAAATCAGACTTCTCCGGATAAATTTATGCCGCTTAGGGTCGTCGGCTACGACGGAGCCGCCTACCGCGCGCAGCTCCTTGACGCAGACAAAACCGACCGCCCCAAAAGCATTTTTCCCGTCGTAACGCTTGTCCTGTATTTTGGACGCACGCGCTGGAAACAGCCGCTGTCTTTATTTGAAACGCTGGATGTTCCCGACGAATTAACGCCCTATGTAAACGACTACAAAATCAATCTCTTTGAAATCGCATACCTTACCGACGAGCAGGTTAGCCTGTTTCAAAGCGATTTCCGGTTTGTCGCGGATTATTTCGTGCAGTCCCGAAAAAACAGAAATTACGCGCCGGCGCCTGGCACAATCCGCCATATTCATGAAACGTTAGAGCTTTTAAGCGCGCTGACGGGCGACCTCCGGTTTGAAGAGGCCTGCCGTTCCCTGAAAGGAGATGAAACCACGATGAGCGAAGCCATACTGGACAGAATGGAAGAAAAATTTACTGCAAAAGGCATTGAGAAAGGTATTGAGAAAGGCATTGAGAAAGGCGAGCAAAACGCCATCCTTTTTTCGATACAGAGCCTGATGGACAGCATGCACTGGTCTGTGGAGCAGGCGATGGCGGCTTTGAAAATACCAGAATGCGATCGGGCAAAATATGCATCCATCCTTCTTTTTCAGCCGAAGCCATAACAAACAGCAAACGGTTCCGCAAAAAGGGGCGTGAAGGCAATTCCTTCACGCCCCTTGCTTTTGATATCCGGCTGTTTCCCGCCGGAATCGTGCCTGTTTTACCCGTATGCATCTGGTTTTCTCACCGCATCTGTGTCACATTGTCTCGCAGCGACACCGGAATGCAAAGCTCATCGCCCACTTTCAGGTTATAAATGTCCACAAACGGATTCGCATACATAACCTGCGGCAGCGGCAGATGATACTTCCGGCTCAGCGTATACAACGTGTCTCCCTCTTTTACAACATGAATAATTCCTCTACATTCCATCATAAACTCCAATACACCTGTTTCTATAATATATTCCGCTTCCTGTATCTGGTTCCTGCTTCCGAATCAGGAAAAAATGCCAAAAATTAACGCATTTTTAGCATATATTTTTAAAAAAATGTATTTGTCTTTTGTCAGATACTGTCGTATAATACATCTTGTTCTTTTACGCTGCAAACTGTTCGCGCTCTGTCAACAGCAGACAACGAAAACAAATGCGGCGTTTTACATATATTGATTTTAGCAAGCAAACACAGGTGATCTATATGGAAAATCATACAATACATAAACTTGGCATCGATATTGGCTCTACAACGGTAAAAGTCGCCGTCTTAAACGCAGAGAATCAGATTCTCTTTTCCGACTACAAACGGCATTTTGCCAATATCAGAGAAACGCTTCTTTGCCTGATCGAAAAAGCATGCGACAAGCTTGGCGGCTGCTCTGTGCATCCGGTCATCACAGGCTCCGGCGGCCTTACGCTGGCCAAACATCTTGACGTTCCGTTTGTACAGGAAGTCATCGCCGTCTCCTCGGCGCTGACCGACTATGCGCCGCAGACGGACGTCGCCATCGAGCTTGGCGGAGAAGACGCCAAAATCATCTATTTTGAAAACGGCAATGTCGAGCAGCGCATGAATGGCATCTGTGCCGGCGGCACCGGCTCCTTTATCGATCAGATGGCGTCCCTGCTTCAGACTGACGCCTGCGGCATGAACGCATATGCGAAAGAATATCAGGAAATCTATCCGATTGCCGCGCGCTGCGGCGTATTTGCAAAGACGGACATCCAGCCCTTAATCAACGAAGGCGCGACAAAAGAAGATCTTTCCGCTTCCGTTTTTCAGGCCGTCGTCAATCAGACGATCAGCGGTCTTGCCTGCGGAAAGCCCATCCGCGGCCACGTCGCATTTCTGGGCGGCCCTCTGCACTTTTTGTCCGAACTGAAGGCGGCGTTTATCCGCACGCTGCGCCTGGATGACGAGCATACGATTGCACCGGAGCATTCTCATCTGTTCGCAGCCATCGGCTCCGCCTTACATTTCCAGCAGGATTCCGTAACGACGCTGCTCCATCTGAAAGAAAAGCTTTCCGGCGAGCTGCACATGGAATTTGAAGTTGCAAGGCTTGCGCCGCTGTTTGCAGACGAAGCTTCTTTTCAGGCGTTTACAGACCGCCATGCCGGACATCATGTGAAAAAGGCTTCCCTCGCCTCCTATGCCGGAAACTGCTATCTGGGCATCGACGCCGGCTCTACGACGACAAAAGTCGCATTGATCGGAGAAGACGGCGCGCTTTTATATTCTTTTTATGCAGGCAACAACGGAAGCCCTCTGACGACGGCTCTGCAGGCCATGAAAGAAATCGAAAGCCAGCTGCCAAAAGAAGCGCAGATCGTGCATTCCTGCTCCACCGGATACGGCGAGGCTCTGTTAAAGTCCGCGCTGCTGTTAGACGAGGGCGAAGTGGAAACCGTCGCGCATTACTGCGCGGCCGCTTTTTTCAATCCCGACGTCGACTGCATTTTAGACATTGGCGGACAGGACATGAAATGCATCAAAATCAAAAATCAGACGATCGACAGCGTCCAGCTGAACGAAGCCTGTTCGTCCGGCTGCGGCTCTTTTATTGAAACGTTTGCAAAATCGTTAAATTTTTCCGTACAGGATTTCGCAAAAGAAGCGCTGTTTGCCAAAAATCCGATTGATCTTGGCACCCGCTGCACCGTTTTTATGAACTCCAAAGTCAAACAGGCGCAAAAAGAAGGCGCATCCGTTGCAGACATCTCTGCCGGCCTTGCGTATTCCGTCATCAAAAACGCTCTGTTTAAAGTCATTAAATTATCAGACGCTTCCGATCTGGGCCGCCATATCGTCGTGCAGGGAGGCACGTTTTACAACGACGCCGTGCTCCGCAGCTTTGAGCAGATTTCCGGCTGTCAGGTAATCCGTCCCGATATTGCAGGCATTATGGGCGCGTTTGGCGCTGCCTTAATTGCCAGAGAACGCCACGAAGCGGGCCATGTCTCCTCCATGCTTTCTATGGAAGAAATGCGCGCGCTGACGTTTGAAACAGAGCTGACGCGCTGTCAGATATGCGCCAACCACTGTCTGCTGACCGTCTGCCGCTTTTCCGGCGACAGAACGTATATTACCGGAAACCGTTGTGAAAAAGGACTTGGAGAAACGCATAAAACAGAAGACATCCCCAATTTGTTCGCCTGGAAAAACCAGCGGATTTTTGCATATCCTCCGTTGAAAAAAGAAGAAGCGGCGCGCGGCACAGTCGGACTGCCCCGCGTTTTAAATATGTACGAAAACTATCCGTTCTGGGCCGTTTTTTTCCGATGCCTGCAGTTTCGGGCGCTGCTCTCTCCGCCGTCTTCCCGCAAGCTGTATGAGCTTGGCATCGATTCGATTCCAAGCGAATCGGAATGCTATCCGGCCAAGCTGGCGCACGGCCACATTTCCTGGCTGATTGAACGGCGCCCCGACTTTATCTTTTATCCGGGCATTCCCTATGAGCGCAATGAATTTCCGGAGGCCAACAACCATTTTAACTGTCCGATCGTCACCTCCTATGCGGAAAACATCAAAAACAATGTCGACGCCATTACTTCCGGACAGATGCGATTTTTAAGCCCGTTTCTGACGTTTGGGGATTACGGCGCGCTGGAACAGGAGCTGGTGCGCGTCTTCTGGGACGAATTTCAGATACCGAAGCAGGAAGTCAAGCTTGCGGCCAAAGCCGGCTGGGAGGAACTTGCCGCCGTCAGAAAAGACGTACAGAAAAAAGGTGAAGAGACGCTTTCTTATCTGGAGGAGACCGGAAAACGCGGCATCGTCCTGGCCGGGCGGCCCTACCACACAGATCCGGAAATCCACCACGGCATACCGGAACTGATTACTTCCTACGGCCTTGCCGTTTTAACGGAAGATTCCATTTCCCACTTAAAGCAGCCCGAACGCCCGCTGATTGTTATGGATCAGTGGATGTATCACTCGAGACTGTATGCGGCCGCAAATTACGTGAAGACGCAGCCGCATCTCGACCTGATTCAGCTTAACTCCTTTGGCTGCGGCTTAGACGCCGTTACGACCGACTGCGTCAGCGACATTTTACACAAATCCGGCAAGATTTATACCTGCCTGAAAATTGACGAGGTCAACAATCTTGGCGCGGCCCGCATCCGCATCCGCTCTCTGCTTGCAGCGATTCGGGTACGTGAAAAACAAAATGACGGACAAAAATGCGCAGCCTTTCCGTCCACCTATCGCCGCACCGTTTTTACGGAAGAGATGCGGAAGCAGTATACGATTCTCTGTCCGCAGATGTCTCCGCTGCACTTTGATCTGTTAGAGCCTGCGTTCCGTACGGCCGGATACAACATTGCGGTTCTGGGAGACGACGGCCATACCGCCGTTGACGTCGGATTAAAATACGTCAACAACGACGCCTGCTATCCATCTCTGATCGTCGTAGGACAGATTATGAACGCCGTGCTTTCCGGAAAATACGATATGACAAAAACCGCCATCCTCATCTCTCAGACGGGAGGCGGCTGCCGGGCTTCCAATTATATTGGATTTATTCGCCGCGCGTTGGAAAAAGCCGGATATTCCGATGTGCCAGTGATCTCCATCAATTTGAGCGGCATGGAAAAGAATCCGGGCTTTCAGCTTTCACTGCCGCTTTTGCAGCGCGGGCTGTACGCGCTGATCTTTGGCGATATCTTTATGCGCTGCCTCTACCGTACAAGGCCGTACGAAGCCGTTCCCGGCTCCGCCAATGCGCTGCATGAAAAATGGAAGAAAAACGTAATCGCCTTTGTATCGCAAAGCGGGCCGCTCTCCCACAGAGCCTACAAAAAAATGTGCCGGGAAATCATACGGGAATTTGACCGCCTTCCGCTGACGGACGCCGTAAAGCCCCGCGTTGGCATCGTCGGTGAAATCCTTGTAAAATTTCTCCCCGATGCAAACAATCATCTGGCAGAGCTTCTCGAAGCGGAAGGAGCCGAAGCCGTCGTGCCGGATCTGACAGACTTTCTGCTCTATACGTTTTACAATCAGAAATTTCAGGTGGAACACCTGGGCAGAAAAAAACGGGCAAAAAACATCGCCGGGCTTGGCATCCGCTTTTTTGAATGGCTCAGAAGCGCCGCAAGGGATGCATTTGAACAAAGCAGCCGCTTTGATCCCCCTCCACGGATTGCGCAGCTGGCGGATTATGCCAAAGACATCGTCTCTTTGGGCAATATGACGGGAGAAGGCTGGTTTTTAACAGGAGAAATGCTGGAGCTGATTCACACGGGCACATATAATATCGTCTGCGCCCAGCCGTTTGGATGTCTGCCCAACCACGTCGTTGGAAAAGGCGTAATCAAAGAAATTCGCAAACAGCATCCGCTGGCAAATATCGTAGCCGTTGACTACGATCCCGGCGCCAGCGAAGTCAATCAGCTCAACCGAATCAAGCTGATGCTCTCTACCGCACAGAAAAACTTAAACGCCGCAACGCTTAACCGGATGTAATTTTCCCGTCGCGCATATGCAGAATGCGATCCGCATAATCCGCCGTCTGTCTGTCATGCGTCACCATAAGAATCGTCTGCCGGTACTGTCTGGACGCCCTGTTTAGCAGACAAACGACTTCTTTTGCATTTTCCGCGTCCAGATTGCCGGTCGGCTCGTCGGCCAGTATGACGGACGGGGAAAGAATAAGCGCCCTTGCTATGGCAGTCCGCTGCTGTTCCCCGCCCGACATTTCGGACGGGAATTTTTCTTTGCAGGAGGCAATGCCAAGCGTCTCCATAATCTCCATTACGGCGTCTTTCTCTTCTCTGCGCCCATCCAGATGCAGCGGCAGAATGATATTTTCATATGCCGTGTACTCTGGAAACAGGCTGTAATCCTGATAAATAAATCCGATTTTTCTGCGCCTGATTTCTGAAAGCCTGCGATCCGGCAAATGCAGCACATCCTCTCCATCCAAAAGCACGCTCCCTGTATCCGGCACATCAAGCGTTCCCAAAATCCGAAGCAGCGTGGATTTTCCACAGCCGCTCTTTCCAACGATCGCCACAAACTCTCCTTTGTCAAACGCAAGGCTGCATGATATTAAGGCATGCACCAGCGCCTTTCCGTTTCCATATGTTTTTGAAATTTGTTCTGCTTTTAATATCGTCTGCATCCTACACCCTCCCAAAATAGTGTTTTGCCGTCTGGTATCCCGTTAAAACAACGCAAAGCAACAGCAGCGCTCCGAATAAAAATGACCATGCAGGGGACGTATGCGCACGCACAAATTCTGTCGTATGCAAAAGCAGATCCGACGTATACTCCGAAATCGAGTCCGACCACAGGTAAAGCCCTGTCGTTTCCTTCTTTTTTTTGTATTCCATATAAACGCGCCCTGCCATTATGACATAACTGACAGGAATGCCGGACAGCATCACGCATGCCTGTCCCAATCCCTCTTCCACCGTCATACGCCCCCAAAACGGCCATTCCATGCCAAGCTGCCGGAACATCCGAAACTCCGCCTCTCTGCGTCTGCACTGCATCTGGCAAAAATGCATCTGCAACAGCAGAAAAACAGATAAGATTGCGCCAAATAAAACGCCGTACATGCATATGCTTTTAATCCATGCAGTCCGGGCGGCCGAACGCTCCTCACACGCCGTATCATATGAGAAACCATGCTCGCCAAACAGATTAACCAGACGCTTTTGCGTCGCTTCAAAAGAAGCGTTGCGATTGAAATCAACCGTAATGTCATTGTAAAAAAATGGTTTTCCATCCGCCCTCGCTACGCGTTCCGCCAGCTTTTTCGATGCAAAAACCGTATAATTAGCCATCATTCCGCCCTGCATGCGCCATTTCATCGGAGGCTCCTGTATCACTGCGCCTGTTTTCACGGAAACGCGTCCCGGCAGCGCATCCGCTCCTTCTATGATACAGGGAACGTAACACTGCTGCGTAATGTCTGTGATGTCAACCATATCGCCCGGATGCAGCGTCGTCTCCGAAATCTTCTCTCCCGCTTTCCAGAATGAATCTTCGTATGCAGAGAGCATCAGAACAATCGCTTCTCCCTTTAAAAACGCGTCTTCCTCCAGACCATCCAGATCAAAATCCTGTTTCAGATCGCTTAAAAGCTTCTGATCGTCTTCCTCATACACAAACATCGTATTGGCATACTGCACGATATTCTGTTCGTACAGCTCTTTCACGCGCTGCTCAATCGGACTGTCCTTTTTTCTCTCCCATTGCAGGATATGCATTTCATCTTTGACGCCCCGGCGCATCCGCTCTATCCCGATCAAAGACGCCATTTCCCGCTCCATCTCCCGCGACATCCCGTCATACATGCTAAACCGCATATCCCCTCCCGCGCTTCCTCCATCCTGATACGGCGTTATTCTGAGCTGTCTGCTTTCCTTTAACGCAGAATAATCGTGATTGTTCTCTTTTGCATACGCATATTCTGAGGAAGCATGCACGATCTGATTCAGGCAGAGAGACAAAAGAAGGCAGACGGCGGCCGAAAACGCCAGAAAAGAAAGCCTCTGAAACGGATGCAGCTTTCGTATCCTCTTCAAAAAGATTTTCGCCGTATTCTTTCCTTTTTTTGCATCCCTTCTCAGACGGCGGATCTGGCGGCCCGTCACTTCTCTGCTGTTTTTCACCAGATTTTGATCCCTTCCATTGATCCATGCAACGCATACAACGCACAGGAACATTCCAAAAATGGCGCAAAGCTGGCTGAAAACGTCTGCCGGATGAACGACAAAGAAAAATGGAATCTGCATGCGTTTTGCCAGAATGCCACAGACAGCCGCGCCCGCCATACAGGGAATTGCCATGCCCAAAAGCGCGCCGGGAACTACGCCGTACGCCGCCTCCAGAACAATCATTCCTTTCACCTGCGTCCTGTCCGCACCCAGCGCGCGCAGCTTATAATACCACATTCGCCGTCCGGACACATAAGAAGCCATCAGATAGCCGACGCAAAGCGCTCCCATACATGTCAGCAGAAGCTTTACCGCCCGAAACATATCGCCAGAGCCCCAAACCCTGTTTTCATAAACATAGCTGTTATACGTTCGCAGGTGATCCGGCAAAAGAAAGGCTGCGGCAAATTCCTCCATATCCAGATTTTCATACCTTCGATCCAGCTGGTAAAAATACGTCGCATACGCCGGTTTGCAAACGCTTTTCAATCCTTCCTCCGTCAGAATGCAACCCGGAAGAGGATATCCGCCCTGCTGCTTCCAGGTCTTCGCAAAGCTTCGCATAGAACCGGTCAGAAGAAACTCCTTTTCCCGCACTTCCCCATCTGCAAAGACAGCGATCCGCACGTTTTGTCCCAGCTCATAACGAAGTCCCATCGCGGAAAGCGCCGACAAATCCATCGCGATTTCATCCTCCGCTGCCGGAAATCTCCCCTCATACAGCGTAAGATTCCCAAACTCCCGCAGCGCCTCATCCACCGTGCCGCAGAGTACGCCGGACGGCGCATTGTTTTGATCCAGCAATTCCGCGCCGGTTTTGCAGACGCCCTGCGTTTTCAGATAGGGGTGCTTCAGCTCCGAAAACAGGATGCCCGGATTTTCATAATCCCGCACGGCAGAAATCGCCCAATCCCCGTAATTCTGATAGTTTGTTTCCATCAGATACCGATCCATTACCGTCTGAAGCAGGGTAATGGCGGACATAAACAAGACAGCGGTAAACGCTGCGATCGAAACGTAGCGCATTTCCCTTTTTCTCCGCCTAAGCCCCCTGTACAGCATTGCAAAACGTATACCCATCGTCCTTCGCCTCCTTTTCCTGCTTCTATCTTACGACAGAAATCTTACAGGAAGGTGACATTTGTCTGTATTTTTTCATTTTTCAGGCTGTAAATCGGCAGCGCGACAGTAAATACAGCGCCTCCCTCCGGATGATTCCCTGCTTTCAGACTGCCAAAATGCCGCTCAATAATTAATCGGGCCAGATTCAGCCCAAGTCCCGTATGTGATTTTTTCACCTGTTCCGGCACATAAAACCGATCAAAAATATACGGCAGATCCTCTTGCAAAATGCCCGCGCCATGATCCCGTATCCGTATTGTGACTGCTTCAGACGACGCAGACGCAGACACTTGTATGCTTTGCCCGCCTGTATCATGCTCCAGACAGTTTTTGAACAGATTCAAAAACGCCTCCCTCAGCCAGTCAGAATCGCCATAATATATCTGTTCGCCCATTCCTTTTGCATCCAGTTCGATTCTTTCCCCTTCCGGCAGCGCGCCCTGACACTCTTTCAGCAAAAGCTCGATGTCAATGCGCTCTTTTTGCATAACAACCGTTCCGTTTTCCAGCATTCCGATGCGAAGCAGCATATGCAAAAGCGTATGCATGCGTTCCACACAGGAAAAACATTCCGAAAGCCTCTCCTCCCATCCGCTGCTCTGCTGTTCTGCCATAAAATCCAGCGAAAGCGAAATGCAGCTTAACGGCGTTTTCATCTGATGCGCAATGTTTTCCATAAATCTTTGCATGGATCTGTTTTTCTCTTCCCAGAATTTCCTATTTGCATACAGCCGCTGCAGCACATCCGTAATTTCAAAAATCAGTTCTCTGCCAAAAAAGCGATATGAAACATTCTGTTCGCATTCGCCTTTTGCCTTTGCCCTTCGCACCCATGCAGCCAGCCGCGCCTCTTCCTGCCGCCTCTTCCTGTCCCGGCCATACAAAAAAAGCAGCAGCAGACCCGCCAAAAACAGCTGCGGCAGCAAGGCGGCAAACAACATCCGCCCAAGTCCCGCATTCTGAAACAGATAAGAAATGCCCTGCCTGGTATAGCCAAGCGCATGCATAGCCGCTTCTCCTTCCTCTGTCTTCACAAAATACATTTCCCGCTCAAAAAACAACGGCACGATTTCGGCGCAGATTTTCGCATCCTGTTCATACAAAATCCCGATCAGATTCTGCTGCGCCGTCATATACGCTCTCTGCATCACAAAAAACGGCACAAGCCCCGCAGCAAGAAACGCCGTCAAACCTGCCGCAAGACCCATGCCAAAAAAAGCCGTCCCATTCTGTTTCATATCTTCCCCCATTCCAGACATTCCGTTACCGGTTTTAAAAAACGATAGCCAAAGCCCCGTATCGTCTCGATGTATTGCGCCTTTGTCTTCTTGCGAAGTCTGCTCATATGCACCGAAAGCGTATTGTCTTCCGCATATTTTCCACATGCGTCCCACAGCCCCTCCAGCAGTCTCTCCCGCCGGACAATGCGGCCGGCATTTTCCATCAAAAGCAAAAGAAGCTGATATTCGACTGCTCCAAGATGCAGATCTTCCCCCTGCTCATAGACCATACATCCTTCCAGATCCAGCGTCAGATCGCCGCTTTTTAATACCTTTACGGCGCATGACGCCTCCCGTCTGCGCAGATTTGCACGGATTCTTGAAACAAGTTCCGCCGCGCGAAATGGCTTTACAATATAATCATCTCCGCCCAGATTCAGCCCTTTTACAATAGACGTTTCCTCGTCGCAGGCCGTCAGAAACAACACAGGCTTTACGCTTTGCCTTCGAATCGATTCACACAACGAAAACCCATCCCCATCCATAAGACAGATGTCAACCAAAAACAAATCGATTGCGCCATCCTGATAGAAAAGGTGCATAGCCTCACTCTGGCCGGACGCCGTTACAGCGTCGTATCCGTTCTGACAAAGCAGTTCTTTTATCTGTTTCCGCAAACACGGCTCATCTTCCACAATCAGTATTTTTTCCATAACCTTCCATTCTTTTCCTATACGTATCCAGGGCAGCCAAATCGTCCGTTCGACTGCCCCTGCTTCTTATTTTCTTCTTTTGCGCAATCGTTTATTCTGTCTGCCCGCGTATTCCATGCTTCAATATAATGATTGCACTACCTCTGTTTCTCGCAGATATTCTATAAATGCTTCTTTTATTTTCTTTTCCCGCTCTACTATATCACTTTCTGTAAAATTGTCAAAGCTTACAGCCAAAGATACTAATTCCTGAATCTTTGTGCCCTCTTTTTTCTTTCCTGAATCTGTAATAAAGCCTTTATAATATTTCTTTTTATCCTGAAAACGATAATCTGAGGCTCTGATATTGATTTTTTCTTCCAATAATGTCTTATTGCCCAGGGATTCCAGATTATTTTTATCTCCTAACGCGCTTTCGTTCTCCTGTCTTTTTTTGGGAAAGATGTGTTCGATTTGCAGCTTCGTATCAAGGCTCAACAAAGCCTGCTTTTCATCATGAAACGCCCACCATACCAGCATGGATTTTGTTATAGGCCTTCCATTTGTAAAAGCGTACTGATTCAGAACATTTTGGACCTGTTCCATATCAAATTTATACTCTTTAAATTCCACCTGTAAACCATCTACTATATTTACCATTTCAGAATACGCCGGCGTTCTTAACGCATTCACTCCTGGACGCATGAATGCATAGGTCCATATAAACGCTATCAGTTTATTTAAAAAATAATAAAATCTTTCTTCATCCAATTCTCCATTTTCATTCCTGTTCTTTAAATAATATACGCTTGTCAGATATGCCCACATGCCATTTGGCGCATAGTGTAAAACAAAAAGCTTTCTAAGCGCTCTGTCCGAAAATATAGCCTCCTGATACATAACATTGCTCCAGAAAGCTGCTAAATTTTCTAAATCCTCTAATGTCTCTTCTCTTTTTAATAATGCATAGGCATCCTTTTCGTAAAATTTTCTCAATGCCTCCGTTGTCGTATTTCGATTGTGCTTCTTTGCTCTTTCAAAGTACATATACCTTGTAAACAATTCATCCATTGGAGAACCGGAAGGAGCCTGGAAAATTTTATCACATAACGCTTCCAGCGCTTTCCAGCGACTGATAAATTCCTCTTTTCTTCCCTGCTCTGAATAGAATTTATAAAATTGCGCTTTAAAAATATCTGTATCGGATAAAGGCTTTCCTCTGTCATTTAAGGTAGAAAAAATTCGTAATGCCGTATCCTGCGATTCAGCCTCAATTGGCAGTAAAATACAATTTTTTAATATACGTGTGGGTAAATATGCAAAATAAGATGGGTACTCAAATAAAAACTCATTTATTTTATCCGAAAAAAATCGATACGTTTTTGCGTACCTGCTCTTACTGCTGTCCGCTGCCTCCCCTGTCCTTAAAATTGTCAGAAACTCTTCCTTTTCATCATCTGTTGACACTTCTGAATCTATTTTCAGCTTGTTCTTATCCGGTTTTCCAAATTCATCCGTTTTCCAGATACATCTTGCGATATCATCTCGCGTACTAATTGAGTTTTCATCTCGCATATTCGTAAACTTAGAATAAAATGCACGCAATAATAGCATCAACGTGGTCAGTCGCTGCTGTCCGTCTATAATTTCCAGTTTATTTTGATTTTTGTATGTAACGATTGGCCCTAAAAAATATTCGTCGTTATCACTATCGAATTTATTATAATCATTTTCTGGAAAAGCAAATGAGAAAATATCATCCCATAATGTCTGACATTCTATTTCTCCCCATGCATAGGGTCTTTGATAATCTGGAATTAAAAAATCTGACTTTTTATTTTCAAACAGCTCCTTTATCGTTTGCTGGTCTATATTTAACTTCGACATTTCTTTTCTCCATTCTGTAATATTTTCATGACAAAGGTATCTCTGCGCATGTCCTCTTTTCTGTTTCTGAAAATTTTCTGTATCAGCATTCAAACAATTAATCCATCGCCTTTATCCCCTGTTCCGATAACTTTCTAAGATTTTCAATCATACGATTGATCATTTCAGGAGAATGCCGCTCCCAATTTACTACCTCCGCAACAATTTTTAACGGCTGCTTTGTTCTATAAGATTGCGTGGGATTTCCCTCCGCCAGCTCCACTCCCCAGATCGCAGCATCCAATGTTCCGGCAAAATAAACATAATTCGACGTTCTGTTATCGTTACAGTTCTTTTTCTGCCCTGTAACCAGAAAATCCCCTGTAACAAGATCCGTTCCCCGCATCGTTTCTATATGTTTCTATACAAGAACGCTTCTGTTTTTCGAAAAAATGGCGCAGATAATCGTTCCATTACCTGCGCCGGTCCGCTTTGTTTTCCAATTCGCTTCCCTTTATTTTGCAACAATATTTATAATCCTTCCCGGCACGTAAATCTCCCGGATAACCGTTCCTTTCAGCTTATCGCCAAGCGCCTCTTTTCCTCTGGCGATCGCCTCTTCCTTCGCACAGTCTTTGGGCAGCGTTACCGTCGCTTTTGTTTTGCCGTTGATCTGTACCGCAAGCTCTGCTTCGTCGTCTTCCATCGCTTTTGGATCATAAACCGGCCAGCTCTCGGAAAAAACAGACGCGTCATGTCCAAGCTCCTGCCAAAGCTCTTCGCTGATATGCGGCGCAAACGGCGCAAGCAGCTGTACGAATGCTTCCAGCGTCTGCCTATCCACGCCCCCGTTTCGGGACATCTCGATCAGTTTATTGTTGTATTCCATAAATCCTGATACAACCGTATTCAGACTAAAGCCCTCAAGCCTTGTCGTAATGTCATAGATCAGCTTGTTTCGAATTTTTTTCAGTTCCTTCGTCTCTTCCGCCGCTTTGTCCTTGTTTTCCATCACAAGATGAAAGAATCTGGAAATGAAGCGATAAACGCCCTCAATCCCTCTGTCGTCCCATTCCGAATCCAGCTCCGGCGGTCCTACAAAAAGCTCATACAGCCGCAGAGAATCGCAGCCATACTCCCGAACCAGATCGTCCGGCGATACGACGTTGCCTTTGGACTTGCTCATCTTGATGCCATTCTTTCCGGTAATCATGCCCTGATTAAACAGCTTCTGAAACGGCTCGTCAAAATCAATCACGCCAATATCGCATAAAAATTTTGTATAAAATCTGGAATACAGAAGGTGCAGCACGGCATGCTCCACGCCGCCAATATACATATCCACCGGAAGATATTTGTCCGCTTTTTCACGGCCAACGAGCGCATTCTCATTTTTGCTGTCCACATAACGCAAAAAATACCAGGACGACCCCGCCCACTGCGGCATCGTATTCGTCTCGCGCTTTGCAGACGCGCCGCATTTGGGACATGTCGTATTGACCCATGACGCAATACCGGCAAGCGGCGATTCTCCTGTGCCGGTCGGCTGATACGAATCCACATCCGGCAGCAGAAGCGGAAGCTCTTCCTCCGGAACCGGAACGGCGCCGCACGTCGGACAATGGATAATCGGAATTGGCTCGCCCCAGTACCGCTGGCGGGAAAATACCCAGTCGCGCAGCTTGTAATTCGTCGTCTTTCTGCCAAATCCCTTTTTCTCGATCATCTCCGGCGCTTTCGCTTTCAATTCGGAAGATTCCATGCCATTCCATTCGCCGGAATTTATCATCGTCCCTGCCGCTTCCGTATACGCCTCTGTCATATCTTCCATTTCCACGCCATCTTTTGCAATGACCTGAACGATCGGAAGGCCAAACTTTTTCGCAAACGCAAAATCACGATCGTCATGCGCCGGAACGCACATAATCGCTCCCGTGCCATAATCGGCCAGCACATAATCCGAAAGCCAGATCGGCGTTTTTGCGCCGTTTAACGGATTGATCGCGTAACTGCCGGTAAATACGCCCGTCTTTTCCTTATCCTGCAAACGATCAACCGAAGATTTCAGAGAAGACTGATAAATATATTCCTCAACGGCAGCCCTCGTATCGTCCGTCGCAAGCTCTTTTGCAAGCGCATGCTCCGGCGCAAGCACCATAAACGTCGCGCCATAGAGCGTATCCGGACGCGTCGTATATACGGTGATGCCCTCTTCTTTCCCTTCTATCGGAAATACAACTTCCGCTCCATGACTTTTGCCAATCCAGTCGGACTGCATCTTTTTCACCTTTTCCGGCCAGTCCAGCTTATCCAGATCCGAAAGCAGACGATCCGCATATTCCGTTATCTTAAGCATCCACTGTTTCAGATTCTTTTTCGTCACGTCCGCGCCGCAGCGTTCGCACTTGCCGTTTACAACTTCCTCGTTCGCAAGACCTGTTTTACAGGACGGACACCAGTTAATCGGCATTTCCTTTTCATAGGCCAGACCCTTTTGAAACATCTGCACAAAAATCCACTGCGTCCACTTATAAAAAGCCGGGTCCGTCGTATTCACTTCCATATCCCAGTCGTAAATCGCCGCGATCTCCTGAATCTGCTCTTTGATTTTTGCAACATTTTCAGCCGTGGACTTCGCCGGGTGCGTCCCCATCTTAATCGCATAATTCTCCGCGGGCAGACCAAACGCATCCCATCCCATCGGATGGATCACATAGTAATTCTGCATTAATTTATAACGGCTCCAGACGTCGGATATCACATATCCCCTCCAGTGGCCTACGTGCAGTCCGTTGCCGGACGGATACGGAAACATGTCGAGACAATAGTATTTCTCTTTTGTGCCGTCGTTTTCATTGATTGGATGCTCGCTCCAGTTCTTGCGCCATTTCTGCTCAATGGCTCTGTGATTGTAAGGTACTGCCATACTAGCTTCCTCCCGGGAAATTTTTTTATCGCTGTAACGCTCTGTCAAATCCGGCAAAACATCGTTCTTCATCCTGCCGCCTGTCGTAACAAAAAACCCGGCGGCATACGTTTCGCCCTGCCGGGTTTGCATATAATAAAATTTTATCACAAGGCATGGATTTGTCAAGCGGTTCCGTCGCAGCGCAAATTGGTTTTGCAGCCGGCGCGGTGTTCTGCAATTAAGAGCTTCTAAATCATCCCGGATACGTGATTGTCAGCGGACGCCGCCGTCACAAACGCGCATCCATGCACATTGTGACTTGCCCTGCCATCCCTGGCAGGGCACAGCTGGATATATGCGGGATGATAAAGAAGCTCTAAATTGCAGCACAATGCGCCGGCTGCAAAACCAATTTGCTCTGTGACTATGTTGTGGCGGGCGTTACGTTTTTGGGGAGCTGACTGACGGACGCATTCCCTACTCCAACACAGACTCCCGCGGTAAAACGAGCACTTCATCCAAAGGCGACAGGCTCTTTCCCCTTCCGTCCGTTCCTTCCAGATACTTCTCTCCGGCCGATTCAAACAGCACGTATATCTGATCTTTTGTCCATGCAATTTCTTCCGAGCAGGGCGGCATTTCAATTTTTACAAGCGGATCCCCCGGCTTTTGGTCCATCTGTTCTACTGAAGCGTACGCTTTCAGGAACGAAGATTTTTTTCTTCCATAGGAAGCGCTGACATAAACGCGCCCGTCTTCGTCAAATGCAATTCCCTGCACCTTGTCCGGAATCCGATACGTTTTCATCTGCCGCAGCCCATGCTCCGTCACTTTATAAGCCGCCATCTTTGAATTGAAAAATTTCGTATGCGTGGCAACCCACAGCATACCGTCGTAATAGTCAATGCAGGAAGGCGCGTTTGCAACATGATATTCTTTGAACCTGCCCGTACAGTCCACAACGGACTGCGGCGCATTTTGCGCCTCTTTTTGCACAAACGCATATGGTATGCGTTCCAGCGTGCTGCTTCCGGAGTGGCATACCCACACGCTTTCTCCGTCAAACGCAAGACCTCCCATATGGCTTCCTTTTTTCATGCCAAGAGAAACCAGATACGCTCCCGTCGCGCGGTCAAATACATGCAGACAGCCAAAATCACCGTCCTCGCTGTACGCGCTGATCAGAAGAAACGCGTCTGTAAAACAAATACCCTGCGGACACTGGCCGGCGACCGGTATGCGGCTTTCTCTGACGTCTTCTTCCCTTGTAGACGGCATGCCCGGTATTTTGACATGTTCCAGCAGAGAATACGTTACATCCTTTAATTTTTTACCGGCCCGCTTTCCCGCCGCCGCATTCGGATACGCATACATATCAATATTGTATTGCGCGTCTATGCGTTTTGTCCATTTGGCATACAGCGCATACTCTCCCGGAACATCCGCTTCAAAATCCGTCGCCTTCTCTTCAAACCGGCTGTCCCTGTACCATCCGGCAAAATTATAGCCCTCCCTCATTGGAATTTCCAAAGCCGCAGACATCTCTTCTTTCTGATAATCTGCCGGGTTTTCCCCTTCTAAAACGCCTCCGTTCAGATAATAGCGAATCCGAAATCCTTCCGCATATTCCAGTTCCGCTCTTTGCACCGGCTCCATTCGAAAGCTGTACATTACGGCCTGTCTGTTCAAAAACATCTCCCTTCCAAAATAATCCGCTCTGGAAAGCGACGGTTCCTGTATAACAAGCGCCATCGTCAGCAGCACAGCAAAACATTTCCTTCTCATCTTCTTTCGTTCCATTTCACACCGTTCCTTTGAAAATGATCGCAATTTGTTTTTGATTACCCGAAAAAGCGTGTCGGAAAAACGCTTTCGCCATATGCGCGTCACAATCTGTGGAACACGTAAAGTGGCAAATATGCATCTTTCGACACGCTTTTAGTCTGCTGCATTTTGTTGGAATTATGCGCAGCGGACGGCTGCGCCCCTCTTCTGTCCGATCGTCTATTCCCCTCCGTCGAGGCTGGCTGCCCGCGCCGCGATTTCTTTTTCCTGAATATCGGACGGAGCCTGCTCGTATCTTGCAAACGCAAACGAATAATCGCCCGCGCCGCCCGTCATGGAACGAAGATCTGTATTATAGCCAAACAGCTCCATACTCGGCACGTCCGCAACAATTTCCTGTCTGCCGCCGTCAACCGGATTCATGCCAAGCACTCTGCCTCTGCGCTTGTTGAGATCGCCCATAATATCCCCGGTATACGAATCCGGAACGACAACCTTCAGCGATACGATCGGTTCCAGCAGAACCGGAGACGCTTCCAGAAATCCTTTTTTAAACGCCTGTCTGGACGCCGTCTTAAATGCCATTTCCGAGGAATCGACCGGATGATAAGATCCGTCGTAAAGCACCGCTTTTACGCCCACAACCGGATACGCGGCCAATGGTCCCCGCAGCACGGCCTCCTGCACGCCCTTTTCCACCGCCGGAAAATAATTCTTCGGCACGGCGCCGCCGACTACGATCTGATCAAATTCATACGCTTCCTCCAGATTGCCGGAAGGTTCAAACGTCATCTTAACATGTCCGTACTGGCCATGTCCGCCGGACTGCTTTTTATATTTGGCTTCTACGTCCGATTTCTTACGAATCGTTTCACGGAACGCCACTTTCGGTCTGGAAAGCTCCACTTCGATTTTATATTTGTTGAGCAGTTTGCTTACCACAACGTCCAGATGCTGATCGCCCATGCCGTAGAGAAGCGTCTGTCCGTTCTCGCTGTCGTTTACATTCTTAAGCGTCAGATCTTCCATTGTCATCTTCTGCAAAGCCTGAGAAATCTTATCCTCGTCTCCCTTATTCTTCGCCTGATAACGCATCGACGTATACGGCGTGGGCATCGTCGTGCGGATATAGACGATCGGACTGGCCTTCGTGGAAAGAGAATCCGTCGTCGCCGTATTGGACAGCTTCGCCAGCGCGCCGATGTCTCCCGCATGCAGCTCCTTGACCTCTTCCGCCTTATTTCCTCTTAAAACATAAAGTTTGCCGATTTTTTCCTCCGCGCTCTTGTGATAGTTGTAAAGCACGTCGTCTGTTTTCAGCACGCCGGAATTGACCTTAATCAACGAATATTTTCCGATAAACGGATCGACGATCGTCTTAAACACATACGCCGATTTCGCTTTGGAAAAATCATAATCCGCCTGGTACACCTCATTCGTCTTGGCGTTGATGCCCGCGCAGCTTCTCTTATCCGGTCCTGGAAAATATTTGACAATGTCCACCAGAAGCGTATATACGCCCCGCGCCAGAAGGTTCGATCCCATCAGAACCGGAATAATGCTTCCATCCGCCACATTGACGCGCAGCGCCTGACGAATCTCGTCTTCCGAAAATTCTTCTCCGCCAAAATAGCGGTCCATAAATTCTTCGCTCGTCTCTGCAACGGCTTCCATCAAAGCCTCCCTGCACGTTTCCAGATTTTCTCTGGAATAATCCGGCACGTCCGCTTTCTCGATTCCGCCTTTATCCGTCCAGCGCTTCGCCCTCTGCTGAAGCACGTTGACATAACCAACAAACGCGCCGTTCTCACGGATTGGAAGATGAAACGGCGCAATCTTCTTGCCATACAATTCCTGCAAATCCTCCACCACCTGGCGGTAGCTTGCTTCGTCAATATCCATATCTGTTACAAATACCATTCTTGGAAGCTTATACTTTTCGCAGATTTCCCATGCCTTCTTCGTGCCTACCTCAATGCCCGCTTTGCCCGAAATGACAATGATCGCCGCATCCGCCACAGCCGCCGCTTCTTCCACTTCTCCGGCAAAATCAAAATAACCGGGCGCATCCAGAATATTGATCTTCGTATCCTCCCAGATAATCGGCACAATAGAGGCGCTAATCGAAAACTGCCGCTTTATCTCTTCTTTATCATAATCGCTCAGCGTATTGCCATCGCCCGTCTTCCCCATACGGGTCGTAATGCCAGATAAAAATGCCATCGCTTCCACCAGGCTGGTCTTCCCGCAGCCGCCATGCCCAAGAAGCACTACATTGCGAATCCTGTCCGTTGTGTAAACATTCATAAAACAAATCCTCCAATCTCGTTTGTAACAGATCATTCTGTCTTTTTATGGTTATATTGTACTAAATTTTAAAATATATTACAACTATTTTATGCAATTTATACTTATCTGAATGATCTGAATCGAAAAAGAACGCGGCGCCCTTTCCGCCCCTCACTTCTCCGCTTTAAAGTATTGACTTTCCATACGGAAAAGACTATGCTTTAATAGAATACAACGATCAGCAGGAGGTTTTTCCATGTCTATGCAAACGCTTGGCTTTATCGGTCTTGGCCTAATCGGCGGCTCCATTGTAAAAACGGCCCGACGGATACATCCGTCCATCCGCATCATCGCCTTATCCGGGCATCAGTCCACCATCACCGAAGCATACAAGGCCGGCTTCATTGAAAATGAAACGAACGCTTCCATCGAAGATTTTTACGACTGCGACTGCATTTTTCTCTGCGCGCCGGTGCAAAAAAACCTGCTCTACATCGAGCAGCTCAAAGACGTGATGAAAGACTCCTGCATACTGACTGACGCGGGCAGTGTAAAGGGTGATATTCACAGAGCCGTAAAACAGCTTGGAATGGAAGCGCATTTTATTGGCGGACATCCTATGGCCGGCTCCGAAAAAACCGGCTTTTCCCATGCAACTGCATATCTGCTCGAAAACGCCTACTACATTCTGACGCCTTCGCCCGCCATCGACGCGCGCCGCACAGAAGCGTTTCGGCAGTTTATTCACTCGCTTGGCGCAATTCCTCTGATTCTGGACTATGACGCGCACGATGCGGCGACGGCTGCCATCAGCCATCTGCCCCACATCCTCGCCGCCGCGCTCGTAAATTTTGTAAAACAGTCTGACGACCCTGCGGAAACGATGAAGACCATTGCAGCCGGCGGCTTTCGGGACATTACAAGAATCGCAAGCTCTTCTCCCGTCATGTGGGAAGAGATCTGTGTCGCCAATCAAAAGCAGATTCTTTCCATGCTGGATTCCTTTCAGGACTGCCTGTCAGACATGCGAACGCGCATCGCTTCGCCTGATACGGAAGCCATTCGTCGTTTTTTCCAGTCCGCCAAAGATTACAGAGATTCTCTCCTGGTCGCTCCAGGCGGCTCGATGCAGACTGTTTTTGAACTGTACTGCGACCTGATCGACGAAGCGGGCGGCATTGCGACCATTGCAACAATCCTCGCCAGCCATCATATCAGCATAAAAAATATCGGCATTCTGCACAACCGTGAATTTGAAGACGGCGTGCTTAAGATCGAGCTATACGACCGGCCCGCCTATGACCGCACGATTGCGCTGCTTCGCAGACACCACTACACGATATATGAAAGATGAGAAAGGAAGACGAATGGAATTAAAAAACGCAACGCATATAAACGGAACGATATCGGTTCCGGGCGATAAATCCATCTCACACCGCGCCGTTATGTTCGGCGCAATTTCAGATGGCATAACAGAAATTACCGGCTTTTTGGAGGGAGCAGACTGTCTGTCCACCATCTCCTGTTTCCGTAAGATGGGCATTTCCATAGAACAGGAAAAAGAGCGCGTTATCGTCCACGGCAAAGGACTGCACGGCCTCATGCGGCCGGACGGCATGTTAGACGTCGGCAACAGCGGAACGACTGCCAGACTGCTGTCCGGCATTCTCGCCGGACAGCCGTTTTCCGCAACGCTGACGGGAGACGCATCCATTCAAAAACGGCCGATGAAGCGCATTCTTGCGCCGCTTGCATCTATGGGCGCAAGTGTATGCAGCATAAAAGAAAACGGCTGCGCGCCGCTTCAATTTCAGCCCGCAAGGCTTCGCGGCACAGCCTGTCTTTCTCCCGTCGCTTCCGCACAGGTCAAATCCTGCATTCTTCTGGCCGGTTTATATGCAGACGGCAAAACCTCCGTTACGGAGCCGGCCCGCTCCAGAAATCACACGGAGCTTATGCTTTCCGCGTTTGGCGCGACCATCGAATGTGACGGCACGACCGTTTCCATTCTGCCGGAGCCCCGCTTAACCGGCAGAAAGATTAACGTGCCCGGCGATATTTCTTCCGCGGCTTATTTTCTTGCCGCCGGCCTTCTGCTCCCCGGTTCCGAAATTCTAATACCAAATACAGGCGTAAATCCAACGCGGGACGGATTTTTAAAAGCGGTATGCGCAATGGGCGGCAGGGTACAGCGCCAGAATGCGCGCATTGTATCCGGCGAACCCGTATGCGACCTGCTCGTCACTGCGAGCCGGCTTCACGGCATTGAAATCGGAGGCGACCAGATTCCCGCCCTGATTGATGAAATTCCAATGCTGGCTGTGCTTGGCGCATTTGCAGAAGGCGTTACAACCATCCGGGATGCAGCCGAGCTAAAGGTCAAAGAATCTGACCGCATCGCGGCCATTACCGATAACCTGCGCCGCATGGGAGCCGTCGTAACGCCAACGGAAGACGGCATGGCAATCGAAGGCAATCCGGACGGTCTGCATCCGGCAAAATTTGACAGCTATGGAGACCATCGGATCGCAATGGCATTTTCCATTGCCGCATTGCCGCTGCATGCGCCCTCCAAAATGCAAAACGCCGCATGCGTCAACATCTCCTATCCCACGTTTTACCATGATCTGAACAGACTGATCCATTCTTAACCTGGCTTATAAAAAAACGCGTATTCTGCAAATTTTTTAAGGCATAAAAAAACAGAGCAGGAAAAATCCCGGAACCGTGCTGTGACACGATCTAAGATTCTTCCTGCTCTGCACTTCTTATCCCTTTAAATCCTGCGAGGCAAACGATCGCCCGCATAAAATTTCACATCAGATGATCAGCATCGCATCCCCAAAGCTGAAAAACCGATACTTCTCTCTGACTGCTTCCGCATACGCTTCCAGGATGCGCTCACGCCCGGCAAACGCAGAAACAAGCATCAGAAGCGTCGATTCCGGCAGATGAAAATTCGTAATCAGTCCGTCAATCACCCGAAACGAATAGCCCGGATAGATAAAAATATCCGTCCAGCCGGACGATGCGTTCAAACGACCGTTTTCATCTGCCGCAGCCTCCAGCGTCCTTGTGCTTGTCGTCCCAACGGAGATCACCCGGCCGCCTTCTTCTTTCGTCCGGTTGATCTTTTCAGCCGCCGCTTCGTCGATCTGAAAATATTCCGCATGCATATGGTGTTTTAACACATCCGTTTCCTTCACGGGACGAAACGTGCCAAGCCCTACATGCAGCGTAATCTCCGCAATCGTAACGCCCATGTTTTGCAGCTGCAAAAGCAGCTGCGGCGTAAAATGCAGCCCCGCCGTAGGCGCCGCCGCAGAACCGTCATATTTCGCATAAACCGTCTGATAGCGGTTCCTGTCTTTGAGCGGATGCGTAATATACGGCGGCAGAGGCATCTGCCCCAGCCTGTCCAGAATTTCCTCAAAAATCCCCTCGTATCCAAATTGAACCAGACGGTTTCCCTCTTCCACAATATCCACGATTTCTCCACGCAAAAGTCCGTCTCCAAACAAAAGCTTCGTCCCAACTCTGGCTTTTTTCCCCGGCTTTACAAGCGTCTCCCAGATATCCTTTTCTCTGCGCTTCAACAAAAGCAGCTCAACCGATGCGCCCGTATCTTCCCGCTTTCCATGCAGACGCGCCGGAATCACCTTCGTATTGTTCAAAACAAGGCAGTCATTTGGCCGGATATAATCTGTAATATCTGAAAAAACACGATGCTCCATGCGGTCGGAATGCCTGTGCAGCGTCATCAGACGCGCGCTGTCCCTCTGCAAAAGCGCATCCTGCGCGATCAGCTCTTTTGGCAAATCATAATAAAAATCTTTGAGATCCATGCCAGATCCTCCCGTTCCCTTTTATCAGTTCCATTTCAACGTGTAATAGCCGGAAGAACCGCTATCCGCCCGTTCCACTTTGACATAATACGTCCCGGCCTCAAGCCCCGTCGTCTTTTTCGAAGTCGGCAGGTATTGATAAAGAACCATCTTCTTCTGCCCCGTCGTCGTATACACGTTTCGGCTCCCGATCTGCTGTTTTACAGAAAAAATAGAAATTTTCAAACCGCCGTTCGCCTTTACCGTATAGCGCAGCCGAAGCTTCTGACGCTTTGTCAGACGAATGGCATACCAGTCCGCATTGGACGACCCTGCAAAAATCACGCCCGCCTTCTTTTTATTCTTTTTGACGCTGACTGCTTTTGCTTTGGATATGCCGCCCGCCTCTTTCACTTTTTGAAATTTCCTGGACACCCGAACGCCATTATCCCCTTTGATTCGAAGATAATACGTATGTCCCTTCTGCAAGCCAAATGTAAACGCGTTCCAGTAAGCGTTATCCGGATACGCCGCATTATAAAACACCGACCTGGACGATAAAACAGTTGACTTCGCGCTGTTGTAAAGCGCAAGGTAGCCTGTCGCATGCGCTGTGGCTCCTTCCGGATTCGATATGCGCACCGTCAGATAGCCATTCGCAGGAGCCACATACTTTAACCATGCGTATCCTCCGGTAACGGCGTAGCTTTGCGCATCCTGTATCGTGATCGTCGCATTTGCATTCCAGTCGGCTTCCAGATCCGCCGCCAACGTCTGCCGCGGCAGCATGCACAGCAGGCCAAACGCCAGCAGCGCCATAAAAACGCGCCATTTCTTTCCCATATAAATTCCTCCATGCCCATCCTTCTCCGAACCGGATCAGACAGGCGCATTCTGCTTTAATTCCATTTTAACGTATAATAGCCGCTGGAAGCGCCGTCTGCGCCTTCCACCTGAACATAATACGTGCCCGGCTGCACGCGTTCCCGTGAATACACGTGCTTTACAATCTCCTCGCCCCGCGTCACATAACGTTCCGCCGTATTCAAAAATTCTCCTGAAAATATAAATTTCAGGGTCGCATGCGTCCTGCCGGAATAATACAGATGCAGAATCTGTTTTTTCGTAACGGTAATCTTATACCAGTCCGCATCCGTATCGCCTACCGCAACGATGCCTTTGATCTCTTTATTCCGTTTCACAGACTTCGCCAGCGCCTTTTTGCCGCCGCTGCTTTCTTTGATCTTTTTAAACTTGCAGCGAAGCGAAACGGCGCCATCCGCCTTCACCTGAAAAAAATAAACGCCCTTTTTCTTTACGCCATAATACTGCACGCTTTCTGAAGCGGAAGCCGTATTATATGCGCACGCTCCCGAAAGCGGCGCCGTCTGCGAAGCGTCATACAGCGTAATTGCGCCGGACGATGGCTTCGACGCTTTGGCCGTAATCGTAAGATAACCGTCTTTTGACGCCTTGTAACGAATCCATGTATACTGTCCACTGTGTGAAAAATCTTCCGTTTCCGCAATGGAAACTGTCGCAGTCTGGTTAAAATTCCCCTCAGCGGCCGATGCCGTCTCTGACGAAACGATTCCAACGCCCACCAGAATCAGACAGATCAACAGTATGCGTATGTATTTTCTTTTGCCTGTCATTCTCGTCCTCCGTATTTGCATTTTGTATTCATTATATCAGATCAAACATGTTTTCGCCATAACAAAATTGGCAATTCCCGTTTCACCTTTCAAACGTATGGCGCAGTCTTCACCCATTTCACTTGTATTCTTCGGATAAACAACGTATACTGCGCTTATGATACCCTCAGTAAATTTCACTTTTCCTGTCACACAGCCGTTTTTCCATTGTCTAATATTATATAGGAGGTAAACACCATGAAAAACATACCAAATGAAGAACTCTTAGCTTTGATTGAAAAAGCCACCGCCGGAGAAAAAGAATCTTTAGAAACCGTTCTTCTAAGCGTACAGGATTTTGTATTTAATCTGTCTTTGCGTATGCTTGGCTCTTTCCCTGACGCAGAGGACGCCACGCAGGACATTCTGCTGAAGGTCATCACTCATCTGTCCTCGTTTAAAGGAGAAAGCGCCTTTTCCACCTGGGTCTTTCGCATTGCGGTAAACCATCTGAAAAACTATCAGAAGCATATGTTTGCAAAATTCCCTCTCAACTTTGAATTCTACGGGGATGACATCAAAAACGGAAACAAAGACGATATCCCGGATCTGACGCAAAATGTAGAAGCGTCCATTCTGGCAGAAGAACTCAAGCTCTCCTGCACGAATGTTATGCTGCAGTGTCTGGATACGGAAAGCCGATGTATCTTTATTTTAGGAACTATGTTTCGGGTGGACAGCCGGATTGCGGGCGATATTTTAGGCATCACGCCGGAAGCCTATCGTAAGCGGCTTTCCAGAATCCGCAGCAGGATGGCGGATTTCTTAACGGAATACTGCGGGGAATACGGAAACGGGACATGCCATTGTACAGACCGGATCAATTATGCCATCCAAAATCACAGAATCAACCCCGCACAGTTATCCTTTACAACGGCTGTCCCTATGGAAACCATGGCGGAAGTAAAAGAGGCTATGGAGGACATTGACGAGCTTTCACAGACGTTCTCATTCTGCAAAGCCTACCAGTCTCCGGAACGCCTGAAAGCATTCATTCAGAATTTTTTAAACGGCGCTTCTTTTTCCGTTGTCGGAAACGCATAAGGAGGTTTACCATGCATACACAACTGATTTTAAACTATCTTACGGATTTAAGTGAACACAATGACCGGGAATGGTATCACGCGCATAAAGCCGAGAACAAAGCGGCGAACGCAGAATTTGAGGCTCTGATCAAAGCCCTGATCCTTCGTATCGGCGCATTTGACGCCAGCGTGCTGCACAATGAACCAAAACGCCTTACCTTTAAGCTGGTAAGAGATACCCGGTTCAGCCATGATAAATCGCCCTATAACCCGGCGTTCCGCGCACATATTGCCGCACAGGGAAAGCAGCCCGTTCCCGTTGGCTATTATCTTATGATAAAGCCCGGCGGTCAGTCCTTTTTAGGCGGCGGTCTTTTTGCTGATATGTTCAAAGACGCAACAACGATGGTGCGGGACTATATTGTCCAAAACGGCAGCGAACTGGAAGCCATTCTCAAAGAGCCTGCCTTCCGGAACTATTTTACGGTACAGGGATCAGCGCTGAAAAATGTCCCTGCCGGGTATGACAAAAGCCACCCGCAGGCGGAATACTTAAAGTTTAAAAGCTGGTATCTGGAATATCCGATCAAAGATGAAGAGCTATATGATGCTGAAGCGTTTCTCACAAAGGCAGCCGGGCTGTTTCGCATTATGAAACCGTTTAACGATTATTTGAACCGGGCGCTTGTGAACTTTCAGATGCCGGCAAGGTGACAAACGATTCCAGCTGTAGCAAAAAGCAAGCCCTGATCTTTCACAATTTCTTGCAAAGATCAGGGTTTGCTGTCGCCGGATCAGGATGTTTTTCTCTTTTTCACTCACTGGTATAAAGAGGTTTTTATTCCTGCCCCGGAATCTTACCCTGGCGTTGTCACGCTCGTTTGCTTTCCGAAATATAACTTGTTATAGCATTTAACAGCTGTTATATCCTTTTCCATCCTGTTACAAACCCTCATAAGGGCAAAAAAATAAGGGAAATTGATTTTTTAAAACTTCTTGATGAACATTATGCCGTTGGAGATACCATACAGATCATTCGTGATAATCATTCGGTTCATACATCAAAAAAGGTTAAACCGTTTCTGTCTACGGCGCCGGGACGTTTTGTTTTTGTGTTTACTCCCAAACATGGTTCTTGGTTAAACATGATTGAAGGTTTTTTTTGGGAAAATGACACGCCAGATGCTAAAAGGCATACGCGTTTTATCCAAACAAGAGCCAGTGGATCGTATCTATCAGTATTTTGATGAAGTAAACGAAACACCCGTGATATATCACTGGAAATATCGTATGGATGAGTTTTGAACTAATGGTCTAGTTAATTAATTTACAACCTACTAGTATCCATTGATTTTTTGATTCTCGTTCCATAATCTCTTCATAAAAACCTGCGTTGCATTAGATCATGAAATATATAACATATCAATGCGTAAGTTTATTATCCCATAATTTCTCATAGTCTTTATCTGTTCTTTTTATTAATTCATCTACTATTGTTTTCAATATCACTAAATAAAACATTATTCTTTTTGGATTACAATCCACGCAAGATCTTTCTATTATAGAAGACGTCACTTCTATATTTTTTATTGAATTTGTATAAGATCTCTGATTGAATAACATAACCGACATTAATCTCATTTGAAATCTCTGTTCATATATTCGATCAATTTCTTTTAAATATTGCATTCGTAATATCAGCACCTGGTCTTCTACATTCACGCCATCACCTCTCCATAAAGGCTTTTAACAATTCAACATCCTTATTATTTAGAGAATTTGCCTCTCTTTGAGCTTCGACAATAAATTTCAAAGTGTCTTCATACTTAGTGGTATTATCATGACAAGCATCAATAACTTCCGTGATTTTCTTTCCCAACGTTTCAATATAATCATTATACTCCTGGAGTTTAGAATTATATTCTGAAAGCTTTTCCTCTACTAATTCATTCATTGCAGAATCAAATCTTTCATCTTGTTCTTTTTGTTCACTCACACCATCCTTAATAATCTGCTGTAATATGGTTAAAGTCCCATATATGTCTTCTTGGAACTTTTTCAAATGAAATGCCAATTCTGAAACTTTTTTATTTGCATCCGTTATTGAGGAGACATTGTCCACCTGTACTTCAGCTATTGCACTTGCACTCGCTTCAACAAATTTTTCACGATATTCACTCATTGCATCATTAAACATCGTTGCATTTTCTACATTGAGTGTTTGAAGCTGCTCAACCATATTCTGAATCTTTGATTTCATATGCTCATCCAGACTACTCAAATGATTCTCTGAGAGGATATTCAAATCATTTATGAATTTCTCTCTGTCTGTAATCATCTGATTGATACTGTTCTGTAACGAATCATTCATGTCTTGACAAAACGAAATAAATTTTACATTTTCAGAAATGTACCCTGAAACTTGATCCGACAATTCTTGCAACTTTTTATAATTATCAGCCTGTACATTACCTATTGCTATTGCATTTTTTTCAATGATGCTGTCTGAATATATCTTAAGCTCATCCGCAAACCTGTTCACAGTCTCACTATTCACTTTTGATAATGAGTTTATACTTTCAATTGCATTCTGTGAACCAGAGCTAATACCTTGTTCCATTACATTCTTTATATCTGTTATATTCTGCTCTACAGACTTACTATACTCTTCAAACGCGCCCGTTATTGTTTCACGTAATTTTGTATTATTATTTTCAATTTCTGAAACAAATATCCTTTCTGAAGATATTAATTCAGACACCTTTTCATTGTTGGTCATTAATGCTGACTTATTCTCTGTCATAAACATAGTAATGCTATCACTAATCTGTTCCTCTAAAACTTTTATATGTGCACTAATGATGGAGTTATACGTATTCTCAAGCTCTTTAAGGCTATTTTCAAAGGCTTCTGTTCTCTTATGCCCAGTTTCTTCATTCTCTGAGACAATACGCTCTGCAGTAATATTGAGTACATTTTCACAGCTTATCTTCATTTTATCAATATTATTGCTAGAGACATCAAGAATCTGATCCATCAATTGCTGCATATATTCTTTTGTGCTCACGCTTAATGCATTATGTAATTCTTCTAATCTTATATATTGTTTCTGTAACAAATCCTTGCTATCCGCTACAATTGTAGACACAGCAGCTTTTGTTTCCAAAATGTTATCTTCAAGCGCTTGATGGACTAAGTCAGAATTCTGCAGTATTTTTTCTTCAACATTACTGATTAATGTTGAAACAGAGGCGTTACTATGATTCATTATCTCCACAAAGCCAGTCTTCCATTCCTCAACCTGTGTTATCTGGCGACTGGTCATTTCTTCCAGGGCTTGTTCATACTTCTTTGTAAATAAATCAATAGCTCCATTCATTTCTTCTGTAATATCATTACACGCAGATCCAATATTTTGTGTAAGTGTATTTAATCCCGAGGAAATTTCATCCTTCATTTTTGTTATAAGCCGATTACTATTTTCATCATTTTTTCTTACCGTTTCCATTAATTCCTGAAAAAGCAAATCATTTTTTTCGTTTATTCTTTCCTCTTTTCGCTCTATTTCTTCAAGAATTTGTCTTATGAATTGATTTTCTCTGCTTTCGCATTCCAACTCCTTAAGTCTTCTTTCTTCCTTCAGAGAAAAAATGAACTGATTTATTCGGGAAATACATTTATAAAACGTCAAAACAGTAACAACTGCCAAAACAACTACTATAATCCAAAGATAATCACTTTTCCCAGTAAGAATAAAGGCACATATAATAGCCAAAACTTCACTAAGTAAAATTGTAAAAAGTATTTTGTTCGATATCTTTTCCATTCCCCATCACCCATTCCAATTATCAAAAGTATTTGACAATAATTCTTCCTTTCGTATTAGATATGTATGCAAATACTCCATCATTTCTTCGTTTATCAACGAAATAGCTTTTTCAGCAAATAGAGTGTCCAACTTCAAATTATTTCTGATTTTCTCATTATATTCTGATTCAAATTGTGGACACTGTTCTTTAACGCTCGATGTACGCAATAGACTTTTTTCAATAACTCTTTTTGCGCCTTCTCTTAAACTATTGACATCTTTTTCCAAATTCCAAAAGCATATTTCCTTAATTATATCCATATATACTTCTTCAATCAGCTCTAACACCAAATCCTGAAATTCTACGATGTAGTTTTTTGCATAACTCTTTATTACATCATCACTCCCTTTTACTTTTCGAAACTTTGTTACTCTGTTAATAGTTTCTGGCCGCAAAAGAGGAGCAAATTTTTCATAATTTCTGAACTCCAAAACATTCTTATAATCGCCATATTCGCTAAAGAAACGGGTGGACTCAATCTTTTGGGTATACTTCCTATACCTTTCAGCACAAGCATATGCACATGCAGACAAACTTCCATATCCACCATGTGCTATATGAATCAAATCCTTTGGTGTTTTATATACACAATACTCTATCACTTTTAATATTGAATCATCACTAACTATCTTTTTTATATGATCAGGCGCCTCTTTTAGCGCCTGATCTATTCCGATAATATCTCCCGTTCCTGATTTTTGATAGATATTTCTATAAAACGTAATCTTAAAATGAGTTCTTGAATTATCTTTAACCGATTTATTTATGCTATCAAGATCCATTTTTATCTTTTCCCCTAGCGTAAAAGGATATGGTTCCAGGTACACAATTTCATCAAACAACACTTCATCTGCGTTTTTCTCAACAAAATTCATGAAAAAAACAACTCCATATGGAATATATGCGCTATATACTTTTAACACATCATCATATTCTATGTGCGAAGAAGCATCACAGTGCATTAACAATACATTACGTTTCACTTTATTATGAACATCCCTAAATGCCGCACGCAATCCTTCATGCAACACATCACATACAATATTAATTTTCGGTGTTTCGTCTCCTTCAAGTAAAATATTTTTAAAATGTCTTTCCATTCGTTATATCAATAATGTTTCCAAAAAATCCGAATATTCTTTACAGAGTATTGATTCCTTTTCAACATCCTCCCTTTCCGAAGAATTATATTTATTCTCCAGTTCGTCAAGTTCATGTCTTTTAGAAAAAATATCATCCTTTATTCTGAAATCATATGTATTAATGTAGTTTTTCATTTTTTCATTTATCTCAGAAAGTATATCCGTTAATATGTATTCTTCATAATGATTCAGATTATCCTTCGCCGCATTAATATAATGGTTGCGCACCAGAACTAATAAAGCTTTTCTCTTCTCTAACTCAATTTCCTTCTCTAACTCACAGATCTGTTCTTGCGCTGAACGCTCTTTACGTAATGTAATCTCCTTCAATAAACTATTTTCATCTTCTTTTGATTTTAGTTCTTCTTGCTGTTTTCTCTTTTCAAACTCTTTTCTAGCCTGAAGCCTCATATCCCTTTCGATTTCTTGTTTTGCCGAAAAATACTTATTTTCGTATTCTGTATCAACAATTTTTGTATCTGGTGTATCAAAATTCTGACCAATTTTAGAAAACCAGTATCCAAGATTTATATAATCCAATATGGTCGGTTTAGGACCATCTGGAACTATAGGTGAATACTCATCTGGCAAATCATATAGATTTACAACAAACTCTTTACCAGTTGCACCTATTTGTTCTCTAACCTTGTTCGCTAAAAGTACTTTTTTCCCTTTATTTGCTGCATCAATAGCATCAATAAATACTCTAGCTCCCTTTTCAAGACCTTTTGCATTTTTTGTAACCTTTGTACCACTTTCTGCAGCCTTTGCAACTTTTGCAAGCACTCGCGCTCCATCAGAAAAAGCATCAGCAGCTTTAATGGCATTTACAGCCTTTGCCCCTTTTGCTCCGGTGTTTAGTACTTTTCCTCCTAGTTTAGCCCATGTTGACCCTGGGATAAGAATTGTTGCCCAATCCACAATATTACCTAGAATTTTGAAACCTTTTTCACACGAATGATCACCTTCCATAGTAATATATTTGGCAATATATGGTGGAAAAGAATCCAACTGATTTCGAATATTTTCTAAGGATTCCTGAATTGCCCTTCTCTCTTCTTCCAACTCCTCATTTTTACTTTCAATCTTTTGATTCTTTAATTCTATCTCCTCTATTTCAGCTTTTAGCCCTTCTTGAAGTTTCTTTAATGCCAGCATTCTATCCCTAAGTGAATTGATCTGACTGTCTGATTCTTCCAAACTATCTGGTATGTCAGGAATCCATATAGATATTCCATTTTGTTGTTTCATTTCTTCTACAAAGGAAGCTTTATTTTCTCTTATCATCCTTTCAAAGCAATCAACATAACCATCTCTTAAACGAATGCAAGACTCTCTTATCATTTGTCCTATTTCTTCCTGATAGTCGAAATTAAACGCTTCTTGTGGAGTATTATTAATTTTAATTATTATTTTTTTTTCTTCAGATTTTTTTCTAATTGATAAATCTTCTTTTGCGCTAATTTTCTCTTTCTCAAACTTGTCCTTAAGTTGATCTCTTTTCTGCTCAAGATTCTTTTCAAGTCGTTCTAATGTTTCTAATATCTCAGTTTTCCTCTGTTGATATTCGTCTTTATGGTTATTTAAAATTAAATTAAGTTCCATTCTACGGTCAAGAATTTTTGTCTCTTGTTTCTTAACAAAAAAGGATATTTTACGTACTGCACTCTCTTTTATGGCTTTACTAACATTTTCAGCAATTGTACAAGAAAGATATGCTTGTAAGCTGTAAATTTCTTTAAAAAATACATTTTCTTTTTCATTTGATACAAAGAAGGCTTCTTCTGAGGAAATTTCCGACAGTATCAATCTTTCTTTTTCAATAGTGTTTTCAATGTTTTCTTCGTTATTTTTTATTTGATCCATAAAAGTACGGACAAAGACTACACCCGTGCCAAATTCTTCAATGGCTTTTACAAACCTTTTATCAGTTTCAGTAATTTGCTTCCCTAAAACGTATAGAACACGATCAGAACTAGCAATTAATTTTTCCGTCAACTCGATATGCTTGTCAATTACGGTATTTGTTCCTGGGGTGTCTGCAATAATTAAGCCATTCTTCAATAGTTCAGAAGGCAGACTTATCGTTATCGTTTCAATATCTTTTATTAATTCCGCTTTCTCGCCAGTTTGCCACATCTCTAATGACTCTTCCATTGAGATATCATCATTCGTTCCATCTGAATAAAGTAATTCTACTCGTTCTTCATCACCATATTTAATAAATGTAACACATGCAGTCGTTTCCGTTCTATGGACTGGTAACACTTGTTTTTCAAACAAGTTGTTTATCAAGCTGGACTTACCTGCAGAAAATTCACCCATAACTGCCAAAAGATACCTATTATCATCAAGTAATTCTTCAATACGTTTCAACTGAATAACACTTTCATTATCATTTAAGTATTCAGATATTTCTAAAAGTTTGTTTATCTTCTCTTTCATATAATCTTGCCCTCATTAAATAGTTTGCTCTTTTATCATATCGACACGAATACTATTGATATCTGAGGCTAAATCAAGCGCCTTCTTCATCAAACCATTCACGCCTTCTAACTGTACACACAATTTTTCAACTGATGAATCCCTCTCATTTATTGCGTCCTTCATTTTGTTTTCCAGAATCTCGATTTCCTTTTTCTTTATTTCTATCTTATTTATTACTGACTGCCCTATCAGTTGTTCCATTGTTGTCAATTGAATAGCTCGCCTATTAGCAAACTCTCGTTTTACATCTTTAACAAATTCCTCCTTAGAATCATCCATGTACCTTAATATGTTTTTTTTAGCAATTTTTAGAGCCGCTTCACATTTCACCTTGATATCCGCCGCAAACTTTTCCTGGTAAGCATTCAATTCCGCCCTCAATTCGCTACGTTTCTTTTCTTTTCGTTTAAATGCTTTCTGAAGTAAATCAACATCGCTTTCAGAAATTTTTCTTATTTCCGCTTCCAATATACTAATTTCGTTTTCATATCTGTTTTTAATTTGTGATTGTTCAGAAATGTATCTATCCCTGTCACTATAATCAACCACATCTGGATAATATATATGTTTTTTAAACCATCCCGTCTTAATAATACGCGGATCGCCCTTCCTCGTTACTGCCGCAGGCATATACATCTGACTATTAGCTTCAAATGCCTGCATTGCATTTCTTTTATCTGATAATTGTTTTTCGAGCATTTCCTTTTTTCTATTTGCAACCATAACTTTTATCAGATCATCTTCTGCGGCATTAATTATTTCTTCCTGCTCCTCAATTTGCTTTTTGAATGCATCACAAGTTTTTTCAAAATCTTCAAGACCTGTTTTTACGGATTTAATCTCTAAACCGCCACTGACTTTTACATCCATGCTATCAGATAAAGTGCGGTTTAACTCGTCTGTGATATCTGCAACATTGTTTGCCATTATATCTCTAATTCGATTACAATAGTTTTCATAAGCATCAGAAACAATATCTGTAAACTTTTTCTTAATATAACTTTCTACATATTCTGAATATATTTCCTCAATGTCTTCAAAATCCATGATATATTCTGCATAATTACTTCTAAAACGCTCAAACTCTGCCTTAACTTCATGTAAAAAATCCGCTTCCGCTTCAGAAACATCCTTTTTCATATCCTTTGTCATCGAATCAAGCTTATCTTGCAATGAAGCCAGTCCTTTATCTAATTCAAGTTTTTGTTCTTCTATTGAATCCTTATCAACGGATCCGTTTAAAACATCTAACTGAACATTTATATTCTTTTTTAATGAAGTCAACTGCGCTACCATCTGGCTTATTGGAGCTAATAATTCCTGCTTTGCTTTTTCTCCCTGTGTAAGGAATTTCCACAATCTATCCTCGAAAGATTTCATCTGAGATAATTCCTCAAATTTTTGTTTTTCTTCATCAGAAAAATTTCCTGTTTTCCCATTATAGTCAAAATTATTCATTTTACTTCTTGCAATCAACGCAGGATATGCTGCTACAGGCCAAATTTCCGGGATTGTCTTAACATCTGGATAAACCTTCCTATAGTTTTCCTTGAGCTTCTGAATTACAGTTTCTACGGTCTCTCCTTCACTTTTTTTAATTGTATCAATCATATTTAAAAGCAAAATAATGCTTGAACCATCAACATTTTTTCTTAAATCGGTTAAAAATTCAAAATCCGAACGGCTTCCAGGCTTATTTGCATTAAACATGAATATCCCAGCGCTTGAATGCTCTATCTGACCCATCGTAATTTCTTTATGCCCTTCGGCAATTCCATTTAGCCCTGGGGTATCAACCAAAGTAACATTACCCTCCAAAAATTTTGAATCTAAATATAAGTCCAAATGATCCACATTCTTCGCTACGTCAACGTCACTTTCTGTACAAACGAATTTCGAAACAGTCTCAAGATCAGCGCTATATATTTTTTCAGCAGTTCTATCATTATAAACTACTTCCCCACTTTCTCCTTGAGCAGCGTGCTCTTTATGCCTTAGATAATTTACAGTTGCAGTTGTCTCATCTGTAAATGAGGGCAATATCTTTTCACCCATTAATGCATTTAATAATGTTGATTTACCTGCACTAAATTCTCCTACGACAACAATTGAGAATTCCCCTCTTTTAAGTTGTTCAATATTATCAGCCATTACTTTTGCTTCATGCTCAAATTCATTTTCCTTAAAAAATGTTTCAGCTTCCGTCAAGCAACTCACAATTTCATTCTTCTTTTTCAAATGTTTTTCTTTGTAATCACTCATCTTTTTACCCTTCTTTTAAAAGTTCAATTATTCCCTCTAAAACATGTAGTTCTTTTTTGCCAAGTTCATATTTTGCATCCAATTCCGCTTCATTAGACTGAATCATCTCTGATAATCCGCCAATTCTAGCTCTAATACTACTACAATGTATTTATGGTTAATGCCCCTTACAGCCAGTAAGGAATTATCCAT
>CANSKO010000001.1 GCA_947647505.1 uncultured Roseburia sp. | reverse complement strand
AAACAGCTTAACACCAACTTCTTCCTCTAACTGTGATAGCTGGCGGCTCAATGTCGGCTGGGTAATATGTAAAACTTCTGCTGCCCGATTGATTCCTCCTTCGCGAACAACAGCAAGAAAATAGCGAAGCACCCGTATTTCCATTGCAATACCTCCTGCATAAATAGCTTTTATTATTATATCTGAGGTATGCTTAAAAAGCAACTGTCTGCTATTACTGTTCACAAAATGTATAGTTCAAAGCATACTGGCAAGCAATGCCTTCTTGTACAGAAGGCTCGTTTACGCAGATTTTCCGTAACCGGAAAACCTGCGTAAACGCTTGTTGGTGACATATCCCCAAACCCCTGAAATCATCACCTGCTGCGATGGCTGCGCGTTCCGTTGGGACACTGAAAAATTGAAACCTAATATCTTTGCGAAATAAAAAATGCTATGCAACCCGTGGAACTTTTGCATAGCATTTTCTATTTTTCCGTTTACCTGACATAAGTCATAAGTTTTTCAATGTTTCCTTATGGGCTACTGCCTTTCGTCCGATTCCGCTTTTTTCACTTGCGAATGATAACAATTTTGATGGCGTTGCACGTCTGCTTAACGATAATGCCTTTGCCGGACAATGGTGGATACATCGGTAGCAGTTTTCGCATGTTGCACTGCAAAATGCCGGATAGCCTGATTTGCTTCTTTTTAAGGCATGGTGCAGACAATTTTCCACGCATCGGCCACATTTCACGCATTTATCCGGATGCAAAAATATTTTGAACGTAATCATTTGTCCCATAAATTTATTAGGGGCATTTAAAATACTGCTAAAACGAAATCGCAGCACATATCCGCGCAGCCGTTCTGTTTGCAATAATTCCAGAAACTCCATGCAATCCACATATATTTTTGCGTATATATTTTTTTCAAAGCAAAAAAACCTTTTTATAAACGGAAGAAGCAGCGCGCCGTCACTTGCCGGCGTTCGATACTCCCGGTCTTTAACAGGAATGATATTTTTCTTGCATAATTGCTTTGCCAGAAGCCTGTAATGGCGGCAGGGCACAAACATAATTCCTGACAACCTCAGACGGAGCGCCATGATAAACCGGAGAGCCAATTATGAGAGCGTCATAATGCATCAGGTTAATTCCGCATGTATTCCGCAACCTGTTTCGTTGAACCTGCACCGGAAAAATAGAATACCAATATGTTCATATTCGAATCCTTTTCTCTGAGCTGCCGCGCTTTAGACGGTTTTCTGTTTGCAGTATAAGAAAAGCCTACCATAAAAACAAGTATTCTTAAAAATCTATTTTCTGATAACATTGAAAATACTGTAAAAATGATTGATTTCATAGAAATATATGGTAAAATAAAAGTATGTAAAACATTTGATCAATATGAAATCAGGAGGATGGAAACTATGGCAAACAAATGGGTCTACCTTTTCAGCGAAGGAAATGCGGATATGCGGGAGCTCCTTGGCGGAAAAGGCGCAAATTTAGCCGAAATGACAAGTCTCGGGCTTCCCGTTCCGCAGGGATTTACGATTACGACGGAAGCCTGTACGCAATACTATGCGGATGGCCGCGAAATCAACGATGAGATTCAGGGCCAGATCAACGCGTATATTGAAAAGATGGAAGAAATCACCGGGAAAAAATTCGGAGACCGGGAAAATCCGCTTCTCGTATCGGTACGCTCCGGCGCAAGAGCTTCGATGCCGGGCATGATGGATACCATTTTAAATCTCGGCTTAAACGAAGCAGTCGTAGACGTCATCGCGGAAAAATCCGGCAATGCGCGCTGGGCATGGGACTGCTACCGAAGATTTATCCAGATGTACTCCGACGTCGTGATGGAAGTCGGCAAAAAATATTTTGAAGAACTGATCGATAAAATGAAAGCGGAGAAAAACGTAACGTACGACGTAGATCTTACGGCTGACGATTTAAAATCACTTGCCGGACAGTTTAAAGCGGAATACAAAGCAAAGATTGGACAGGATTTTCCGGATGACCCGAAAGAACAGCTGATGGGCGCCGTCAAAGCCGTATTCCGTTCCTGGGACAACCCGCGCGCCAACGTCTATCGCCGGGACAACGACATCCCCTACTCCTGGGGAACCGCCGTAAACGTACAGAGCATGGCATTTGGAAATATGGGCGACGACTGCGGCACGGGCGTTGCGTTTACAAGGGATCCCGCAACCGGCGAAAAGAAGCTGATGGGCGAATTTTTAATCAATGCCCAGGGTGAAGACGTTGTCGCCGGCGTTCGTACGCCGATGCCGATCGCACGGATGGAAGCAGAATTTCCAGAGGCGTTCGCACAGTTTAAGGACGTCTGCCAGACGCTGGAAACGCACTACAGAGATATGCAGGATATGGAATTTACCGTAGAAAACAAAAAGCTCTATATGCTGCAGACGCGCAGCGGCAAACGAACGGCACAGGCCGCTTTGAAAATTGCATGTGACCTGGTAGACGAGGGCATGCGCACAGAAGAAGAAGCCGTATCCATGATCGATCCGCGTAATCTGGACACGCTGCTGCATCCACAGTTCGATACGGCAAAATTAAAAGAAGCCACGCCGATTGGCAAAGGACTTGGCGCTTCGCCAGGCGCAGCCTGCGGCAAAATCGTATTTTCTGCGGAAGATGCGGAAAGCTGGAACGCCCGCGGAGAAAAGGTCGTGCTTGTACGCCTTGAAACTTCACCGGAAGACATTACCGGCATGAAAGCCGCACAGGGCGTATTGACCGTTCGCGGCGGCATGACGAGCCACGCGGCAGTTGTAGCGCGCGGCATGGGAACCTGCTGCGTATCCGGCTGCGGTGAAATCCACATGGAAGAAGAAAAGAAACAGTTTACGCTTGCCGGAACCGTGTATCGGGAGGGAGACGCAATCTCCATTGACGGCACAACGGGCAATATTTACGACGGCATTATCCCGACGGTAGACGCTACGATCGCCGGCGAATTCGGAAGAATTATGGCATGGGCGGACAAGTTCCGCAGATTAAAAGTCCGCACAAATGCAGACACTCCGGCAGACGCGAAAAAAGCGCGCGAGCTTGGCGCGGAAGGCATCGGCCTCTGCCGTACGGAGCATATGTTCTTCGACGAGGACCGGATTGCGGCATTCCGTGAAATGATCTGCTCGGATACCGCCAAAGAACGGGAAGCTGCGCTGGAAAAGATTCTGCCGTATCAGCAGAGCGACTTCGAAGCCTTATACGAAGCGCTGGAGGGCAATCCGGTAACGATCCGCTTTTTGGACCCGCCGCTGCATGAATTCGTTCCAACCGATGAGGAAGACATCCAAAAACTTGCCGACGCACAGGGCAAATCCGCAGACGCCATCAAAGCGCTGATCGCTTCCCTGCATGAGTTCAACCCGATGATGGGCCACAGGGGATGCCGTCTGGCGGTAACGTATCCGGAAATTGCCAAAATGCAGACAAAAGCCGTGATTCGCGCAGCCATAAATGTCCAGAAAGCGCACCCCGAATGGACGGTAAAGCCGGAAATCATGATTCCGCTGATCTGCGAATTAAAAGAGCTGAAATTTGTGAAAAACGTCGTTGTAGAAGCGGCGGACGCTGAAATTCTGGCAGCGGGCGCACAGCTCTCCTACGAAGTCGGAACAATGATTGAAATTCCACGCGCGGCGCTGACTGCGGATGAAATCGCAAAAGAAGCGGATTTCTTCTGCTTTGGAACAAACGATCTGACGCAGATGACATTTGGCTTTTCACGCGACGACGCGGGCAAATATCTGGACGCTTACTATGATGCAAAGATTTTAGAGAGCGACCCGTTTGCCAAACTGGACCAGACCGGCGTAGGAAAGCTGATGGAAACGGCAATCAAACTTGGCAGACCGGTCAATGAAACGCTGCATGTCGGCATCTGCGGCGAGCATGGCGGCGATCCCTCTTCTGTTGAATTCTGTCACAAAATCGGTCTGGATTATGTATCCTGCTCGCCATTCCGCGTGCCGATCGCGCGGCTTGCAGCGGCACAGGCGGCGATTAACAGCAAGTAATACACTGGAAGCTGAGTAAATAGTAGTTTGATTATTTACAGGTATGAATAAAGAAAAGCCCTCTGTTACTTTATAGAAAAAGTAGCAGGGGACTTTTTTGTGTGAACCGACGATACCGACACAAAAGAAAAAAGAAAACCTCCAAACAGGCAGTAACATCTGCATCCGTTTGAAGGTTTTCATCATATGCCAGAAACTACAGCATCCCTACAAAATAATCTTTTTCGGGCATTTTTCCGCACAGACGCCGCAGCCGGTACACTTATCCTGATCAATATACGCAATATTATCCACAACGTGCACCGCATCAGCCGGGCAGTTCTTCTCACAAAGCTTACAGCCAATGCATCCCACCGAACATGCCTTCATCACATCTTTGCCTTTGTCTTTGGAATTGCAGTTTACAAGATGCTTCGCATCATATGGCACAAGCTCGATTAAATGCTTTGGACATGCGTCCACGCACTTGCCACAGGCTTTGCAGGCGTCTTTCTCCACAACGGCAATGCCGTCTACGATATGCACCGCGTCAAACGGACAGGCCTTTACGCAGCTTCCATAGCCAAGACAGCCGTAGTTGCAGCTTTTCGGACCGCCGCCCGGCACAAAGGCCATCGCGCCACAGTCTTCTATGCCCGTATAAGCATAATCCTGTTTCGCTTTCTCACAGGTGCCGGCGCATTTTACAAAAGCCACTTTTTTTGTACCGGCTTCTGCAGAAACGCCCATAATTTCACCAATCTTTGCTGCAATTGGATCGCCGCCGACCGGACACTGTCCGACGGGCGCTTCCCCTTTTACAATGGCAGCCGCAAGTCCGGAACACCCTGCATAGCCGCAGCCGCCGCAGTTATTGCCGGGAAGCGCTCCCATAATCGCTTCTTCCCTTTCATCTACTTCCACTTTGAATTTCTCTCCGGAAATCCCAAGAAAAAATCCAATAAAAATACCAACGCCGCCGACGATGATTGCGGCAATGATAACTGCCTGGATGCTCATCTTCCCATTCCTCCTCTATAATTATGCTATCGCCCCTCGCCTCTGGCCGGAAGGCTTTTCGTCAAAAAGCATTGAAAAACGCTTCTTCTCTTAAATCATCCCTGAGAATCCCATAAACGCAATCGACATCAGACAGGCCGTAATCAGCACGATCGCCGTGCCCTGGAATGGTTTGGGGATATCATTGTATTCAATTTTCTCACGAATTCCAGCCATAATGCAGATCGCAATGAAAAATCCGACCGCCGTAGCCAGACCGTTGACAACGCTTGTTACAATATCGTATTCTTTCGTCACATTCGTAAGCGCAACGCCAAGCACGGCACAGTTTGTCGTAATCAGCGGAAGGTAAACGCCAAGGCTTTGGTATAGCGCGGGCATAGATTTTTTGAGAAACATTTCCACAAACTGCACCAGCGCAGCGATGACGAGAATAAAGACGATCGTCTGTAAATACTGCGTATCCGTCGGCGTCAAAATAAATTTATAGATCAGAGACGTCACAAACGAAGCAATGCCGATTACGAAGATAACGGCTCCGCCCATTCCGGCAGCCGTCTCCGTCTTTTTGGATACGCCAAGAAACGGACAGATACCCAGAAACTGGCTTAATACAACGTTATTGACGACTGCGGAACCGATTGCAATTAAAATTAATGTTTTCATCCTGTATCGATCCTCCTATTCTGATTTTTTTCCGGTACACATAGCCGACTGGCTGCAGCCTGCGCAGTCGCCGGTCAGACAGCCGGACGGAGCCGCAAGCGGTTTGCCTTTTGCTTCCATCTTCTCCCTGACGATATTCATAATCGCCACGAGAAAGGCAAGCACGAGGAATGCGCCCGGCGCCATAACGAAAATCGTAATCGGCGTAAACCAGTCCAGCGAAAGAACCTGCGCGCCAAAAATCTGTCCGGCGCCTAAAACTTCACGAATCATGCCGATGCAGGTAAGGCCAAACGTAAATCCAAGCCCCATGCCGACGCCGTCAAAAATGGACGGACCAATCGGGTTTTTGGAAGCGTAGCTTTCCGCGCGGCCAAGAATAATACAGTTTACAACGATCAGCGGAATGTACACGCCAAGCTGCGTCGCAAGATCGGGCGTATACGCTTTCATCAGAAATTCCACTACGGTTACAAGCGAAGCCACAATGACGATAAAGGCCGGCATACGCACGCCGTCCGGAATCACCTTGCGGAATACGGAAATCAAAAGGTTGGAAAAGACAAGGACCAACGTCGTAGAAAGCCCCATGCCAAGCCCGTTCATCGCAGACGTCGTAACCGCAAGCGTCGGACACATGCCAAGCATCAGCACAAACGTCGGATTTTCTTTGATCAGGCCATTCGTCAGCCGTTCGGTATATTTATTCATTACTGCGTACCCCCTTCCAGTACATTGCGGAAGTATGTCATACATGCATTCACGCCGTTCGTCATAGCCTTTGACGTAATGGTCGCGCCGGAAATCGATTCAATCTCGCTCTCCGAAGCAGGCGCCTGTTTCACAACGTCAAAGCGCTCAACCTGCTTTCCCTGAAACTGTCCGGCAAACGCTTCCCCCTTTGCTTTGTCGCCAAGACCGGGCGTTTCGGCAATGCTCGTAATGGAGTAGCCATTTACCGTGCCGTCGTTTGCAATGCCGACAGAAAACGTGATGTTCGCCTGACTGCCGTCTTTGGCCGTCACGGTAATGACATAGCCAAGATCAGCTCCGCCGCTGTCTTTCGCCACCTGAACGCCTGTGATCTCATCCGCAAATCCATTCTCTTCCATCAGGGCATCCGCAGCCTCCTGATCAAACGCCGCATATGCTTCAAAATGATCGGCCGCATCGAATACCTCTTTGTATGCCGCCTGCGCCGTCGCCGCGTCCGCCGCTGCAATCGGCTCTTTCGTAATGTCATAGACAAGTCCAAGCACAAAGCCAAGCACAAGGGTAAACGCCGTTAAAATCAACGCGTCATGCACAATTTTCTTATTCATGCTTTTTTCCCTCCTTTACCAGTCCAAACGCCCTGGGAACCGTAATTTTTTCAATCATCGGAACCAGCAGGTTGCTTAAAATAATTGCAAAGGAAACGCCTTCCGCGTTTGCCCCATACATACGGAACAGACCGGTCAAAATGCCAAGACAGACGCCAAATAAGAGCTTGCCGTTTGGCGTAATGGGAGACGTCACATAATCCGTCGCCATGAAGAACGCGCCAAGCATCAGTCCGCCGCCGCAAAGCTGCGCCGTAATATAATTCGCGTCCAGTCCATGCCCGCTAAAGAGCAAAAGAAAGAGAACAAACGTCACAATATAAGTTCCCGGAATCCGAAGGTCAATCACGCCAAGCAGGATTAACACGATCGCTCCAAATAAAATTGCAATGGCAGAAGTTTCACCGATCGTTCCTGCCGTCCGTCCGATTAACATATCCATCGCATTGACCGCCTCGCCGTTTCGCATCGCGGCCAAAGGCGTCGCTCCCGTATAATCGTCAATGGCAAACTTCGTCATATCCGCCGCAAATGCAATCAGAAGGAAGCATCTTGCGCCAAGCGCCGGATTCATAAAATTCTGTCCCAGCCCGCCAAACAGCATCTTCACAATGACAATCGCAAATACGCCGCCAAGCGCAGCTTCCCACCACGGCAGCGTCGCCGGCAGGTTTAAAGACAGCAAAAGCCCCGTCACAACCGCGCTGAAATCGTTTATCGTGCTCTTTTTATGTACAATTTTTTCAAATACCCATTCCGAAGCCACGCAGCTCGCAATGGTAACAAGAATCAGAATGGCTGCCCGGTACCCAAAGTTATAGATCCCGAAACATGTCGTCGGAAGCAGCGCAAGGACCACGTAAAGCATGATCCGGCCGCTTGTGTCTTTGGAACGCACGTGGGGCGATGATGATACATGAAATAAATCACTCACAGTAATCCACCTCTTTCTATCGTATTGATCTGCATTATTTTTTTCTTTTAGCCGCCAGAACCTGTTTTTTCATCGTCTTAATCGACTGCGCAAGAGGCCGTTTCGCCGGACAGATATAGCTGCAGCTTCCGCATTCCACGCATTCCAGGCCGTGCCATTTTTCAAATATCCCGCTCAATCCGCGCTCGCCGTAATCTGCAAGCCTGGATGGAACCAAAAGCTCCGGACAGGCTTCGACGCATCGCCCGCAGTTGATGCATGCGGTACTTTCGTATTCCGCCACTTCATCTTCTGTAAAACATAACAGCGAAGACGTCGTCTTCGTCGTCGGCACGTTAATGTCGAACATGGCAAATCCCATCATGGGACCTCCGGCAATCATCTTTTTGCATTCCGTTTTAAAGCCGCCCGCCGCGTCCAAAAGCTCCTGATAATTCGTACCGATGCAAATATAAAAATTCTGCGGATCGGCAATCGCATTTCCGGTTACAGTAAAAATCCGGTTCATCAGAGGCTGACCAAGCGCAACCGCATTGTAAACCGCCACAAGCGTCTCTACGTTGTCCACGATGCAGCCGGCGTCTGCCGGAAGCATTTTGGAATGAATGGAACGCTTCGTAACGGCATAAATCAGCTGGCGCTCGCCGCCCTGCGGATATTTCGTCTTAAGCGCGGCCACCTCCATGCGGGATTCACCGGCTGTCAGCTCGTTTAACTTTTCAATGCAGTCCGGTTTATTGTCTTCCACGCCAAATATGCCTTTCGCATGCGGAAACAGCTGCAATACAATTTTCATTCCAGCCACAAGCTTTTCGGGCTGCTCAATCATCCTGCGGTAATCGGACGTTAAATACGGCTCACATTCCGCGCAGTTTGCAATAATATATTCGATTTTATCCGGTTCTTTGGGCGAGAGCTTGACGTGCGTCGGAAATCCGGCGCCTCCCATGCCTACGATGCCGGCCTCTTTTATTTTTCCGATGATTTCTTCTCTGGAAAGAGAGGAAACGTCCTCCGTCTTCTGAAACTCTGCTTCTTTCATCTCGCCATCGTTTTCAATGACAATGGACGTTACCATGTCCCCCACGGTTACGCGGCGCGGCTCGATTGCCTTTACCGTTCCCGATACAGACGCATAAATCGGCGCGGATACAAATCCTCCGGCCTCTGCGATTTTCTGACCTCTCAAAACGGTGTCGCCAACAGCAACGATGGGACTTGCCGGGGCGCCGATGTGCTGTGAAACCGGATAGATCAGCTCGCCCTTGGGCAATAATTCGCGGATCGGCTTGTCTTTGGACAAATCTTTTCCATCATATGGATGGACGCCGCCTTTAAATGTCATAGAACCCATGTTTCGTGCCTCACTTTCTTTAAAATTAAGATTTTTTTAAAACCTATTTTATAAATTATATCACATATTGTCGATTTTTACAGACTGTTTTTGCATTTTTTTTGATGGTATACTCAGAAAAAATGAACCGTCCATTTTCCGGAAAGGAGCGTTCCCTTGAAACAGATTCACAAAGTTCTGCCAATGCCAGACGACCCGTACAGCAACCGTTATTTTGAGGAATCCTGCGCTTTTTTTGATATTGAAACAACGGGATTTTCGCCCAAAACAGCCTTTGTTTATCTGATCGGACTGGCCGTGCGCCGGGCAGACGCTTTGCATATCTATCAGTTTCTTGCGGAAAGCCGTACCGAAGAAGCGGCTCTGCTTGCCTCTTTTTACGGGCAGCTTCAAAGCCAGACCATCGACACGCTGCTTGCCTTTAACGGCCTTGCATTTGACCTGCCGTTTTTAAAAGCAAGGGAACGCCTGTATGCAGACGTTCGCTTTCCCGACGTGCCAGGCTTTCTCGATTTCTATAAGCTTACGGGAAAACGTTCGCATCTATTCCATTTGTTGGACAAAAAACAAAAATCCGTCGAGCGTTTTCTGGAAATTGAGCGGGAGGACGCCTGTACCGGAGGCGAACTGATTCCCCTGTATTATGCCTTTGAAAAGCAGCCCGACGCTTCAAAGGAGGCCCTGCTGCTTCTGCACAATTACGAAGACGTGCTTGGCATGATAAAGCTGCTGCCACTGCTTGCATATGAGGATTTTTTTCATGCGCCCATAAACGTTCTGGATGCTTCCGTTCAGACATTCCGTCCGTACGAAGCGTCTTCCGATGAGAAGGAATTGCTGCTTACGCTGCATGTGCCGGTTCCGCTTCCCAAAGCGTTTCATTATGCCAGTGACCTGTGCCATTTCGCATGTGGCAAAACGTCGGCGCGCATTAGAATCCCCATTTACAGCGGAGAACTTCGGTTTTACTACGAAAACGCCAGAGACTACTACTATCTTCCGGACGAGGACAGGGCCATCCACAAAAGCGTTGCCGCCTTCGTCGATTCCCATCATAAAAAAAAGGCGACGAAATCCACCTGCTATACCAGAAAAACCGGCGCATTCCTGCCGCAGCCCTCTGCTTTGTTTACACCCTGCTTTTATAAAAAAAAGCCCTCCGGCATTTCTTATTTTGAAATGACGGAAGACATTCTTTCGAATTCTGAAGCATGCAGCCGCTATGCCGCCATGCTTCTCGACGACTGTCTGCACCAAAAACCCGGCAGGCCACGCCGCCGGAATACATCGGAAGCATCTCAATAAAAACCGCTCCGGCATGCCGGAGCGGTGTATCATCCATTTACTTTTGAAAAAAAACAAGTGCTCTTTCTGTGAAAATTCAATGCCTGATGATTTAAAATCTGTTCTGCGCTTCCGATAAATAAAATACCGCCTTTCACAAGCGCCTGATTGAATTTCTTATATACTTCCACCTTCGCTTCTTCCGTAAAATAAATCAATACGTTTCTGCATACAATCATATGGCAGTCCGATAAATATGCATCTTCCAGCAGGTTATGCGTACGAAACTCCACTCTGGAACGAATGAGGCTGGAAATCTGATACGAATCCCCTGTTTTTTTGAAATATTTTTGTTTAAACTCAGGTGGAATTCCTGCAATGCTTTTCTCGCTGTAACGTCCCTGCTTTGCAAGCTCGATCACCTGTCTGTCGATATCCGTCGCAATCACCTGAATCTGATGCAACGGCAGATGACGGGACAGCTCCATTACAAGTGAATATGGCTCGTCTCCGGTGGAGCATGCCGCGCTCCAGATTTTCAGATTTCTTCCAAATCGAAGCAGCATTTCCGGAATCGCTTTTTCTCTTATAATTTTCCACTGCGGCGCATCCCGGTAAAACTCGGATACATTGATTGTCAGGAAATTTACAAACTGATCCAGTTTTGCAGAGTTTTCCGTAATCAGATGCACATATGCTTCATAAGAAGCCGCGCCGTTTTTATCCAGCAAAGCGTCGATTCTTCTGCGCATCTGATTCTCTTTGTATGCACTCAGGTCAATCTGCGTCAGAGCGTAAATGCTTTTCTTAAATTTCCCGTAATCGCCCAGCATAAAACCTCACTTCTCGTTGCCTCTATTCTTCCGCCGCTTCCATTTCTTCGGCTTCAAAAGCTTCCTCTGCGCCCCGCATCTCTTCGTCCGCAGATAACAGCGCTTTCATGCTCAGGCTGATTTTCTTCTCTTCTTCGTTGAAATCTACGATCTGCGCTTCGATTTCCTGTCCAATCGAAAGTACGTCAGACGGCTTTTCGATGTGCTCTCTTGCGATCTGCGATACATGCAGCAGCGCGTCCACGCCCGGCGCAAGCTCCACAAACGCGCCAAAGTCCGTCATGCGCGCCACAACGCCCGTGATAATCGTGCCCGGCGCATATTTCACCGCCGCATCGTTCCACGGATTTTCAGCCGGGAATTTCATGCTGAGCGCGATTTTTGTACCGTTGATGTCTTTGATGAAGACTCTTGCCATATCGCCAACTTTAAACGCTTTTTTGGGGCTTTCCACTCTGCCCCATGACATCTCCGAAATATGAAGCAGTCCGTCTGCGCCGCCAAGATCGATAAACGCGCCGAAATCTGTGATATTCTTAACGACGCCTTCAATTACGTCGCCAATCTTGATGCGGGCGAACAGCTCTTTTTGCAGCTCTTCCCTGCGGGCTACCAGAATCTGCTTTCTGTCGCCGATAATTCTTCTGCGACGCGGATTGAATTCTGTAATTACAAATTCGATCTCCTGATCTTTGTATTTGTTCAGATCTTTTTCGTATGTATCGGATACCAGACTCGCCGGGATAAACACCCTCGTCTCATCTACGGAAACGCTTAATCCGCCGCCCAGTACCTGTACCACTTTTGCCGTTAAAACCGTGTGGTTTTCAAACGCTTCTTCCAGCTTTTTGTTGCCTTTCTCCGCCATCAGGCGCCGATACGAAAGGAGAACCTGTCCTTCGCCGTCGTTTACCTTTACGACTTTTGCTTCCATGGTTTGTCCGGCAGATACCATGGCAGTCAGGTCAACGTTCGGCTCGTTTGTGTATTCGCTGCGTGTTATAATACCGTCGGACTTGTATCCGATATTTAAGACGATCTCATCTGGTTTCACATCGATAACAGTGCCTTCGACTACCTCTCCATTCCTTATTGTTTTAATTGATTCTTCCAGCATTTGTTCAAATTCATTTACTTCTGACATTCTTTTGAACCTCCTCAATAATATTGTTTGGGGTGGAAGCCCCTGCGGTAATACCTACGTTATCAATGGACCAAAACTGCCTTACATCCAAGTCATCAAGTGTCTGTATATAGTAAGTATTTTCACATTCTTTTTTGCATATTTCGAACAGCTTCTGCGTGTTGGAGCTGTGGCGGCCGCCGATTACAATCATGGCATCTGCCCTTGCCGCGATTTCGGCTGCTTCCTTTTGTCTTTCCTCCGTTGCATTGCAGATGGTATTCAAAACAATTATATCATAACCTTTTTTTTCAAGAATTTCAACTAATTCTTGAAATTTGTTGTAATTAAATGTCGTTTGCGACACGACGCAGCATGTTTCACCGGCCTTAAGCGTAAAACGCGCCGCTTCTTCTCTCGTACTTAAAACCGTTGTTTTCTGCGGATCTGACCAGCCCCGAATGCCTTCCACTTCCGGATGGGAGCTGTTTCCAATGATGACGATGTGATAGCCCATGCCGCTGTAGCGTTCCACAAAGCGATGAATTTTCAGCACAAACGGACAGGTTGCGTCCACAATCTGAAAGCCTTCTTCCCGTATCGTTTCATAAACGGCTCTGGAAACGCCATGCGAACGGATCACCATAACCCCTTTTGGAAGAAGGCCAAGCTCTTTTACCGTATGCACTGCGCGCACGCCTTTTTTTTCCAGATCCTTCACGACCTCTTCATTGTGAATGATCGGGCCAAACGTATATACAGGCGCATCGCTGTTTTTGGCCTCCTCATAGGCCCGCGCGACGGCGCGCTTTACGCCAAAGCAAAACCCCGCGCTTTTTGCCAGAATCACCTTCATGCTATCCCTTCTTTCGACAGATCTCCCAGATCGCTTCCGTCACCTGCGCAATCGAAAGATCGGAGGAATCCACAAGCGTCGCGTCTTTGGCCTGCACAAGCGGCGACGCTTCTCTGTGCATGTCGCGGTCATCCCGCTCTTTGATATCCTGCATAATCGCTTCCAGATTGCAGGGCGCGCCTTTTTTCTGCAATTCTTCGTAACGGCGCATAGCGCGCGTCTCTACGCTTGCCGTCAGATAAATTTTCACTTCCGCATCCGGCAGCACGCACGTTCCAATATCCCGGCCATCCATTACGACATCCGCATCTTTCGCCAGCTTTTGCTGCAGGGCGACCAGCTTTTGCCTTACATTCGGATACACGCTTATGGAAGAAGCCATATTTCCCACCTCTTCCTGCCGAATATCCGCGCTGACGTTTTCTTCATTTAACAAAACCTGCTGACTGCCGTCCTGATAGCAGATCGAAACATTGGCGGCATCGCAGGCAGACGAAATCTGCGCTTCATCAGACGCATCGATCCCCTGCCTGAGCATATACAGCGCCATCGCCCGATACATCGCTCCCGTATCGACATAAATCAGTCCCATTTTTTCCGCCAGCTTTCTGGCGATTGTGCTTTTTCCGGCTCCTGCCGGACCGTCAATTGCAATATTCATTTCACGCCCTCCTGTTTATTCGATGCTGCTTCCCGCCAGATAGCCCGTTGACCAGGCGATCTGCAAATTATAGCCTCCCGTCAAAGCGTCCACATCCAGCGCCTCGCCCGCAAAGAAAAGTCCTTTGATCCGCCTGGATTCCATTGTCGAAGGGTTTACGTCCTTCGTGGATATGCCGCCCCTTGTCACGATCGCCTCTTCAAACCCCCGCGTGCCCTCAAGCGTCAGCGGAAACGCTTTCAGAAGCGCAATCAGGCGGCCGCGCTCTTCCTTTGTAATCGCATGCACCCGCCGGTCCGGTGGAATCTGAGACAGTTCCACGATCACGGGACGCAGCTTTGCCGGAAGCAGACCCTGGATGGCATTTTGAAACTGTCGGTTCTGATTTTGCTCAAAATCACGCAAAATCCGCAAATCCAGCTGCTTCTCCGTCAGCGCCGGCTTTAAATCAATCGTTAAAGCCAGCGGCTGCTTTTGCAGCTTTTGCCCCACAATGCTCGAGGCGCTCAACATCAGAGGCCCGCTGACGCCAAAATGCGTAAACAGCATTTCGCCGAATTCTTCAAACAGAATACGCGCGTCATGGCGGATCGTGGCTTTGACATTCTTCAGAGAAAGCCCCTGCAACGCCTTTACATACGCCTCTTTCGCCGTAAGCGGCACAAGCGCCGGCTCTGTCTGCACAATCGTATGGCCGCACGCCTCTGCCATCCGATAACCGTCTCCGGAAGAGCCCGTCTGCGGATACGAGCAGCCGCCCGTAGCAACGATCACAGCGTCTGCAAAAAGCGTCTCACCCGTCTCCAGTAAAACGCCGCAGACTTTTCCTTCTTCCACACAAAGTTCCCGTACCTTCGTTTTCAGGCGCATGCGCACGCCGGCCTGCTTTAACGCGCGCTGCAATGCAGAAATCACGTCGGAAGAATGATCGGAAAACGGAAATACACGGTTTCCGCGCTCTGTCTTCGTTTTTACGCCATGCGTTTCAAAAAAATCAATGACGCGAAAATTGTCAAACGCGTAAAACGCGCTGTAAAGAAATTTCCGGTTTGTCACCACATGCTCCAGTAAGGCGTCCATATCGCCGGCATTCGTTATGTTGCATCTGCCTTTGCCGGTTATAAAAAGCTTTTTGCCGGGTTTTTCATTTTGCTCCAAAAGCACAACGCTCTGTTTCTTTTGCGCTGCGGCAAGCGCAGCCATCATGCCCGCCGGCCCCGCTCCAATTACAACTGTTTTTTTCAATGACTCTCTCCCGTTTCTTTTGCATACTGCATTCCAATGAAATCGTCCGCCGGTTCCATCTCATCGCTTCCGTATACCTGATATTCTCCCCAGATCCCTTCCAGACATTCCAGCGCATCCGCCACTTCCGTCTGCTTTTTTGCATACAGGGCCAAAAGCAACGCGTTCACGACGCTCAGCGGCGCCGTCATAGAACCCCATGCCGCCGGCATATCGCTTTTGGCGACAAGATTGCAGGACGAATACAGGTTCATCGGAGAATGAACGCTGTCTGTCAGCGTAATCACCCGCGCGCTGCGGTTATTGGCAAATTCCATCGCTTTTAGCGTGCGCATGGAATACCGGGGAAAGCTAATGCCGACCACAACGTCTCCTCTGTCAATCCGCATCAGTTGTTCAAACAGCTCGCCAGAGCCGTTCGCATTCAAAAGATGCACGCGGTCAAACATCAGATGCAGACAGGAAGCAAAAAAAGAAGCCAGCGGCGCACAGTTTCGAACTCCGATCACATAAATATTTCCGGCGTCCAGAATCGCATCCACAGCCAGCGCAAAAGCGGCCGCATCAATCTGCTTTGACGTTTCTTTGATATTCTTCCGATCCAGCGCAAGCGCCATTTCCAGAATCTCCGACCGGCTGGCGCGTCCGCTCACCGTCCGCGCCGCATGCGCATCCTTCAGCTTCCCCTGCACCTGTTCCTGCAGGGCCTCCTGAAACTCCGGATACCCCTTATAGCCCAGCAGCAGGGCATAACGCACCGCCGTAGACTCGCTCACGCCAACGGCCGCGCCCATTTTTGCCGCCGTTAAAAACGCAGCCTTATCATAGTGATCGGTAATATACGCCGTCAGCATCTTCTGCCCGCGGCTCATACTTTTATATTTCGCATTGATCCGACTGCTCAAATCGTTTGTATTTCCCATGTGCCGCCTTTCTCCATCTTTTCTATCATATCAAACTCTTTTCACAAAAACAAGCCGGCCAGGGCTAAAGCACGCCATTGCCTGAGCCTCCCGCACAAAAACAAAGCGAAACGATCCGCATTCGATCCGTTCCGCTTTGTCTTTTATTTGTATAGCATCCGCAATTATACCGGATACGCGCCATTCTTCGTATCCGCAATCGTCGCGTCTACGCCCTTCTGCTGCGCCTCACGGTATTTGAAGAAATCTGTCGCAACCTGCGGGAACAGCGCATAAGACAGTACGTCCTCATCCTGCTGCTTCCACTGCTTCATCTCCGCTTCGATCTTATCCAGCTCCGGCTCGAGCAGATCGGCATATCGGCAGGTAATCGCATTTTTCTTTTCTTCGCCAAGCACCTTGTCTACAACTTCCGGATTAAACGGCTTTACTGTCTGGCCGTATTTTCCAAGCAGCACGTCTTTCGTCTCCTTCGTCGCAACTTTGTAGCGCTCGCCCATCAGCACGTTAAATACGGCCTGCGTGCCTACGATCTGTGAAGACGGCGTTACAAGCGGCGGCTCGCCAAGATCCTTGCGGACTCTTGGAATTTCTTTTAACACTTCCTCGTATTTGTCTTCCGCGTTCTGCTCCTTGAGCTGCGACACCATGTTGGAAAGCATGCCGCCCGGCACCTGATACAATAACGTCTTGATGTTTACGCCAAGCACTTTCGGATTCATCAGACCGCTCTCCAGCGCCTCTTCCCGCAACGGACGGAAATAATCTGCAATTTCTGCGAGCAGGTTCTGATCCAGTCCCGTGTCGTATTCCGTGCCCTTAAACGCCTCGACCATAACTTCCGTCGCCGGCTGGCTTGTGCCAAGCGCAAACGGTGACATAGCGGTATCGATAATGTCACATCCCGCTTCAATGGCTTTCATGCAGGTCATCGAAGCTACGCCGGACGTATAATGCGTATGCAGCTCAATCGGAAGGGACGTCGCCGATTTTAACGCCTTCATCAGATTCGTCGCTTCTACCGGCACAAGCAGACCTGCCATGTCCTTGATGCAGATGGAGTTTGCGCCCATCTCTTCGATTTTCTTTGCAATGCCCGTCCAGTATTCCAGCGTGTAAGCGTCTCCCAGCGTATAGGATAACGCCACCTGCGCATGTCCTTTTTCTTTATTGCAGGCGGTAACGGCCGTCTGCAGGTTGCGTAAATCGTTCAGACAGTCGAAAATACGGATAATGTCGATGCCGTTTGCAATGGACTTCTGTACGAAGTATTCCACAACGTCATCGGCATACGGACGGTATCCTAAAATATTCTGGCCGCGGAAGAGCATCTGAAGCTTTGTGTTTTTAAACCCGGCTCTTAATTTGCGAAGCCGCTCCCACGGATCTTCCTTTAAGAAGCGAAGGGATGCGTCAAACGTCGCGCCGCCCCAGCACTCGACTGCATGATAGCCCACTTTGTCCATTTTATCGATGATCGGAAGCATCTGCTCTGTCGTCATTCTCGTAGCAATCAGAGACTGATGCGCGTCACGTAAAATTGTTTCGGTAATTTTTAACGGTTTCTTTGTCGCTTTTGACATATGATTCTATCCTCCTGATCTATTTGATGAAGCGGCATGTGCGCAATGCCCGGAGGGTACGCCCCGCTTCGCTTTCCACTTACGCGCAGCATCCTATATCCCGAATATTGCCATAAATACGCCGGCCGCAACTGCGGTGCCGATAACGCCGGCAACGTTTGGTCCCATTGCATGCATCAGCAGGAAATTCGTCGGATCTTCTTCCGCGCCGACTTTCTGCGATACGCGCGCCGCCATAGGAACGGCGGAAACGCCGGCGGAGCCAATCAGCGGATTGATCTTGCCCTTTGTCAGAACGCATAAGAGCTTTCCGAATAAAACGCCGGCTGCCGTGCCAAATACGAATGCAACAAGGCCGAGGATTACGATTTTGATCGTGCTGATATTTAAAAATGCCTCTGCGCTCGTCGTCGCGCCTACGCTCGTGCCAAGCAGAATTACGACGATATACATCAGCGCATTTGACGCTGTTTCCTGAAGCTGACGCACAACGCCGGATTCACGGAACAGATTTCCAAGCATCAGCATGCCGACAAGCGGAGCCGTCGTCGGCAGAATCATACATACGACAATCGTAACGATGATCGGAAACAGTATTTTTTCCAGTTTGGAAACGGGACGCAGATTTTCCATGACAATCGCGCGTTCCTTTTTCGTCGTCAGAGCCTTCATAACCGGAGGCTGAATAATCGGAACAAGCGCCATGTAGGAATATGCGGCTACCGCAATCGGTCCCATAAGTCCCGTCTGACCCAGCTTTCCGGCAAGGAAAATCGAGGTCGGGCCGTCCGCGCCGCCAATAATGGAAACTGCCGCCGCCGCCTTGTCGTTAAAGCCCATCAGTATCGCAAGCAGATATGCCCCGAAAATGCCAAACTGCGCCGCAGCTCCCAGCAAAAAGCTGATTGGATTCGCAATCAGCGGACCAAAATCCGTCATTGCGCCAACGCCCAGGAAAATCAGGGAAGGCAGGATCGACCACTCATCCATCAGATAAAAGTAATGCAGCAGACCGCCGATCCCATTGCTCGACTCCTCCGGGCTGACCATGATATCCGGATAAATATTAACCAGAAGCATGCCAAACGCGATTGGAACAAGCAGCAGGGGTTCGTAGCCTTTTGCAATCGCCAGATACAAAAAGATACAGGCAACCGCAATCATGAGGTAATTTCCCCACGTCAGATTTAAAAATGCCGTCTGATGCAGGAGATTCCCCATTGTATCGAGAATATATGACATCGTCGTTCAACCTCCTGATTAATTGTTTAATGTTGCCAGTAATGCTCCTGATTCTACCTGATCTCCTACGGCAGCATCGATGCTTGCCACCGTGCCGTCTTCCGGCGCTACGACCGGCGTCTCCATTTTCATAACTTCCAGAATCAAGACCGTATCGCCTTTCTTTACGGCCGTGCCCGGATTGGCTTCGATCTTAAATACTTTTCCGGCCGCTTTCGCTTCAATCCTGATATTGCCCGCGCCGGCCGCCGCCTTTGGAGCCGCAGCAGGAGCCGCTTTTGGCGCTGCAGCCGCCATTTTCCTCGGCGCAGGAGCCGCGCCAGTGCTCTGTCCTTCTTCTACCGTCACATCATAAACGTTTCCATTCACCGTAATCGTATAATTTTTCATTGCAATCATCCTCCTGAATTTTAATTTGAATGCTTATCTTCTGCGGATCGAACGTACTACGAATCCGTCTGCAGAAGTTCCTTCCGCGGCTGCAATCGCCGCCGCTATGACCGCGACAAGCTCTCCGTCGTCGGCCGCCTCCGTCTGCTGTTCCTCGCGTGTTTCTATCTGCGAAACGACATCCTGCTTTGGAGCCGCTTTCGCCGCCTTCTTCTTCTCCAGATATGGGAAGATGTTAAAGCAGCAGATCAGAAGACAGATAATAATTAATACACAAAATACGATCGAAATGCCCATAATCGTATTCAACAGCGCCGTTGACATCTTTTCGCCTACCGTAAAGATGCCGTCGATCGTAACGTCTTCCAGTTCCATGGAATGATACGTGTAAACGCAGGTAAACAGAATGTCGCGCTGCGCCATATGGACGGTCTGCGCCGCCGTCAGCGTTTTACCGGACCTTGTGATCTCAAAATCGCCGAAGCCTGTAAACGAGCCATATTCCAAAACGGCTTCGTCCCATCTGTTAATCATGTTTGCAAGCGCTTCCCCGCCGTTTGTCCGGTAATATTCCTTATCTTCTTCTGACAGACTTGTCAGCGTCTGTACTGTTCCCTGGCAGTTCGTTTTTAACTCCTCGTAGGAATGTCCGTTGTAATCAACGTCCGCCGGGTCCGTTTGTCCACATGCTGCCAGACCGAAAAGCATCAGGCACAGGGCAGCAATCAGGAATATTTTTTTCTTCATGAAGCTTCACCTTTCTATTATTTTGTACCATGTTTTTTCAGAGATTCCGGAACGCTTTTGGTGTAGAGCATTTCAAATGCGGCTACCAGATATTTCCGGGTCGCCTCCGGCTCAATGATCCGATCCACATAGCCTCTTTTTGCTGCGGAAAGCACGCTGGACTGCAATTTGTCATATGCAGCGGCTTTTTCTTCCATTACTTTCGCATCCGCATCCGCGTACATGATTTTCGCTGCAAGATTTGCTTCCATCATGCCAACTTTTGCATCAGACCACGCGTAGACTAAATCTGCGCCGACCGATTTGGAATTCATGGTGACATATGCGCTGCCGTATGCTTCGCCGACGATGACGTTTACCTTCGGCACATCGGCAGAAGCGAACGCATATGTAAGCTTCGCCATCGCCTTTGCAAGATTGTTTTCGGAGCATTTGCCCGCTTTGTATCCTTTTACATTGGTCAGAGAAAGCACCGGAATGTCAAACGCATCGCAGAAGCTTACAAACTCCGCTGCCTTGCTGCATCCGCGCGCGCTCAGCGCCTGTGCAAACTCCTCTGTTTTTTTACCTTCTTCATCATACGCCTCCGTGCAGTTTGCAACGGCGCCGATGGTTGTCCCATTCAGACGGAGAAAGCCTGTTACCATGTCTTTTGCAAAATCCTTCTTCGTCTCAAGGAAGAAATGATCGTCTGCGATTTCACCAAGCACAAAGCGCGGATCGCCCTTCATTCCGCTTACGTTTTCGCAGGCGCGGTTTAAATCGTCGTCGCATTCCTCCGTCAGGCCGCCCGTTCCGTTATTGCCCGGAAGCAGACAAACCAGATTCCGCACCGATTCTAAAATTTCATCTTCCGTTCCGATTCCATCTACGCAGCCCGTCTCTTTCGACTGGTATTCCGCTGAGGACGTGTCGCACTTGTCCATGCGGTTGCCCGGGATCGCATTGGGAGAATTGACAAACAGCTTTCCTTTGGAGGATTCCATAAATGTGAAATCGCTCATTGCGCAAACGGTTGCAAGTCCGCCGCCGCAGGAGCCGAATACAACGGAAATCTGCGGAACTACGCCAGAAGCTTCCGCTTCTTTCTGATAAATCTGTCCCAGTCCGTCCAGCGCATCAACCGATTCCTGAAGACGAATGCCCGCACAGTCCAAAAATCCAATGACAGGAGCTCCCATCTTCATAGCCATATCATAAACGGAAGCGATTTTTTTTGCATGCATCTCACCGATCGTGCCGTTTAACACGGAAGCATCCTGGCTGTAGAGAAAGACCAGATTGCCGTCGATCTGTCCGTGCCCGATGATTACGCCATCAGAAGGCGCATCCGTATCTGACAAATTAAAATCCGTGCTTCTTGCCGTGATGAGCGAGCCAACTTCCATGAAGCTGTTCTCATCCAGTAACTTAGCAATGCGCTGCATTGCCAGGTTGTTGTTACTACTCATTTTTTGCCCTCCATCTATTTCTTTAAAAAATTATAAAATGCTCAGGGGTAATTGTATATTGTTTTCCATAAATTTTCAATAGTTTTTGACGATTTTTCACAAAGTTCTTTTTTCCTTTGCTTTTTCTTTACGCCAATCCGGACGGGAATTTCCTGTTTTTTCCATCAGAACAGGAAATTTTGAACCGCCATCCGGAAAAACCATGGAAAATCTGCTTTTTCTACGTCATGCGCTGCGCAGATCCTGCGTTCCCACAGCGTTTCGCCATTGAGCACATAACGGATTGCGCCCACCTGCTGTCCCTTTTTTACCGGCGCCGCAAGCTCCCGCTCCACGCTGCATTCCACCTGTACCGTCTCATCCGCCCTCATCAGCAGCACAGGCGCCTCCCCCTGATCTTCTATGGCAAGCTCCGCCGAAGCCTTTCCATATAGATAGTCTGTCTGCGCCTCCTTTACCGGGATCTCCCGCAGCCATTCCTGCGAAACCGGCTCCGACGCAATGTCCCGTTTCTGAAAACTGTCAATCCCATACTGCATCAGCTTCTTTGCGTCCGACCACTTATAGCTTTTATTGTTTGGCCATCCACAGGCCAGAAGCGCTACGACATACGTTCTTTCATCCCGCTTAAGAGCGCCCGTATAGCAATACCCCGCTTTCCCGGTAAAGCCGGTCTTTCCGGAAATAACGCCGTCCATCATATTTAAAAAAGCATTATGATTGCGACACGAAAAGCTGCGGGAGCCGGCCGCGTTCGCAAAGCTGTAAGAAGGCGTCTGCGTAATTGCAAGAAACGCGTCTTTCTGCGGCGATTTCAGAACGCAGTAGCTCATGATCAACGCCAGATCCCTTGCCGTCGTCGTATGGGAAACCGTCACCTTGCTTCCATTAGCGTCCAGAATTTCTTTCTGCGCGTCCAGACCGTTCGGCGTAATAAAATACGTATTTTTACAGCCGATTTCCGCCGCTTTTTTATTCATCATATCCGCAAAGCCCTCCACGCTTCCTCCGATATGCTCCGCTATCACGACGGCTGCATCGTTATGAGACTCTAACATCAGCGAATACAAAAGATCACCCATCCGATACGACTCCTTCGGCTGCACGTGAAGCTTTACTTTTGGCATGGAAGCCGCATATTCGGAGACTTCCGCAAGATCCTCCGGATTCCCGTTCTCCAGCGCAAGAATGCACGTCATGATTTTTGTCGTGCTTGCCATCGGCATCACGGCCTCCGCTTCCTTTGCATACAGAATGCGCCCGGAATCCGCGTCCATTAAGACCGCCGACCGGGCGTATAAGCTGCTTTCATCCAAAGTTGTCTCTGTTTCCTCTGCCATGCAGTCAATTCCACTGCAAAAGAACAGGGGCAGGCTGACTGCAATCATCAGAAAATACGATACGATACGTTTCATACTCTGTTCCATTTCCGTACTGTTACTGCATTTTATGCCGGCATGCAGCAGATTATGACGCCTCCTCAAACTGAGAATTGTACAGCTGCGCATAAAATCCCTGCTTCTGCATCAGCATATCATGGCTGCCCTGCTCTACGATATCTCCGTCTTTCATTACAAGAATCAGATCAGCGTCACGAATGGTAGAAAGCCGGTGCGCAATGACAAAGCTGGTCCTTCCGCGCATCAGATTATCCATCGCCTTTTGAATCCGCACTTCCGTGCGCGTATCCACAGAGGACGTCGCTTCATCCAGAATCAGAATCGGATTATCCGCCAGAATTGCGCGCGCGATCGTTAAAAGCTGCTTCTGCCCCTGCGATACGTTGCTCGCTTCTTCGTTGAGTTCCATGCCGTATCCGCCCGGAAGCGTCTGGATGAAATGATGCGCGTGCGCCGCCTTTGCCGCCGCAATGACCTCCTCATCCGTCGCGTCCAGCCTCCCATAACGGATATTTTCCATAATGCTTCCCTTAAACAGCCAGGTATCCTGCAGCACCATGCCAAACGCATCCCGCAGCTCTCTGCGGTTAAACGCTCTTACGTCATTTCCGTCAATCCGTATGCTGCCCGCATTGACATCATAAAAGCGCATCAGAAGCTTTACCATCGTCGTCTTTCCGGCTCCTGTCGGCCCTACGATCGCGATTTTCTGTCCGGCTGCAATCTCAGCCGAAAAATCATGAATGATCGTCTGTCCGCTCTGATAGCCAAAGCTGACATGGTCAAACGTAACGTTTCCCAAAAGTCCCTCCAGTGACGCCGGATGCTCCGTCGTCTGGCTCTCCTCCTCTTCTTCCAGAAACGCAAAAACGCGCTCTGACGCGGCCGTCATAGACTGCACCTGATTGATGACCTGCGCAATCTGCTGAATCGGCTGCGTAAAATTGCGCACATACTGGATAAACGCCTGAATGTCGCCAATGCCGATCGTCCCCTGCACCGCCAGCATGCCCCCGGAAATTGCAACGCCGGCATATCCAAGATTGCCGACAAAAATCATGATCGGATGCATCATGCCGGATAAAAACTGTGACTTCCAGGCCGATTCATACAGCACGTCATTCGTTTCATGAAACTGACGCACCGTCTCCTCCTCCTTGCCAAACGCCTGAATCACGAGATGCCCGCCATACGCTTCCTCCACCTGTCCATTGATATGTCCCAGATATTCCTGCTGCGTCTTAAAATGCTTCTGTGAAACTTTTACGACAAGCGAAACGAGAATGGCCGAAACCGGAAGAATCACAAGCGCAATCAGCGTCATAAGCGGCGAAATGGACAGCATCATAAACAGCGTGCCAATCAACGTCGCAAGCGACGTAATAATCATCGTAACGCTCTGGTTTAAGCCCATGCCAAGCGTATCCACATCGTTTGTAATTCTTGAAAGCACTTCTCCATACGTCCTGCTTTCAAAATACCGCATGGGCATCCGGTTGATTTTTTCCATGATTTCTTTTCGCATGCGGTAGCAGACCTTTTGCGTAATCCCCGTCATAATCCATCCCTGAAAGAATGCAAGTATGGAGCTGGTGAAATAAAGCGCCAGCGTAAAGAGCAGAATTTTCGCAATTCTGTCAAAATCAATGCCGCCGGTTCCTGAAATCTTTTGGATCAATCCCTCGGAAAGAACCGTCGTCGCCATTCCCATGATCTTTGGACCCACTACGGAAAAGACCGTAGAGCATGCCGCAAGCGCCATGACGACAAACACAGCAATTTTATATCTCCCAATATAACCGGAAAGCTTTCGAAACGAGCCTTTGAAATCCTTTGCCTTTTCCACAGGGCCCATCCCGCCGCCGTGCATGCCGCCGCCCGGTCCCTGCCGCCTGGGCGCGCCGCGAAATTCCGTCGTCTTATGTTCAGCCATGTAGCTCCTCCTTTCCGTCTCTGCCGCCTGTCGCTTCCGCAGGAAGCTGGGACTTTGCAATCTGCTGATATACGTCGCATGTGTTCAACAATTCTGCATGCGTTCCTTTTCCCACAATTTTCCCATCGTCCAGCACCAGAATCTGGTCGGCATGCAAAATCGTGCTGATGCGCTGCGCCACAATCAATACGGTCGCGTCTTTGACATTTTCTCCCAGCGCCTTTCTTAAGTTTGCATCTGTTTTCATATCCAATGCGGAAAAACTGTCGTCAAAGACAAAAATCTTCGGCTGCCGGATAATCGCCCTTGCAATGGCAAGACGCTGCTTTTGTCCGCCGGAAACGTTGCTTCCGCCCTGTGCGATCGCGCTTTCAAATCCCTCGCTTTTTTGCAGGATAAACGAAGACGCCTGCGCAATTTCCGCCGCCCGCTCCATTTGACGCTCTCCCGCATCCTGTTTGCCAAAGCGCAGATTCGAAGCGATCGTTCCGGAAAAGAGCACGCCCTTTTGCGGCACAAATCCGATGGTCTGCCGCAGCTCCTTTAAGGAAATGCCGCGAATGTCTTCTCCGTCCAAACGAATGCATCCGCCCGTAACGTCATAAAACCGGGGAAGCAGATTGACAAGCGTTGATTTCCCGGACCCCGTGCTGCCAATGATTGCCGTAATCTTTCCCGGCTCCGCAGTAAAGTCGATATCCGAAAGCACGTCTTCCTCCGCGCCCGGATACCGGAAACAGACATGGGAAAACGAGACGACGCCACGCGGCTTTGCCATCGTTTTCGGATGCTTTGGCTCCTTGATGGAAGATTCGGTTTTTAACACCTCGTCAATCCGTTCTGCCGCAACGCCGGCTCTTGGCAGCATAATCGACATCATCGTCAGCATAAGAAACGACATGACAATCTGCATTGCATAGGTAATAAACGCCGTCATCGCGCCTACCTGCAGCGTCCCTTCGTCAATCCGGCCGGCCGATACCCACACGATCAGAAGCGTTACGCCATACAGGACAAACATCATGCCCGGCTGCATGAAATTCATCACGCGATTTGTAAACAGCTGCGTGCGCATCAGCCTCTGATTCGCTTCTTCAAACCGCTCCTCTTCTCTTTTTTCCCGGCCAAACGCGCGGATCACCGACAGGCCGGTTAAGATTTCACGGGAAACAAGATTCAGCGCGTCCACAAGCTTTTGCATCGCCTTAAACTTTGGCATTGCAATCGATACTAAAAGCAGCACGAAGCCTACCATAATCAGGACGGCAAGCGCAATGATCCATCCCATGTCGGCCCCCGTCTGATATACTTTGTAAACGCCGCCGATTCCAATGATCGGCGCATATAAAATCATGCGCAGCAAAATGGCCGACACCATTTGAATCTGCTGAATGTCATTCGTGCTTCTGGTAATCAGAGACGCTGTGGAAAACTGATCCATTTCTGAATTGGAAAAACGTATGACGTTCTGAAATACGGACGCGCGAAGGCTGCATCCAATGCCGGCTCCCACCTTTGACGCCAGATAGCCGACGCCCGTAGACGCCACCAACATCAAAAGCGCCATCAGAAGCATGTTGGCGCCCATTTTCCAGAGATAGCGCATCTGAACGGCGTCCATATCCATTCCGGCTTCTCTGCTGCGCGCTTTTGCCCAGATGATCCCCATCGATTGCAATGTGCCGGATTCCATCGCCTCCGCCATAGCCGCAATGCTCTCACGCGGCGTCCGCGTCCCCGTCTTTTCGGACTGCGCCGCTGCAAGAACCGGCAAAAGCAGCTGCTCATCCAACGCAAGAAGCGCTTTCTCATCCTGCGTCTTTCGTATATAGACCGTTTCGTCCCTCCGGTCATACGCCGATTCCCACTGCGCCCGTTCCCCTTCCGTCATAAACCCGGCCGCAGCGTCAAACGCTTCCGCTGTAATCCGCTCCGGCAGAATATGCGACACGCCGCCGTCTATTATGCCAACGTCAATAATATCCGACGTATACTGCGGCAGGGCAAGGTCGCAAATTGCCTGCACCGTCAAAAGAGCCAGTATCAGCAGGATCATCCGCCAGTACGGAATCATGTTCTTAAAAATTTTCAGCATGCTGCATGTATCCTCCTTTTTTCGATTTGAAAATCTCCCCGATTTCTTTTTCGATCAAAGAAATGCACCCATCATATCATTTGATTTGTCATATGTCAATATTTGGAAGTTTATTCCGTTCTCATCCAATCCATTCCAGAATCTTCTCCGCCCGCTTCTCCCATCCGTCCTGCGCGCAGGAAATCTGGTACGCCCGTTTTGCAATCGCTTCCGCGCGCTCCCTGTGTTCCGAATAAAACGTAATCTTTTCCGCCAGCGCGTCTTTGTCTGTTTCATCATAGAGCACAGCATTCTCCCCGTCTGTAAGCGCGCGTCTGGAAAACTCCGTTTCTTCCGTCAGGCAGAGCGTGTGGTTTCGCATGGCGGAATACACTCTGTCATGCAGTCCGCCGTGAAAGCCTGGCGTCGTGTTAAGCAGCATTCTGGCATTCGCCATAACCTGCAAAGACGCCGCAAATGAAACGCCCGCCCGCAGACAGACATGCCTCTGGCGCAGCTGCTTCACAGCGTCCCATCCATGTCCGACAATCGTAAACGGCACGCCGGCGCGCGCCGCAGAAAGCGCCGCATGTTTTCGTTTTGCATTCCGCAGATACTTATCCGAAAGATAATCGCTGTTTAATCGTTCCGCGAATGCCGGCGCATCCAGACATTCTCCGCGTTCGTTGAGATACTGACAAAGCGCCTCCTCCTGACGCAGCGCAGGATCCGCTTCCATCCGTTCGATTAACGACGCAATTTCCTTCCTCTTTTCTTCCGGATAATCCCAAAGCTCCTGATACAGCCGTTCTTCCGGCTCATACGTTCCCAAAAAAAGAAGCTCCAACCGTTTCTGGTCAAAACTCCTTTCCAAAGGCGCCTGCATGGCGCCAAGCGGCAGATAGTGCGCCTTTCCAATCTGCGGATAATACTGCCTGATATAACTTTGATGAAACAAATCAATGCAGATGACATGATAACAGGGGAACGCCCGCTTTAATCCCGCATGATGATACAGCGGATGGTCCACCAGATAATTGAAAAACGGAACCTGAAACGCTGTAAGATACGGCGTTCCATCCTCCAGTTCAACTCTTGGCAAAAGCGAATTGAAGTCAATCGCCGCCCGGTAACTCTCCTGCCTCTCCAATATCGCAGCAAGCTTCTCTTCCATCCGTACGGACAGATCGCAAAGCTCCACCGGACAACCATGCGCTTCCAGACCTTCCTTCAGACGCTCCATAAAAAACTGATTGGACTCATAGCACAAATCCCTCGATTCAAACAGCAGTATTGTATCTCTCATCGCTTCCCCCCCGTCAGCTTCTGTGCACATGCTGATGCGTAAACAAGTGATCCTGGCAGTATTCGTAATTTCCCTCGCATTTGGAACAGAAGCGAAATTCAAGCATCGGATCGTCCTTTTCCGTCCTGCCGCAAATGGCGCACTTATGCTTGGTAACGCCGGCCCCCGGCGCGGGCTGTCGCATCTGCCTGTGAAACGACTGCCTTCTGTGGATCTCCTTTGGCGATATCCTGCGGTAATTTCTGGTGGAAAGATAAAAAACCAGAAAATTGAGTATGGACATCAGAATCGCCACTCTGCCCGCCCATCCGCTTTCGATCATGTTAAAAAGAATCATAACGGCGTAAACGACGGCAAGCCATTTCATTTTAATCGGCAGTATAAAGGACAGATACACCTGCATTTCCGGATAGCAGACCGCAAACGCAAGAAAAATCGTCATATTAATATAATTCGTCGTAAAAAACATGCCCATTCCCTTCACCGGAACGCCGTATACGGCATAAAAAATGCCATACAGAAGAAACGCGCCGATTACCGTAAAAAAAATCCCTCCAAAAATATAGACATTGAAACGAAACGTTCCCCAGGTCCGCTCCAAAGACTGTCCCAGCTGAAAATAAAACAGCATCATAATCACGGTAAATAAAAGGCTCGTATTCGGCGGCATCAAAACCCAGGTAAACAGCCTCCATACCTGTCCGTGCAAAATAGCGTACGGTTCCAGCGTCATCAAAGAAAGCAGATCCGGCGCGACATAGGACAGCGTAAATCCGACCGCATATCCCGCTAAAAGCCAGAAAATCAGATTCGGAATGGCAAACCTGCCCGCCTTACGTTCCATTTTATCCAAAAAATGCCTCATCTCATCCGTCCTTTTCCATTTGTTTTAAAAGCATTATAGTTTTTTACACATACTTTGTCAATGTGCAAATACCATTTGCTCCGGCCCAAAAATCGTGTTATAGTACGATAAAATACGCTATGCAGCAGGGAGGTTTTTCTGATGTCCGTCAAGCTCTATGTTATGACCCATAAACCGTTTACGCCGCCCAAAGATCCGATGTACGTCCCGCTTCACGTCGGGCGCGCAAACGCAGCCGATCTTGGATTTATGGGCGATGATTCCGGCGATTCCATTTCCGCATACAATCCTTATTTCTGCGAACTGACCGGCATGTACTGGGTCTGGAAAAATGATTTCGCATCCGATTATATCGGCATCTGCCATTACAGACGCTACCTGCTCAACGCGCAGGGACGCATCTTTACCAAAGAGCAGATTCTGGATCTGCTGTCCGAATATGATATCCTTACCACAAAGCTGCTTACGCTGACATGCCCGTATCAGGAAGGATTTTCACAGAACCACCATGCCAAAGACCTGATCGTGGCGGGAGACGTTCTGGCTGAAAAATATCCGGCGTACGCCCCTGCATTTCAAAAAGCGCTGCGCCGCCCGCATACCTACTTTGGCAACCTTTTCATTACGTCCAGAGAACAGTACGACCGCTACTGCGCCTTTTTATTTGACATCTTATTTGAAGTGCAAAAGCGCACCGATTTTACCGGCTACAACGACTACGAAAAGCGTCTGTTCGGCTTTCTTTCGGAATTTTTGCAGACAGTCTTTCTACAGCATAACAAACTGCGCGTCTGCGAATGCATGGCGGGCATGGTCGGGGAAAAGTACGAAACAAAAAAGCTGCGTAAGCAGCTTGCCGAATATCTGGAAAAGAGAGCGTATCAGGAAGCAAAAGACTGTTTTTTAACATGCTATCAGAAGCGGCCGGACGTGCTGATGGAAGCCTCGGACGTTACCGGCGAGCTGCGCCTTTGCATGCAGATCATATCCACATGCAGCTTTGAAGAAGAAGCGTATCAGCGCTGCATTTTAGATGACATCAGAAAATACGACGATCTGATCCGCCATTTTCGACGGCTCAACCGGGTCGTTTTACACGTTCTCTCAGACAGCCTCCGGACAGAAGACGCGCTGTTTTTCCGGCAGAATCCTTACATCACGCCCGTCGCGACAGAAATCGCCGTAACGCTGTTTTGTAAAGATCCCGCCCAAAAAAACGACGTTATAAAGAAGCTCGCTTCCCTTCGGGACAGCTTCTGACTGAACATGCACGCCGCGCTCTGACTCTGCGCCAAAGCGCGGCAGAGATGGGACGCGCGCTAAATGGAAACGTCGATGTTGCCGCCGATATGAGGCGCAACCGACTGCTCCATTGCCGCTGCATCCAGCATTTCCACCATGCCGGCGCCAAGCGTCTCGCTTAAGTCCATTGCTTTTCCAAGCACTGCCACGCCGATGTCACCCTGCACTTTGATCTGTGAGAGCGCGATCGACAACCCTGCAATATCCATACTGCATGCCTCCCCGTTTTAAAAATGAAGCTGCGTCAAGCCTGATGCAGCTACTTTCAGCATAAACGCTTTTCACTGTTTTTTCAAGTCCGATTGCAACATTTTTTCTTTTCCCATCCGCATTACGCCCATCGTTTCAAGATCGATTGCGGATGCGTCCAAAAGCGCATCCGGATTTTCTTTTTGCCCGTCTGAGGTGGACGGGATGCTTCCTGCAAGCTGCCCCAGAACGCTCTGCGCCCGAAGCTGCACCGCTTCGTACAGCATGCCGGCAGCCGCTTCATATTCCTCAAAGGTATAAAAAGCCGTCGGGTCCGCTTCGACAAGCGCGTCAATTTTGTTTCGCATATTCTGATATGTCTCCGTAAATGCGTCGCCGGACGCATACTTCCCGGCAAGCTGACGCAGATACGCATGATATTGTCTGCGATACGATTCATTTTCCAGCAGAGCGTCAAAAAACTGCGTGCCGCGAAACGGCGTGTCAATCGGATCGTTGACCATTTCCGTCGCGCCGCCGTCTTTGGACGCCTCCATTCCTCCAAAGGAGAGATTGTAGTCCCACGGCAAAATGTTTAATGCTCCGTCCCATTCGTAAAGATAGTAATTATGGGGCATATTTCCCGAAAGGCTGTCCAGATTGACGGAAAACGCATGTACGGCCATATATTTTAATACGTTGTCCACAGAAAGATACTGTCTGAGCTTTGTCCCTTCCTGTATATGGGAAAGCGCCTGAACGACGCGCCGGCAATCGCTTTCTTTTACCTCTGTAACCGCGCCCTCCCACAGGGCCGTATACGATTCGATCTCGTCATCGACATAATTCAGATCGGCGCCGCCGTGCGATGCAGCTCCGGGAAATCCCTCTTTTCCTCCGGGCAAAAAAGAACCCCTTTTCTTCCCGTCTTCCGGAGGCGGCTGCATCTCCTTCTTATCTGAAAAATCCGGCTCTCCCTCCGGCATTCCCTGTCTGCCGCGGCCCATCTCCATGCCTTCCGGCTTGTATAACGTTCCGTTTAACGTTCCGTAATTGCGCAAAAGAAAGCTCTCTTCCACTGCTTCCAGCGCAAGATATGCGCCCCAGTATGCTCCGTTGACAGAAACTTTCGCATACTGGCACAGCGACGCGTCCGCATCCAGATACCGGTACATATCGTATACAATGGCCTCTTTCATATAGGTCGCATCCGCATAATGGTTGTTTAAAATCAGCTTATCCAGTCCAAGACAGCTCTGTCCGTCCACATAATGGTCAAATTCCAGCTTAAAGCTGTAACGGTCCGTATCCGGATCGGAAGCGATCGCCGTTAGCGAGGTGTTTCCCTTTGGACGAATGCCGACGTTTTGGACAGTCGTTCCATTGATCGTAACGTCACAGGCATAATACGTTTCCGAAATTGCGTCTGCAAGCATCGCTTCCCAGTCTTCCTCCTGCATCTGAATCGAAACGTCCATCACGCCTTCCGTCTGGAACAGCGCATCTTCATAATCCATTGTCATGCCCATGCCGCCGGCTGCCTTCACCAGCTGATTTGCATAAACGACCGCGCCAAAGCATGCAAAAACCGCGATTCCCATAAGCGCATATATAATCTTCGTAAGGTATGCTCTCGTAATCATGACAGATATTCTCCGTTGTAGCTGACAAGCGTTGCATGCTCAATATCCGATACGTCCTGTATCCGGTTTACAAACGCCGTAGACGCATGCTTCATCCGAAGCTCCGCCGTAAGCTCTATGCCTGCCTCGCTTACCGTCTTTGCCTTAATAACAAAGCGCTTTACGGATTCCTCCAACAGGGCAAGCGCCCGCTCTTCCGCTTCCTGCGTCTTGCAGTTCACAATCAAAATATACGCATTGTCATAAAAATTGCGGTTTGCAAACAAAAGCAAAATAATGCCGATCAGCGCAGAGCCTGTCACAGCAAGCACAAGCATGCCCGCTCCGATTACAATGCCGACCGCAATCGCCCAGAACAGATAAACGATCTCCATCGGCTCTTTAATCGCCGCCCGAAACCGCACGATGGAAAGCGCGCCAACCATGCCAAGCGAAAGCACGACATTAGACGTCACCGCCATAATCACAAGCGTCGTCACAAGCGAAAGTCCAATCAATGTCAGCGCAAATCCGGTGGAATACATAACGCCGGTAAACGTTTTTTTATAGATAACAAAAATAAATAATCCGATTATGAGAGACGACAGCATGCCGATTACGGTATCCGTAATGGAAAACGTCGTAACGCTCTCAAGAAAGCTCGATTGAAAAACATCCTGAAATGTCATTGTCCCTATCCTCCCGCTTCTTCATTTCTACCCAAAACGGCGGCTTGCGCCGTATTTGGAAAAAGACTGTCTGTAGATGCCTTCCATCTGCACAAGCCCTGCAATCAGCTCCGGCAGAAACGCATCGTATTTTAGTTCCAGTATAGCCGCTCCTTCCGCTTCCAGAGCCGAAATATCCACTACATCCGTTTCCAGCAAAGGAGCATGATACAGGCTCGTGCGAATCGCGCAATCCAGCGTAACCCTCACGTTTCCGGCCGGATACCGATACGCCGTCCGCAAATAGGAAACGACCACGCGCGGCTTTAACCGTTCATACTTCATTTTGGCGTACAATTCCAAAACCACAGGCGAAGCATGCGTACGCATCCATTGCGTATCGCCGGATAAAAGCTTTCTGCACTCTTCTTCCGTCAGCGCGGCGCCTTCCTTTCGGCACATCTGTCCGTGCTTTCTCTTTTTTTCCAGACGGATGCAGGAAAAATCGTCATTGTAATAGCGAATGCGAAATTTTTCACGTTTTAACGTTCCGTTTCTTTTTTCGCGCAGCGCCTTATCTTCCAGATTGTCAAAATAAATGCTGCGGACCAGATAGCGCCCGTCTGCCCGTGCGTGCGGGTCCATCTGCATGATATGCTTTAAGCGCTGCTGCAAATAGCATTGTCTGGCATAATCGATTTCGTATTTGCATTCATGCCGCCAGCCGCCCGTTCCATTCAATTCCGTCGCCTCCTTTTTGTGTATTTTTACTGACACAAAAAGAATAACGCACAAACCTGAAAGAAATCTGAAACAGATTCTTTACATAATTCTGTTCGTCAAATAAAATAATGCATAATAAGACGCTCTTATAAGCTTCGGACAGCCTGTCGCCTCTCTTTTTTGTGCAGAAAAAGAGAGGCGACAGGCTGTCCGAAAAAGTAAACTTGTCACTGAGGAGGAAACGAAATGGAATGGATCGAAAGGCTAAATCAGGCAATTTCCTATATTGAGGAACATCTTACGGAAGAAATCAGCTATGATGCGCTTGCAGGCATCGCCTGCTGCTCTACGTATCATTTTCAAAGGATGTTTGCATATATGGCGGATATTCCACTTTCCGAATATATCCGTCGCAGACGAATGTCTTTGGCTGCTGTTGATTTGCAGACCGGAAAAGAAAAAATCATTGACATTGGCATGAAATATGGTTATGCTTCGCCAACTGCATTTAACAGAGCATTTCAAAGCGTGCACGGCATAGCGCCATCAATGGCAAAAAAAGAAGGAACGCCTATCAAATCTTATCCCCCTGTCAGCTTCAAAATGACGGTCAAAGGCGCAGAGGAATTGAACTATCGAATCGAAACCAAAGATTCCTTTCGGATTGTGGGCGTATCCTTCCCATTGGATAAAGAAATAGAGCATAATTTCAAAGCCGTACCGCAAATGTGGCAAAATGCAGCTATGAACGGCACATTGGAACAGCTTGCGCCATTGATGAATCATCCGCCCATGGGTCTTTTGGGCGTCAGCGTCTGCAATAACGAAGAGGAATGGCGCTATTTTATAGCGGTATCCTCCTCTGCCAACACGGATCCGTCCTTCGAAGCATATCAGATTCCGGCCTGTACATGGGCTGTTTTTCGTGGAACCGGCACAGGTATGTCCATTCAGGAATTAGAAAAACGCATTGTAACAGAATGGCTTCCAACGTCCGGATTTGAATTTCATAACGCTCCCGATATAGAAGTCTATCTCAATTCCGACCCGGACAATATGCAGTATGAAGTCTGGGCGCCAGTCAAAAAAGTGTGAGGGTATAACATGACAGATGCATATTACGATGAATTTTTAGAAACGACAGGTTCCGGCAGGAAGTTTGTTGAAGCTATAAACGACTTTCTTTTGGATCATAACTGCAAACGTGAAATAAAAACCGCCAAAAGCGGCTTTACCGTTTCCTATCTTTTGCCAAATGCAAAAAAGACGCTCGCCACTTTTGTTTGCAGAAAAACGGGAATAAAGATAAGAATTTATCCGCAGCGGCTTAAGGAATATATGGCCTTTTTGGACACGCTTCCGGCAAAAATGAAAAAAGAAATCATAAAAGCGTCCGTCTGCAAACGCCTTATAAATCCTGACGACTGCAATCCGAAATGTGTGATGGGATATGACTTCATCATGGATGAGGAACGCTATCAAAAATGCAGATACATGGCTTTTATGCTGACGATAACGGAAGAAAGCGCTCCTTATATTCAGAAATTTTTAGAAAATGAGCTTATGTCGTAAAAATCACGTCCAACGGGAAATCAAAAACACAGAAGAAAAAACGCCGAGAGCGCGCAAAAACGTAGTGTTTATGCGGCTTTCCGGCGTTTTTTTGATTCCTCAGACGACTTAAAAATAAATACCATGCCCACCGCGGAAACAACGCCAAGAAAGACGGTTGCCACAGACTGCGCGGCAGCGCTTTGTTCCAGAAAAGAAAACACATCCGTTTCCGCCCGCAGCACAGACGTCACGTTCGCCGCCATATGCGCTGCGACTGCGCCCAGAAGGCCGCCCCTTTGCAAAAAATACGCGAGAATCAGACCAAATGCCGATGCATAGACAAACTGCACCAGATTCATGTGAATCAGGCCAAACAACAGGGAGGAAGCGATCACGGCGCATCTTCTGCCGTAGGCGCATTCGATCCTGCCATAGACGATGCCACGGTACAAAAGCTCTTCGGCAAGCGGAATCACAAAGCCAAGCGCAACGATTTCAAGCGCAAGACTGCCGGCATAAAACGTTTTCGCCACCTGCTCATAGGACGCGGAATAATCAGCGATCCGAAGCAGCCCAAGCAGATTGTTAAGCGCAATGGCGGCGCACGCGCCCACAAGCGCCATGACTGCCCATAAAAGCGGCTGCGCGCCGGTCTGCTTTGCATGCCCGGTCTGTGCTGCCCTGTCTTTTCGGTAAAAAGCATACAAAACCGGCAAAACCGCAAGCGAGGTCAGCATCTGGCGCAACACCTTTGCATCTGGCGACGCCGGCAGCAAAAGGTCGAAAAGCGCAAGCGCCATCGTCGTTACGGCAAAATACATGCAGACAGGATATAAAATGTCCCAGATCCGCACGCAATGTGACTGTTTCATATAACTTCTCCCCCTTTTACAGCCCGCTTTTGATCTCCCTCATGCGCGCTCCAATATAATCATCCATGCGACACTGGCGGCGAATCTTATTGGCATAGCGCAGCGACGGATTTAAAATCTTCTGCTCCTCCCGCGTCAGCGCTTCCATCACGGCATAATCCGACGGCACATAAGCGTCCGTCTGCATCTCATATGCGCCAAAAAACTTCTTCATATCCTGTAACAGTCCGTACGCATAAGCCCTGCACGCCTTCTGCTCCTCCCAAAAATCGATTCTGGCCGCTTCCTTATGCAAAAGAAGGCGCGCCCGCTCCGGCGTATGCGTCCGGTCGTCAAACCGCCGCTTCGGTCCATTGCAAAAATGCAAAAGCTCCGCCGTCCGAAATGCAATTAAAAGGTGGATAAAAACCAGATCCTGCTTTGCTACGCCCGCGCAGCACATGGGATTTAAGTCTAACATACGCAGCTCGATATGATTGACGCCGCTTTCTTTCAGGTGAAAAAGTGAATTTTCTCCCGCAGGCTTTAAACGAATCGGGTAATACAGCTCCTGTATCGAACGGATTTTCCCCTGCTTGATATAGCGTTCAATGCTTTCTAAATAAGAAGAAAAGCTTTCATATGACAATTCCGGCAGAAAAAGATTCCAGTATCCATATCTGCTGTTTCGAAACGAAGCATACGCCTCCCATTCTTCTTTTGGCACGCCAAGCGCTTTTAAAAAGCCGGCGTCCGCAACAGGGCTTGCCGAGGTCAGCGCAACGATTAACCAGCTGTCCGACATCAGCGCATCGCACAGCTTTACATACCATTCGCTTCGAATTTCAGACAGATCCCGATCCGGCATTTTCCTTTGCAGCAGTTCAAAAAATTCCTGCGGCATGGAATAATTCAAATGCACGCCGGAAAACAGCATTTTTACCTTGCCATATTTTTCAGCCAGATAATTGCGGTATGCCGTCTTTTCCTCGCCTCCGCCGTCAAATTCCGCAATCCTTATATTTTGTTCCGTTCCAAACAAAGGAGGGTTGGAATACGTCCACATGTATTCCTCCTCCTGTATCGCATCCTCCACCTCTTTCTGCAACGCGCAGATTTCTTCACACGCGTCGTTCAAATCGTCATACACGCCGCTGATAAACTCTACCTGTCCTTCACCAAAATCTCTGCTGATGTGCGCTCCAAGCCCCTGCGGATGGCTCGTCTCTGCCAGATGACCGCTTTCATCCACGCGCATTGACTCTTTTTCAATGCCAAATTCGCCTCTCAGCAAGCTACGATATAAGCGCTGATCCGTTTGTTGTAAGTTCGTATACTGCATGTTTTACCTCTTTCAGATAATAGAGCGATCCAAACGCCACAATCAGGACGGGACCGTCCGCCTCTTCTGCAAACGCATGCGCACGTCTGACAGCGGAATTTACGCTGTCTGCCGCACAGGCGCATCCGCCGGCGCGCCGGATTTCTTCCGCAAGCGTTTCTGCAGGAAGCGCCCTGTTCTCATCCGGCCTTACCGTGTAAATTCTTTCAAAAACAGAATGCGCCATAGCCGCCATGCTGCGGTAAGGCTTGTCCGCCATAACGCCAAAAATGCCAATGCGGCGCATGTCCGGATAAAAACGAACCAGATCCGCCAAAAGCTGCCGGATTGCGTCGACATTATGCGCGCCGTCAATATAAAAAAGCGGCGTTTTGGAAATGCATGCAAAGCGTCCCGCCCAGACCGCCGATTCGATTCCGGCGCGTATCTGATCATCCGTCACGAAACAGCCCTGTTTGCGCAAAACCTCCACTGTTTTTATGGCAAGCGCGGCATTCTGCGCCTGCACGCTTCCCATCATAGACAGATGCAGCGTCCCATATGCCGGATGCGCAAAGCAAAGCGTTCCCTCTTCCACCCAGCTCTCCTTTGGCCGCAGCGCTTTATAATACGCAGCGTGCGCTTCGCTGGCCTTTTGTCGTAAAACCGCTTCCGCTTCCTTCGGCTGCTCGGTCACAATCACAGGACAGCCTTCCTTTATGATTCCGGACTTCACGGCTGCAATTTCCGCGATTGTTTCACCCAGAAACTGCGTATGATCCATATCTATCGACGTGATGACGCTGCACAGCGGCTGTTCCAGCAGATTTGTGGCGTCCGTACTGCCGCCCATTCCGGTTTCAAGCAGCACGATTTCACATTTGCTGCGGAAAAACCAGAGAAATGCAAGCGCCGTCTCGATCTCAAATACGGTAGGATGCGAAAGCCCGCAGGCTGCCATATCCAGACAGGCCCGTTCCACGTCTTGCATGCACAACGCATATTCCTCCGGTTCAATCCACGCCCCGTTTATCTGATACGCTTCACGCAGATCAAACACGGCGGGCGATGCGTACTGCCCTGTTTTATACCCGGCTTCTTTTAACACGGACGCCAGAAAGCAGCAGACAGAGCCCTTTCCGTTTGTTCCCGCGACATGCACAACCCGAAGCGCCTTCCACACATCGCCAAGCCGGCGCATCAGCTCGCGTATGCTGTCAAGCCCAAGCACGCTGCCGTATTGCTTTGCGCTTTCGTGAAATCGCATCGCCGCCTCATAATCGTATTCTTTTTCCATATGCCGCGCCTTCCCTCTTATTCTTCCCATAACGCGGCCAAACATTTCTTTTTCAGACGCGTTTTCAAATGCCCTCTGGCATTTTACCATGTATACGATACCAGAAATGGAAGAAAATAGCAACGACTGACGAAGGGATATTGAAAGAAGACGCCTTCCTACAGGATAACATTTCCGCCGGAAATAGATTTTTATGGTAACATGATGTTACATGCCATCTATTGTTTCATATATAAATGGAGGTGAAACGGATGGAGTTTGAAGAAATATGCCGGGAATCTTATGCAAAAATATACAATTACATTCTGGCCAGAACAGGGCAAAAGGAGGCTGCGGAAGATCTCGTACAGGACGTCTTTTTCATTGCGCTGAAAAAAGGCGACGCATTCCTTGCGCATGAAAAACCAATTGCTTTTTTATATGCAACGGCAAAACGTCTGATTCTTTACTACTACAGGCAATCTGCAAAAATCCATTATAAAGATATTGCAGAGGAATCCAGCACAAAAGACGCATTTGAAGAATTATGCGCAAACCGGGACCTGCTCATCGACGAAAGCCTGTACCAGAAACGTCTGCTGCTTGCGCTGACAAAATCCGAACAGGACCTGTACAAAGCGTATTATGTGAAAAAAACGCCAATGAAGGCCATCGCCAAAGACTTAGGCATAAGCGAAGCAGCCGTCCGCATGAAATACGTGCGCATTCGAAAAAAAGTGAGGCAGATGATCGCGCAGTTAAAATTAAACGACTTTTAGCCCGTTACATTCCAGACCACGCGCCATATAAAGGTAAACGGCGCCCACAAAGAAAGGAGGCTTTTATGAACCACAACGATGCATCTGTGGATTTGTTACTGGAAACAATCGACCGCTATCTGGAAGCAGGTGACTATGAAAAGGCCGATGAAGCCATTCAGCGCATATGTCAACAGAAACATCTTCCCATGGCGGATGCCATGCCGGAGGATTTCCTGCTGCAATTAAAGAAAAAGGAGAATGTCAATATGAAAAGAAGCAAACTTTCCAGGCATACAGTCGTCATTGCCGCCTCCATTGCCGCAATTTTACTGATCGGAGGCTCCGTCAGCGCAACCGTCCTGCGCAATGGAAGCATGCATACATTTGATTATGGCCTTACAGACGGGGAAATCAGCACAGAAAGCGGCGCTCTGCCCGCGCATGCCAGAACGCCGCAAAAGCTGGAAGAGGAAAGCCGCGTAAAAGGTCCCGTAAAAGAAGAAGCAAACGACGCTTCACAGGCATGGACATCCAAAAAGACATGGGATGAAACAGAAACGTTTTACGCTTCCGAAGACGCTGTCAACTGGGAAAAAGAGACGGAGACCAACCGGATTACGGAAATTTCGTATAAAACGTATGACGCAGCCGTAAAAGATGTTGGCTTTGCAGACGTATTCAAGGAGCGCTATGACGGAAGCGTCGTATATCGCGAATATGAACATCTGGATCAGGAAGCTCCGACAGACCGCATGATAGAAGGCGCATTTTCCTATGGAAACGGGCGCTTTGAGCTGAAGCAGCGCGCGGAAACAGACGCCGACCAAAACGAACATGTCTTAATTGTCGGACAAACGTCCAACGAACGCGAATACGTTACCAATTCCGGCATTCGGTTTTGCCTCTCCGATACCACGCAGGACGGAAAAATAAAAACGACGACGATGATGACCGGCAAACAGCACTGCCTTATCCTCTCGTTTACCGACCTGACGGAGGAAGAGATTCATCAGATTCTTGAAACTGTCGTATATCCGTAATGCGCGCCTGTGACTTTGTCACAGAATTCAGACCTCTCCTCCTGTATACTGAAAAAAACAGGAGGAGATTATTTTATATGCCAAAAAGAAAAGCGATCGTAAGCATCCGGGAATGCGTCTCCTGCGGATGCTGCATGAAGATCTGTCCAAAAGGCGCAATCACAATCCCAACCGGCATTCACGCCGTCATAGACAAAGAGCTTTGCGTAGGATGCGGAAAATGCGCAAAAGAATGCCCTGCAAGCATCATTACACTGGAGGTGACAGAAGCATGAAGCAAACAAAAAAATGGTATGATTACCTCTGGGTCGTATCCCTGACGTATCTGATTTTGGGATTTTTCAACATTCTGTTCGCCTGGCTTGGACTGCTCTGTTTCTTTATCCCGCTTTTGATTTCCATCATCAAAGGAAATAAAGCCTACTGCAACCGGTATTGCGGCAGAGGACAGCTGTTTTCCCTTGTAGGAGGAAGATTTGGGCTTTCCCGCAAAAAAGATATTCCAAAATGGATGCGCTCTTCTTATTTTCGATACGGCTTTCTGACTTTTTTCTTTGTCATGTTCTTTCTTATGCTTTGGAACACATGGCTGGTATTTGAAGGAAGCGGAGAGCTTCGCACGGCGGTTACGCTGCTTTGGACGTTTAAGGTTCCCTGGCAGTGGGCGTATCATGGCACGCTTTTCTCCGATGGAGTGGCGCAATTTGCCTTTGGATTTTACAGCGTCATGCTCACCTCCACGATACTTGGCTTTCTTACCATGCTGTTGTTCAAGCCGCGTTCCTGGTGCGTCTACTGCCCGATGGGAACAATGACGCAGCTGATCTGCAAAGCAAAAAATGTGACCGCGTCACGGAAGTAACAAAAAGTTTCGGTTATACTATACATAGAAAGAGGAAAGGAAGGTAACAAATATGTCAACTATTGCAATCAATAAAAATAATTTCGATTCCGTAAAAAACAGTGAGAAGCCGGTGCTTTTGGATTTCTACGCCGACTGGTGCGGGCCATGCCGCATGGTTTCTCCAATCGTAGACGAAATCGCGGAGGAAAATCCGCAATACCTCGTAGGCAAAATCAACGTAGACAACGAGCCGGAGCTGGCGCAGTCCTTTGGCGTATTGAGCATTCCGACGCTGGCCGTAATGAAAAACGGCAAAGTCATCGACCAGTCAGCCGGCGCAAAGCCAAAAGCGCAGATTCTTGCCATGTTAGAGCGCTAAATCTCTGAGGCGCTTCTTATCCAGAATCCGAATGCCTCCGCGCAAGGATTCTACCATCCCTTCGTTTACAAAATATTTCAGCATACGGGATACCACCTCACGGGCAGACCCCATATAACGGGCGATCTGCCCGTGTGTCATTGAAATCGTATCTGAGCCGGTTCGCGCCGATTCATCCAAAAGAAAAATGGCAAGCCGTCTGTCCATGCTCATAAACAAAATCTGCTGCATGACCCACATGACATCCGAAAAACGACTGACCGCCGTTTCCAGAGCAAAGATCTGAATGCGCGGATTGCGCTCAGACGCCGCGGCAAACGCAGGGCCGCTGATCACGTAGCACGCACTGTCCTCCTCCGCGTCAATCAATACGTCAAACGTAATCGCCTCCAGCACGCAGGAAGCGGACAGCATGCAAAGATCGCCCGGATACAGCCGGTAAAGCGTAATGTCCCTGCCTTCGTCGGACAGCATATAAACCCTCAGACAGCCCGAACGGACAAAAATCACGCCGGAACATTCATTGCCGTCGTGAATATTGGCTCCCTTTGAATAAGCGATTTCTCTGGAATGCCGGCAAAGCTCCGCTCTGTCCTCTTCCGTAATTTCTTCCCAGAATGGGAACATTTCTTTATACACTCCTGCAAATTCCCTCTGATCCATAAGCACAAGATCCTTTCCGCAAGCGATCTCACCAAGACGCCTGCCATTTGGCCGCCTTCTGCATTACGTGTGCCGGACGCCTTTCGTATCCCGGCTTCCAACGCGCAGACGGTTTAATTCCAGCTCCTTATCCTTCAACGCAACCCGCCTGCTCTCGCCCGGCATAAACAGATGGACCTCCGTCACTTCATCACCTTCCGAAAGCTTGATGCCCCGGACGCCAACGGCCCCTTTTTTCTTCTCCGGTACAGAAGAAGCCTCTATCCGAAGAAACATGCCTTTTTTCGACTGCAACACGAGATGCAGCCCTTCTTCATACCATCCAATCCGCACTGCTTCATCGCCCTCCAAAAGCTTCGTCGCAGCCGTCGTCCGCTTGGAAACGTCAAATTCCGCGCCCTCCACAATTTTGAGCATGCCCGTTTTCGTTGCAAACAGCAGCTTTTTCTCATGCATCCCGCGCAAAGAGCCGACAAACAGCAGATCGTCCTCACTGCTGTTATAATTGCTCAGATTATCCACCGGCTGTCCCTTATCCCGAAACTTTCCGTACGGAAGATCCGCCACTTTTAACAGATGCATCTGGCCCTGATTTGTAAAAAGCCCGATTTTATCCGTATTTTTACAGACGATCACATGACGGCTTTCGCTGTCTGCCGCTTCTTTATTGCGTTCATACGCCGCAACGTCAATCGTCTTCGCATATCCAAACCGATCCATTAAAAAGACGACGTCCAGCTCTTCCATCTTCGGCTCTTCCAGCACAATTTCCTTTCCATTTTCAATCGCCGTCTTTCTTGCAACGGCATATTCTTTCTGAAACGCGTCCAGCTCTTTGATGATCGCATTTGCCATCGCTTTCCGGCTTCCTAACAGCGTTTCGTACCGTTTGATCTGTCTTAGCGTCGCATCATATTCTTTCCGCAGCGCTTCCATTTCCAGCCCGATCAGCTTATACAGCCGCATTTCCAGAATTGCCTTCGCCTGAGGCTCGCTGAAGCGGAGCTCTGCCGCCTGCCGTCTGGACGCTTCGCTTTTAAATCGAATGTTTCCGATCTCTCCTTCAATAAGACACGCCCTTGCCTCTTTGATGTGCTTACTCCCGCGCAAAATCTCAATAATCAGATCTATGACGTCACAGGCTCTGATCAGCCCCTCCTGAATCTCCCTTTTCTCAAGCTCTCTTTGCAGCAGCGTCCGGTATTTTCGCGTGGCAATTTCAAACTGAAAACGGACATGGTGGCGTATCATGGGCACAAGCCCCATCGTCTCCGGCTTTCCGTCGGCTACCGCAAGCATGTTGACGCCAAACGTATCCTCAAGCCGCGTCTTTTTATACAAAAGATTGCAGATCCGCTCCGCATCCGCCCCCTTTTTCAGCTCCAGAACGATTCGGATGCCCTCTTTGGAAGACTGATTGGAGATATCCACGATATCCGTCGTTTTTTTCGTCTCTGCCAGATTTCCCACGTCGTTTAAAAACTTGCCGATGCCAAGCCCGACCATCGTATACGGAATCTCCGTAATCACAATTTTATCCTTGCCGCCTTTTCCCTTTTCCACTTCCACTTTGCCGCGAATTTTGATCTTCCCCGTTCCGGTCGCATAAATCGCGCGCAGCTCATCCTGATTCACGACGATTCCCCCCGTTGGAAAATCCGGCCCTTTGATGTATTCCATCATCTGTTCCGTATTGATGTCGGGATTTTGCATATAAGCCTTTACGCCTTCGATCACTTCCCCGAAATTATGCGGCGGAATGCTCGTCGCCATTCCAACGGCTATGCCTTCCGCCCCATTGATCAGTATATTCGGCACCCGAACCGGAAGTACCACGGGCTCCTTCTCCGTCTCGTCAAAATTCGGCCCAAAATCCACCACGTCCTTATCCAGATCGGAAAGGTACGCTTCCTGCGCAATCTTTTTCAGCCTGGCTTCCGTATAACGCATCGCCGCCGCGCCGTCTCCTTCGATCGAGCCAAAATTACCATGCCCGTCCACAAGCGGCATGCCCTTCTTAAACTCCTGCGCCATCACGACAAGCGCGTCATAAATAGAGCTGTCGCCATGCGGATGATATTTGCCCATCGTATCCCCCACGATACGCGCGCACTTCCGGTAGGGCTTATCATGCAAAATCCCCAGTTCATGCATATCGTAAAGCACCCTGCGCTGCACCGGCTTCAGTCCGTCCCGCACATCCGGCAGCGCCCGCGCAATAATCACGCTCATCGCATAGTCAATATACGACTTCTGCATCAGCTCCGAATATTCTGTCCGGATAATCTGTTCCGCATCCCTCATCATTCAAAATCCCTTTCTTTCTACAATCAAAAAAATCCCGCCAGACCCTTTCACAAAATCAAAGCCTGCAAAACCACAGCCCACCATCCTACCCAGACATTCATGCAAAACTGCACCGCACCATCACCCAGACATTTGTGCAAAACCGTAGTCGCCCGGCAGGTATGCTTTTTTACATGGACGTTTGTCGCCGCCGGCGCTTAGCTGCGGTTCTTTCGCAGCTTACGCACCGCTGCGAGCGGCAACAAGCGGAAGCGGGCCATGTAAAAAAGCATACCTGCCGGACGACGGACGCATTTTCACACACCCCCTTCACACATCCAGCTCCGCATCCTCAGCATGCGCATAAATAAACGCCTTTCGCGGTGACACATCCGTCCCCATCAGCATTTCCGTCACGTCCGACGCCATCCTTGCATCCTCAATTTCCACCCGCTTTAAAATCCTCGTCTTTGGATCCAGCGTCGTCTCCCACAGCTGTTTTGCGTCCATCTCTCCAAGCCCTTTATAGCGCTGCAGCGTAAAGCGTCCCTTATGCCGCTTCCTGTACTTCTCTAACGCCACGTCATCATACAGATACTCCTCCTGTCCTTTTGAAGGAATCGCCTTATATAACGGCGGCATCGCCAGATACACATGCCCCTCAAAGATCAGCTCCGGCAGAAACCGGTAAAATAACGTCAAAAGCAGCGTCGAAATATGCGCGCCGTCCACATCGGCGTCCGCCATCAGAATGATTTTATCGTACCGAAGCTTTGTAATATCAAAATCGTTGCCATATCCTTCGGAAAACCCACAGCCAAACGCATTGATCATCGTCTTAATTTCCGCATTGGCCAGCACTTTGTCAATGCTCGCTTTCTCTACGTTTAAAATCTTGCCGCGAATCGGCAGGATCGCCTGAAAGCTCCGATCCCTCGCTGTTTTGGCAGAGCCGCCCGCAGAATCCCCCTCCACAATAAAAATTTCACAAATGGAAGCGTCCCTGCTTTCACAGTTTGCCAGCTTTCCGTTGGAGTCAAACGAAAACTTCTGCTTCGCCAGCAGATTCGTCTTTGCCTTCTCCTCCGACTTACGGATTTTGGCGGCTTTCTCCGCGCAGCCAATGACGGCTTTTAACGTTTCCAGGTTTTTATCAAAAAAGAGCTGTATTTCGTCTCCCGTTATTTTTCCGGTCGCCCGTGCCGCATCCTGATTGTCCAGCTTCGTCTTCGTCTGTCCCTCAAACCGGGGCGCCGGATGCTTGACGGAAATCACCGCCGTCATGCCGTTTCGGATATCCGTTCCGGTAAAATTCGCATCCTTTTCTTTTAAAATCCCAAGCTCTCTGGCATATTGATTGATCACCGTTGTAAACGTCGTCTTAAATCCGGTCAGATGCGTCCCGCCTTCGGCGTTATAGATGTTATTGCAAAAGCCCAGGACGTTTTCATGAAAATCGTTCGTATACTGAAACGCCGCTTCTACCGTAATGCCCTCGCTTTCCCCTTTGAAATAGACGACGTCACAGACCGTTTCCGAATTTTTATTCAGCGCATCGACAAATCCCCGTATCCCTTCCGTTTCATGAAACGTAAGCTGCTCCGGCGCATCGTTTCTCCTGTCCTCATAAAAAATCGTCAACCCCGGATTTAAGTATGCCGTCTCATGCAGACGGCTCTTCACTTCATCGCCTTTGAATCTCGTTTTTTCAAAAATCTCCCCGTCCGGCAGAAAGTTAATCTTCGTCCCTGTTTTTTTCGTCTTTCCAATGACGGGCAAAAGCCCGTCTTCCAGCTCCATTGTCGGAACGCCTCTTTCGTAGCGGTCATGATGCACGCACCCTTCCCTGCTGATCTGCACGTCCATATAAGCCGAAAGAGCATTGACAACCGAAGAGCCAACGCCATGCAGCCCGCCGCTTGTCTTATAGGCGGAATCGTCAAACTTGCCTCCTGCATGCAGCGTCGTAAAGACAAGGCGCGCCGCAGACATGCCTTTTTCATGCATGCCAACCGGAATGCCGCGGCCATCGTCCGCTACGGTGCACGAGCCGTCCTTTTCCAGCGTCACCCATATCGTATTGCAAAATCCCGCCAGATGCTCGTCTACCGCATTGTCCACAATTTCATAAATCAGATGGTTCAGGCCCTTTCTGGAAACGCTGCCAATATACATGCCCGGCCGCTTGCGCACGGCTTCAAGCCCTTCGAGTACCGCAATGCTGCCCGCATCGTATGTGTTCTGTTCTGCCATCTCTGTTCCCTTTCCCGAACGCGCGCCTTCCCGCCATGCGTCCGCTCCTGCTTTCTTACTCCTTAATTATCGTTTTCCTCTCTGACAACCCTGCGCAAAATCGAAATTCCCTCCCGCATGGCGTCCTCTTCCAGCGCGCCGTATCCAAGCAGCAGCGTCGGCGCCCCTTCCCTGCGCTTTGTACCGAAAATCCTGTATTCCTCCAGATCATATGCGCGCACCCCGTTTGCCTTTGCCTGATCCACGATCCGCGCAGCGCTTTTTTGCGTCTTCACTTCAACCAGAAGATGCATGCCCGCATAGTCTCCATAAATTTTCTGCACCCAGCTTTCTTTTTTTAACAGAGAAAGAAAAAGATCGTGTTTGGCTTTGTAGATTCTTCGCATTTTATTGAGATGCCGCTCAAAATATCCCTGCTTCAGAAAAGCAGCCAGTATGTTCTGCTGTTCTTTTGGAACGGTGGACGCATAAAAACCGCAGTTTGCATGATACGCGCGCAAAAGCGCGTCCGGCAGCGCCATATAGCTGACGCGAATCGACGGGCTGATGCTTTTGGAAAACGTTCCGATATAGATGACGGTTCCGTGCGCGTCATTTCCCTGTAAGGACGGGATCGGCTTACCCTTATAGCGAAATTCGCTGTCGTAATCATCTTCTATAATATAGCGACCGGGCCGCTCCATCGCCCAGCTCAGCAGCTCCAGGCGCCGCTTTAAGGGCATGACGATTCCCGTCGGAAACTGATGGGACGGCATCGTATAGACGATATCCGGATCGTGCCTTTTGATTTCCTCTGTTTTCATTCCATTCGCGTCCATGCCCGTTAAAACCATGTCGCAGCCCATCTGCGCAAGCGTGCCGTACGCATTTCGATACGTCGGATTTTCCATCGCGACTTTTCTTTTTCCTCCCAGAATCTGCATCAGAAGCATCAGCAAATATTCATTGCCAGCGCCAATGATTAACTGATCCGGCGTGCAGTTTACGCCCCTTGCGTGATACAGATACGTACAGATCGCTTCCCGCAGCGTAAGCTCGCCCGCCGCTTCGCCTGCCTGAAACAGCGTCGGATCGTCAACGGCCAAAAGCTCTCTGGAAAGCTTTCGCCATGCAGCATATGGAAACTGTGAAAAATCATTTTCCTCCGGAGAAAATACAATACGGTATTTTTGTTCCACTCCGCAAGCGCTGTCCAGCCTTTGTCCGTCCCATTTTGCTTTCCGTAACGGCTTTTTGGGCGTCCGGCCGCCGACATACAGCTCCGATATGTCGCTGGCATAATATCCGCTGCCCCGCCGCGCTTCCAGATAGCCTTCGGAAAGCAGCTGTTCGTAAGCCAAAGACACCGTGCTTCTGGAAATCTGCAAATGCGCGGCCAACAAACGAGTAGACGGTAATTTTTCCCCACAGGAAATCTTACCGTCTGCAATATGGCTTCGTATGTAATCATAAATCTGTCTGTACAGCGGTTTGCGCAGACTGTCATCCAGATCTATCATTAATTCATGCATTCGCGTCCTCTTTTTTCAGTCCTTCCACAACTGCTTCTTTCAACTCAAGCGCCTTGTCCTTGATCCGCCGGTCCGCCGTCTGCGACGACAAAATATTGCTGACCGCCTTCGAGGCATAGGAAAACTCTTTGAAATGACATGCCAGCGCCGCCAGAAGATAATCCATCGTATTCGTATCCATGCCGCAGATCGGAAAATCCTCTGTCGCGATCACTTCTTTAAACGCTTCATATGCTTTTTTATAATAGGCTTCCTTCGCCTTTTCAAGCTCTTCCTTCTGCACCGAATCATCCGGATGCTCCTGTAACTCCTCCAGATAAGAACGATACAGCCAGGAAATTTTCAGACACGTATACGCCATCTCGCTCAGCCTCGCACGCTTGACTTCGGAATTGTGCAGCGCCAGCTTAAAGCGCAGAATGGCTGTTTTGTAATCAATCGTCTCCGGCGGCTGATCCGACGTTGACGTAAACCGGCTGCTGATATTTTCCCGCACCAGATTTTTCTGCGTCTTCGTCAGGTTTTCAAAATAACGGCTCATGGCGGAATATCCGCAGAACGGACAGGAATATACTTCGTATTTCAGCGCATCCACATACCGAAAGCGCGGACGCAGGTCAAAATCCGCCCCCAGACGCCGCAGACTTCCGCTTTTGATCGTTCTCGCTCCAAACGTCTGATCGCAAACGGTACAGCGAATTCGTTTCGTAAAGATAAAATCTGTTTCCTTTTCCATAAATCCTCCCATCTACTTTGACTGCTCCGGCAGCCGATATGAGCTCTTCAAAGATACGATCCGGTTAAACACCGGACGCTCCTTTGTAGAATCTTTGGCGTCCGCGCAGAAATATCCCTGTCTGACAAACTGGAAGCTGTCATAGGCTTCCACTTCCGCCGCATACGGCTCAACGTAACAGTTTTTCAAAACGGTAAGCGAATTGGGGTTTAAATTCAGACTGCCATCCGCATTGTACACGCCAAGCGTCTCATCCACGATATTCTCATACAGCCGTACTTCCACGGCTTTGGCATACGGCGCGGGAACCCAGTGAATCGTCCCTTTTACCTTTCTGCCATCCGGGCTGTTTCCGCCTTTGCTTGCCGGATCATACGTACAGTGAATCTCCGTAATGTTTCCATCTCCATCTTTGACAACGCTGTTGCAGGTGACGAAATACGCCTGCATCAGACGCACCTCATTGCCCGGATACATACGAAAATATTTCCTGGGCGGCTCTTCCCTGAAATCTTCCCTGTCAATATACAATTCCCGGCAAAACGGAACCGTATGCGTGCCAAGCGCTTCATTTTCCATATTATTGACGACAGTCAGCTCTTCCGTCTCCCCCTCGGGGTAATTGTCGATAATGACTTTCACCGGATCTAAAACGGCCATAACGCGCGCCCTTTTCAATTTCAGGTCTTCCCGTATACAGTATTCCAGCATCGCATAATCCACAGAGCTGTTGCCCTTTGATACGCCGCACAGCTCCACAAATTTCTGAATTGATTCCGGCGTAAAGCCTCTTCTTCTAAGCGCCGCAATGGACACCAGCCTTGGATCGTCCCACCCGTCTACGATCTTTTCTTCCACCAGCTTTTTGATGTAACGCTTTCCGGTTACGACATTCGTCAGATACAGCTTTGCAAATTCGATCTGCTTTGGCGGATATTCGTATTCCAGCTCGCGCACAACCCAATCGTACAGCGGTCTGTGATCTTCAAATTCCAGCGTGCAGATGGAGTGCGTAATGCCCTCGATCGCGTCCTCAATCGGATGCGCAAAATCATACATTGGATAAATGCACCATGCATCCTTCGTATTGTGATGCTCCATATGCGCCACGCGATAAATGACGGGGTCACGCATATTCATATTTGGAGACGTCATATCGATTCTGGCGCGCAGCACCTTCTCGCCGTCCTGATACGCGCCGTCTTTCATCGCTTCAAACAGCGCAAGATTCTCTTCCACGCTTCTGTTGGCCGATGGATCTTCCCTGCCCGGCTCCGTCAAAGTCCCTCTGTATGCCCGGATTTCATCGGCCGAAAGATCCGAAACATAGGCTTTGCCCTTTCGAATCAGCGTAACGGCCGCTTCATACATCTGTCCAAAATAATCGGACGCAAAAAACAGGCGGTCTTCCCAATCCGCGCCAAGCCACTTTACGTCCGCCTGAATCGAATCAACAAATTCGATCTTTTCTTTCGTCGGATTCGTGTCATCAAAGCGCAGGTTGAAGGTTCCGCCATATTTCTTTGCAAGCCCCGCATTCAGCAGTATGGATTTCGCATGTCCGATATGCAGATAACCGTTTGGCTCCGGAGGAAATCTCGTACAGACTGTTTTACAGGTCCCTTCCGATAAATCTTTTTCAATGATCTGCTCTATAAAATTTCTGGATTCTGTTTCGCGTTCCATTCTTTTGTTCCTTCCCTTTAAGATGCTCTTATTATAATGGAAAGGGGAAAAATTGTAAAGTTAAATATCACAGACATCTGCCGTCTGTGCAGACGATAAAAAACGGAGACCCCAAAAAGGAGTCTCCGTCGTGCCAGGGAATTTGACGCCATCTGACGATATGCGCCGAATTTCTTTCTTATTTCAACATCTTTTTCATTTCATCAGCTACGAACTGAACCTTTGTGCCTACAATTACCTGAACGGCATTCTTGCTTGGCCGCATAACGCCCGCTACGCCCGCTGATTTGATCTTTTTCTCATCCACTTTTGTATAATCGTTAATCTCAAGACGAAGTCTTGTAACGCAGTTATCAAGCGATTTTACGTTTTCTTTTCCGCCAAGTCCTTCCAGAACGACTTTTGCAACCTCTGTAAAGTTATTGTTGGAAAGAACAACGCGCTTCTCTGCTTCCAGATCTTCATCTTCTCTACCCGGCGTCTTTAAGTCGAACGCCGTAATCGCAAAACGGAATACGATGTAGAATACAACAGCCGCTGCAATTCCAAGCGGGATGATCATCCACGTATTCTGCGCTGCCGGCAGAGACGCTGAGAAAACAAGGTCTGTCGCGCCTGCCGAGAAGCTGAATCCTGCACGGAATCCAACAAGCGTCGTAATAACAGTAAACACACCGTAAAGGATTGCATAGATTACATACAGAACCGGAGCCGTGAACATGAAACCGAATTCAAACGGTTCCGTAACACCGCAGACAAACGCACAAATCGCTGCGGAGGATACAAGACCAATTGCTGCACTCTTGTTCTTTGCCGTATGTACCATAGCAAGCGCCGCACCTGCAACACCAAACATCATACAAGGGAAGAATCCTGACATATACATACCAAGGCTCCAGGAAACGTCAGCGCTCGTCTGTCCGCCCCAGAAGTAAGTAAGATCGCCAAGTCCAACCGTATCAAACCAGAATACGTTGTTCAACGCATGGTGCATACCGATCGGAATCAACAGACGGTTCAGGAATGCATACAGACCGGAACCAACAGCGCCAAGTCCTACAATGCCGTTTCCAAGCGCAACCAGAGCGCCGAAAATCAAAGGCCATACAAAGTACAGGATTGCTGCAGCAATGATGGAAACAACGCCCGATACAATTGCCACACAACGTTTGCCGCTGAAAAATGCAAGCCACTCCGGCAGCTGCGTGCCTTTGAACTTGTTGTAGCAAAGAGAGCCGATGATACCGGTAAGAATACCTGTAAAAGCATTCGTCGGAAGCTTATCGAAAGCAATCGTCTTTGCCACATCATCTGCAACAGACGGCATAAGCGTCGTAACTACGCCTGTAGAGCAGAGCGTCGTAACCATCAGCCAGGATACAAGCGCTGAAATTGCAGCAGCTCCGTCGTTGTCTTCCGCCATACCTACGCCTACGCCAATTGCAAACAGAATCGGAATATTGTCAATCAGCGCACCGCCGGCCTTTACCAGAAAGAATCCAAACAGATTCAAAAATCCTTCCATCTCGCCGCCCTGCATGGTTGCCGGACAGCATGCATATCCAATACCCATCAAAATACCGCAGATAGGAAGGACTGCAACAGGAAGCATAAGAGACTTCCCTAACTTCTGTAAATATTTCATCATAAAAAAATTTACCCCCTTGTTTTTTAGCTCCGCCCTGGCGCCGAAGCAATTAGCGATTTAAAATCTATAGATTAGCCTTCAGAAAATCCTCCACCGCTTTCGCAGCATCCTCTTCATCCGGACCATCTACCTTAATGGTAATCTCTGTGCCTTTCGTCGCGCTCAATCCCATCAGCGCCATAATTCGTTTGGCATTTGCTTCCTTGCCGTCTTTGACGATCACAATGTCACTCTGATAGCCTCCCGCCAGCTTTACCAGCAGACCGGCCGGCCTTGCATGAATGCCGAGTTCATCCGTTATTGTATACTGAAATGATTTCATGGAAAATTCCTCCTATATCTCTCTGATTGCTTTTCTAAGTCCCAACACATAAGTGGGGGAAACCGACAGCTCATCAACGCCCATATCCACAAACGTCTTTGTCAGGCTGGTATCGCTGGCCAGCTCTCCGCAGATGCCTACCCACGCATTTTCTTTGTGTCCGTTCTCTATTGTCATCTGAATCAATTTCAAAATCGCAGGATGATGCGTATCGCAGATGGATTCCAGCTTCTGATTCTGCCTGTCAATCGCCAGCGTATACTGCGTCAGATCATTCGTTCCAATGCTGAAAAATTCCACTTCTTTTGCAAGTTCATCACTGATTACCGCAGCGGCCGGCGTCTCAATCATAATGCCAAGCTCCACATCGCCCATTGGAATATCTTCAGAAGCAAGCTCGCGCTTTACTTCTTCTACAATTCCTTTGATTTTTCGAATTTCCTCTACCGAAATAATCATCGGAAACATAATGGCAGCCGTCCCATATGCGCTCGCGCGGTAGATCGCGCGAAGCTGCGTCCGGAAAATATCAGGCTGATTCAGACAGATCCTTATGGCCCGATAACCCAGAGCGGGATTTTCTTCCGGATCAAGTCCAAGATAATCCGCCTTCTTATCCGCGCCAATATCCAGCGTACGGATGATGACCTTCTTTCCGTTCATCTTTTCCAGAACGGCTTTATAGCTTTCGAACTGCTCTTCTTCCGTAGGCGCGCTGTCCCTTCCGAGATACAGAAACTCGCTTCGGAACAGGCCGATGCCGCCGCCGTCGGATTCCAGTACGCGGCCAACGTCCTCCACGCCGCCGATGTTGCAGTAAACGTTGATTTTCCTGCCGTCCGTCGTCACATTGTCCTGGCCGATCAGCTTTCTTAAGCTCTCCGTCTCGCTGATCCACGCTTCTCTTCTTTCGGTCAGTTCTTTTAATACGTCGTCCAGCGGATTGATAATCAGCTCTTCCTGAAATCCGTCTACAATCGCCATCTGTCCGTGATATTCATCCAAAAGCGCCACATCCGTGCCCACCAGAGACGGAAGGTTCAGGCTTCTCGCCAGAATCGCCGTATGGGAATTGGCGGAACCGTGAATCGTCACAAACGCAAGCACCTTGTCTTTATCCATGGAAATCGTCTCACTTGGCGTCAGATCATCAGCCAGAAGGATGACCGGCTCATCCGATTTAATGGAATCGTCTCCCACTCCGGCAAGAATATTGATTACCTTATTCGAAATATCCAGAATATCTACGCTTCTGGCGCGCATATACTCATTATCCATAGCGGCAAACATCTGTGAATAGTTGTCCCCGACTTCCTTCACCGCATATTCCGCGTTGCAGTTGTTCTTTATGATATCCTTAATGTCTTCCAGATATCCTTCGTCTTCCAGCATCATTCCATGCACTTCGAAAATCTTCGCTTCCGCTTCTCCGACGCTTTCCAGCGCTTCCTGATACAAAGTCTCAAGCTGCCGTTCCGCTTCGTTTACCGCCAGATCAAATCGCTTCAGTTCCCCTTCCACATCATCCACATGCGTTTTCACAAGGGTAAATTCCTTCTTCCGATATACGTATAATCTGCCGACGGCAATTCCCTTCAAAACGCTTTTTCCGGTACACTTAACCATAGCGTCCCTCCTTATGCGCAGGTAATGACTTCATCGCCGGCTTCCGCCATGCCTTCCGTCCTGCATTCAATTTTGGAGTAATCCGGGCTGTTGCAGATTAAAACCGGCGTCACCGTATTGTACCCTGCGCCGCTGATTCCCTCGAGATCCGCTTCCAGCAAAAGATCGCCCTTTTTCACCGTCTGGTTCACTTCCACTTTCGTCGTAAAAAACTGCCCTTTCAGCTGAACCGTATCAAGACCCACATGAATCAGAAGCTCCACCCCGTCCGAAGTCGTCAGTCCCACTGCATGGCCCGTCGGAAAAAGCGTCGTAACCGTGCCGTCCGCCGGCGCGTAAAATTTCCCCTCCGCCGGTTTTATCGCCATTCCTTTTCCCAGAATTTCTTCCGCAAAAGTAGGGTCCGGCACCTCGCTGATCGGAATGCATTCTCCCTTCACCGGAGCTGCAATTACAATTCCTTTCTTACCCTTCATAAAATCAAACAATCCCATACTGCTTCCCTCCGTTTCCACTATTATTTATATTTTTTTCACGGATCGTTTTATTATGCGTTACTGATTCTTTATAAAATTTTAATAACTGAATAATATAATAGCATACCCCATTCCCATTTACAAGTTATTTATCAAAACTTTCCGTATGCCCGGCAACACTTTTTCCTTCTTTTTGCATCACTTCTTTCCAACCGGATTTATACAGATTTTTCAGGATGCAAAACAGGTCGGACGTCACACAGAAAAAAGGCGTATTGGATATACAACCTCCAATATGCCTTTTTCCGTTCCGACTTACGCCGCACCATTTAATATTCCACTGCCGCCTCGCTCAACTGCCTTCGAATGTCCCTTCCGCCATACATAATGCGGACGATGTTTACCGTATTTTTCGATTCGTTCGGCATATAAAACACAAGATAGCGATCCACGACAAAGAAACGGAGCCTCGCGCTGTACCACGGCTCTTCATCATACAGCAAATACCGCATCGGCATTGCTTCAAGCGCACGGATCTCTCTCATAATCCCCCGCGTCTGTTCTTCCGCCTTGTCCGGCACAAGCAGATCATATGCAATATATTCGTATATGTTGCGCAGGTCACGCCTTGCCCCGGCCGTATATAAGATATTCCAATTCATATTCCGTAATCCCTCTTCATCTCTTCTTCTACGGCTTCCAACGGATATACCCTGCCTTCCCGCATATCCTCCACGCCTTTTTCAATCTCCGCGTCAAACTGTTCTCTGGCAAAGGAGCCGTACGCAAGAGGCACCTCCTGCGGAAGCTTCATTTCAAAAGGAATGCCATGCTGCAATACCACCTGCCTTAAAAACATGCCGATTGCATTCGACAATGGAATTCCAAGACGCCCCAGCACCTGCTCCGCCCGTTCTGCAATTTCGGGTTCCACACATGCGGGAAAATTTGAAGTTTCTGCCAATTGAACCACTTCCTTCCACAAACAGCATAGCATCTTTTCCAACGATATGCAAGCATTCCCTGCGATTAATTTTTACGCCGCCTCCTTTTTCATCTTCCCCGGCTTTCTTTTGGATTCCCGGTCCAAAACGCCGCTTCCTGCGCGTTCATTTCAGCATTCCACATATTGTCAAACATTGCGGACAGGTGTATAATAATTCCGACAGCTGCAAACACGCAGACGCGCGCCAAAAGCGCGTCTGACATTTCAAAACAGGAGGTACTTCCAATGAACAATTTAGTTTTAGAAATCGCAGATGAAATTGCGGTTCTCAAAATCAGCAGACCGGCTGCTTTGAATGCGCTCAACTCCGAAACGCTGGACGAATTGAACGAAGTCCTGACCGAAATCGAAGCGAGAGACGACGTCAAAGTTGTCATCTTAACCGGCGGCCCGGACAAGAAAGACAATGCATTCAAATCGTTTGTAGCCGGAGCTGACATCGCGGAAATGGCAAACTTCACCGCGGCAGAGGCAAGGGCGTTTGGCATGCGCGCATCCGTTCCGTTTTTCAAACTGATGAACATGCGCCAGGTAACGATCGCTGCCATCAACGGATTTGCGCTTGGCGGCGGCTGTGAAATCGCCATGGCATGCGACATCCGCATCGCTTCTGACAACGCAAGCTTTGCACAGCCGGAATGCGGTCTTGGCATTATCCCGGGATTCGGCGGCACGCAGCGCCTCGCGCGTCTCGTTGGCATGGGCCGCGCCAAAGAGCTGATTTTCACCTGTGACAATATCGACGCCAATGAAGCGTACCGCATCGGCCTTGTCAACAAAGTCGTTGCAAAAGAAGAACTGATGCCGACGGCGACTGCAATGGCAAAGAAAATCATTTCCAAAGGCAGCTATGCCGTTTCCATTGCAAAGGCAGCGATTAACAACGGATATGACATGGATATCAAAAACGCAGTGGAAATGGAAGCCAACTTATTCGGCATCACCTGCTCCACGCATGACAAGGCAGAAGGCATGGGCGCGTTTCTGGAAAAAAGAGCGGCCAATCTGACCGATTTTTAACGTCGTATGACGAACAAACGCATCGGCTTTATCGGCTGCGGCAATATGGGCTGCGCCATGCTGGACGGCATCTTAAGCTCCGGGCTTTATCCGCCAGATCAGATCACGGCCAGCGCACATACGAAAGCCACGCTGCACCGCCTTCGGGAAACATATGGCATTCACGTCACGCCAGACAATGCAGAAGTCGTAAAACATTCTGACATTGTCATTTTAGCGGTCAAGCCTTCCTTATACGAAGCCATCATTTCCGCCATCCGTGACGTTGCCGACGGCAAAACGCTGTTCATATCCATCGCAGCCGGCGTCAGTCACGCCAGATTAAACGATTATTTCGGCAGACCCGTCAAAATCGTCCGCGCAATGCCAAATACGCCGGCACAGGTTCTTTCGGCCATGTCGGCGCTTACGCCCAACGAATATGTGACGAAAGAGGATCTCGAAACGGTTCTCTCCATATTCGAAAGCTTTGGACGGGCGGAGCTTGTGCCGGAATCTTTGATGGACGCCGTTGTCGGCGTCAGCGGCTCTTCTCCGGCCTACGTCTATCTGTTTTTGGAAGCGATGGCGGATGCGGCCGTTCTGGACGGGATGCCAAGGGCGCAGGCGTATACATTTGCAGCGCAGGCCGTATACGGCGCTGCAAAGATGGTCTTAGAAACCGGTAAGCATCCCGGCGAATTAAAAGACGCCGTATGCTCTCCCGGCGGCACGACGATTGCAGCCGTTGCCAGACTGGAAGAGATGGGATTGCGGAACGCCGTCATACAGGCGCAGCATTGCTGCACAATAAAGTCAAAAGAAATGGGAAAAACCGGCGCCAAATAAATTTGGCGCCGGTTTTTCCTCATGTCAACGCTTCTGACTGCATGGCCTCTTTTGCCTGTTTTACAAGGGCCTCCTGCGTGCGGAAAATGACAAACTCCTCCAGTCCGGGAAGCCCCATGTTCACGTCGGCGTTCCGGTAACGCATGCCGCTGTCCAGCTCTTCCTTTCCGGACATATGAAAGCTTCTTACGCCGCATTCTTTCCATAAGGTCCGAATAACGCCTTCTTCTACGCCGCCGCCGGCCATAATTTCGATTTTGTTCCCTGCCCGCGCAACCAGATGTCTGAGCTTTTCTTTTCCCTCCAGACAGCTTTGCGCCTGTCCGGACGTTAAAATGCTGTCGATGCCAAGCTCCATTGCTTCCGCAAGCGCCGTATCCGCATCCCGGCACACGTCAAACGCGCGATGCAGCGTCATATGCGCATTGCCCGCCAGCTTTTTCAGCCGCTCCATACGATCTGCGTCTAACGTTCCGTCAGCGTTTAAGCATCCGACCACAACGCCGTCGGCTCCAAGCTCCAAAAACATGCGCATATCCGCCTCAATCATCTGAAATTCCGCATCTGTATACAGAAAATCCCCAAAACGCGGCCGGATCAAAACGTGCAGGTTGATCCCACACGCCCGGCGGATCTGCTGAAACTGGCTGACGCCCGGCGTCGTCCCTCCAATGACCAGATTGGAACAGACCTCCAGCCGATCTGCGCCGCCTCTTTGCGCGATCACTGCCGATTCCACGGAATCGACACAGACTTCCAGTATATTTTGCATGCTTTCACCTCCCGGATCATCGTTCCATTTTCCAGAAAAATGCGCTGTATCCCGGCAGTCTGCTGCCGCCGCCAAAATCATGCGCCTCTCCCGTAATCAGATCGACCGCCATGCCGCAGCCCGCGTCAAAATGCGCAACATATTCGTCCGCAGAAGCATTGATCGCCACAAGCACGCGTTCCCCTTCCGCTTTCCGTTCAAAAATACACTGCTGGTTCGTCAGCACGATCGAGCGAAAGCCTCCATAATTCAGCGCACTCGAATGCTTCTTTGCTTCGGAAAGCTTTGCAATCCAATCCGAAAGTTCATTTTCCACAGGCTCCGCAAAGCATGCCCGAAGCGCCGGATCGCCTTCCTGCTTCGCCGCTTTTGCGCCCCATTCGCTGCCATAATAGACGCAGGGAATGCCGGGCATGCCAAACGCCATCGCATAAATAAGCGGCAGATGCTTTTCATCCGCAAGGTTTGAGGCGATACGGGAAACGTCATGGTTGTCCACGAAGCAAAGCAGATGCTCTCCCTTATAAAGCGTCCACTCCTCCGGTCCGAACTGGCGCAGCAGGGAATGGACGATTTCAAACAGATTCATCGAATTAAAGCTTGAAAACAGTCCTTTGTAGCATTCGTAATTCGTCACCGAATGCAACATCTGCGGATTCATCCATTGCCTGTAATCGCCATGCAGCGTCTCTCCCAGCAAAAAGAATTCTTCTTTCAGCCCTTCCGTAAACGAACGAAGCTGGCGCAGAAAATCATGCGTCAGGCAGTATGCAACGTCAAGGCGCAGCCCGTCGATGTCGAATTCCTCCACCCAGCTTTTTACCGCTGAAAAAATATGCGAAACCACCTCCGGGTTGGAAAGATTCAGCTTTACAAGGTCATAATGGCCTTCCCATCCTTCATACCAAAGCCCGTCGTTATAATTGGAATTGCCGCCAAAATCAATGTGAAACCAGTCTCTGTACGGCGAGCTTTCTCTGTTTTTGAGCACGTCCTGGAACTGGGTAAATCCACGCCCCACATGATTGAATACGCCGTCCAAAACGACCTTGATCCCTTCTTTATGCAGCGCGTCGCAGACTTCTTTAAAATCTGCATTTGTCCCGAGGCGACAGTCGATCGTTTTATAGTCCCTCGTATTGTATCCATGCGTATCCGATGAAAAGACCGGAGAAAAATACACTGCATTTGCCCCGAGCTTTTTGATATGAGGAATCCACTCTTTCACTTTTTGTATCCTGTGTTCCGTTATGCCGTCGTTTTCATAGGGCGCCCCACAAAATCCCAACGGATAAATTTGATAAAATACGCTTTCATATGCCCACATACTGCGCCTTCCTCCTTTTTTAAATAAACTGATTGACCGCCTCGTCATATGCATAATCTATGCCCGAAAGCTTTTCGCAAAGCTCCTCCTGCGCAACGCCTTCCGACAGACAAAATTCCCGAAGCGACGCATACTGATCCCGAAGCCGCGTATTGACGTAGCTCAACAGCATAACAGGGTCGTTTGGCATGAACTGCTCCATTTATAACTTCCTTTCTACGCCGTATTTTTCTTCCAGTTCCCGAACGGTATTCTGATATACGGTCTGTTTTTTCTGCTGCAAAAGATGCTCCGTTAAAGATTCTCTGACTTCCTCATACGAAGACGGCGCCGTTTCTTTTTTCTCCTCCACAAGAATCAGGTGCCATCCAAACTGCGTCTTCACGGGACCTGTCACTTCTCCCGCTTTGCCTTCAAACGCGGCCTTTTCAAATTCCGGAACCATCTGTCCTCTTCCAAAAAAACCAAGATCCCCGCCTTTTTCTGCGGAAGGACACGTCGAATGCTTCCGCGCGGCTTCTTCAAATGCCATGCCATCTGCAATTTCTTTCGCAACCGCATGCGCCTTTTCTTCCTCTTCCACCAGAATATGCCGCGCCCTTACCTGCTGCCCGTTTTGAAACTGCGCCGGATTGGAGTCAAAGTACGCCTTCACCTCCGCTTCGTCAATCGTCACGGAATCAATGACGCCGGTTGCCGCCATATGGCTTGCCAGCTCCTCCTCCATCTTTGCAAGCGTTTCTTTATACGCCGCGCTCTCTTTGATCTTCCGCTCCTTAGCCAGCGCCGAAAACAGATGAAACCCGATCAGCTGCTCCAATACTTCCTCCCTTGCATTCGGATTCGACAGATAGACCTGCTGCTCCGGCGGATAATTGGCGATCAGATCCTTTAACTCCTTCTCCGTAATTGCATGTCCGGCCGCTACCGCTAAAATTTTTTCACTCATATTCCTGCACTCCTTTCCTTTTTATGTGATCGTTATGTGATCGGATGCCGCCTGGCATACAAATATGTCGCAGCATACAGGACAGACGCAAAGATCACAATGACCGGCCCTGTCGCCACATTCGTATAATAAGACGCAAACAGCCCCATTACGCCGGAATAAAGCGAAAACAACACCGAAAAGAAATGGTATTCCCGCATATTTTCCGACAGGTTCCTCGCAGCCGCAGCCGGCAGGATCAAAAGCGCATTGATCAAAAGTATGCCGACCCAGCGAATGGAAAGCATCACGATTCCCGCAATCAGAACCGAAAAAAGCTGCTCCATCACGCCCACCGGAATCTTTCTGCTCTTCGCCAGCGTCCTGTGGATGCCGGCTGCATTCAGCCAGTTAAAGCAAAGCATATAATAGAGCAAAACCATCAGAAAAAGAACGGCCAGATATGCAATTTCCCGTTCCGTTATGCTTAAGATATCGCCGACTAAAAATCCGGAATACTGGCTGAAATTCCCTCCCTGCGATAAAATGGCAAGGCCGACGGCCACGCTGCAGGAAGAAAAGACGGATATAATCGTATCGGCGGAACTTGCGCTTTTGCTGCCAATATAATTTAACAGCAATGCAAAGAAAACGCCAAACGCAAGCATTGCAAGATTTGTATTCGTAACGCCAAGCACAACGCCTACCGCAATTCCCGTCAAAGCCGAATGTCCAAGCGCATCGGAAAAAAACGCCATCTTTCGATTGACGATCATCGTGCCCAACAGACCAAACAGCGGCGTGATAATCAAAATTGCAAGCGCGGCATTGCGCATAAAGCCATATTCAAACAACCGGCTACCTCCTCTTAACGTCCCATCCATGCCGCATGCGGCCCCGCTTCGCTTTCCCCGCGGATATAACCGGGCAGCCCTTCCGCTCCAAATGCCTTCTGAAACGCTTCGCTTTGAAACACTTCCTGCGCGCTTCCCTCTTTTAGAATAGTCTGATCCAGAAGAACGACCTTATCTGCATATTTTACCACATATTCCAGATCGTGGGAAATTAAAATCACGGACAGGTCGAAATTTTTTTTCAGATATTCCATCGTGCGGTAAAACAGCTCCATGCCGTTTGGATCAACGCCGGATACCGGTTCGTCCAAAAGCAGCAGATTCGGCTCGTCCATCACTGCCATAGCAAGCAGCACACGCTGCAGCTGTCCGCCGGAAAGATTGCAGACCTGCCTGTCGATCAGATCTTCCACTTCAAACGCTTCCAGCGCTTTTATAATCTCTTTTTCCGCTCTTCTGCTTTTTTTCAGAAATACCGGAAAGCGAAACTGATAGCTGGCAATCAGATCATATACGCTGACCGGCGTATTTTTCTCGATATTGATCTTCTGCGGCACATAGCCGATCTTCAGCTTTCGCACGCTCCCGTTTTCCCTGTCCTTAAACTCGATATTGCCCTCGTGCGCCACATCGCCCAGTATTGCGCGGATCAATGTGGATTTTCCGGCGCCGTTTCTGCCAATGACAGCCGTCATGCTTCCACAATGAATATGCAGATTGACGTCTTTTAAAATGACCTGCTCTCCAAAACGCACGCCAAGATGATTGATTTTGATGCAGTGCAGTCCGCACGGCTTTCTGATTTTTTTCATGCCATCATTCTCCAAACGCTTCTTTGAGCAGATTGATCGTATTCTGCATTCCGTCGATATAGCTGTCCTTCGCGTAATCGCCCCGCACAAGCGTATCCGGGTAGTATACCTTAACGTCCGCTTCCTTTTGAATCGTCTCAGCCAGCGCGCGTCCGTACACATCCTCCGCCAGAATTACGCGCGCGCCTTTTGTCCGCACGGCGTCCAGCGCGTCCGCCACTTCCTTCGCGCCAACCTGCCGCTCCTCATCCAGATTCAGCTCATATACGACCTCAAGGCCATAGTCCGCCGCAAGATACGCATACGCTTCATGCAGTGAGACAATCCTCTCTCCCTTTGTCGCTCCGGCAATCGCCTCCTGCTGCGTTTGCAGCCCCAAAAGCATTTCATCATATGCGTCCGCATTTGCACGCGCCTCCCGCTCAAATTTCGGCGCGGCGCCACAAATCGCCTCAGCGATCGCCGCAACCTGCGCACGGTAACGCGGAATGCTCATCCAGACGTGCCCGTTATCTTCCGATATGGAAAGATCCTTTGCCGTTTCCACAATGGCAAGCGACGGATACGCTTCCTTTACATCCGAAAGAAACGATTCCATTCCCGCGCCATTGACGAGAAAAAGATCCGCGGAGGATAACAGCTTCATATCCTCCGGCGTCAGCTGAAAATCATGCAGACAGCCCGTCTGCGGCTCGCTGAGATTCTGCACGCGGATTCCCGGGCAGTCTCCTGCAACGTTTGCCGCCGCAATATAGACCGGATAAAACGACGTTACGACAAGAACCTCCTGTCTGGCAGCGCGCCCCGCATGGCTTTGCAGTATGCCCGCAAGCAAAACCGTGCCAAGCGTAAGGCCCAAAAGGAGCAGCGCCGTAAATCCATACTTATGCTTCATCATGCTTCACCAGCGCATCAATATACGCCCAGATTTCTTCCCGTCCCTGTTTCGAGAGCGCGGAAAATGGAAAAATTTCCGTTCCGGACTTTCCCTTCAGTCCAAGACGTATCGCCTTTACATGCTTTGGAACCTGACTGCGCTTTAGCTTATCCAGCTTGGTCGCGATAATCACCGGCTCATAGCCCTGATGCAAAATCCACTCGTACATCATTCTGTCATTTTCGGACGGATCATGCCGGATATCGAGCAGCAGAAAGACGGCTTTCAGCTGCCTGGAACGATGCAGATAACGCTCCACCATCTCTCCCCATTTGCGCTTTTCCGATACGGCGATTTTCGTATATCCGTATCCCGGAAGATCGACAAAGTACATCTCGTTGTTAATTTTATAATAATTGATCGTCTGCGTCTTTCCCGGCTGTGAAGAAGTCCTTGCCAGTGATTTCCGGTTCATCAGCGCATTGATCAGCGAGGATTTCCCCACGTTTGACTTCCCGGCAAACGCCACCTCCGGCAGCATATGCTCCGGCAGCCTGCTTGTAATGCCGCACACCGTTTCCAGTTCTGCGTTTTTAATAATCATAATTGCTCTCTCCTATGCAAACGCCGCATTCAGTACGTCTTCCATCGTCTCTGCATATACGATATGCAGCCCCTGTTTGATCTCCTCCGCGATTTCATCCATGTCTTTTCGATTCTGCCTGGGCACGCAGATTGTCTTAATGCCGGCATTTTTTGCAGCCAGCGTCTTTTCTTTCAGCCCTCCGATGGCAAGCACGCGGCCGCGCAGCGTAATTTCTCCCGTCATCGCCACGTCCGCGCGGACTTTTTTCTTTGTAATGGCCGAAAGCATGGCCGTCGCCATCGTAATCCCGGCGGACGGCCCGTCTTTGGGCACGGCTCCCTCCGGAATATGGATATGAATATCATGTTCCCTGAAAAAATTTTTTTCAATTTTAAATTCCCGGCTGACCGAGCGGATATAGCTGATTCCGGCCTGCGCCGATTCCTTCATCACATCTCCCAGCTGGCCGGTCAGACGAAATTCTCCTTTTCCGGGCATTACATTTACCTCGATTTCCAGCGTATCGCCGCCGACGCTTGTCCATGCCAGACCGCGGACAATGCCGATTTCATCTGTTTTAGACGCCCGGTCATACGTATATTTTTCCCTGCCCAGAAACTGACTGACATTCTTTTTGGTGACAGTGATCCTTTTCCTATCGCCCTCATAAATCTGCCTTGCCGCTTTCCGGCAGATCTCGCCGATCTTGCGCTCCAGGCCGCGGACGCCCGCTTCTTTCGTATAGCCGCGAATGATGGAGGAAAGCGCCTCTTCTCTGATAAAAAGCTGCTCTTTTTTCAGTCCGTTGCGCTTCATTTGCTTGCGCAGCAAGTGCTCCATTGCAATATGCAGCTTTTCATTTTCCGTGTAGCTGCTTACCTCGATCAGTTCCATACGGTCCAGAAGCGGTCTTGGAATATCCTGCACGGCGTTTGCCGTCGCAATAAAAAGGACTTCGGACAGGTCAAGCGGAATCTCCACATAATGATCACGGAATTTTTCATTCTGCTCCGCATCCAGCACTTCCAGAAGCGCAGACGACGTATCGCCTTTGTAATCGCTGCTTACCTTGTCAATTTCATCCAGAAGCATCAGCGGATTTTTTACGCCGGCCGACCGAAGCCCGGCCGCAATGCGCCCCGGCATTGCGCCGACGTACGTCCTTCTGTGCCCTCTGATTTCCGCCTCGTCGCGCACGCCGCCCAGACAGATTCTCACATACTCCTTATTTAACGCTTTTGCGACAGATTTTGCGATGCTCGTCTTTCCCGTTCCCGGCGGACCCACAAGACAGATGATCGGGCTCTCTCCCTTTCTGGTCAGATTGCGGACTGCCAGAAACTCAAGCATACGCTCTTTGACCTTTTCCAGACCATAATGATCCTGATTCAAAACTTTCTTCGCATGCTTCAAATCCCGGTTGTCCTTTGAAGCCTTCTCCCACGGCAATTCCAAAAGCGTCTCGATATAGCCTCTTGCAACCGCGCTTTCGGAAGAGCTGAAACTGATATTTTGAAACCGCGCGATCTCCTTGCGGATTTTCTCTTTCACTTCTTTTGTGGCTTTTAACCCGTTCAGCCGTTCCAGAAACAGATCCGCATCGCTCTCCGTATGATCCTCTCCAAGCTCTTCCCGTATCACCTTCATCTGTTCGCGTAACAGGTATTCCTTTTGATTTTTGTCCACCCGTTCTTTTACCTTTGCCTGAAATTCCGCTTTGATGGAAATGATATTAATTTCACGCAGCAGCATCTCCACTAACGTTTCATAACGCGCCTCCAATGTCACCGCTTCCAAATAGTTCTGTTTTTCCTCATAAAACACGGGCAGATTGTTGGCGATTAAATCCATCAGCTTTTCCGCCTCTTTCGTCTCTGTTACCTGGCGCATAAAATCTTTGTCCATCTTTGGGTTCAACGCCGCATAACGCCCGTACGCCTCTAAAACGGCTCTTCGCATGCCCTCCTTCGCTTCTGTGGCATATTCTTCCGTATCTTCCTCAAAATAGATTACTTCCGCTTTCAGATACGGCGTCTCTTCGACGAAGCCGGAAAGCTCCGCGCGTCGCTTCCCTTCGATCAAAATGCGGATAATGCCGTTTCGCATTTTGATGACCTGCTTAATCTCCGCTACTGTTCCAACCCGATACAAATCCTCCGGCTGCGGATGATCGGCTTCTATATTCTTTTGCGTAATCAGAAATACATTCTGATCTCCCATCATGGCCTCTTCTATGGCTCTCATGGATCGCTCCCGGCTGACGTCAAAATGCGCCACCATGCCCGGAAGAATCGTCATCCCGCGCAGCGCCACTGCCGGGAGCGTCACTATCATGTCGTTCAATTTAAGTCCCCTTTCCGGTAATGTCTGCCTACAAAAAGCCGCCGTCAGTAATACAACCATTACTGCGGCAGCTCCCCCTGCAAATCCGCTGCATAGCCTGTTCTATGCGCTCTTTGATTCCGGTAACATTCCGTCTTTTTTCGTTTCCATGGAATCGATAAATTCCTTTTCCTCTACCAGCTTTCTGGTAATCGTACAATCCGTAATGGAATCGTCCGAAGGAATCCGATACATCAGATCCATCATGACATTTTCCATAATCGCGCGCAGACCTCTGGCCCCCGTCTGCCGCTCAATCGCTTTTTCCGCAATCGCATCCAGCGCGTCTTTTTCAAAAAACAGATCCACATCATCCAGCTCCAAAAGCTTCTGGTACTGACGGACCAGTGAATTTTTCGGCTCTGAGAGAATGCGCACGAGCGCGTCCTTATCCAAAGAATCCAGCGCCACCGTAACCGGCACGCGGCCGATAAACTCCGGAATCAGACCGAATTTGATAAAATCCTGCGGCATCGCATGCTTAAACGCATCCCCGACATTGATTTCCCGTTTGTCTTTGACAAGCGCATTAAATCCTATGGATTTTTGATCCAGACGCGTTTCGATGATCTTTTCCAGTCCGTCAAATGCGCCGCCGCAGATGAACAGGATATTGGATGTATCAATCTGAATCAGCTCCTGCTGCGGATGCTTTCTGCCTCCCTGCGGCGGAACGGAGGCAAGCGTACCTTCCAGTATCTTCAGAAGGGCCTGCTGCACGCCTTCGCCGGAAACGTCCCTTGTAATCGACACGTTTTCGGATTTTTTGGTAATCTTGTCAATCTCATCGATGTAGATAATGCCATGCTGCGCGCGCTCCACGTTATAATCCGACGCCTGAATGATTTTCAGCAGGATGTTCTCCACATCCTCGCCCACGTAGCCTGCTTCCGTAAGCGTCGTCGCGTCCGCAATGGCGAACGGCACGTTTAACATGCGCGCCAGCGTCTGCGCCAGATACGTCTTACCGGAACCGGTTGGCCCAAGCATCAGGATGTTGCTCTTTTGCAGCTCTACGTCCAGATTTTCTCCTGCAAGTATTTTCTTATAATGATTGTAAACCGCAACGGACAGCACTTTTTTGGCATTCTCCTGTCCGATTACGTATTCATCCAGAAACGCTTTCATCTCTTCCGGCTTAAGCAGATTGATCTCCTGCTGCCCGGACCCGGAAACTTCCGCTTCCTCCTCTTCTTCCAATTCCTCTTCGATAATCTCTGTGCAGATATCCACGCATTCATCACAGATAAACGCGCCGCTTCCGCTTGGCCCTGCAATCAGCTTTCTGACCTGTTCCTGCGTCCTTCCACAGAACGAGCAGCGGATGCGTTCTCCGCCAATCATATTTCTTCCCGCCATAATTTCACTCCGCCAATTTGATTTATTGTTCCCGATTCGCAATCACCGAATCGATGATGCCATACTCCATCGCTTCCTGTGCGGAAAGGTAATGATCCCGCTCCGTATCCGCCGCAATGACCTCATATGGCCTGCCCGTATTCGCAGCCAGAATCTCATTCAGACGCCGTTTCGTCTTTAAAATATTCTCCGCCGCAATCTCAATCTCGGTCGCCTGCCCTTTTGCGCCGCCGGACGGCTGATGAATCATGATTTCCGCGTTCGGGAGCGCCATGCGCTTGCCCTTTGTGCCGCCCGCCAGTAAAAATGCGCCCATGCTTGCCGCCATTCCAATGCAAATCGTGGAAACGTCGCATTTGATGTACTGCATGGTGTCATAAATAGCAAGGCCCGCCGTCACTACGCCGCCAGGAGAATTGATATACAGCTGGATGTCCTTTCCCGGATCTTCCGATTCCAGAAATAAAAGCTGCGCAACGGTCAGGCTTGCCGTCGTCTCGTTGACTTCCTCTCCCAGAAAAATGATCCTGTCTTTTAATAATCTTGAATAAATATCGTAGCTGCGCTCTCCTCTGCTCGTCTGTTCTACGACATAAGGTACTAAACTCATATACTTCGCCTCCTGACTTCTTTTCTTCCTTTCGGCAGAAAAACCCGAAACAGACCGGCTCTTTTGAGCCGGTCTGGCTGATGTCCGCTTATACTTCCGCTTCTACGCTGTGATCCATCACAAACCGAACCGCTTTCTGTACGGCAAGGTCCTTCATCATGGACGCTTTTTCCGCATCACCCATAAGTTCCCGTATCTTATCCGCTTCCATGCCATACGCATCCGCCATTTTCTGAATCTCCGCATCCGCTTCTTCCTGCGACGCTTCGATCTGTTCTTCTTTTACAATCTGCTCCAGCACAAGGCTGCCCTGAATGCGCTTCAGCGCATCCGGACGAAGCTGCTCTTTCATCTTATCTATCGACATGCCGGAGAATTGCAGGTACTGCTCAAATCCAAGCCCCTGCTGCTCAATCCGCTGCGCAAACTCATCCACCATGATGTCAACCTGCATGTCAATCATCTTATCCGGAATTTCCATCGACGCGCCTTCCACAATCTTCTGCACCGCTTCGTCTTCCTGTGCGCGCCTTGCTTCCGCTTCCTTCGACTCCGTCAGATTCTTCCGAATGTTCTCCCTGTACGCCTCCATCGTATCAAATTCCGATACGTCCTGTGCAAAATCATCGTCAAGCTCCGGAAGCTCCTTTGTCCGGATCTCATGAATCTTCACCTGGAACACAGCCGGTTTTCCCGCAAGCTCAGCCGCATGGTACTCCTCCGGAAACGTTACGTGAATCTCCGCTTCTTCTCCGCTTCTTTTTCCGATCAGCTGCTCTTCAAATGTATCAATAAACGAATGGGAGCCAATTTCCAGCGCATGGCCTTCCGCCTTACCGCCTTCAAACGGCGTTCCATCTACAAACCCTTCGTAATCAATCACTGCCGTATCGCCTTCTGCAATCGCCCGGTCTTCTACCGTAATGATTCTGGCGTTGTTCTGACGCTCTCTCTCAATCGCGGCGTCCATTTCTTCATCCGTAACGGAAACGTCCGCCTTTGTTACCGCAATGCCTTTGTATTCTCCAAGCGCAACCTCCGGACGAACTGCCACTTCCGCCGTAAAGATAAACGGTCTGCCCTTTTCAATCTGTACGATATCTACCGTCGGATGGGATACAATGTCAAGTCCGCTCTCATCCGCCGCAGCGCCGTAGTTTTCACGAATCAGCTGATTGGCCGCGTCTTCGAAAAATATTTCCGGCCCATAGACTTTCTCGAGCATGTGTCGCGGCGCTTTTCCCTTTCGAAATCCCGGAAGGCTGATTTTATTTCTCTGTCTTAAATAAGCTTCCTGCAATGCCTGTTCCAATACGTCTTCCGAAAGCTCTATCGTAAGCTTCGCCATGTTCTTTTCCAGAGTCTCTACCTGTACGCTCATTATATTGTTTCCTCCTTCGCTGCAGTCATTTGGGTATTATACCATATGCATTTTTAAAAAACAAGTTAATTGGAAAGATTCTTGCAAACCTCAAACTGGTACTCCGGAATGCCTTTGTCCATCGCCAGCGCTTCATCAATATCGAAATCTACAAAATCGCCGTTTTTGTATGCCACAACGCGGTTCGTCTTGCCCTGGCAAAGCAGGTTTACCGCATAAGAGCCCATAATCGAAGCATATACGCGGTCTTTACACGTCGGGCTGCCGCCGCGCTGCATGTGTCCAAGAATCGTCGCCCGCGTCTCGATTCCGGTTGCCGCTTCGATCCGCTTTGCCATGCTGACCGAATGGCCAATGCCCTCGGCATTGATAATAATATGATGCTTTTTGCCCCGTTTTCTGTTTTCAATAATATGATTCACCAGCTTCTGCTCGTCGTAATCGTACCGCTCCGGCAGCAGAATATCCTCCGCCCCGTTCGCGATTCCGGTCCAGAGCGCAATATAGCCCGCGCCACGGCCCATGACTTCAATAATGCTGCACCGCTCGTGCGAGGTGGATGTATCCCGGACTTTGTCGATTGCCTGCATCGCGGTATTGACCGCCGTGTCAAATCCGATCGTATATTCCGAACAGGAAATGTCAAGGTCGATCGTTCCCGGAATCCCAACGGTATTTACGCCATATTCGGCCAGCTTCTGCGCGCCGCGAAACGAGCCGTCGCCGCCAATGACGATCACGCCTTCAATCCCATGCTTTTTGCAGACTTCCGCTCCCCGTCTCTGTCCTTCCTCCGTCGTAAAATCCATGCAGCGCGCCGTCTGTAAAATCGTGCCGCCCCGCTGAATCGTATCGGACACTTCTCTGCTTCCCATGTCGGTGATCTCTTCCGCAAGAAGTCCCGCATAGCCTCTTTTAATCCCTTTTACGTTCAGTTCTTTTCCAATCGCTTCCCGAACAACCGCGCGAATCGCCGCATTCATGCCGGGCGCGTCGCCGCCGCTCGTCAGCACGCCGATCGTTTTGATTTCTTTTACCATACTGCATCCCTCCTGCATCTTCCCTGCATTTCCTGTGTTTTTCCAATGTTTATTTTAATCTCTTTACCGCCCGTTTTCAATAGACTTTTCCACAACTTTTATATTCTCTTTGCCAAACGCCTGCGCAAGCTCTGCCAGAAGCGTTTGCTCCATTCTGACATTCCGGCTGGCCGGCAGACGCTTCATCGCTTTTTCCTTCGCCAGATATATGACGACCGGATCGCCGCCATCGGAATCGGAAAGCATGGCGTACAGCGCCTGCTCGGCTGCCTCAAATTCCGACTTTTCCGCAAACTGCACCCAAAGCTCCTGTCTGGCGGCGTCAAACGGATACGCTCTTTCACAGATCAGCTTTCCGTTTTTTTCTTCTTCCACAGACGCCCTGCCCCGGATAAATATCTTTGCCTCCGGCTGCATCAGCGCCTGATGCTTCTCATAATCTCTTGGAAATACGATGACCTCCACCGTGCCAAGCAGATCCTCCACCGTAAGAAACGCCATCGCCTGATTGTGCTTTGTAAATTTGATCGTCCGATCTGTAATCATGCCGCCGATCATCACGATCTGCCCGTCTTTTACCTTTGTCTCCTTCGTCTCCTCGTCAAACAGAAAATCCGCCGTTTCAGCCGTAATGTTTTTCCTCCAGCGACTTTCATATTCCTCCAGCGGATGACCGCTGATATAGACGCCAAGCACTTCTTTTTCAAATCCAAGCATCTCTTCCCTGTCATACTCTCCCACGTCCGGCATCGTGTCCTCATAGGCTTTTTTTTCTTCTTCCGACACCAGATCAAACAGGCTCATCTGCCCGGCCATCGTATGCTTCTGCTCCTGACTGATGTGATCCATCATAGCCGCATACGAACACATCTTCTGCTTTCTTGTCCCGCTTAAGCTGTCAAACGCCCCTGCTTTGATAAAGCTTTCCACGGCCCTCTTATTGACTTCCCCGCCGCTCATGCGCAACAGAAAATCTTTTAAGGACGTAAATTCCCCGCCGGCCTCCCGTTCCTTTGAAATCGCGGCGATTACCGGCGTTCCCACGCTTTTGATCGCGGACAGCCCGTAACGGATTTTGCCGTCCGACACGGAAAATTCGCTTTCTCCTTCGTTGATGTCCGGAGAGAGAATTTCAATTCCCATCTGTCTGCACGAAAAAATATATTCCGACACTTTCGTTACGTGATCCTGCACGGAGGTCATCAGCGCAGCCATATACTCCACCGGATAATAATGCTTCATATAAGCCGTCTGATACGCGATCACCGCATAGGCCGCGGCATGTGATTTATTAAATGCATATTTTGCAAAATCGATCATTTCATCAAAGATTTTATGCGCCACGCTTTCCTCGATGCCGTTTGCCACGCATCCGGGCACATCTTCCTGCGGATTCCCATAGACGAAATTTTTGCGCTCCTGCTCCATGACGGACTGCTTTTTTTTCGACATGGCGCGTCGTACCAGATCGCTTCTGCCAAGCGTATAGCCGGCAAGGTCCCGCACGATCTGCATAACCTGCTCCTGATAGATAATGCAACCGTACGTAGGGGAAAGAATCGGCTCAAGCTGCGGACAATCGTAATGAATCTGTCCGGTCTGGTTCTTTCCCCGTATGTATGCCGGTATAAAATCCATCGGGCCCGGACGATACAGCGCAATGCCGGCGATGACGTCTTCCAGATTTTTGGGCTTTAACTCCTTCATGAAGTTTTTCATTCCGGCGCTTTCCAGCTGAAAGACGCCTTCCGTCTTCCCGGTTCCGATTGATTCAAAGACGTTTGCGTCGTCAAAATCAACCTGATCGATGTCAATGGAAACGCCATGCCTTTCTTCCGCCAGCCGAACCGCGTTTTTGATGACTGTCAGCGTCCGAAGGCCCAGAAAATCCATTTTTAACAATCCAAGCTCTTCGATCGTCGTCATCGTAAACTGTGTCGTAATCGCGCCGTCGATGCCAAGACAAAGCGGCACATATTCCTCCATTGGCTTCTGCGAAATCACAACGCCGGCAGCGTGCGTGGAAGAATGGCGCGGCAGCCCTTCTAAGCGCTTTGACATGTCGATTAGCTGCTTTACATTCTCCTCACCCTCATACCTGGCCCTCAGCTGCGGATTCATGACAAGCGCCCTCTCAATCGTAATGCCAAGCTCATTTGGAACGCTTTTTGCAATGGCGTCCACAAAGGAATACGGAAGATCCATCACGCGCCCCACATCCCGGATCACGCCCCTTGCCGCAAGCGTTCCGAATGTCACGATCTGCGTCACGCAGTCCTTGCCGTATTTTTCAATGACGTAATCGATGACCTCCTGTCTGCGTTCAAAGCAGAAATCCACGTCAATATCCGGCATGGAAATGCGCTCCGGATTCAAAAACCGTTCAAAAATCAGCTGATACCGGATCGGATCGATATTTGTAATCCCCATGGTATACGATACAAGGCTTCCGGCCGCGCTGCCTCTGCCCGGCCCGACAATAATGCCGTTTTCTCTGGCATAGCGAATATAATCCCAGACGATCAGAAAATATTCGACATAGCCCATGTCTTTTATGACGTTCAGCTCATAAAAAAGACGTTCTTTTAACGCCGCGGACGGCTCTTTGTAGCGCTTTTGCAGGCCTTCGCAGCAGAGCTTTTCCAGATAGGCATACGTCGTATAGCCCTCCGGCACCGGAAAATCAGGCAGCTTCGTTTTTCCAAATTCAATTTCCACGTTGCAGCGGTCGGCGATTTTTTTCGTCTGCTCGATCGCATCCGGCGCATACGAAAACAGCGACCGCATTTCTTCCTCGGATTTGACATAGTACTGCCCGCCGTCGTAGCGCAGACGATTCTCATCTGACAGCTTCTTCCCGGTTTGCAGACAGAGCAGAATGTCGTGCGCCTGTGCGTCGGACTCATACGTATAATGCACGTCGTTGGTTGCCACAAGCGCGATCTTCGTATCTTTTGAAAGCCGCATCAGCTGCTGATTGACCGTCTGCTGCTGCGCAATCCCATGATCCTGCAATTCCAGAAAAAAATTGCCCTCGCCAAAGCAGTCCTGATACCGGTACGCCGTCTTTTTCGCCTCTTCATACAGGCCGCGCACCAGATACCGCTGCACCTCTCCGGCAAGACAGGCGCTTAACGCAATGATTCCCTCGTGGTACGTCTTCAGCAGTTCCATATCCACCCTCGGCTTGTAATAATACCCGTCTACAAACCCTCTGGATACGATGCGGACCAGATTTTGATAGCCCGTATTGTTTTCCGCAAGCAGCACCAGATGGTAATACCGGTCTTCTCCCTGCACCGTCTCTCTGTCAAAGCGGGAATTTGGCGCGACATAGACCTCGCAGCCCAAAATCGGGCGAATCCCCTCCGCCTTTGCCGCTTTGTAAAAGTCAATCACGCCATACATCACGCCATGATCCGTAATGGCCGCGGCGTCCATGCCAAGCTCCTTTATTCTCCGAACGTATTCTTTTATTTTATTCGACCCGTCTAACAGGCTGTACTCCGTATGCACATGCAAATGGGTAAATGCCATAACCGCTTCCCTCTATTCCCATTCCAACGACGTGTGTTCCGCCTTCTTATCCCGCAGCATCAGTTCCTTTACGGCCTCTCTTGCAGATTTATCCTCAAACAACACCTGATTGACCTGCTCGATAATGGGCATGGAGACCTTATATTTTCTGCCAAGCGCAATGGCCGCTTTTGCGGAATATACGCCCTCAACCACCATGTTTACTTCCTGCATCGCCTGCTGCATCGTACGTCCTTCTCCCATCAGCATGCCGGCGCGACGGTTTCTGGAATGTCTGCTTGCGCACGTTACAATCAGATCCCCGATTCCCGTCAGCCCCGTCAGCGTTTTGGGATTTGCCCCCATGCAGACGGCAAGCCTTGTAATTTCTGCAATGCCACGCGTAATCAGCGCCGCTTTCGTATTGTCTCCGTATCCCAGGCCGTCCGCCATGCCGGCCGCAAGCGCAATCACGTTTTTGAGCGCGCCGCCAAGCTCCATGCCAAGCACGTCGGGGCTTGTGTAAACGCGAAACACCTCGTTCATAAAAACGCTTTGTATATATTCCGCCGTCTGTCTCGTCTTCGCTCCGGCCACCAGCGTTGTCGGAAGCTTTCTGCCGACTTCCTCCGCATGGCTTGGCCCGCAGAGAACGGCCGCGTCCGCAGCCGGAATCTCCTCTTCCACGACCTCTGTCAGCGTCATAAGGCTTTCCTCTTCAATCCCCTTCGCCACACAGACGATAATCTGACCTGAAGAAACGTAAGGAGCCATCCGCTTTGCCGTGCTCCTTGTAAACGCGGACGGCGCCGCCAGCACAAGCAGATCCATCCCTTCCACCGCGGCACGCAGATCCGAAGTAAAGCAGATCTTTTTAGAAAGCATTACGCCCGGCAGCTTCTCTACATGTTCATGCTTCTCCTGAAGCATGGAAATTTCCTCTTCCAGAACAGACCAGACCGTAACCTCATGTCCGTTTTCATCCAAAACGCCGGCCAGCGCGCATCCCCAGCTCCCGGCGCCAATTACTCCTGTTTTCGCCATGATTCAGACGTCCCTTCTTTCTTTTTCAAACTGAATTTATTTTCATTTCCATGCAGCAGACGGGAGATATTTTCCCGGTGACGCACAATCCCCATCAGCATGATAACGGCGGAAAGCGCATAGATCTCCATCCGATACGTCTCTGTCACGTTTAAAAGCCCAAGCTCTCCAAATAAAACCGTCTGGACAAAAAAGCTGACAAGTCCGACCATAGAACCGACGGAAACATATCCTGTCAGGGCCGTCATCAGAAGAAACAGGGACAATCCGACCGGCACTTCGATCGGACAAAACGCGATCATCATGCCGCCCGTACAGGCGATGCCTTTTCCCCCTTTGAAATGCTTCATATAAAACGGATGGTTATGGCCGATAATCGTCCCAAGCCCCGCGTACAATTGCAGAAGGCGCACGCCCTCCGGCTCCCGGCTTCGAAATAAGAGCCAGGTAAGGAAGATGGCAAATATGGGTTTGGACACGTCGCCAAGCAGCGTAATCAGTCCTGCCTTCCAGCCAAACATGCGGAACGCATTCGTCGTGCCGGCGTTGCCGCTTCCCATTGTCGTAATGTCTTTATGACGGGATCTGCTATAGGCATATCCCGAAAGAAAAATACCGCAAAAATAACCAATAACCAATACGATGATACGATAAAGCAGCATGCCGTCACTCCCCTTTTCTTTCCCGGATAATAAATTTCAGCGAAGTGCCGCGAAAGCCAAACGCTTCCCGAATCCGGTTTTCCAGATATCGGACATAAGAAAAATGCATCAGCTTCTTATCATTGACAAATACGACGAATGTCGGCGGCTTCACGCCGGCCTGCGTCGCATAATAAATCTTCAGGCGCTTTCCTTTATCGGAAGGCGGCTGCTGCATTGCAACGGCCTCCGATACGATCTCATTTAAAACGCCCGTGGCGATCCGCATCGCGTTGTTGGCGATCACCATGTCGATCATCTCAAAAATCTTCCCGGTCCGCTGCCCCGTCCTGGCCGATATAAACATAATTTCCGCATACGGCATAAAGCTCAATACCCGGCGGATATCCTCTGTATGCCGGGCGACTGTTTTATTGTCTTTTTCAATGGCGTCCCATTTGTTGACCGCGATCAGAATGCCCTTTCCTCTCTCATGCGCAATGCCCGCAATCTTGGCGTCCTGCTCCGTCACGCCCTCTGTCGCGTCGATCATAAGGATCACGACGTCCGCCCTTTCTACGGCCGTAACGGCCCGGATAATGCTGTAACGCTCCAGATCTTCTTTGATTTTGCTCTTTCGCCTCAGACCGGCCGTATCAATGAATATATATTCTTCGCCGTTCGAACGAATCGCCGTATCGATCGCGTCCCGCGTCGTTCCTGCAATCTCGGAAACAATCACGCGATTTTCACCCAAAAGACGGTTCACAAGCGAAGACTTTCCCACATTTGGCTTTCCAATGACTGCGATGCGGGGACGTCCATCCTCCTGCTCCCCGTCTGTCTGCTCCGGAAAATGGCGCACCGCCTCATCCAGCATATCGCCAATGCCAAGCATGGAGGATGCGGAAACGGGATGCGGCTCGCCAATGCCGAGATTATAAAATTCATAGACGTCCGGCATAAATTTATCAAAATTGTCCACTTTGTTTACGACTAAAATAACCGGCTTCCCGGAGCGGCGCAGCAAATCCGCCACTTTTTCATCGGCATCCACAAGCCCCTGCCTGACGTCGGTCAAAAACAGGATCACATCCGCCGTGTCAATTGCAATCTGCGCCTGTTCGCGCATCTGAGATAAAATAATATCCTTTGAATCCGGCTCTATGCCGCCTGTGTCGATTAACGTAAATTCCCTGTCCAGCCAGGAAGCGTCCGCATAAATCCTGTCCCTTGTCACGCCCGGCGTATCTTTTACGATCGCAATCCGCTCTCCGGCAAGAACATTAAACAACGTGGACTTTCCCACATTCGGCCGTCCAACGACCGCTACAACCGGCTTATTCATAATTTTCTCCTTTTTCACTCTTCTTTCAGCAATGCGTCTACCAGATCCTGACCGCTTGATTTTACAATATCTATCCTGACTTGTAAAGCATTTTTCAGCTCTGTAAGCGTCATGTCATCCAGAAAAACTTCCTCTCCGTTCCGCAGCAGATTGCACGGAAGCAGCAGACGTTCTCCAAGCGTTCTCCCCTTAAGCTGCGAAAGAAGATCCTGCCCCGTCAAAAGGCCGGAAACCGTGATCCGCTCTCCGAAAAAATCATTTCGAACCGGCACGATCCGTATCGAAACGCCTGGAAATTTTTTTTGAAAACGGCTGCAAAGCATTTCCAGCCATGGCGCGGCCGCCTGTCCTGTCGCAAGCGTAACCATTCTTTTGATGGAAGCGTCAGACGTCTGCTTTTGCAGCGCTTCCATAAATTCCTCTTCCAGAAGGCGCAGCATGCCGACTCCGTTTTCCAGCTGCAAATAACCATCGTAGCTGTCTTTTGGAGGGATGTCCATCCCGGCCAGAAGATACCACTCGTCTCCCGCATGGACAAAATGCGTGCCGTACCGCTCCATGCAAAAATGCTGCCACCTGTGAATTGTGGCAATCACTTCCTTTGCGTCTTCTCTGTCAAACGGTTCCAGATGATATAAGCCCTCTCTGTATTTCGTCAGTCCCACCGGAACGACGGAGAGGCTTTGCATGCAGGGAATGTATTCCGTCAGATCCCGTATGCTTTGTTCCAGCTCCGCCTTGTCGTTGATGCCCTTGCACAGCACGATCTGTCCGTTCATTGCAAGCCCGGCGTCTTTCAGCCGCCGCATATGTTTCAGCGCTTCCCCGGCGAATCGATTGTTTAACATCTTACAGCGCAGCGTGGGATTGGTCGTATGCACCGATACATTGACCGGCGCAAGATGATATCGAATGATACGCGCAATGTCTTCGTCCTTCATATTCGTCAGCGTAATATAATTTCCCTGCAAAAAAGACAGCCTCGCATCGTCGTCTTTAAAATACAGCGTATCCCGCATTCCTTCTGGCATCTGATCGATAAAGCAGAATATGCAGCGGTTCCGGCAGGACTTATACGCATCCATCAGGCCATTTTCAAACACAATGCCCGGATCTTCGCCATATTCCTTTTCAATCTCAAATTCCCACTCTTCTCCGTCCGGCTTTCGTATCAGCATCGTGATCGTCTCATCATGTATCAGATAATGATAATCAAATACGTCTTCCATCGGCATTCCATTTATGGAAAGCAAAAAATCGCCGGGCGCAATCTGAAGTTCCCATGCAATGCTTTTTGCCTCCACCCTGTCTATCCTGTGTTCTTTTCCCATATGCCGCTCCTTTTTCTCTTTCCGGCAGCTACAGCGCGCCTCTTTTAAACGCAAGCATCCGGCTTTTTGCAAACGCAGCGTCTGCATTCGCCTGCCATACTCCGCCCGCTTAAGGTATCTTACAATAGAATAGGAAGAATGACAACTGTCCGGCGCAAATAAAAACAGGCGGGGCATATGCCGTTCCATACGCCCCGCCCGTCTGCTGCCCGAATATCATCTGGCTTTCTCCGTATCCATATTCTGTTGATTCCATTCCGAAATCGTAACAAGATCCTGCTCGCTTTGAATCGCTCCCGTTTCGATCAAAGCTTCGATCAGATTCCTGCAATTCGCATCAAATCCAATGTTTGCCGTCGTCGATTTCGATCCTTCCGGCATACGAGAATGATAGTACGCATAGACGGGAATCACCTCTTTTTCGCCGACAACGTCAATCAAAACGCTGTTATAATAGGTGTCGTTCTCTTCTCCGTCATAAAAAAGTCCGTTTAACAGACAGTTTTTAAAATTCCCTTCCCAAAGATCGGCAAGAATGGCCTGATATATTTTATCCGCATCCTCATCTGAAAATACATGATCGCGCGCTTCATTCTGCGCATCGTAGAGATCAATCTGACAATTTGTCACCTTCATCTCCTGATCGTAAACGCCAAACAGTTCCTTTCGATAGGACTCGGGAGAAGTTGCCAGATCCACAACTTTGCAAACGACAGACTCCGGTTCGTTCATCATTTCCCTCTCCCAGGGAACCTTATACGCACGTTCCAGCGAGGAACCGTCTTTCAGGCGGTATCGGATCGTAAGGTAACTCGTATTGCCGTAAGCGTCTGCCGCATAGCCTTCAAATTCCTTCTTGGAATCAATAATCTGACTATGCAGTTTCAAAATGTCTTCCACCATCTCCTCATCGGAGCCGCCATACGTCGAAACATGGTCCAGACACGCCATTTCTACATCGGCAGCGTCCGGCAGTTTTCGCTCCTGCCCAAACAAATCGAATTCAATTGCGATATACATGCATGCAAAAATCGCTATAAAAATACCGCATTCCAGCATTCTCTTTTTCTGAAATACGCGAAATCCCTTTTCCAAAAACATCTGCGCCACAAAAAAGCATGCCGCGCCAAACACAATGGCTCCAATCAAGGCTGAGACAAATATCATTTTGCCGGATGAAAAATCCATTATGCTGCAAAAGATTACGCTTAAAAGACTCCCGCCGCAAAAAGCCGCGCCCCAGCGAAAGACAGGCGCAATCCACGGAATGGAAATCAGACTTCCCGCCGTTTCCAGATTGCGCATCCGATAGATCAGATATGCCGCAAGGACAAACACCACCGCTGCCAGCGCATAAATTGCCACCGTTTTCTGCCCGGAAAGCCCTGTGCAAACGGGATACTCGCCGGAATAGTCATACGTCAGATGCACATGGTTTGCAATATAATACAGAGGCGAAAGCACATCCAGTCTGCCGGAAACATACTCCATCGGTATGCCATAGGAAATCAAAGACATCAGCATGCGGACCAGAACCTTACAGCCAACGTAAAGAAAATTCAGGATAACTGCAAATACGGGAACTGCCAGAAGCTGCCCTGTGAACATGGCAACCCAGACCGTTATGCTGTAAAACACAAAGCTGATCCCACACGCAAATAAAAGCCCCGTCAGCATCACATTCATGCTTGTATAGCCGCAGACGGCTCCAACCAGAATGCCGGATAAAAATCCAATGATCTGCGGCACAATTAAAAACAGCAGACCGGAAACGTAGTTCGTAAAAAACAGCTCTTTTCTTGTGACGGGAAGCGCATGCATCATATTTGCAGACCTTGCATGATACAAATAGGAAAATACGGCCATCACAGCTACAACGGCAAATAAAAACAGTATAATCGGGTTGACGTAAATGTCCACAATATTCATGATATCATTCAGGCGATCCTGCATGATTTCCTTTTCACTCAGATTGGTTATGAATTTATACCGCTGCGAGTGGTTATAGATCATAAACGGCATAATAAACAGATTCCAGAGTGTAATCATCACCCAGATCGGCCAGAAATGCGTGATATTCTTCAGAAAAATCGTTTTGTTAAAACAAGATGTCTTTGACTTCATAATCCACCCCTCCTAATTCGTAGATAAAAATTTCTTCAAGCGTCAGCGGAAGAATGTCAATCAGCATCGGATGCATCTTTTCCAGCTGCAATTTTGCTTCAGTGGGATTTCCCTTGACAATCAGCGTATAGACCCTTCCGGTATTGGACATATGAAGCACGTCAAAGCTTTCCGGCAGCTTCGGCATTTCCGCCTGAAACGCCACCTGAATTTTACAGACGCTGCCCTGTAAATCACTCAAAGAGCGTTCGATCATGATTTTTCCTTTGTGCATAATCCCGACATGGTCGCAGACGTCTTCCAGCTCCCTTAAATTGTGGGAGGAAACGATCACCGTCGTATCGTATTCTGAAACGTCCGCCATAATGATGCTCCAGATCTGCCGCCGCATCACAGGGTCCAGTCCGTCCACCGGCTCATCCAGAATCAGAAGCTCCGCCCTTGTGCAGACGGACAGCCAGAACGCCACCTGCTTCTGCATGCCTTTGGACAGGCTTCGGATGCTCTTTTTCGGATCAATCGTCGGAAAATATTCGATCAGCCTGTGAAACATCTTTTCGTCGAATTTTGGATAAATCCCCTGATAAAACCGCTTCATCTCCATCGTATCCGCCTGCATAAAATAAAAGATATCGTCCGGAATAAACGCAAACTTTTCTTTTATCTTCGGATTTTCATACACTTCTTCTCCTGCGATTTTTACTGTGCCGCCATTTTGCCTGTAGATTCCCGTAAGATGCCGCAGCAGCGTTGATTTTCCGGCTCCGTTTGGACCTACCAGGCCATAAATCGCGCCTTTCTTTACCGACATATCCACGCCGTCCAGCGCATGAAAGCCGTTAAATTCTTTTACCAGATTTCTTACTTCAACCATTTTCCCGTACCCTCCCCTGTTCCAGATGATCCATGCGGCAGCGCAGCTCTTCTCCTGATACGTCCAATACGAAAAGCTCCGATACCACGTCGTCAAACGTCAGAAGCAGCTCCTGTTCTCTGTTCCTGTGTATGGAATCGGTCGCAGATGCAAACGTTCCCCTGCCTTTGACGCTGTAGACATAGCCTTCCGCCTCCAGCTCCTTATATGCCCGCTGAATCGTATTGGGATTGATCGCCAGCGTCGATGCAAGCTCTCTGACGCTTGGCAGCTTCTCGTCCGCCGCGATTGCGTTCGTCAGCAGCAAATGCCGGATTCCTTCCTTGATTTGCTCATAAATTGGTTTTGCATCTCTGTAATTTAATTGCAGCAATCCTGTAACCTCCTTGTCTAAGTGTATTAATACATTTGATACACTTAGGCTATCATATTACGGAATAGAATGCCATAGGAAAAAGCGTATGATTTTATTAAGATTTCCTTAAATTCATCCAAAACAAAACAGCGCCGCCCCATTGTTTCCAACAGGACGGCGCTCTTCTTTTTTCTCTTTTCTTATTCTGTCTGACGAATCTTCTTTTTCCGTCGCACTGCCATAAAGAACAGATACAACGCGGCCAAAAGGACAGCTACGGCCGCTATGATGCTATAAAACAGGGGCTTATTCTCATAAATCTGAATCAGGAAATTGGCCGTGATCAGATAACGGATTTCGGAAAAATTAAACTGATTTTCCGCTGCGTCGTACGCCGTCACCGCAAGCGTCTGCCACTGGTTTTTGCTTGGTATGGATAGCTCGATCCTTCCGTCTTTCTGCGCAATCCGCTCCGCCGTATACGTTTCCTTGACGCCATCGCGGTTTACGACGACGTTTGCAAGGCGCACATTATCCTCCACGTCAACCGTCACGGTTTTGGCGTCCTCCCGGTACTGTCCGTCGTCTTCCACGCCGGAAACAAGCACGCTTGGCGGCGTCTTATCCACCACAAACTCCACTTTTTTCCCTTTTGCGCTGTTATCGGACTTGTTTTTCGCCTGATCCTCCGAATAGATCGTAATCGTATAGGCGCCCTCGCGCTCAAACAGCGACTTGCGCATCGTATACGTATACTGCTTCCAGCCCGCTTCCACGCCGCTTTGCTTTATGCTGTAGTCCTCCCCTTCTATTAAAGTGGAAAGCTCTCCGTTATAATTACACGTAATCTCCTGAAATCCAAGCGTATCTACATTCGTTTCCGTCACAACGATGTCCCGCTCCCGATTCGTATAATACATGCCGTTATCGCCGACCAGATCGTCCGTTTCTTCATCAAATGTATAAACGGAGCCAAAGCGGTTCACGGAAAACGTCACCTCCGCTTCCGAACTGTTGCCGGCCAGATCATACACCGTCGCATGCATCGTATAAAGATCGTCCATATCAGGCTCGTATGCAAAATCATCCATTTTAAGCTCCACGCCGGTCGAGGCGACTGACGTTGTGCCCTCCATGTCGATCACGCCATTGTGAAAGCCCTTCATTTCTACGACGGTAGCGCCGGCGTCATAATTCGTATCGTTATAACGAATGCCCGGCCGTACGCTGCCGTTATTTGCCGAATGATTTTCAATGTCAAAAATCTCAATTTCCGGCTCCGTCCTGTCTACCACAAAGTGATCCTGCGCATAGACCTCCATCTCATTTCCGGCCAGATCCATGCCCGTGAAACCAAACGTATACTCTCCGTCCGCATCAAACGTTACCGTCGCAACGTTATGGTCGCCGTTTTTACTCCATCCGGAAAACGACAGGCCGGCAGACGCGTTGTCTTTTGTAATCGCAGCCGTAACCGAAGCCGGATCAAAATTGTGCTCTAAGATATCGATCGTAGCCGTACGCTGCTCGTTGTAATAATGGTTGTTTAACGCGCTGTTATTGTCATACGTTACGACGTATTCCGGCAGCGTCGTATCAATCGTAAACGCATCCTCGCTGTCATACGTCTCCTCATTGCCCGCCAGATCTACGAAGGAAAGCGCAAACGTGTAATCGCCGTCCTCCGAAAATGTTACGGTCGCCGTATGCGTCGTTTCATCTCCCGTTCCCGCCGTGTCAAAAGAGCTGATCTCCGGCATTGCGCCATCCGTATTCGTAATCTGAAATTCTACGTCGTTTTCATCGAAATTGCGCTCCGTAATCACAACGGTCGCCGTTCGCGTCTCTTTAAAATATTCCTCGTTCAAAGGATCGTTCAAATCCCAGGTCACGTCAATTTTTGGCTTCGTCACATCAATGTTGTACGACTGCTTCACCTTGCTTTTATGCCCTGCGTTATCCGTAAATTCCGCCGTAACCTTCACTTCATTCTGATTGTTTTCACTGGATAAAAGCGTCAGGCGCTTCGTTACCTTATGGACGATTTTCTGAGCGGCTTTCGATTCCATATCGTCTCCGGCAATTTCTTTGTAGTTTTTTGCAGCCTTTAACGCGCTTCCGGCTACATAGGCATAGCTTCCGATGCCGGAATACGTATCTTCCATCGTAAGCTTAAATTCCACGTCAGAATTGTAGTAATCCTCTCCGTCTACGGTACGGCTTGGCTCTGTTTTTGTCGTAATGACGGCCTTACCGTTCTTTTTATGCTGCGCATTCGTCTCCACGATCTGTCCCTGCTCGCGTCTGCTTTCATTGGCGGAATAATCCGTCACTTTTACGCTGACGCTTCCCTTAAAGTTTTTGCCGGACAGCGGCAGGGCGATGCTTGCTTTTTTGCTTGCGGAAGGATCAAATTCCTTCGTAATCACCTGCGTTTCTCCCGTTTCATCCGTAACGGTAAATTCCATAAACCGGATGCCGGCTACCGCATCCTCCGCCAAAGCCGTCATCGTCAGCTTGTGATCTGCAAACGCATAGCCAAAGCTTTTGTAATTCACCACGTCCTTATAGCTGGATTCCTCCACGCTGTATGTAAACTTTACATTGACAGGGCTTCCGGTATCGATACAGGAATACTCTGTTGCAATGGACGCCTGATTGCCGGCCAGATCCTCGCATGCAATCGGAATGTCATAATTCGCTTCCGTGGTCAGCGGCACATTCCAGATGGAAGAGCCTGCAATTGTCGCATCCGCAATCTGTTCGATAAACTGCCCGGCCATCGAATTCAACTGCTTTTCCGGCTGCTTCATGGTATAAGCAGAGAGCTTTTTTAACGATTCCTTCAGCTCGCTGTTTCTGAAATTTACTTCCTCCACTTCCACCTTCAAATATGCGCTCTGATCAAAATACTTTCGTTCGCCTCTTTGATGAACCGGAGAAAGAGGCTCTCCCGCCGGCGTCGTATACGACGTTTTCAATACCGGCGCCGTCTTATCAATGACAAGCGTCTCGCTCTGATACAAGCCGTCCGTTGCCTGCGCCGTTTTGCCCTGTACATGCTCGCCAAACAGCATGGCGTTGCCCGCTACATCCTGATAGCGGATGCCAAGCTGATACCGGCCCTCGTCTTTTAGCGTAAACGTTCCGGTATACAGCTGCGTCTGCCCGTTATAATTCCAGGCAATCTCAGGCGACTTTTCTTCATCCCCATTGACGGTAAAGGAAAATCCGGAAAGCGTCTGTATCTTCCCGTCTTCTGTAACAGGATGCGCATACTCTTCCCGTATGGTAAGCGTCGCTACAATATCTTCGTTATAATAGGCCGTGTAGCCTGTCTGTGGAGCGGCATGCTTTACATCTTTGCCCGCCGTCGTATCGCTGTTATTGACAAGGCGGTATGCTACATTGTAAACAACCTGAAAGACCGGATTGACATGATCCAGAATAAACGGCTCGCTGCTGTATCTGCCGTCTGTGACAGAAAAGTCTTCTCTGCCCACCATGAAATTCCCCGCAATGTCCTGATAAAAAATCTCCGCTCTGTAATTGGCCGCTGCATTCGCCTCGCCGTCAAATCCAACGGACGCCGTATGCAGATTTCGACCTTCCTCCCATTCCGTAAGCTCCTCTCCCGATACGTCCAGAAGGATCGCATCATGCGTCAGATCGCGGATCACAAACCGCAGATTTTCCTTATGCCAGTAGCTGTCCGTCTCTTCCAGCGTAAACGAAATCGTCACATCGTCTCCATCCTGATTCCGATAAACGGCAACGTCTTCCACACGTTCCTGCATTGGCGTCTCTTTGATTCCATAAGCCGCCAACTCTGGCGCCTTATCATCCAAAACAATTGTGCCGGCCTCATACGCGCCGTCCTCCGCGTTGGCGCGCCAGAACTCGTCCGACGTCACAAGCAGATTTTCCGATCCGTCCTGATACGACGTGGCAATGACGTATTCCACTTCCTTATCCTTCTGATACGGCAGCTTTAGCGTTGCAGTAACCGTATGCGAAGCCGCGTCAAAATCGCCCCATTCTACCAGCTCGGAATCTTCCTGAAGCGTCGTTCCGTTAATCTGAATCTGTGGCAGGACGACCTGCCCCGTCTCTTCCTTTGCCTGTTCCAAAAAGAAACGCTCCGTATACGTCAGCGCAATTTCCTTATACGCCTTATCCGCCCTGGCATAATATTTCCGCTCCCTGCCGTCTTCGTCCAGATCCGTTCCTTTTTTTGCCTCCCATTTGTCGTCTGCATCAAGATAATCGACAGTGAGAACCGGCGCGACATGGTCGATCACGAGAATCGTATTGCCCTCTGCAACGGGAACCGCCTCCTGCATCTGCGTAACGCTGTTTCCGGCATAATCCGTAATTTTTGTCACTTTCAGCTTATCCGCCGCGCTCTTTGTAAGCGTCAATGTAAATTCCGCATACGCCTCTCCGTTCACGCTTGCCACATATCCTGCATTGACTTCCGCCTCGCCAACGCCGCCATCATACATATATTCTATGCTTTTGACGCCGGAGATGCGATCCTGCGGAATATACAGGCATACGTTGATCTCTTCCCTTCCAAAGAAATGCTTCAGTCCTTCCAGAAAGCCGTGTTTTTCCTCTTTTTCCGACAGATCGGACGCATATTGCGCCAGTATGTCTCCCGGTTCCGCTTCCGGAAGAATCTTATCCTTTTTCATGCTTTTGCACTGATATGCCGAATGGTTGCCTGCGTCATCCCGTATGCGAAACGCATACTGTCCGTCAAACGCGTCGTTTTCTTCTTTGAATAAAAACACATAATTGCCGGGCGCTTCAATCTGCTTTCTTAATTTTTCCCCGTCCTGCATCGCCCATTCCCACGCCGCATCGTCTTCCTTTACCGCTTCTCCCGCCTCTACCTTCTGGTATTGCAGATAATATGCAATCTTCTTTGGATAATTTGCCGGCTCCGGCACCCGAATGATAAACGTAGCGTCTTCTTTGATCCATCCGGCTTCATTCGGCTGCCTGTCCATTTCAACTGCCCGGATTTCCGGCGCCCGTTTTGCGATGGAAATAGAAATCAAAACGCTTTGCGCCACATTTTGCGCCGTATCTTTTGCTACGATGCGATACGTCTTTTCCAGAAAATCCGTCGTTGCAATTTCACACGCATAGAGGTCGCTTCCCTCCTGTCTTTGCATGACGACCGCCGCTTCCGGTTTGTCCTCTTCTATCAATTCCACGGATTCCAACTGCTCGCTTCCGTTTAACAGATCATCCGTCACGATTGCCGTTATCATAACGTCTTCTTTTGCCGCAAGGGAGACCGCCGTCTCTCCATTCAGGCAAATATCATCAATGCGCGGCGCCGCCGGATCATAGTAAAGCAAAATCTGCCGTCCTGTGACATGCCCCACATGATCCTCCGCCTCAATTGCAATCGTTGCAAACTCCGCCGTCTGCGGATCAGACGGGCGCCATGCAAGCCCGTTTGCGCCGTCTGCCACATCCTCCCCGTTTACCATTACCGTCGTCCTTTTTACGCCGCTTCCTGCATCGGAAACGGCAATGGCAAACGCTTTGCTGCCGGCTGTATCCAGATCGTCTCTTCTGACATGCAGCTGCGCCGTTCCATTCGCGTCAAACGTAATCGTTTCCGCTGCATGCGTAACGTGAATTTCCGGATCGTTTTTGTCTATCGTACAGGAAATAATATCCGCATCCGCCGTCACATTCGAAAGCGCGTCTACCCCGCGAAATTCATACGTCTCCCCGTCTTTCAGATCGTCTTCTCCGACAGATGTAAACTGTTTCCAGCCGCTTTCCCCTTCTCCTTTCCTGCGGTACTCCACCGGAACCGGCCCGGGGCCGACCCCCGCGTCCTCAACCGTAAACTCCGGCGCTCCGCCGGCCCACGCCGTTCCATTTACATACGAAACAGATCCATTTGCAAAAGAAATCGTCGGACCGTCCGTATCTTTCACAAAGCCCGAAATATGGATTTCACGCCCCGAACCGCCAATCCTTCGAATGCGAAAGACCACTTCTGTTACGCCGTCTGACAACAGAACCGTTCCATTCTGATAAATGCCGCCGCTCACGCCCTCTTCCAGAATCACATAACCGGCGGACGGACGAAAGACCACCTTCGACGCATCCTTATAATAATAATACACGCCGCTTTCGTCTTCCCGCTTTACGCAGCTGTTCTGATCGCCAAAGGAACAGCTCTCATCCGGGATTGTTTCATCGTATTTCACCTCAAAGCGCAGCGTCGCGCTTCCGGTCAGATTTGCGCTTCCATCCGAAGGCTTCACCTGTATCGAATAAACGCCTGTATCTTTAACGTCTCGATCTGTCGTAATCTGATAGTCCTCTTTTGGAAGAACGGCCGCTCCATTTCTGACCGTAACGACGGGCCACTGGCCGTCCGTAAGCGCTTCGCCCGTCCAGTGAATCACATCCGAAGACAGCGAAACGGCGTCCTCCGTCAGCGCAAATGGCTGAATCTGCCAGACCGCCTCTTTCTCCGAAAACGTGTACCCGGAGCCTGTCATTGGCGTCACCGCCAGCGTATAATCGCCCGCGTTTTTCCATTCTCCCGGCGTCTTTGCGGCAATGACGCAGTCTGCGCCCGGCGTAAGCGTTACTGTCGGCTCTCCGCTCTTTTCTGCCGTAATCGTAATGGAAGACGACAGCTCGTCTGCTGTGACGGCCGTCCCGTCATAAATCCTGTCCCCTCCGCCGGATACCGCAAACGTATAATCCTCAAGGCTTATGTCAGATCCAGAAGCGCTTCCCGTTTCCGCCCACACTTCCATATGAATCTGCGGCAGCGCGCCCAAAAGCAGCGCGGCCGCAAGCAAAAGCGCGGCGATGCGCTTTCTCTCATTCCATACGTTCTTTTTCATCATCCGTTTCCTCCCTTTTCCATACACTCCACCGTATGTACCAAAAGCAGCTCCTCTTCTACTTCAAATAACCCGACAGCGGCGGCCGGCTGATCGGCAGACGCAAACGCGCCGCCATACAGCTGTTCTGTTGCATCATTTGCCGGCAGCGGCGGCGCAGGCGCCTCTATCGATGCCAATACTTCGGTCGAATTTGAGTCAGCGTCTGTCGCCTTCTTTCGCCTCCTGCGGCGTTTCCCGTCTTTGTTTTCCTGCGGCGCTTTATGTTGCGGCATCTGCGTCCGTACGCCCTGCGCATTGTCTTTTTCAAGCTGCATGATCTGTTTTTTCGCTTTGCGCCCCGTCAGATAGGAGATCACATCCGCAATATCCAGCCAGAAAAACAAGCCGACCGCAACAAACAGGCAGAGCAGAAACAAGCCCCCAAAGAGCAGAAACAAATTGTGGTAGAGTGCAATTTTTGCCGTAAAATCTTCTGTCATGCCTCATCCTCCTGTACCGTGTGAAACGCCGACGCAATGACGCGTTCCGCCGTTTCAATCGCGCCTCTTAGCTTTTCGCTCTCCGTTTTTACAAATTCCCGGTTGCTCTCTCCGACGGAAGCAAAGTCCTCTTCCAGATGCGTTCGGATTTCTGCCGTCTGCGCTTCCATTTCTTCCTGCGTCACGCCGTCATTTTTAAATTCCATGGCGTGCGACACAATCTGAGACACAAATTCCCGATACAGAATCAACGCCGTATTTTCATTGTCGATTTCCACCAGATTGCCGGAAGAAAGCGCCGCAAGGTCATCCCAGTACTGGCGGTATGTAATATTGGCGTCCCCCGTTTCATCCACCTGTCCAATCCGGGCGTAATAATCGGAAATCGCATACAGGCGCTTCGCCCGCTCCACCTGCTGTTTTTTCAAATGCTCCGATTCTTTTGCAATGGAAAAATAAATTCTGGCATTCTTTTTATTGCTTTTTTCTTCAAATTTATAGTAATACGCTATGCCCGCTTCATAGGCAAACGCATCATACGCCTCTCTATCCTTTTGAAACGCCATTTCATTCGTCTGCTTTCCATTGCCATAGTCAATCAAAATGCCGCGCAGCTCCTCGCTTTCCTCTGACGTCAGCACAGAATCTTCCAGATAAACATCCTGCAAAAGCTCCAGATACGCTTCGCCTCTGCCCGGTTCCAGATTGATGGCCTTATGGTAATTGGATACGGCGTCCTCGGCCGTCGCCGCATTGCGCGCAGATGCAAGGCACGCGTCATACGTGCTTTTTTTCGTATTGGACTCCAGCGCATAGCAAACGACGCTTCCAACCAGAAAAACGGCTGAAAAAACGGCCGGAACCAAAAACTTCCGCAGCTTGGAAATCTCCTGTTTCCGATAATGCGCATCCGTCTCCCAGTAATGCTCCAGCGCATACAAAAGCTGCGCGCAGTTCTGGTAGCGGTCTTTTCTGTCCGGCTTTGTGCATTTCAACAGGATTTCTTCCAGTCCGGCCGAAAGATGCGGCTGCCAGGTTCGAATCGGCGCCATCGTGTCAAATTCATTGGGATGATGCCCGGTCAGCAGATGGTACATCGTCGCGCCCAGACAGTAAATGTCTGTCCGCGCATCCGTCTGCCCGTGGCCTTCGTACTGCTCCGGCGCGGCGTAGCCTTTTGTGCCAAGCGCTACCGTATCTTCCATATTCTGCACCTTGTATTCTCTGGCCGTTCCAAAATCAAACAGCACAATATTGCCGTCCGGCTTTAGCATTACATTGGACGGCTTCATATCGCGATATATGATCGCAGGCTCTCTCGAATGCAGATAGCCCAGCACGTCGCATAACTGCTTTGCCCACTCGATCACGCTCTCCTGCGGCTGCGGCCCGTTTTCGTCCAGAACTTCCTTTAACGTCTTGCCTTCAATAAAATCCATTACGATCAAAAAGCTGCCTTCGCCGTCTATCACATCTACAATACTTGGCAAATGCGGATGCGACAGCCGCTTTAACAGATCTGTTTCCGCAATCAGCCCCTGCCGGACCGTCTCAAAATCCTGCGTGCCGTCTTTGCGGACCTCTTTGATCGCCCAGGTCTTATTGGCTCTTTCATTGCGCGCCATATAAACGACGCTCATTCCGCCCTGCCCGCACTTGCTTAATATACGATACTTTCCATCTAACAGTGATCCTGTCTCAAGCATGTTTCCTCCTCATTTCCATAACGCGCACTGGCGCCTCCTCCGCTGCAACGCGCAAACGACGCTAATCGCATTGCACCAGAATCGAAGATATGTTGTCCACTTCCTGCCGCTGCTTATTGACTTCCGTCAGATGAACCAGCTTTTCTTCCATTTCAGATCTGCCGCATGCTCCGTCCGCATGCAAAACGGCATAGATCTCTTCCTCGGAAATCTGATGGCGGAATCCGTCGCTGCACAAAAGAAACTGCGCTCCCGCAGGCGTCTCGCCGCTGTAAAAATCCGGCAAAACCGTCTGCGACGCTCCAATGCACTGAAGCAGCATGTTTCTTCTTGCATCCTCCTTCGCCTCATGCGCCGTCATCCTTCCCGCGTCCATCTCACGCTGCACAAACGTCTGATCCTTTGTAATCTGCCATGCTTTGTCTGTCAGCAGATACACTCTGGAATCTCCCACATTGGCGATATAATACCGGCTGCCGATCAAAAGAAGCGCAGCCAGCGTCGTGCCAAGCTCCATATGATGCACCCTTCCATAATCGGCAATCGCTGCATTCGTCTCTTCGATGCAGCGGCCAAAGCTCTCCTGCAGCTGCTCCGCGCTGCCATTCTGATACAAAAGAGCCGGAAGCGCATGCATAAACCAGCGGTCCAGACTGCGCACAAGCGTCGCGCTGGCCAGCTCGCCTTTCGAAAGCCCGCCCATTCCATCGCAGACCGCCAGCATGGCAACTGTGCCATACGCCGTTTTTGCCGTTTTCACAAACAGCGAGTCCTGATTTGTCTCTTTTTTGATTCCGATGTCCGTATGGACTGCAATTGTTACATTCATAACGCTCCTTTACGTCTGATGAAACTGAAATTCCTCATTTGCCAGACAGACTTTGTCTCCATCGTGTAACGCCGTCTCAACATTGCTTGGTATCATGCTTCCATTGATATATGTATGATTGGTGGAATTCGTATCCACCACAAAGCATGCGCCGTCTTTTCTGATAAAATTCGCATGGCTGCGGCTCACCGCCGTATTGTCTGAAATCAGATAATCCACAAAGCTTCGTTCTTTGCCGATGCGAAACACGGGACGGTTGAGGCTGATTTTTTCTCCGTTTCTGCTTCTGAGCAGATAGGGCTGCGCCGCCCCCGGCTGCGCTGTGCTTTTGAGCACCGTCGTCTCACCTGCCGTCTGGGAAACCAGAACCGTCGTTTCCCCGAAATTGTCCGAACTTCCGCCGCCGGAAGCATACCCTCCGTACGGCTGCGGCGGCGTGATTCCATGCGGCTGCGCCGTTTTGCCGGACAATGAAGACGCCATGCCGTTTCGCTGCATCCCCACGCCGGCCGGCGCCGTCATGCCGCCTGGCTGTATGCCTGTTCGGGAAGACGCCGCCATATTCCCCGGCTGCACGCCAGTCCCGGCTGGAATCGCCATACCGCCCGGCTGCATCCCCATTCCGGGAGGAACCGCCATGTTGCCCGGCTGCACGCCCGTCCCGGCTGGAATTGCCATACCGGCCGGCTGTATGTTCGTCCCGGACGGAATCGCCATGCCGCCCGGCTGCACGCCTGTCCCCACCGGAACTGCCATACCGCCCGGCTGCGCGCCCGTTTTGGCTGCATTCTGTTTTCCCTTTCCTTTTTTCTCCTGCTTCTGCTGCCTCTTTTCCATCTTTTTTCGTTCTTTATCTTCTTTTTCCGCCTGCTTTCGATCCGCCTTGCGCATCTTATACTCCGATGCGTTTTCTTTGTTATAATGGCGCATCAGATAAAACAGCGACATATTTTTTTCGTTCTTCTCTTCCGGCTTTTGCATAACGCCGCCCATTTCAGACGCGCCAGACGGCAGAGAGGCCACGGGCGGCATGGTCTGCGCCTGCTGCGCCATACCGTTTGGAAAAAGCTCTGTCTTCTGCTGCGCCGGTCTCTCCTGCATGCCTCCCGCGTGTTCTTCCGTACGCAGCAGCGTCGTTTCGCTGCGCCACTGATTTGTGGCAGGCGCTTTTCCGGATTCTGTCAGCTGCCTTGTCTGGTTATCCAGATCGCGGATTAATCTCGCGAATTCCTCCACGGAAAACGCGCCCGCCCCGTTTAAATAATGGATAATCCGCGTCACATGCTCGCAGTCCTCCGTCTGATCAAACTGCGTGGAAAACATAATCTGTTTAAAAAACGTCCCATAATCGTATCCGCGATCCGGCATATGCAGCGCCGGAACACAGATCATCTTCACGCCGCAGCTCGTCACGTCCACAAAAATATAATCCGGATTTAAAAGCACGGCGTTTAAGTCCAGCATATACTCTTCCGCAGAATTTAACGCTGTAAGAATGCCCGAAATCACGCCAAGCAGACGTTTTTTGCTGACTGCGCCGGAAAAATACTGCCGCAGCGTAATCTGCGAGCTGATATTGTATTTCATCAGCATTTCTTCATCCTGCTGCGTATAAAGCGCCGGCGCAAAGCCCGGGATTTTATTGTTTGTAAGCATGCCAAGACTCATCGAATCAATCTCCTGGCCTGTCAGATTGCAGACGAGGTATGTCGTAGTTCCCTGATTTTCAAATCTGAAGCGTTCCATGTCGTTTTGTTCTCCCTTTCCCGTTTTGTTTTCTCAGGACGCAAGCGCGCACAAACGTATAAAATGCCAGTATTCGTTTTTTACCGGGGCCATTCCGCTTTCGCAAAACGGATACGCGTCTTCAAACGTCGGCGCAATCACTGTCGCATTGGAAGCGTCAATATATCCCCACGCTCCATCCTTCTTAACTGCCGCAACGCCCTGCGTAAAGCTGCGGGCGTCCTCATACTGGCAGTCGATGACAAGCGCGCCCGACGTATTGACAAATCCCCACTTTCCGTCTTTTTTCACGGCGGCCAGCTCGTCCGTTTCAAACGGACGGGCGTCTTCAAACCATGCTTCCCCTACCCGTTTTCCTTCTTCATCCCACATGCCGTATCCTTCTTTTCCTTTGGCAAAGATACGCTTTTGATTGGAGCAAAATCCGCTTTCATTTCGCTTCACATCCTCATAGGCATATTCTGTCACCAGATCAAACGCATCGTCTATAAGCGCCCACTTCCCGCCGCTTTTGACTGCGGCAACGCCCTGATGCAGATTCGAGGCGTCCTCCCATTGCAGCTTTGTCTTTGGCGCAATGTTCACATCCGCAAAACCATACTTTCCATCTTTCCTCACTAAAACCGTATCGTCGGAAATCACGCCCAGGAAATCGTATGCGTCATCCGGTACGATTTTTTTATGAATTTTCGTGTTGAGATAATACCATGCTCCATCCTCGCAGACCGGCACGACAGCATTTTCCCCGGATAAAAATCCAACCGCCTCATATGCCGCCGGAATGACGGACTCACCTTTTGCATTCACAAGCCCAAAGCGCCCTTCATACGTGACAATGGAGTATCCCTGATAATACGGCGTAACCTCGTCATAGGAATTTGACGTTTCCTCATAATAGCCCCGGTACTGCTTCCAGAGCTTCTTTACCGTCTCATTCTCTGGCTGCGTTTTGCCAAGCTCCTTTAAAAGCGCAACGGCGTCGGCCTTTTTCCCATCTGCATCGTAATACGAAATCAGCATTTCAAGCGCTTTTTCATCCAGCTGCTTTCCATAGATTAACGCTTCGCAGGAAGCGATAAACGAAGGCGTCTCCTCCAGCTGCAAATACATCTCCGCCACCTTCCGCTGGATGGAGCCGTCTGTTTCCCCCAGCGCCACCGCCACCTTGTATTCTTCCAGCGCATCTTCATAAATCTCCTTTTTTTCAAATGTCTGCGCACGTTCAATATGCTCCCTGATGCGGATCGGCGTTCCGATCACAACCTGCGCCGTCTGATACCAGCCAATGGCCAGCAGCAGAACAAGCAAAACCGATACTTTTATCTTCATAAAGCGCCTCCTCTTATATTCCAAGCAGACAGGTTACAAGCAATCCTGCAAACAGAAACGGCATCAACGGTATCTCATCCTTTGCGCCAAGCTTTTTTGCAAGCAGCATAACGCCGCAGTAAACCGCGGAAAAAAGCAGCGAAAAAAACAGGACGGCCAGTATGCCGTTCGGTCCCAGATAAAGCCCTGCCGCACCAACGTATTTGATATCGCCAAATCCCATGCCGCCTCTGCACAAAAGATTGCCCATGCCAAGAATCGCCATGCCAAGCAAACTCCCCAAAAGAGCCGACCAGAAAAAATTCACCATATGCTCCCGGTATAAAACGGCCTCCGGCACAAAGCATACGAGCCGAAGCCCTGCCAGTCCAAGCAGGATCTGATTCGGCACAATCCTGTGCCGCAGATCGGTTACAGCCAAATAAGCGGTCACGCAGACCAATGCATAATAGCGAAAGATTTTTACCGGGCCAAACTCCATCCAGTGCGCCACAAACGCAAACGCAATGGCAAACAGGGCGAATCCAACAAACAGCGCCGCTTTTTTTACCTTCTGCATAAATGCTCCTCTTCCTACCACAGTCTTGTAGACGCATTCAATATCATCGTATGCTCTCCAAAATCCAGATCCTGAAACATATTGTTTTTATATCGAAACGTCACCGTAATGTACAAGTCCTTCGCGCCTCCCGCAACGACAAGCTTCGTTTTTTCAAAATTCAGGCCACTTAAGCCGCCGACAACGCCCATACCCTCCAGATATCCATCCGGATCATCCGTATATTGCAGCAGATATTCTTTTACCTGCTCCTTTGCCATCCTCGAGATCAGAAACCGGCTGGCCTGCGATTGCGCGCCGGAAGATACGATGGCCGCAATTCCGGTTAAAAGCCCTTTCGGATTCTGAAAATATCCTTCCACAATGCCGGCCGCGCCTTCTGCGTTTCCGGCCGCCGCAATCAGTCCGTTTACGGAATCCTGCGTAATGCCGTCGTTGCGCACGTTTTCCACTGCTCCCGCCAGATCGCTGATCGTATTGACGACCTGATTCAGATCCGCCTTCGTCTTTGCCGCTTTGTCGGCCGCGCTCCCCATAGAATCTATGATTCCGGTTTTGGAAAGCAGATACCCATACTGCGAAATCTGCATCGCGCTTCCGTTTAGCGCATGCTGAACCGCCACTTCCGCCCTCGTCATACGGGCAAAATTAATCAGCGTCAAAAACGCCATCAGAAACATGCTAAGAAACAATGCCGCTTCCACGGAAACGGAGCCTTTCTGCAATTGCTTTTTCAATCCACCCACTCCTTTTTGCATTAATATCCCAGCACGCTTTTATAGGAAACGGTATACCAGTCATCCGGTATGGCGGAAATGCCGGAATCCGGAAGCGCCGCCGCCTTTTTCAGAAACGTCGTGCGGGATTTCACATTCGCCTGTACCGACAGCATCGTATAGGCCGTGATCAGATCCAGCTCTGTATTCAGCTGAATGCAGTCCGCGATGCGGGCCAGCGTCGTCTTTTCTCCCGCAACCGTCTTTACCAGAAGAAAAATCGTTACGTACTCCTTATAGTTAAACGTCAGCCTGCCGGAGCTGCCGGAAGACGACCCGGCGGAAAGAGAGCCAAGATCAATCTGCCTCGTATCCTTATCCTTAATGATGGGCACGTTTCTCCCCGCCAGAAGATCGGTCACGTCGCAGGCCGTCTCGCCAATCGCCACGCCCACCTTAATTACCACTTTAAACACAGGCACAAGGAACTGCACGCCGCAGGACATCAGCTGCGCCATCGCCGTGCTGACGGTATTGATATCCCGGTCCGAAAACGCATAGATCATATTAAATACCATACGGATGCCATACAGCAAAAGCTTCGTATTCTTCACGTTTTCCTGCACGTTTTTCTTGCCCCACAGCATATATTCCACTTCCGAACGCGGCATCTTATGACTGGCGATCGCATCGCCGCTTAACGATTTCACATCCGTCAGATTTGTCACATTGCCATTGGCGTCTGCCTGTTTATTGACCGTATAATAAGAAAACATCTGTATGCCATATTCGGTGATATAGATGTATTCGATCGCGCCGTTTAAAATATGCGCGATGGAATCCAGCCAGCCGCTCATAGCGTCTAAGGAGCTTCTTGCATGTTCCAGCGTCTTTTTCCGCTCACTTTTACTGTTCGCGCCTCCCGTATCGTCATCCAGATCATCCGCCCCATCGTCTGCCGCCTGTTCCAATTTTACGGATGGAAGCGTTTTTTCCGTCCAGTCAATGTCGCCCAGATCGTCGATGCCGTCTCCGGTCAGCGCGCTTTTTAATTTCCCAAGCAGATCGTTCGTCTTATCTTTTTCTTCCTTTGCCTTATCCTTGTCCTCCTCTTTTTCCCGGCAAAGCTCCACAAGCTTCTGATAAAACGGATCGTCTTTGATTTTATGCAGCGTCTCGTCAAACTCCTGCTTTTCAAAATTTGCAGACAGAAACCGCTTTCCCGTATCACTGATTTTCGAAAGCATCATGCCGGAGCTTGAAATAGAAATCTGCATCGTACGGCCCATCTCATCCACCTTGCTCTTTACGCTGTCTGATGGGATCGTTCCGGTCAGCGCATGTCCGCAGAACTTCGTATCCTGCAATTTGATGGAAATCTGCACCAGTGCGTCTTCATTTTCCTGAAACTTCCGCTTCAGCTCCTGCAGCGCATCCTCGCTGAGCAGATCGGCGTACCCGTCCGCCTCACTTTTCATATTGTTTTTCATATCTCCGTCAGACAGTGCATTGATTTTTCCCACCCATTCCCCGTGCTTTCGCTGCGCGTCCTTCAGCTTGTCTTCCACCTTGTTCAGGCTTCTTACACACTTTCCGGTTTGTTCCATCGCCTTATCCACCCGTTTGTTCCATGTCTGCCGAATGGAGGCGTTGGCGTCCTCTATGCGCGCTTTGGCCGTCGCTTTTAAATTTGCCGTATACACAGCAAGCCTTCCGACAAGCTCCTGATACGTCGCATACGTCGCGTCAATGGCGTCCGCCTCGCTCTTTTTCAATCCTGCTTTTGCAGATAATACTGCCGCGGACAGCGCTCCGCCCTCCGGGAGATTATTATAATAGAAGATGCCCTGCACATAGGCTGCAAAAATCGCTTCCAGATTGCCTTCCGACGGCTCCTGCGCGCCCCCGATCGTCTCATTAAATGCATTCATCGAATCCATAAAATTCTCTGCATCATCCTGTTCCGAAAACGTCTCGCACACATGCAGCATCAGCAGATAATGGACGGCTTTTTCAAAGTTTGCCTCCGCATATGCGACGGCCGCATTGAGATTCTCCTTCGTAATCTCCGGCGCTTCCTCCGCCCATTCCAGATACTCGTCGATCGCATCCTTTGCTTTCTGACAGGCTTCCTGCAAATCGTCCATGCATTCTGCAAATTCCGTCTGCTTTTTGATCGCCTCCACCTGTTTTTTATTGTCTTTTATCTGCTTTAATTTCGCCAGAAGCTCTTCCCCGATGCAGACGGGCGCGCGGTACTTCATGTATTCTAAGATCTGCTGCTTTTCCGCTTCCGTCTGGTAAATCTGAGAGCCGTCCACGCCAATCGCCGCAAACGATCCGTCCAGCTTCAAATCCAGAAATGAACGCACGTCGCCGGCGCCGGGAAGATTCGACGCGCGGATCGTATCGACAAAATATTGCTCCAAATCCATGTCCTTCGGCTCTTTTTTCATCGCCAGAAGGCCGTACGCATCCTTTAAATCCGCATCATAATACGAAAGCCCGGCATTCATCGCCAGCTCTCCCGCCTCCGAAATCAGGCCCTTTGCATGATACACTCTGACTGCGTCTGTGACGAGCCCTCCAAATACGACGACCGGCAGTAAAATCAACGCCAGAAAAACAGAAATTGTCCCCCTGTGACTGCACCAAAACTTCATCTTTTTCTCTCCTACGGATTTAATATGGTATTAATAATCTTCTGCGTTTTTGCAATCAGATCGTTGACCTGATCTTCCACTCCAAATTTTTTCAGGACAAAATGCACCAGGTCATCCGCCAGATCGACGTTCCGAACAAATTCTCCCGGATTGATGACGCGCTTGATCGCAACCGTCTCAAGCGTATAGCGCTCCTCTGCAATGCCAAGATACCGAAGCACGCCGGGGACCTGAAACGTATGCTTTATGCTGACCCTTACGGTAGAGGAAAAAAAGCCGTTCTCCATCGTGACCTCCGGGTCCTGAATCGTGCCGGCGCTGAGCATCGTAATGCCGGCTGTCGCGGCGGCATATTTGGCCGAATAGTTAAAATGCGTGCGCCCCCTGTCGCCAAAAATACTGGAAAAAATCTGTCCCACCTCCCGGTACAGATCGCCCAGCGAGCCATGCTGCGACCGGTAGTACGACTCGACCTCGGATTTGGACGGAGCGTTCCCACTCCATCCAAAATCCGTATCGTTTCCGCTGTTCATTCCAAATACAGAATAGCCCGGATAGGCTTCTTCCCGCGCAGCCTCCAATACCGCGCTCTCCGCGATATGTCCCAGCGCGCTCTCCTGCATATGAAACAGGCCCAGATAAAGCATGGCGACGACGACGCAGAGAACGAGCGGGAAATAGATTGCGGCTTCTACAAGAACCGCGCCTTTTTGTGAGTTCATATTCACACGATCCTGTCCTTTAACCAATAAATTCTGTCAGCTTACCCATGATCGTCGTCATAGCGCTGGTCAGCTGCGTTCTAAAAATCGTAGCAACAGCAATTACAATGACGATGACAACGACAATCTCTACCAAATGAGAAGCTCCCTTCTCCTCCCGCAAAAACCGCTCCTTCACATCCATCAGCTTTCTCTGTCCTTTGCAATACAGCTCCGTCATTTTTCTTTTCATGTTCTCATCCTCCATTTTTCTTTTTTGATAACGATGTATGTTATTTTACTTTCGTAAAAAATAACCGCCTGCGCTTAAAATCCCATGCCGGTGAACGCCGGCGCCATAATCATGATCAGTATCCCAAGAAAGATCAGCCCGATCGGCAGCATCAGCCTGGAATTGATCGCTTCTCCCTTTCGTTTGGCAAGGTGCTTTTTCTCTTCCCACAGCTCGTCCGCCATTTCCCGCAGAAAGTACGCGATCTCCGCATTTCCCTTCTGCAAATTCTGAATCATCGTCGAAGCGAACCGCCGCACTTCTTTTAACCCGCATCGTTCCGCAAAATTCCGGTACACCTCAAGCTCCGTCGTCCCGTTTTTAAACTCCTGCGTCGTAATCTGCATCTCCTGATACAAAACCCCCGTGCCGGTATGCGAAACTTTCTCCCATGCGTCCCGCATCACCATGCCGGAATTGACAAGCAGCGTAAGCTTGGAAAGCGCCTGCGGAAATTCCGACAATAATGCATCCCGCCTGTCGCTCAGACGATTTTCCATATCCTGTTCCAGATACAAAACCGCCAGAACGGAAAGCACAACTCCAAGCAGCGCAAGCGCCGCCTCCGCCGCTGCCGCCGAAAGCAGAAGCAAGATCGTAAACGCCAGATAGCCGTATGTAAACTCCGCGCCCTTCATCACATAATAGTGAAACTGCGCATATTTTTTCCCCGTCACTTCCGAAATCTCATGTATGCGCTTTCTGGCCTTTTTGGAGGTGACATTCACATGCAAAAGATCCATAATGCCAAATCCCACGAAAAAAAGCTCCGTCATCTGATACGCCTCCGGGTCGATGCCCGCTATAACCGCATCAAACGAATTTCTGTATTTTGCGACGAGCCAGAACCATCCGATCACACAGACGGTCGCCGCCGCCACTACTGCAAGCTCTGCCATTTTTTTCTCCTTTACACCTTCACATTCACCATTTTTCTTCCCATCAGATACGCCCCTGCAAATATGCAGATGCAGACGATCTTCACCACAACATTCGTCAGACTGTTTCCGGTAATCGTCGTCTCACCGCCCAGCCCTCCCAGAAACGGAACGACGACAAGCGGCGATAACGCCATGATATTCAGCTCATTTTTATTTCCCTGCAGCATCGTGTCGATTTCCATCTCGATTTCAATTTTGTCATTGATGATCTCTCTGCTTTCGGAAATGACTTTGTTCAGATTGCTTCCCTGCCGGTTGGAAACTTCAAACACATTTGCAAAGCTCTCCACATCGTCCAGACCGCTGCGCGCCGCAAAATTATTCAAAAGGACTTCAATTGTCACATTATTTTGCATGCCGGTTACAATCTGATCCACTTCGGCCACAATGTCCGATTCTTCTCCATAAATGGATACCATGTCGCTTCTGGCGTCAGAAAATGCCCCGACCGTATTTTGTCCTGCGGAATAAGAAGACGCCAGCGATTCCAGCAGATCCTTAAATTGCAGCAAAAGATTCTGCTGCCGCTTTTTGATCCGGTACTCCCGGTAGAATTTCTGCGCCGGAGAACACAGAAATATGCCTCCGACTGCGCCCACTAAGACGCTTCCGAAAAAAATCCGGATGACCAGAATGGACGCCGCAAAGCCAAGCGCCATTGCAAGCAGCCGGTCCCAAAACGTCATTGCGTACACATGATAATCTGTCGCCTCTCCCAAAGCGCCGGAAATCGGCTGATAAGCTTCCTTTTTTTTCTTCTTTTCTTCTATTCCGTTCGCTTCTTTTTTCCGCATATCCTTCCTCCCTCTGCCAGGCTCCTCCTGCACATTTCCATCCTCTTTATATCTCTGTCCCAAACCCGGCCAGCCGCAGTTTAAAATCATTCATAAGCGGATGCTTCGTCCGCACCAGCGCGCCCGACACATGCTCCATCGTGCTGTTGCCATCCTCCTGAAACGCATACAGCGGATTTAACACGATCGCCCCGTTTTCATACTTCACAACCTCCGTGATCTGCATCGTCTTACGCGTCTTGTCCCGCAGCCTCGATAAATGAATGATGATATCCACCGCCGATGCAATCTGCTGCCGGATTGCTTCCAGCGGCAGCCCCTGCGCGCCCTGCAACACCATTGTTTCCAGACGGCTTAACATATCCTCCGTCGAATTGGCATGTCCCGTAGAAAGCGAACCGTCGTGCCCCGTGTTCATGGCCTGCAGCATATCAAGCGCCTCGCCGCCGCGCACCTCGCCCACGACAATGCGTTCCGGACGCATACGCAGCGAAGATTTAATCAGATCCCGTATCGTAATCTCTCCCGCTCCTGAGGCATTGGCATTTCTCGTTTCCAGGCTGACCAGATTGTCCACGCCCGTTATCTGCAATTCCGCCGAGTCCTCAATCGTAATAACGCGCTCGTCTTTTGGAATATAATTGGAAAGCGCATTCAAAAACGTCGTCTTCCCGGAGCCCGTTCCGCCGCTGATAAAAATGTTGTACTTTGCCCGAACGAGCAACGCAAGCTTATCCGCGATTTCCTGCGTAATGGAACCATACGCAATCAGCTTTTCGATCGTCATCGGCGTTTTGGAAAACTTTCGAATCGTAATCGTAGGCCCGCAGAGCGCAATCGGCGGAAGCACCACATTGACGCGGGAGCCGTCCGGAAGCCTTGTATCGCAGATCGGATTTGCCTGATTTACCTCTCTGCCCGCCAGCCCCACAATCCTCTGAATAATGTCTTCCAGCCTTCTTACGCTCTCAAACTGCTTTTCCAGCTGAAACAAACGCCCGTTCTGCTCCACAAAAATATTTTCCGGCCCGTTTATCATCACCTCCGTAATCGTATCGTCACTGATGATCGCGTCCAAAAGCCCAAATCCGCGAATGCCGCCGTATACCTGCTCCACAATGGAAATTTTCTGCTCAATGGAAACATACGTCCCGGCCAGATGCTGCTCCACTGCCTGCTCGACCTGCGCTTCCAGCTCCTCGTCCGAAAGCTGGCTCAATGGAAAATGTTCCGTAATATATTGCTTGATCTGCGCCACAATCTGCTGTTCCATTTCAAAATTCATAAGAATCCTCCCTGCATCAGATGGTCAAACGCCGGAAGCTTCGAAAGCTCCTGCACCAGCTGCTCCAGACCATACCCCTCGTAACGCCGGATGCCGCCGATTTCCCGGATCTCCCATCCTTCCAGCTTCCTCGACGTCGTGCTGCTGAAACGATTGTATAAAATCCCCATGCGCAGCATCAGCTTGAAATCGTTCTGCTGCTCTAAAATATTTAATGCAAACAGCATCCTTGCCGCCTTGTCATTGGAAATACGGGAGCCGTCCGAAACCATAACAATCTGCGCGCACTCGCAAAGCAGGGAAAACGTTTCTTCCGAAAGGGAAAAATCCAGATCCAGCACAATATATTCATAATCGCAGGACGTCATAAGCTCTCTTAAAATACGCTTTTTCTCTTCCATTTTCAGCTCTTTCATTTCCAGAGCCGTTGAAGCGCCCGAAAAATAATACACGCCGGATACATCCCGTTTGACGCTGCTTTCCATCTTCAGATAAAGATTCCCCTTTTTGCTTTTCACCGCATAAATGACGTCCTCAAAGCTCCCCGGACCCTCGCCGTGAAAAAAAAGATCGGTTCTTCCAAACGTCTCCAGATTCAGATACAGCGTTTTTTTGCCTTTTCTCGCCAGATAAACGGCAAACGCCACCGCAGCCGTCGTGCTTCCATTGCCGCCGGCCGCAGAAAAGAAGCCGATTAACCTGCCGCCCGCCGCATTGTGAAGCATCCCCGTAATGGCAGACGCCTGGTCCGAAAAAATGCTCAACACCTGCTTATAGATCAGCTCCGCCTTCTGAAACTTACACAAGGCCGTCTCCCCGTGAAACGATTCAATGTCGTGCGTTTCCACCAGATAGGCAAACCCGCATCCTTCCGGAAGCTTCGCCCGGTCAATCTGAAAGGCTTCCCCCGCCAGAAAGACGTCCGCATGATATTTTTGCAGCGCCGCAAGCGCCGTATCTTCTTCCGTAAACGAATAGATTTCCAGCTTATCCGCATATTTTGTGTTAAAAGCGGACACAATTCTGTTCAGATAGGATTTGTCCGATTCCAACAGCACAAGGCGTATTTTCATGTCGTTCCTCCAAAATGACAAAATTCTTCCTTTTTTTTATAATATAACACTTTGTTTTCTATTAGTCAATTTATTATTTACAAATAGAAATTAATTCGACAAAAAAAAGCCTATAATTATAGATACGTAGCGGTCTATGTTCTTTTTCTATTCAATCAGCGTAATCGCGTTCTCAGTTTCACTGCATATCAGCTGCTGCATCACATACTTAAAGGAGTAAGAAAATGACCAGTTTTCCGATCAATTCCAACAAAATAGGGGCGCGCATTCGCAGCCTGAGAAAAAAACAGCGGAAGACGCAGTCTCACTATGCTGATCTGCTTTATATTTCCCCTTCCTATCTGGCTTTGATTGAATCGGGAAGGAGAGTCCCTTCCATTGAAGTGTTAATTCAGATTGCAAAGATCAGTGACGTGACGATTGATTACCTGATTTTTGGCGACGAACGCACGTCAGACGATCCAAACGATTACGTGCACCTGATGTTTGGACGGCTGTGCGACACATATCCAATCGATAAAATAGAAAAAGCGCTTCGGCTCGCAGAATGCTATCTTCTTCTGGACGAAGAAGACCGCGCAGCATCTGGCTGACCGCATCGCGCCCAAACGATCCTGATCAAACTTTTCATTGCAGGATACGCCGTCTGATGTTATGATGAAACAGGAAAAGACCTCCTGCTGAAATGTTTTTTGGGAAAGGAAAAGAAAACTCATGAAAAAATGCAAACGAACGCTTGCCCTTTTTGGCGTCGCGCTTCTTGTCGCCCTGTATCTGCTGACGCTGATTTTCGCGCTGATCGACAGTCCGTGGTCATTTGAATGCCTGAAAGTTTCCGTAGGGCTGACGATTTTCATCCCCGTCCTGCTCTGGATTTACCTTGCGATGTTCCGCTATATCGACCAGCGCAGACAATCTGCAGCAGGCGCTGACGAAAAAAAAGAACGGAACGATTTCTGAACCCATCAGAAATCGTTTCGTTCTTTTTCTCTAAGAGCGCAACGCGCTTTTCCGGTAAATAATATCTTCCCTGCCCGGTCCATTGGAAATCATCGTAATCGGATAGCCGATCTCCGCTTCCACAAACGCAATATAGCGTCTGCAATTTTCCGGAAGGTCTTCGTATGCGCGAATGCCGCGGATATCCGTCTTCCATCCAGGAAGCGTTTTGAAAATCGGCTTTGCGCGATCCAGCTTCCCGGTCGTTGGAAATTCTTTTGTCGCTTCGCCGTCAATTTCATACGCCACGCAAACCGGAATCTCATCCAGATACCCCAGTACGTCAAGCACCGTAAACGCCACATCCGTCGTCCCCTGCAATCTGCATCCGTACCGGCTCGCCACGCAGTCGAACCATCCCATACGTCTTGGCCTTCCCGTCGTCGCGCCAAACTCGCCGCCGTCACCGCCGCGTCGCCTCAGCTCCTCCGCTTCCTCTCCAAAAATCTCGCTGACAAACGCGCCCGCGCCAACGGCCGACGAATATGCTTTGCATACCGTTATAATCTGCCCGATCTCATAAGGAGGAATGCCCGCGCCAATTGCGCCAAACGCCGCCAGCGTGGAAGAAGACGTCACCATCGGATAAATGCCATGATCCGGGTCTTTTAACGTGCCAAGCTGTCCCTCTAAGAGTATCTGCTTTCCTTCCTTTATCGCCTGATCTAAAAACACGGACACATCACAGACATACGGGGCAATCTGATCCCGATAGCCGCGCAGCGTATCCAAAAGCTCTTCCGGCTGCAAAAGCGGCCTGTGATAGAAATGCTCCAGCAGAACGTTTTTCATTTCGCATACGCGCTGTAATTTCTCCCGCAGAAGCTCCTCTTCCCACAGCTCGCTGACCTGAAAGCCAATCTTTGCATACTTGTCCGAATAAAACGGCGCAATGCCCGATTTGGTAGAGCCAAAGGACTTGCCGCCCAGACGCTCTTCCTCGTACTGATCAAACAGAATATGATATGGCATCACGATCTGCGCCCGGTCCGATACGAGCAGCTTTGGAGCCGGCACGTTTCGCTCTGTTACGGAACGCATCTCTTCGATCAGCACCGGAATATTGAGCGCAACCCCGTTGCCGATCACGTTTGTCGTATGTGCATAAAACACGCCGGACGGCAGCGTATGTAACGCAAATTTGCCATATGCATTGAGAATCGTATGTCCTGCGTTGGCGCCGCCCTGAAAGCGGATAATAATATCCGCTTCCTTCGCCAGCATGTCTGTAATCTTCCCTTTTCCCTCATCTCCCCAGTTTGCTCCAACGATTGCTTTTACCATTGCTGCATTCCTCCTTTCAGGACATCAGTTCCGGAACCATCCTGGAACAGGCGATGGCCAGCGCGCCCGGCCCGATATGACAGGCTACGCTTAATGACAGTGGATTGAGCACAATTTCACTGCCCGGAAACGCCGCCTGCACTTCTTCCCGAAAAGCTTCCGCCGCTTCCAGATCATACGTATACGCCATTTCCAGATGCATATGCGTCCCCTGCGGGTCCTGGAAACGGTTTGCAAAATCATTTTTCATTGCATCAATCATAATGCTTTTGGCCTGTTTTACCGTACGCGCTTTGGCAAACGCATCCAGCTTCTCGCCCTGAATCTGTAATACGGGCTTTAAACGAAGCAGCGTGCCAAGCGCAGCCGCTGCCGGCGTAATCCTGCCGCCCTTTTTCAGATACGTCAGCGTATCGACCATAATATATATGGAAGATTCCCGTTTTTCTCGTTCCAGAATTTCTTTGATCTTCTCTGCGGATGTTCCTTTCTCCGCAAGCGCAACGGCATCCAGCGCCGACTGCCGCTGCGTAACCGAAATCCGCTGATTATTGACAACCTGCACCCTTCCGTCATAGTCGCCCGAAAGCATCACCGCCGTTTCACACGAGCTGCTTAATCCGCTTGACATAGGGATGTGCACAATCGCATCGTATTCTTTTAAAAGCGCGTCCCACAAATCCGTAACGCCGGCTACCGAAGGCATGGAAGTGGAAATATCGCTGCCATCTTTTAATTTTTCATAAAACTGTTCCTGCGTCAGATTTTCACCTTCGTAATAGGTGGCTCCGTTGATAAAAAACGGCATCGGCAGAATATAAATACCGAGTTCTTTTGCTTCTTCTGGTGCAATTCCGCTGTTACTGTCTGAAACAACTGCAATTTTACCCATAAGTCCCTCCTGTATTTTTCATCACAACGTTTAGATTGTACCACACTTTTTACGGGATTTCAATTCCCTGTTCGCGGCGGCCCGCAAATTGGCCCGTTCTGACATAAAAGTACGGCTATCCAGACAACGCTGAATAGCCGCACGCCTTGCTTTCCTATACTCTTGAAAGATATTCGCCCGTTCTCGTATCGATCTTGATGACGTCCTCCTGGCTGACAAACAGTGGAACGTATACGGTAGCGCCCGTCTCGACAATGGCAGGCTTTGTCGCGCCGGTAGCCGTATCCCCTTTAAAGCCCGGTTCCGTTTCTGTAATCTGCAATTCCACAAACAGCGGCGGCTCTACCGCGAATACGCTGCCCTTGTGGGAGCATACCTTAACCATTTCATTTTCTTTCACAAACTTCAAAGCGTCTCCGATGTCATCCTTTCCAAGCGCAATCTGATCGTACGTCTCAACGTCCATAAAATAAAACAGATCTCCATCCGCATACAGGTACTGGTAATCCTTCCGGTCAATATGCGCCGTTTCGCACTTCTCCGTTGGCCGAAACGTCTTCTCCACGATGCCGCCGCTCTTGATGTTCTTTAACTTTGTTCTGACAAACGCCGCGCCCTTTCCCGGCTTTACATGCTGAAACTCAATGATCTGAAAAATATTACCTTCCAATTCTATTGTAATACCATTCCTGAAATCGCCTGCTGAAATCATACATTTTCCTCCTTCATCCGTTTGAACCTTAATCACCTGTACAATTCTATAATAAAAGATCTGTTTTTTCAACCTTTTTTTACGTTCTTCCCAATAAAAGTAGCGCGCTCCCTATCTTGCAATCGACTGCGCCATCCTGTGATACGTGTGCCGTATGCCTCTTATGGCAATGCCATACGCCATAATGTTTTCCGGCAACGCCATTCCCACACAGCCTGAATCTCCGATGTGGTGCATATCCGTGCCCGTCATTTTGCATTCCAGCGCAATGCGTTTGACCGTATCCGTATCGGCGCCTTCCTGCGACGTCCCAATCGCCGTTACCGTAAGCTTTCCAAGACTGTGCGCATACGCCACGAGACCGCGGACATATTCGGTCGTAATGCCCGGAACCGTACCGGGCGCGGGCATCAAAATCACGTCGGCGCCGGCATCGGCAAACTGCCGGATCTCTTCTTTCGTAATCATATTCTGGCCGCCCTCTCCAATCACGCCGGAAGCATGCATTTTTCCTGCGGCAAGCGCGATCTTCCCGCCAACCGCGGAAGAAATGGACCTTAGCGAATCGCAAATGGCCGCGTTGCTTACGCCGTTTCCCGGATTCCCGGTTAAAACAATCAGATCGACGCCCATCTTCTGCGCCAGAATCGCATTTTCCGCCGTCGCATAACGTCCCGGGCTCATCGCCCAGATCGTCTGCGCCTGCTCTGACGCGGCTTTTTCATCGACCGGCTCCAGATTGATCCCGATCATGCGTCCCGTCAGCCTTTTGACTTCCCGAACCGTTTCCAAAGGATCTGTGGCGGGAAGCGCTTCAATTTTGGGTTCCTGCACGTCAAACATATTCAAAAGAATCAGATCGGCTCCCATAGACGCGGCAAATTCCGCATTCGTCACATCGGTTAAAAGCGGCAGCGTAATGCCAATCGTCTCACTGACAAGCACTCTGCCCTCGCTGTCCGCAACTGCGGAAAGAAATTCTTCCTTCGTCATATTGATAAGCTCATTCGGCGTTCTGTTTAATATCCGTTTTGCCATACCCTTTTATCCTCTCTTTTTCTTTTCAGTATGCCCTGTCTTTTGCTTTCTGATTCTGCCGTTCGCGTTCTTCAATTTCAGAAAGCATCGCCACGCGCTGCGCATGTCTGCCGCCCGCAAACTGCGCGGACAAGTAAGCGGACACGATGTCCTTTGCCAGCTCAGAGCCGACGATGCGCGCGCCAAATGCAAGAATATTCGCGTCGTTGTGCTCTTTGACAAGCCGCGCTGTCGTAGCGTCGGAGCATACGGCCGCTCGAATGCCGTTTACTTTATTTGCTGCGATCGAAATGCCAACGCCTGTCCCGCAGATCAAAATCCCGCAGTCCGCCCTGCCATCCGCAACGGCTCTGGCCACCGCTTCCCCGAATGCCGGATAGTCACAGGAAGCATTCTCATCCGTCCCGTAATTTTCGACCTTATGCCCGAGGGAAACGATGTATTCCATGATTTCCCGTTTCAGCTCCACGGCCGCGTGGTCGTTTCCAATTGCAATTTTCATACGCGTCTCCTCCTATAAAAAAACAACACGATTTTCTCAAAATACCGCTTGATTACAATCTGTATCTCTTCTTTTGGATTGATTGGCTCCACCAGAATCGAATGCACGCCGGCCAGATTTGCGCCGGCTATATCCGTAAAAATCTGATCGCCAATAAAAACCGTGCCGGACGGCTTTGTCCGCATCATTTCCATTGCACGGCGGTAGCTTTTTGGCCCCGGCTTTCCCGCCTTAAAAATATAACGCGCCCCTGTCCGCTCGCCAAACGGCTTCACTCTTGGCTCTTTGTTGTTGGAAAGCAGCACACAGGCAAAGCCAATCTCCTTCAAACGGGAAAACAGCGCAATGGCGCGCGCGTCTGCGGGCGCGCCATGCGGCACAAGCGTATTGTCAATATCAAAAATAAGGCCCCTGTATCCGCTTTGATACAATGCTTCGTAATCAATCTGATAGGCGGAATGCAGGTATTGCTTCGGATAGAGCAGATGTTTCATACAAACTCCTTTGTCCGGATGCTTCGCGTCGCAACATGACGCGCCATTATGTATCCAGAATCTTTTTCAGTTCATGCATAAAGGTATTGATGTCCTTAAATTCCCGGTAGACCGATGCAAACCGGACGTAGGCGACCGCCTCCGTATCCTTAAGCCTGTCCATGACGATTTCTCCGATTTTTGCGCTCGAAATCTCTTTTTCCTCCCGGTTAAAAATTTCCGTTTCGATGTCGTCTACCAGACGGTTGATCTGATCCGCCGAAATGGGACGCTTGTGACAGGCGCGCAAAATGCCCGCTTCAATCTTGGAGCGATCGTACTGCTCTCTGTTGTTATCTTTTTTTATGACGATTAACGGAATCGTCTCTACCTTCTCATACGTTGTAAAACGCTTTCCGCAGTCGTCGCACATTCTTCTCCGGCGAATGGAATTATTGTCTTCCGCCGGCCTTGAATCGATTACCCTTGTATTTTCGCTGCTGCAATATGGACATTTCATCCAAAACATTCCTCCTATAGCTTTCTTCTGCAGTCTTCTTCTCTGATTTCTACCAGAATAATGTCCGATCCAATGCGGACAATGCATTTCCACGGTATGCAAAATTCAAATTCATGCCCGAACATGCCAAACAGCTTACACGGCCCGGGCACGATAATCGCCTGAATGCAGCCCGTCTTTTCATCCAGCTCCAGATCCATTACATTTCCAAGACATCTGCAATTGCAGACATTGATAACTTCTTTTTCCTGAAGTTCGCAAAAGCGCATGGACAGACCCTTTTTCGTTCTTTTCTTTATTGTATTCCGGCAGATTTCGTCCTATGCCCTGACGGTTTATACATTAAACCGAAACAGCATGACGTCCCCGTCCTTAACGACGTAATCCTTCCCTTCCAGTCCTACGATGCCTTTTTCTTTTGCCGCGGCCAGGCTGCCGCATTCCAGAAGGTCCTGATAATTGACGACTTCCGCGCGAATAAATCCGCGTTCAAAATCCGTATGGATTTTCCCGGCCGCCTGCGGCGCCTTCGTCCCTTTTATAATCGTCCAGGCCCGCGTCTCGTCTTCTCCCGCCGTCAGATAACTGATCAGCCCCAGAAGACTGTAGCTGGCCTGAATCAGCTTTTCAAGGCCGGACGCCTGTAAGCCAAGCTCCTCTAAAAACATCATTTTTTCTTCTTCTTCCAGTTCCGCAATCTCCTGCTCGATCTGCGCGCAGATGACAAACGCTTCGCTCTGCTCTTTTTGCGCCAGCTTTCGGACTGCCTGTACAAATGCGTTTGACGCGCCCTCATTTGCAAGATCCTCTTCCGCCACATTCGCCGCATAGATCACCGGCTTTGCCGTCAAAAGATTATAAGAGGCAAACCATGCCGCTTCCTCCTCGTCATCCGACAGCGCAAACGTCTTTGCCAGCTCCCCACGTTCCAGATGCGCTTTGATTTGTTCCAGAAGCGCCATCTCCTTTGCCAGCGCCTTATCCATGCGCGCGCCTTTTGCCGTCTTTGCGATACGCCGCTCCAATATTTCAAGATCAGAAAATACAAGTTCCAGATTGATCGTTTCAATATCACGCGCCGGATCGACGGATCCGTCCACATGCACGACGTTGGCGTCTTCAAAGCAGCGCACCACGTGCACAATCGCATCCACTTCACGAATATTGGAAAGAAACTGATTGCCAAGCCCCTCTCCTTTGCTCGCGCCTTTTACAAGTCCCGCTATATCTACAAATTCGACGACGGCCGGCGTCACCTTCTTCGAATGATACAAATTTCCCAGCTTTGTCAGCCGCTCATCCGGCACCGGCACGATTCCCACATTCGGATCAATCGTGCAAAACGGATAATTGGCCGATTCCGCGCCCGCCTTTGTCAATGAATTAAACAATGTGCTTTTCCCTACATTTGGGAGCCCGACAATTCCCAGTTTCATCTTCCATACTCCTCCCTGCTCGCCATCCGGCTTCTCACGCCACGGCGATGCATGCTTCCTTTGGCATATGCCGCGCCTTTTTCTTTTCAGTGAAAAAAGCCCTGATACGGTAATTTCTATATTACCATATCAGGCTTTATAAATCCAGATAATTTTCGTCCTTTTCCATTGCGCTGCGCCTGTAACCGTCCGTCCGATCTTTATTCGCGCAGAGATTTCTTCTGTAATTTATCAAATTTTGCCATGCATTCTTCCACTGTAGCGCCCTTTAACAGCTCCCGCACAATCAGACAGGTATTTCCCCACTGCTCCACCTTCAGGCCGGCATTGGAGCCAAGCACATACGTGTTTTCCTGTATTTTATCGTTTAACGGACGCAGAGCAGGTATACAGTCCACATCCACATTTTTAGATGGAGAAATGACTTTATTCGTCTTCGAATAGAGCTCCAGCGCCTCGTCGGAAAGGATAATATCCAGCGTTTTCACCGCCTCATCCAAATGCTCTGCATTTGCGCTGATGCCATATCCTGTCATCGATACAACCGGAATCTGCCCTCTGTCGCTTGGAAAGCCGATCACCTTCATATTAAAATCCGGATTGCCGTATGCCGTATCCGTATTGGCCGCGCCCCAGTATGCCATCACGATCGGCGTCTTCTGCGCCAGAAAATCCGGCCCCTCGCCTTCGATCGCCTCATATTCATACGCCGCCTCTGCATCAATATAGCCAAGATCCATCATTTTTTTCAGAAATTCAAATCCGGAACGCATATAATCGCTGTACTTGCTTTCCCCGCTGTTGAGCGCCGCTATTTCCGCTTCCGTATTCCCTCCGTTATACAAATCGGCATATGCCTGCGCAAACACAAAATTTTCCAGCCACCAGCGGTTGGCGCCAACCGGCGTCTCAATTCCGTTCTCCTGAAACACCCTGCAGCACTCCAGAAAATCTTCCGGCGTTTCCGGCAATTTCAAATCGTATTGATCAAACATATCCTGATTGACAAACAGGCCATACGCCACAACTTCCTGCGGAATGGCAACCAGCTTTCCGTCCACTGTATTGGCCATTCTTACGATGTCTCTTAAATTCCCTGCGTTCTCAAGCCCCGACAGATCCAAAAGCCCGCCTTCCTCTCCAAGAACCTGAATCGTATCGGGATTCAACAGATACAAATCGTCCATATTATTTCGCACACGGTCAAGCGTCACGTCATCATACGTCTTCTCCTGATAATTCTCAGCCGTATACGTTCTGTAAATCACGGTTACATCCAACGCATCCTCCGCCATAATGACCGTCTGATCAAAAGCGCTTCTTGCAATGTTTTCCGCATCCGGATTTGTTTTCTCCATAGGTCCAAACAGATTGACAACCACTTTCTCTCCCTGTTCTGACGAAATCAGATTTCTCTCCGCTTCCTTCTGTCCGCCGCAGGCCGTCGCCATTAGAGTCATGACTCCTGCCAGACAGACTGCCATCGCTTTTTTTACGCCATATGAATTCATGTTCTACTCCTTTCCCAGTATGCATTCTTTTATGGCCCTCTTTAGCGCTTCCACATCGATTGGCTTTGCTACATGCGCATTCATGCCGGCGTTTAACGCTTCCTTTTCATCTTCCGCAAACGCATTTGCCGTCATAGCTATAATGGGTATGCGTTTCGCATCGCCGCGGTCTAACGCACGAATGGCCTTTGTCGCCTCATATCCGTTCATCACCGGCATCTGAACATCCATTAAAATTGCGTCAAATTCATTTTCACCGGAAGACGCAAAGCGTTCCAGCGCTAATTTGCCGTTTTCCACAAGTTCACAGTCTGCGCCTTCAATGGAAAGAACTTCCTCCAAAATCTCCGCATTGATTTCATTATCCTCCGCAGCAAGAAAATGCAGCCCTTCCAGATTGTTGACCTTTTCCTTCTCCGCTCTGCCATCTACATTTCTCTCCCTCTGCATTTCCAGTACTTTTTCCTGTAATGCAGATACAAAAAACGGCTTTCCAATCATTCCCGTATGCGCCATTGCAAGCGCTTCTTCCAGCCCTTCCGCGTCATACTCCGCCAGAAACAGCATAGGCGTCTCCTCCGGCAAAAGTCTGCGGATCTCTTTTACCGTTTCTGCTCCATTTGCAAGCAAAAGACGCTCGCTTAACAAAACGACCTGATAATTTCGCGCGCTTCCTCCCGTCTGCAGCAAATGCAGCGCTTCCTCTGCCGTAGCGACCGTATCCGTCAAAATGCCCGTATCCTCCAGAAGCCTTTTGATATTGCTGCGGCACTCTGCGTCGCTGTCCGCCGCAAGAATCCGTTCAATTCGATGCTCGACCCAAAATCTCCTGTCGGCCTGGCCTTCCGGCAGGCGAAACTCCAGTTCCACCACAAACAGGCTTCCTTTTCCAACTTCGCTGGAGACGTCGATCGTACCGCCCATCAACTTTACGATATTCTTCGTAATCGCCATGCCAAGTCCCGTGCCCTGCACTTTATTCGTCGTACTGTTTTCCGCTCTTGTAAACGCATCGAAAATCGTTTTTAAATACTCCTGCGTCATGCCATACCCGTCATCCTCCACCTCGATGCGAATAAACGCATACTGATTGGAACGCTGTTTCTGGCCAATGATGCGAAACCAGATATTTCCGCCTTCCGGCGTATATTTCACAGCGTTGGAAAGCAGGTTGATCAAAATCTGATTGATTCGCATTTCATCGCCCATCAGATATTCATGCCGGATATCTGTTACTTCGACGTAAAAATTCTGATGCTTTGCCCTGGCCATCGGACGTATAATCGCATCTACAGAGCAAACCAGATCGCTCAATGTAAATTCTTCCGCGGAAAGCACGACTTTTCCGCTCTCGATTTTTGATACATCCAGAATATCATTAATCAGGCTGAGCAGGTGCTGGCCGGACGCCATAATCTTTTTCGTATATTCCCTTACCCGGATCGGATTCTCCGCATCTCTGGCAAGCAGCGAAGTAAATCCCAGCACCGCATTCATAGGCGTGCGTATGTCATGTGACATATTCGAAAGAAACATCGTTTTGGAATCGCTTGCCATCCGCGCCACCTGCAGCGCTTCCGCCAGACGCTTATTATGTATCTCCCGCTCCTCTTCCTGCTCCTTTCGCATTCTGATCTGCTGCCTCTGATTCAGATAATATAATATGCAGCAAAGTAAAAATGCAACCAGCATAACGACGATAACGATAATAATATTCTGATTGACCGTTCTTTCCTCCTGCTGAATCGCTTCCACCGGCACATATCCGATCAGATAAATCGTCCCCTGATTCACTGCCCACATGTAATTCAACGCGTTTTTATCCCGAATATCATGATAAAATAAAATATTCTCTCCACTTTCCACACACGCGGAAACTTCTTCTTTCAGCTCCTCCTCCTGAATGTCATTCGCCCGGTAAAAATCTTCCAGATTCAAATGTCCTGCGTCGCGTTCGCCCATACCTTTTGGCTTAAGCACAAACCTCTCGCTCTCTGCGTCCATAATGTAAAGCATGGCCCAGCCATCGTAAAACCCGTCCGGTAACGACTCTTCAAAGGAATCGTACACATACTCAATATACAAAGACGCAATCTCCCGGCCTTCTTTTTTCACCGGACATTTCATGGTATATGCCCACGTCCCCATGTAATTCAGATACGACTGCGAAACCTGAAGCCCTTCCACCATTCCGCCTGCGGAAAAATTAAGCTCTCCCTCTGTAAATTTTTTTCCAATATTGGACACGCCTTTCGTTTTTCCCGCCTCAATCAGCGAAACGCGCACCATCGTCTGATTTCTCTGATAGGAACGGATAAACTCTTCCGGATCCTCTATCGTCGCGATTTCCTGCGCCATCATCTTCTGAAATTCCGCTTCTTTTCGCAAAATCGCTTCCAGCGTTCCTTTCATCAAGTCCAGACTTTCACTCAGATTCTGAATCGCCGAAGCAGACATTTCCGCAGATAATTTTCGAACCACAGAAAACATAACGGTTCCCAAAATACAAAAGACAAGTATAATAGAAAGGAATAATGGCATTCCATTATCTTTTCTGTATTTTTTCCATTTCATTTCCAATCTCCATTCTGCCGTCCCGAAGCGTGTTTCGGCATACCATAGAACACAATCCATATAAATATAAATGCACTGTTATTATACTCTCCTGATGATTTTTATGTCAATATGATTTCCCAATCCGAAATGTCCAATTTTGCGTTTTTTCATCAAATCCGCTTTCCACAAAAACGCACACGATCCATAAATACCGTTCTTTTCAGACGTTCCACTCCATTTCAAAACGCACAAAAAACACAGCTGCATCCCGGAAGAAACAGCTGTGCCTTTTGCCTTCTTTTTGAACAATAACGGCTCTTACATCATGCCGCCCATTCCTGCGCCGCCCGCCGGCATAGCCGGAGCGTCTTCTTTGATATTTGCAACGGCAGATTCCGTCGTCAGAAGCGTAGACGCTACAGAAGTCGCATTCTGCAACGCGCTTCTCGTTACTTTGACCGGATCGAGAATGCCGCTTTCCACCATATCCGTATACGCTTCCGTCACCGCATCGAATCCAATGCCCACGTTTGCTTCTTTTACCTTGTTGATAATAACGGCGCCTTCCAGACCTGCATTTGCAGCAATATAGTAAAGCGGAGATTCCAGCGCTTTTAAAATCACCTTCGCGCCTGTCTTTTCATCGCCTTCCAGCGTGTCTGCAAATTCCGAAACTTTCTTTGCCGCATGGATGTATGCCGAACCGCCGCCCGCGATAATGCCCTCTTCCACGGCCGCTCTTGTAGAATTCAGCGCGTCTTCCATGCGCAGCTTCGCTTCCTTCATCTCCGTCTCCGTCGCCGCGCCTACGCGAATAACGGCTACGCCGCCCGCCAGCTTTGCAAGCCTTTCCTGCAATTTCTCTTTATCAAATTCCGACGTCGTCTCCTCGATCTGCCCGCGAATCTGTCCAATTCTTGACTGAATCGCTTCTTTATCGCCCTCCCCGTCTACGATTACCGTATTCTCCTTCTGCACTTTCACGGATTTCGCGCGTCCAAGCTGATCCATCGTCGTGTCTTTTAATTCCAGTCCAAGCTCTTCCGAAATCACCTGACCGCCCGTTAAAATAGCGATATCTTCCAGCATGGCCTTTCTTCTGTCGCCATAGCCCGGCGCTTTTACGGCTACCACGTTAAACGTGCCGCGCAGCTTGTTAACGATCAATGTCGTAAGCGCTTCGCCTTCGATATCCTCCGCCACGATCAGAAGCCTTGCGCCGCTTTGCACCACCTGCTCCAGAAGCGGAAGAATCTCCTGAATATTGGAAATCTTTTTGTCGGTAATCAAAATGTATGGATCATCCAGCGTCGCTTCCATCTTATCCATATCTGTGCACATATATGCCGAAACATAGCCTCTGTCAAACTGCATGCCTTCTACCAGATCCAGCTCCGTTTGCATCGTCTTGGACTCTTCGATCGTGATTACGCCGTCGTTCGTCACTTTTTCCATCGCGTCGGATACGAGTACGCCGACTTCTTCATCGCCTGCGGAAATCGCCGCAACCTTTGCAATCTGATCCTTGCCCTTTACTTTCTGGCTCATGGATTTTAACGCTTCCACCGCAACGTCCGTCGCCTTTTTCATGCCTCTGCGCAAAACGATCGGATTTGCGCCCGCTTCCAGATTCTTCATGCCTTCATGCACCATCGCCTGTGTCAGAACGGTCGCCGTCGTTGTGCCGTCCCCGGCAACGTCATTCGTCTTCGTCGCCACTTCTTTGACAAGCTGCGCGCCCATGTTTTCAAACGCATCCTCAAGCTCAATCTCTTTTGCAATCGTTACGCCGTCGTTCGTAATCAACGGCGCGCCAAATGATTTATCCAGCACTACGTTTCTTCCTTTGGGTCCCAATGTCACGCTGACCGTATCCGCCAGCTTATCCACGCCAGCGCCAAGCGCCGCTCTTGCTTCTGAACCGTATTTGATTTCCTTTGCCATGAATGTCTACCTCTTTTCTGATTTTTATTGCCGAAGCCTTTATTCTACCACTGCCAGAATATCGTTCTGTTTCACAATAATATACTCTTCATCCTCAAGCTTTACTTCTGTTCCTGCATATTTGGAATAGATCACTTTCTGGCCGACCGTAACCTGCATCGTCACTTCTTTGCCGTCTACCACGCCGCCAGGCCCTACGGCTACCACTTCCGCTTCCTGCGGCTTCTCCTGTGATTTGCTTGCGAGGATAATTCCTGATTTGGTTGTTTCTTCTGCTTCCAACTGTTTTAAAACAACTCTGTCCGCTAAAGGTACTAACTTCATTTGAAATGCCTCCTTTTACATTCTGCTACGCTGTTTTCCTTTATTAGCACTCATATCTTTTGAGCGCTAACCGATGCATCTATCATATGTTTTGCAATCCGATTCTGCAAACGGATTCTTTTCACTGATAGATATTATATACTTACTTTTTCTCTTGTATTCTCATTTTTTCTCACTTTTTCATATTTTTACCGTTTTTTTGCTTTTTCATACTTTTTTTAGAAACTGTTTATGTTCTCTTTTGAATTGTCCCGTTTGCATGAAACAGCGTCAGATCAGGGCGAAATGCTCGAGTCCCTTTTTTATGCCGTCTTTCAAAAGATCCGCCGTCACATAGTCCGCCGCCGCCTTTGCAACGTCCGTTGCATTTCCCATTGCAATTCCATGCCCTGCGTGCGAGAGCATCTCCACATCATTGATGCTGTCTCCAAATGCATACGTATCTTCCTGCGCAACATGCAGATACTTGCAGATCCATGCAATCCCGCTTGCTTTGGAGAAGCCTTTTGGAACAATTTCAAATACGCGGGAAGTATGAAAAATCAAATCAAACTTCTCCGTCAGCTCCCGCTTCACCTGCTCCAGATCTCCGCCATCAAAATACGCCGTCGCCTTATTCGCATCGTATCCGCCCGCATGCGCGGTAAACGACTGAAAGCCGTCTCCCAGAGATTCTTTCAGGTTCAGAATATACGCATTGCCTCCAAAATCCTCCATATCGGCGTATAAACAGTGTTTCCCCTCCAATATCAAAGGCTTATTCTGCCTTTGAAAGCATTCCGTCAGCTCCCGCAGCTCCTCAGAGGAAAGCGTTCTTTCAAACACAACGTCTCCCCGGTATTCAACATATGTGCCGCAGGCTGCCAGAATCCCGTCAAACCCAATGTCAGATAAAAGCTCCTTCGCCTGAATCGCGGCCCGGCTTCTTCCACTGCAAATAAAAGCATACGTTCCATTTCTTCGCAGCGCGCGGATTGCCGTTTTTGTACTTTGCGGCACCTGCATGTTATCATCCCACAATGTTCCGTCAATATCAAAAAATACGGCTTTTTTCATTTTATTCTCCTATCTTCCCATCCATCTTCTGTTTCCGATTTTTCTAAGCATAACACAATCGGATGAAAATATCTACAAATCCGGCAAACCGGAAACGGATGGCGGCGTAAAAACGCAAAAACCGGCCTCCGATTGCAGCAGATGCTCTGTCTGTCTTTCGGAGGCCGGTTTAACGGTCTTATTTTGCTGTACGCATGCCCGCTTTCTTTAATTGTTTCAGAAACGCCTGTCTTTGCTTCTTCTTTATCTTCGCCGCAGAAACCTTCACTTTCTTTGCAGTTCCTTTAAATGCCTTCTTGCCAAGCTTTGGCGCTTTCTTCCCCAGGAAGCTGACCTTGTTTAGCTTCTTACATCCGGAAAATGCCTGTTTGCCTATGACTGCAATATTTTCCCCAATCACCGCACTCTTTAAATTCTTACAATTTTGAAACGCTTTGGAGGAAATTTCCGTCACCTGGCACATTACGCCCTGAATCTCAACCGCCGCCGGCACATTCAAACTCTTTATATTGCTTTCGCCGCCGCTTATCGCCACTGCTGCCGGAGCTATGCTGCGCACAACGTACGTCAGCCCGCCTACGGAATATTCTTTTCCGATCTCAGGAGCCTGAACGGGATTCGTATTCCCTCCCGGATTCTCTGGCGCCGGTCCTGGCTGCTCCTGAACGGGCGGCTTCACTTCCGCCAGCTTCAGTCCATCCACTGCTTTCTTCAGATTATCGAGCGCCGTTTTGATCTCCTCAGGCGTAGAATCCGCCCTCTTTAAAAGAGCCTCCGCCGCTGCCAGCGCCGTTTCCACTTCTTTCCACGTATCCGCCGTATAATCGGCCTTCGACAGACTGAGCGCCGCTTCCGTCTGCTCGATCAGCTCTTCTTCTCCTTCTTCCAGAACCACTTCAATCGCAATGCTTTGCATAATGTTGGCATTTTCCGCCGACGCTGCTGTAATAACTGCCTTTCCACCCTGTTTCATGGTGACAAGGCCCTGCTCATCCACAGACGCCGCCGATGGATTGTCGCTGCTCCATATGACTTCAGACTGTGCCGCCGTCAGAGGCTTTGTCTGCGCCAAAAGCTGCAGCGTCTCGCCTCTCCGGAATTCGTTCTTATCCGCTCCAAGTATCGCAATCTCCTGTATCGCGTCCGGATGCTTTTTCGCTTCATATTCTTTTGAAAGCGCATAAATCTCCTGCTTTACAACAGCCATATCGGAAAGCATATCCTGCTTCCCTTCTTCTGTGAGCCATTTCGCCTCGCGCCCCCAGCTGTCGGTCTTCGCCATAACGCTGTATGCGTAATCTCCTATCCTGTCGCCTTTTACCTTGCGCAGAATCGCATCGACTTTCGCTCCCAGCTCCGGATACTCTTCCCGCATCAGATACAGCTTATTGACGTCCCGCACGCCTTCGTTCAGCTTCGCCAGACGTACGGAAAACTTGCTTTCTTTTACCTCCGCGTCTTTTTCCGACGGATACACCAAAAAGCAGTCGCCGGCCGGGAACGACCAGTGTGTGGATTCCTCTAACGGATCTTCCACCCATGCGTCGTATGCCCAACGCAAAAAGCCGGTCGTATTCAAAGAGCCTGCATACAGAATCGTCCAGTAACTCTCTACCGGGTTGGATTTTGTAAAGCTGTTTGGCACATGCTCCGTCGCCGTATACAGCGTCAGCTCCTTTCCGCCTTCTCTTCTGGACGTCACCTGCTCCTTAAACGCCTGTAAATTATCACGAATCTGCTGTAATCCTACGGATGCCGAATCCAGTCGGTCAAAGACCGCCTTATTGGTTCTAAAGTCATTGAATGCCGCTGACTTCTGCAATGCCTTTCCATCCTTATTCCGAATGGAATCAATCAGATCAAGGGCGGTCTCCATGCCCGAGCGTTCATCAAAACCGATGTACGTCCTGTCAAACCAGCCTTTCTCATCCAGATGCGCCACAAAGTCCTCCAAAAACGGCTGCCATACCTGCGCATACTGCGTTGCATTGCCAGGCTGCGCCTGCATCTGCATCATCGTGCCGGAAGCCTCATCCATATATCGGACGACATTGTTCCAGGGCATCATGCTGTAGCAGATGATCTTATCCGCAATTCCTATTTCAAGATTTAACTCTACCCATTTGTCAAAATTCGTATAATCAAACGTAAAACTTTCGTCTGCTTTCTTCTTCCATTGAATCATCGACGGATAATGGATGTCATTCCCTCCGCCATACGTCTGTCCGTTCCATGCCTCTTCAACAATGCTCGCTGTAATGGCATGTCCGCCGAGGCTCTTGTACAGCTCCATATGCTGCTTTAAAAGCGCAAGATGTTCTTCCGAAAACGGCTCAACCTCATAATAATACGCCACATTGTATGGATGGCTCCAGTACTCTACGTCAAAAGAATATTCTTCCGGATCAGGAAGCGTTACATTCTGCACTTCCACCGCATACTCCAGCTCTACGACATCCTCCGTATTTTCGGCGGAAACCGTGATCGTTCCTTTGTATATGCCGGCCGGCGTATTTTCCGGAATGGACGTTTCCACCCATATGAGCTGCAGTTTTTCTTTGTCCATCGAAACCGGATCGCCGGAATAAATCACTTCCGGAAAATACTCTCTGTCTCCCGTCGGCGGCCGCATCTGCATATTTCCCGCATACCATCCCGCATGCCCTGTATATGCCTTTACTTCTCTTACAAAAGAAAGCGCAACCTGAGAAGACGGAATCGATGCGGATGCGCTTCTAAGATCCGTCGCGCATACGGAAACATTCTCAAGCTTTTTCCCTTTGCTTAAGACCGCAATTTCTGAAACTGCCGTATCGTTTTTCCATGCCGCATCCTGCCTGAAATATTCCTTCTGTCCCGTCCGAAGCGTTTCGTACGCCTTCTGCTGATACTGGTCGCCACTGTCTACAAACATAGCGTCCAGATCCTCCTGCTGCTTTAAAACGGTGAGATGGATGCTTTCTGAAAAATTGCCTTCCTCCGAAGAAACCGTGATTTCCGTTTCCCCTTCCCCCGTAGCTGTAATCACTGCCTGATCATTGATTTCCGCCACAGAAGCGTCCGCAGACGAAAAGATCATATCCTCCGGCTGCGCCGCGCCTTCCGGCAAAAGCCGGTATACAGGCGTCATGGTCTCTCCCTTTCGGATGCTGTAGGAGTCCCGTTCAAAAACAATCCCCGTTGCCGATCCGACCGGCGTCGTGATAACCGCCTTCGTCACCTCGATATGTGTGTTGGCCGCATTTGTAACGGCGGCATTTCGTCCTCCCGTCGCCACTACTTTCAACGTATGCTCTGTATTTTCCAGGCCATCTACGCTCCACAGCTCTACATCTTTAGACGTCCTCTGGGCTGCATAGCCGTCAAAGCTTCCTTTTTCCTCATCGTCCACGAAAACTTTTACGGTCGCTCCATGTCCGGGCGCTTTATATCCGTACAGAACCGCCTTCGTCCCTGTAAACTTCACCGTATAATAGATATCGGAAGCCGCAGCGCCATTGGAAACCTGCGCATCTACCGACTGATTGGTAAAGTATTCATTTATCTGTTGTCCTCCTTTCCATTTCGACGCCGGATAATATGCAAACACATCCGTGGTCCCGGTCGTATCTTTCGACATAATCGTATATTCCCGAACGCCGGACGCGCTTACCCTTTCTTCCGAAAGAGGAATCGCCAGAATGCTCACTGCTACTGACAGGATCACACATAGGACCGCTTTCCATTTTCTCTTTTCTCTTTTCATGTTTTCCTCCCTGCTTTATCTTTATATTTGTATATTATATTGCATTTTTCTGAGTTAAGCAATTGAATTTTGTGCTTTTTTTCTAAAAACTAAATTTTGTTTCCACAAAATCCCGTTTTAAAAGAATGTATTTTCGCTCTCCTTTTCTTTTATTCTTCGTTTTTCATTGCGTTATTTTCTGAACATTAATACAATTATTAATATAGAATCAGTTATAAATATTGCTAATCTTTTGTTTTCTAATTTTTCATTGACAAATCTCCTGTTTCGCGTTAGAATGAATACAACAAAACAAACAAAGACCACACAGGAGGTACAGACCCATGAAAACGTAACGATTCACCCCAAAAGCCCTTATGAAAAGGCAAATTTCCAAAAACCAGAGACGGGAAATGAAAAGGAAACGGAAACCATGAAATATCATATCACAGACAGGATAGAGGATCAGTTGCAGTATTCAGATATGATTCCAGTCCAAACGGTTCATGGAGAACAAAATGGAACGTTCGTTTCACGGATTTGATGGAAAACCAAGCAGGAGGTAAAAGCCAATGGACAGCATAATTTAAAAGCGGCGTCAAAGTAATCGCATTTGACGCCGCTTTTTCTTATTCTGTTTTACTGCTTTCCCTCCAAAGGTATCTGCTGATCTCCCCCGTTTCCGCGTCAAAAGACAAATAGAAAAACGGCTCTCCTTTTTTTCTGAATATCAGCGTCCATTCTGCCCTTGTATCCGCTTTTTCCAGATAATCCGCTTCCCTGGCAATCTCAGCTCCTGACCAGTCCAGTTCTTTTTCTCCGGAAAGCTGAAACGTTTCCACCAGCTCTTTTGCATGCGCTTTGACAGCTTCATCCGTCCAGGCAGCCAACGCATTCCCGCTGCTCTTCTGATCCGAACAGCTTCTTCCAAAAGAAAGCAGCGTTCCGTCTGCAACATCTACCTCAAATGCATAAGACCGCCAGGCTTCCTTTGTCTGCGCATAATCGTTTTCCAAAGTCCCTTCCCACTGCACATGGTTTGCGCCAACATGATACTTCAGCTTTAATTCACAGATCTTTAAGCCATCCAGCGCATCGCCCGGATACAGGCGCCGTATTTCTTTCAGAACCGTCAGGCCCATTTCCGAAATGCCAACCGCCGTTTCATCCAGCGTATAACAGGTATACTTCACATCTTCATTCAGCGCCTGCGCATCCTGCTGCACCGCCTCCAGTCTGACCTCCTCCTCTTCCGTTCCCGGATACGCCGCATACATCGCTTCCCAGATTTTAAGCAGCGCTTCGTCTGACAGCGCTTCCTGAGAGGATGCGGGCGTCTGTTTGGACACGGCGTCCGGCTCCGTTGCAGCGCCTTTTTCAGAAACGTCCTTTTGTTCCTTCTCTTCCATCAGAATCTTTGTCAGAGCGTCCTCGTCTTCGCTCGTCTTAACTTCCAGCTTAACCTCCTGCGTTCCCGCTTTTTCCGCATACACCCCCATGCCTCCGACTAAAAGCAGTGCAAAGGCAAGGCAAAGTCCTGCCGCGGTACAGACAACCAGCACATTTCTTTTCTTCATAAAAACCTTCTTTCCCGCATATTCTGCGTAATGTATTACGACCGGCCTGTCGTTATCCATACGATACTACAGGCAGATCATCAACCTTTTACACAGTTGTCAGGAAGTTGTAAAAAAAGAAGGACTTTTGTTCCTTTTCCGGGCGAAGAGAAAAATTCCATTCTGCCATGCATCTTTTTCACAATCAGATCTGCAACCGAAAGCCCCAGCCCCACGCCGCCGTCGTTTCTGGAACGGGCCTTATCCACCCGGTAAAACGCCTCTGTAATCCGTTCTAATTCCGCCTCCTCCATGCCCGCGCCAAAGTCGATTACCGCAAACGTCTGCTCCTTCTGCCACATGCGGGCGGAAAAGATAATGACACCATTCGCATGGCTTGCACAAATGGCGTTTTCCAGCAGATTCCGAAACAGATTGATAAACAGCTCCTTTTCCCCATACGCCGTATCCATCTCAAATTCTCTTTGTATCGTCAGACGCTTTTCCCGCATCGGAACGGCCAGTATTTTTTCCAGATGGTCCGTGGCCGCATGCAGATCAATCGCTTCCGCCGGACGCTCCTCCTTTTCATACAGACGCATGGAAAGCATCGTCTCACTCATTTTAGAAAGCCTTTTGCTCTCTTCCATAATATACGTCAGACCATCCCGCTTTTCTTCCTCGGAAGCTCTGGCATACCTTAAATACTCCGCGTACCCGTAAATCGAGGTCAAAGGCGTTTTCAGCTCATGCGCCATATTATCCATCAGCCGCTGCTTTTTTTCATTTTCCTCCTTCAGCGCCCCGATCTGCTTTTGTATGGTCTCTGACAGTTTGCCAACGCTACAGGACAGCTCCATAATCTCATCGCTCTGCCAGAACGCTCTGCTTTTCACTCCTGTCTTAAGCTCATATTCGCCGTCCGCGATTTTTGCCACGTCTGCATTCAATTTTCCCAATGGCCGCAACATACGCCGCATCAGCGCATACAGCATCAGACAGAGCAAAACCGACGCCGCAAGGCTGACTGCTCCAAACATCTTTTTTAACATGCTCCAGACTCCCTCGAAGTCTGTCAGGCGTTTTCGATACTGGATGCGATATGCCTCATACGGCCCGTTTAGATTTCGTTCCACAAAAATCTCTGCTTTCTTTCCGCCCCCGCTTATATCGCAGCGCAGATACGGCGCTTCTTCCCGCTCCGTTTCTTTCAGAGAAAGCGCAACGCCCTGCGTCCTGTAATGCGCCTGATAGCCCTCCAGCAAAAGCTGCGCAATGCTCTCCTGATAGCGGCCGTTTTGCTTTAAAACAGAAAAATCATGCTCCAGATTCTGACAGAGGAAATAGCAGTCCGTTTCCGCCTTCTTCTTCTCCTGCTCGATCGTATAGGTAAAGAAAAATCCGGCCGTCAGAAATAATCCGGCGTTTAGCATCAGTAAAAAAAGGATCAGCGTGACGATGTATATTTTCTGCCAGATGCGCATCACTTCTCTTCCTTCCGTTACAGTTCCAGACGGTATCCCGTTTTATATACGGTTTTAATCTGCTTCTCAAGACGCAGTTTTTTCCGAAGCTTTGTGATATGTACATCCACCGTCCGCGTATCTCCCATATAATCATATCCCCAGGCCAGCTCCAGCAGCTTTTCTCTGGAAAGCGCAATGTTCCTGTTCAAAAGCAGCGTTTCCAGAAGCGAAAATTCCTGTTTGGCCAGCTCCACTTCCTTCCCGTCCACCGTCGCTTTTTTTGCCTGTAAATCAATTGTTGTCCCTTCGATGCGGACTACGCTTTCTGTTTTTTTCGTCTTCTTGAGAATGAGATGCACGCGCGCAACCAGCTCCAGCATCTCAAAGGGCTTTGTCAGATAATCCCATGCTCCGGAGCCAAGCCCTCTCAGCTTATCCGAAAGCTGGCTCTTTGCCGTTAAGAAAAGAACGGGCATATCCCCCACGTACTGCATCAGCGAAAATCCGTCGATATGCGGAAGCATGACATCCATAATAATCAAATCGTACCATACGCCGGATGTAAACCGTTCCTTTGCCGTCAGGCCATCGTAAATCTGGTCGCAGACGTGTCCGGACAGCGCCAGATTCTGCCGAATCAGGCGGTTAATGGGTTCTTCGTCTTCAATGATCAGTATGTTTGCCATGCATGCTCCTTCTTCTACGGCCTTACGGCCGTTTCTCCCGTTACAGTTCGCTTTCTTTTAATTCCGTATTCCACGGTATTTCATAAATCCATGTCCGTTTCAGACTTTTATAGTAATGCATCCTGTCCTTGCTTTTCTTACCGCGCCAGAACCAGTACCCATACGTATAGCTGCCGACCATATCATCCCAGGAAGAAAAGTTCTTCTGTAAACGCCGGCACGCTTCCAGCGATATTTTTGCAGCTTCTTCGTAATCCATGCAGCCGCCCATATAGGCGCCGCCAACAACGGAAAACACCCGAACGAGATCCCATGCAAGCATGCCCTGCCGCGGATACGCCTGCTTCATTTCTGTAAAAAGTCCCCGTTGAAACGCCGTATATTTTTCACAAAATTCCGGAGACGACGTGTCGGCAGATAAAAATTCCCGATACTTGACGTTGTGACCGTCATTCAGACAAAATTCCGCCATTTCCATTGCATTTTCACGGGTAAACTCGCCCCAGCCCCATTCAAATACGCGTGCGGCCTCTTCCATGCTCTCTTTTGACGCGCGCGTGCCCCAGATGTCGATGACGCACTTATTCTGACAGCCAATGGAAACGGAGCTGGCGGCAAGAATAAATTTCTGCGTCGGCGTCAGCGGCTTTTCGGGAGGCTTTGGAACTTCTCTTCCAAAACGCTCCCCCATCCATCTCTGCCACAAAAGTATGAGAAAAACCATCCCCGCCATAAAAGCTACACAAATGATAATTACGCCGGCTATGCCAAGAATAGCAGAAGTCGGCTGCACAAGAGCGATCCCCCTGCCCTCCGGCAGTTTTGCATGCGCTATGCCATGCAATCCTTTTTGCATCCAATACATAAGCTACCTCCCTGATAAACTGTTTTTCTGTAAGATTCCTGTGTATTGTAGCATGCAAAAGACGCCGGCTTCAACTGTTTTTACATCCTGTATGATACACCCTTCCTGTTAGAAAGTTGTAACGAAACGGGTAAATGTGAAAAACAGTTCCTGTTTTTCATAAAATCCTGTATAATAGAGGCGATACCATTCCATATGGCAGAAAAACAACGCGCCGTAACGCGGCAGCGCAAAAAGGAGGCCGACGCATGAAACAGGATATGCCGCATATTCTGATTGCAGACGACAATCCGGAGATCTGTGAAATCATAAAAGCGCTCCTGTCAGGAGAGGGCTTTGCGGTTACGGAAGCAAACGATGGACAGACCGCCTTAAAAGAAGTGCAAAACCAGAAATATGACCTGATTATCTTAGACATTATGATGCCTAGAATGAATGGATATGAAACGTGTCAGAGCATCCGGGAGGTCAGCAATGCCCCCATTCTCTTTTTAAGCGCCAGAACGACTGACAACGACAAAATTCTCGGCTTTTCCAGCGGAGGCGACGACTTTCTGGAAAAACCGTTTTCTTACCCGGAGCTGATTGGACGCGCGAAAGCGTTAATCCGCCGCTACCAGGTCTATCAGGGAAAGGGGGCGCAGACGAACGCGCCTTCTGCCGCCGGACAGATCTCTCTGCGCGGCTTAAGCATTGATTCCGAACGAAGGGAAGTTTTTCTGCATGGAAAAAAAATAGAGCTGACGGACACCGAATACGAAATGCTGTGGCTGCTCGCCTCCAACCGCCGCCAGATTTTTTCTGCGCAGCGTCTCTACGAAGCGATCTGGGACGACCCCTGGTACTATGGCGCAAACAACACCGTTATGGTGCACATCCGCAACTTACGCCAGAAAATAGAAGCAGATCCAAAGCATCCTGTTTTCATCCAGACATTCTGGGGAAAGGGGTATCATTTTGATTAAATGGAACGCGCTCTCGGAACGCATTGCCCGCACAAAAATACGCACAAAGCTTTTTCTTCTGATTTTGATAACGGGCGCACTCTGCCTTACGCTCTTCCGCTTTCTCTGGCACAGAAAATGGAGCGTATATTATTTTCTGGCTGAAAACCTCCCTTCTGAAACGCTCCTCCTTCCGATGCCGGATGGAGACTTTTTCGGTAAGCTGCGAAAAGAAGCGTTAAAATACGATATTCCAGATTCCGAAGACGACAAAGAAGCCGTCGAAGCCATACAGCCGCTTTTTTCTCTTGCGGACGAATATACCAGCATTGCGATTTACGGACTGGAAGACGGATTATACCGGACAGGCTGCTTTCCGCAGGCTATGCTCTGGAGCGAGCCGTTCAACACGTTTTTTCAGCTCACGTACCGCTGGATTGATGAGGACGTCAATCAAATCTACGATATGGCGATCCCATTTCAAAACGGCTATGCGCAGGTGATGGTCTATTTTTACCACAGCGCCTTCTTTTTCGTCCCCTATGCCATATTCTGCCTGTTTGTATGCGTGTTTCTGTTTCTGTCCGTCATATTGTATTTTGTTGGAAAAAAATTAAAAACCATCGTCCGTCTGGAGCAGGCGATTTTACAGATGTCCTCCGGCGACCTCTCAACGCCCGTAAAAAGCGCGGGCCTTGATGAAATCGGCGTTCTGGCGATGGAGCTTGACAGACTGCGGTCTGCGCTTTCTGAAAATTTCCGACAGGAACAGGAAACGCACAAATCCAATCAGGAGCTGATCGCCGCCCTTTCCCACGATCTGCGCACGCCGCTTACCATATTGAAGGGATATCTGGAAATCCTGCGGCTGAACCGAAGCCCGGACATGCAGACGGAATATGTCGTCCGCTGTCTGCAAAAAGCGGACGATTTAAAAGAAATGACGGACCGCATGTTTGAATACGCGCTTGTTTTCGATGAGGCTGCTGACACCCTTCCTATACCGCCGCATGCAAAACTTCCCGTTCCGTTTTTCCTGGACAGCTTACGGGAGCATTCCGACTTCCTGCGTCTGGCAGGCTTTTCGACAGAGCTTCGCATTTTAGATATGGAAGAATCCGACGTTTCCTCTGTGCATGCAACGGCAGATGAAACTATGGTAAAACGCGTGCTCAACAATCTGTTTTCAAACATTATCAAATATGCAGATAAAAAAGAAACCGTCTTCCTTTCGGTCTCGGTCGAAGAATCTCTTGTGATTTCGATAAAAAATCGGATAAAAAAGACGCGCACAACGATAGAAAGCACGCAGATTGGCTTAAAAAGCGTTCAAAAGATGATGGAAAAGATGCATGGTGAAATGCGGCTGCAAAAAGAATGCGATCACTTCAGGGTGGAATTGCGGTTTTTCATCTGAGATCGCTTCTTTCCTTTTTACCGCTTTTCCGCCACCAGGAGAAGCTTCTTCCATGCTTCTTTCTTCATATACAGACCGCTCCTTTTTCTATTGCGCGGCTCATTTCATGCCACTGTTCTCCTCCCCATGCAGAATCTGCAAATCCACCGTCGCAAAATCCCATGCGCTGATACATCTTTACCTTAGCGGGCAGACACGTCAGCCGCAGCATCCTCCGCCCCTTTTCCCGCTCTCTGCCAAAATACCGGCGCATCAGCTCCTCCGCCAGTCCCTGTCTGCGGTATTCCGGAAGCACGCCAAGCCCCAGAAGCATGACCGTTTCGCCATTTGGATCATGCAGACCTGCATCCGTAAAAAACGCATCCCGAAACGAACGCTCCTTTGTAGCCAGACCATACAAAAATCCGGCTATTTTTCCTGTCTGCCTGTCTTTTGCCACCAGAAATAAATCGGGAGCCGCAGCGGCGCATGCCCGTATCATTTCTTCGGAGCATGCCTCATGCGGCGGAAAGCAGACGCGCTCCGCCAGCGCCGCCTCTTTTGCCTCCTCCTGCCGGATGGAGCGAAACAAAAATCGCTTCTGCAAATCTGTTGTCACTTTCTGCTCTGTTTTTTTCTCCATATGCAGCCTCCTCTGCTTCCCGCTTCTACATCGTAATCCATCCAAGCACGCCTGCAATCGAGCTAAACAATATAATAATAATGCAGACCGGCGCAAGATACCGCATAAAAAAGCCATACATCTTCTTTCGATGAAACGCCGAAGACTGCTCCACTTCCTGCGCAATCTTTTTCAGCCCTGCGACGCGCGTAACGAGAATGCAGGTCGCAAGGGCCGCCACGGGCATCATCAGAGAATTCGTCAGAAAATCAAAAAAATCAAGAATCGACATGCCAAGCAGCGTAACAAAGTCTAACACGCCAAATCCAAGCGCGCAGACCGATCCGATCAAAAGAATCAGCGCGCCCATCAAAAACGTCGATTTGCGACGGCTGAGCCCAAGCTCATCCTCAAACGTAGACACGCCGGACTCCGCCAGAGAAATCGCGCTTGTCACAGCCGCAAGCAGCACCAGAAGAAAAAAGAGAATCCCGGCTCCCGTTCCAAATCCCATGCTTGCAAATACTTTCGGAATCGTAATAAACATCAGCGAAGGCCCCGCATTTAACGTATCGGGATCGCCGCCGGAAAATGCAAACACGGCCGGAATAATCATCAGTCCCGCCAGCATCGCAATCGCCGTGTCAAATACCTCGACCTGTTTGGTGGACGCTTCAATATCCACGTCCTTCTTTATGTAAGAACCGTATGTATATAAGATTCCCATTGCAATTGACAGGGAATAAAACATCTGCCCCATAGCCGCTACGACCGTCATCCAGGAAAAATTTTTAAAATTGGGTATCAGAAAATAGGCTACGCCCCGCAGCGCTCCCGGCCTTGTCATCGAATACACTGCGACAAACAGGGCAAGCGCCACAAGCAGCGGCATCATAATTTTGGAAACGCGCTCCACGCCCTGTCTGACCCCGGCAAATAAGACCGTCACAACGATCAGGCCAAACAGCAAAAACCAGATTTCCGCTTCAAATCCATTGGAAATAAAATTCGTAAAATAGCCGTCTTCGGCCAAAGACGCCGTGCTGCCCCGCAGATATTCAAACAGATATTTTACGACCCATCCTCCAATAACGCTGTAATAGGGCACAATCAGCATGGGAATGACGGCGTTGATCCATCCTCCAAGCCGAAACGGCAGACTTTTGCCAAACGTCCCGAACGCCCCCACCGGGCTTCGCTTCGTCATGCGTCCCAAAGCCGTCTCCGATACGATCAGCGCATAGCCAAACGTCAGCATCAATACGAGGTACGTCAAAAGAAAAATACCGCCTCCGTACTTTGCTGCCAGGTAGGGAAACCTCCAGATATTCCCAAGCCCGACAGCCGACCCTGCAACGGCCAGCACATAGCCTAATTTCCCGGAAAAACTGCTACGCGCCTTTCCCTTTTGCAGCGCGGCGCCGGCATGCTCCTCTTTTCTCATATGAAAAACCTCCCCGTTCCCATTCATCGTATTGCATTATCATATCACGAACCGCATGGACAGGCAACGTCTTTCTTTTTTCCTGTACGCAGCCTGTGTGTCAAAGCAGAAAATATGGGGGATTTTACTCCCCCACAAGCAACTCCTTCGGCGTAATTTTCCTGATTTTCAGAGACAGCAGGCACGCCATTGCAAATGCCAGCAGCAAAAGCCCGGCGCCGGCGGCCGCAATCCATCCGACCGGCACGACAAACGTGCATTTGACGATGCCAATGCTGCCCAGAAACAACGCCGTCAGCGGATTGATGATGCAGCTGCTGACAAGCAGTCCAATGGCGGTTGAAACTGTCATTGCCGGCAGAAAAGACAACGCCGTCTGCAAAACCAGCTGTCCTGACGTAAAGCCGCACGCCTTTAATATCCCATACTCCCGCTTCTTACTGCCCAGCATAATCCGCACCAGCAAAAAAAGCACGAATGCAATGACGAAAACGCTAAGCAGCAGAACCGCAAAAACAATGACCTTCATCAGAGAAATATAAACGGACGACATGCCTTCTAACGCCGCCCGGATATTGATCGTAACATTTACGCCGTCTCCAAATCGCTTCTTTGCCTGCGCATGAAACGCCTCAATATCCGTCCCCTCCAAAAGATTCAGATAATACTCTGCCGCCTGCAATTCTCCCAGCCGTTCATAGCCGTCTCTCGTCATCAGACAGTCCTTTCCAAGATTATTGCTGATCTGCGTAAAGCCGGTCACAAGATATGCCGCTTCTTTTCCGTTTGCCGTCACCGTAATCTCCTGCCCGATTGCAAGATCCTGTTCCTTCGCATACGTTGCGCCAAGCGCAATTTCATTCGCATACTTTGGAAATCTTCCTTCAAAGACGACGCTTTGATTATTTACGTTGGAAAAATCGTCGCAGATCGTTGCCATCAGCTTGGCGCCGCCGTCATGCCGCACCTCCTGAGAACTGTAGAGGTACGCTTTTTGCACGCGTTCATCCGCCTGCATTTCCTGCAAAAAATCCTGCTCTGTCTGTGCCAGAACGCTGATGCAGCTGTCCGCCGTCTCCCCAACGATCAGATCTAAAAACGGTGTCGCATCGGCAATCATATTTTTTTCCATCACCCCGGAAAACACGACGATAAGCGAAAGGAGGAGCATCGTGACGCCGACGGTAAAATTATATTTTATGCCCGAAAGCGTCGTTTTCAGCGCAAGCGCAAACGAAAGCGGCAGCTTAGCGTGCGCAAGCGGCGCATAGTTTCGTTTGAAATTATGGGAAAAGATGCCCTGCCGCAGCATCGTAATCGGCTCCATTTTTTTCATCCGGCGGGAAGAGACGCATACGACTGCCCATGCGGCTCCGCACAGGATCAAAAGCGTCGTCAGAAGCGGCAGCGGCAAAAACCGGACTTCATACGGAATGCCTGTCTGCGCAATCATCATGGCGTTTAACGGCGGAAACAGCAAATACGACGCCAGAACGCCCGCTGTTGCAGAAAGCAGCGTCAGCAAAAGAAACTGCATCAAAAGAGAGCCGCGCAGCTGCCGCCCCGTATAGCCGATTGCCTTCAGCGCGCCCAGATGCTTCATGTTCTCCTGCACATAATGGACGATGTTCGACGCCATCACAACAAGCGCGATGCCTGACAGGAAACAGGCCATTGCGCTTAAAATGCCGGCGCAGACCATTTGCGAAATATAACGGGACTGCGAAACAAGCGCATACGAGTTGCTTACGGTTTTCACATGCGGATATTTGGAAGATACGGCGTTTTTGAGCATTGTTTCATACGCTTCGCTTTCCGCCTGATCAGAAATGCGAATGGAACAAAGCGCGGCTTTCGGCGCGATGTTCTCCTCCTCCAGCTTTTTGTACGCATCCTCCGTCAGCATCAGCTCACACATGCCGCAGTTATGCGACCCTGCCATTACGCTGTTAAAAAAGCCGCAGACCTCATAGCGCATATCTGTATTTCCAATCGAAATTTCAATTGTATTTCCAATGGCAATCTCCTTCGACTTATATAAAACCGGCAGATAAATGCCGCTTTTTACGTCGCCCTCTTCTACGATTTCCACGCTTCCAACGGAGCGCGAAACTGCCGTCTCCCTGTTGATAAACAGCAATTCCGTATTGACCTCGCCGCCATTATAAGCAAAAAATCCAACTTTGTGCATCGCATCGTCGAACGAAATTTCCTCCGTCCGCCCGTCGCCCTTTGCCGTCTGCGTCAGAAAATCCCGCAAACCGTCGCTGTCGTCATCCGCCGCAAGCAGGACGTGCGCCGCATGCAGCCTGTCGTGGCAGCGGTCAAAATTCTGCCGGTAATCCATGGAAAGCATCAGCCAGAGATGAAGCATCGACGATGCCAGAAACAAAAGCGCGACAATTGCAATCGCCTGTCCCTTTGCCCCTTTGAGCTGAGAACGGGCAAGAAGCATGCTCTTATGCATCTTACCACCCCATTTCCCTTAAAAACCCGGAAAGCGCTTCCTGCCGCTCTCTGTCGCCGGACCGGTACGCTCCAAGCGCGCATTCGCCCAAAATCGCGCCGTCTTTCAGATACAAAATCCGGTTGCCGCGTCTGGCGGACCGCATATCGTGCGTAACCATCACAATGCTCTGTCCCTGTTCGTTGCATTTTGTCAGCGTATCCAAAACGTCAAGCCCCGTTTTGGAATTGAGCGCCCCCGTCGGCTCATCGGCAAACAGGATTTTGGGCTGGTTAATCAACGCCCGGACAATGCCCGCCCGCTGCGCTTCGCCGCCGGAAATCTGCGTCGGAAATTTTTTCTGCACCTCTTTTGAAATCCCCACCGCCGCAAACAATTCTTCCGCTTTTTTCAAAAGCGCCTTTCTGTCCCTGTTGACAAGCATTCCCGCCGCAAGCACATTATCCATCACAGACATCGTGTCAATCAGGTAAATCTGCTGAAAGACAAATCCGCAGTGTTTCCTCCGAAACAGGGCAAGCTGATCCTGCCCATAACCGGAAATCTCCTCTTCTCCAAAACAAATCCTGCCAAGAGACGGCTTATCCATGCCGGAAAGCGCATACAAAAGCGTGGACTTCCCGGCTCCGCTCGCCCCCATAATTACCGTAAAATCGCCCGCATACAATTCCAGATCAATATTTTTTAAAATATGCCGCAGCATGCCGCCGTTTGAAAACGATTTGCTTAAACATTCTGTTTTTAACAATACGTCTTTCATAGCCTTCCTCCTTTTCTACGGCTTATTTTACGGATTCTTTCCTTAAATGTCTTTAGGCAGACCTTAAGAATTCCTTAAAAGCTGCATGGGCGTTCCCACTTCAATCAGATTTCCGTCCAGATCATAAAAACGAATTACTTTTTGTCCCCAGCTGTGCGTCATAAGCCGATTCACGTATGAAATGGATGGATAAAGCCGTTCCAGCTTTTCGACAAACGCTTCGATATTCTGTTCTTCAAAATACAATTCACAGGAATTGCTTTTCGGGATAACGTCTTTTCCCAGAAACTCCTTCCAGATTTTCTCATCCTGAAGCACAAGGCCTTCCGTTAAAATCATGTTGCCGTCATTGTCAAGCGCCAGCTCAAGTCCAAACAGCTCCTGATAAAATTTTTTTGACTGTTCGATATCTTTTACAACAATCAGTACATTTTTTAATTTCACCGCCGTCTCCTTCCGACTCCTTATATTCTGTTTTATTTTTTTGCGTCAGACGATGCATACGCAATCCGAACCGCGACCTTAAGCCCGCGCGCTCCATTTTCAACAATAAGCGCTCCGTTCATTTTCTGCATAAAATAATCCGAAATAAAAAGACCAAGCCCGGCGCCCTCCGCATGCTTTGCATTACCGCCTCGAAAGAATTTTTCTTTCAAAAGCGGCAGCTCCTCCTCCAAAACGCCGCCTCCGTCATCTTCCACGCAGACAGAAAAAAATCCGTCGCACGGCCCGCACGATACAAGCAGCGGCGTATTTGCATATTTATACGCGTTTGCAAAAATATTGTCAAACACCTGCTGTAAACGAAGCCGATCCGCATACAGGATGCAGCCGAAAATTTCCGGCGCCTCTGCCCGATGCAGATAATCCGCATTGTCCAAAAGCGAACGCAGCTCCATGCTTTCCATCTCCTCCGGCACGACGGTAAGCTGCTGCAATTCCTCTAAGGACGCCGTAAACAGATTCGTAATCAGCGTGTTGATCTGATCCGCCTTTCGAATAATCTGCCGGTAATTCTCCCGTGTTTTTTCATCCTTCGCCCGCGCAGCCCCAACCTCGGAAGCTGCTTTGATGCTTGCGACAGGCGTCTTCACGTCATGCGAAAGCTTTGCTACAAGCTCTTTTTTCTCCGCGTTTGCCTTCGCCTGCGCATGCCTTGCTTTTTTCAGTTCAAACCGCATAATATCAAAGCTTTCCGTAAACGCCCCGAAAAGATTCTGCCGGTCCATTTCCAGAGGCACGTCCAGATTGCCGCCCGCAATGCGCTCTGCAAAGCCGTTTAATGTTTGAAACGGCTTTATAATCACGCGATGCAGATACCACGCATATCCAATGCAAACCGCGCTTTGCAGTGCCGCAGCGGCGGCAAGGGTAACGATCGCCGTTCTTTTCCGGCTCCGATATAACGGTACGCTGTCATTATAGAGAATGAGCTTTCCCACAACGGCGTCTTTGCTTTCTATATCCAAAATCGTATCCCGGTGGCGCACCGCCGCATTTATGCTCTCGCTTAACCCCGGTCCCGTCCGAAACAGCACATGGCCCACGCGATCCAGCACGACGTACGATAAACCCGTCGTATTTTTATGCCGGTGCAGCGCATGCCAGTCCGCTTCTACAGACTGTACCGCTTCATTCACCAAGACAGCGTCCTGCGCCTGATCCACATCGCCGGCGGCCAAAAAAGCAAGCGCCGCAACTTCCACTGCAAATACAGCCAGAAAACCCACAAACAGCCTTCGTATTTTCATTCCTTTCCTCCGACAAACTTATAACCGTCGCCCCATACGGTAAGAATATATTCCGGCCTGCCCGGTATCCGTTCGATCGCTTCCCGTATTTTGCGAATATGCACGTTCAGCGTTCCATCGCTTACAAATTTATCTTCCCACACCTTCTCAAACAGCTCCTGCTTGGAAATCACTCTGTTTTCCCGTTCCATAAGATAAGACAGCAGCTTAAACTCCAACGGCGTCAGCTTCGCCGCGCGCCCTTCTACCAGAACTTCCCTCGCATGAAAATCTACGTGAAGCCGGCTGTCGGCATAGGCTTCTTTTCTTCCCTGACCGTAACGCTTTAACACTGCCTTTACTTTGGCCAGCAGAACGCTCAGCGAATACGGCTTTTGTATATAGTCGTCTCCCCCGATATTGAACGCGACCAGCTTATCGTCATCGCTTGTCCGCGCAGAAATAAATAAAATAGGAACTTTCGTTTTTTCACGAAGTTCCCTGCAAAGTTGAAATCCGCTTTCGTCGCCCAGATTGATATCGAGCAGCAAAAGCTCCGCTGTATGTTCCCGAAAAAAGGTTCGACATGCAGACGCAGTATAAACGACGGCCGTCTTTACGCCAAACAGATTAAAATATTCCGCCGTACTGTCCGCCAGCAATGTTTCATCATCTATAATCAAACAATCGTAGTGCATAATTCCCCCCGTTGCATTCTGGATACGCATAACGTCTGCAAAATCCGAAAGGCTTTCTGCATCATAAAAAGCAGAACATGCTATAAGCTGCATCAAAGCCTCCCGGAAGCTCCATTGCAGACAGCGCTTCAGGCCATCGGCGCATTCGACATCTTGTCAAAATAAGCGTCGATGCTTTTCTTGATCTCTACAGGCTTTAACGTCTTTGACAGATAGCCGGCCGGCTTTAACGCCATTACATTCTTTATGCTTTCCCGATCGACTTTCCCCGTCAGGAAAATAACCGGTATATCCGCTATGTCATGATCCGCCCGTATCATTTCCAATACCTGTTTGCCATCGCAGACCGGCATCTCATAATCCAAAAGGATCAGATCCGGCCGATTCAGCACAAGCGTCCGAATCGCTGCAAGGCCGGACTGCGCAATCGATACCTCGTAGTTATTTCCAAACAGCTCCCGCATCGCCTGGCACATTACCTTTGAATCATCAACGACAAGAATTTTTTTCTGCCGCTGCTTTGTGTCTTTTTTCAGATATTTACTGATTTCATCCATTGCATTTTCCGCCTGAATCGAAATGCCCATCTCTCCGGATGTGATATGCGGCGCAATAAAGCTGTATGCCAGATAACCGACGCCCGTATCAAATAAAAAGCTGCACTGCGGATTTCGGCTTTCAAAAATCTTCTGTATCTGCTCATGCGTCAGCAGGTTTTCCGATTTCATTTCATACTGCTCCGCAGACGGAAAATGCTTTCGTATGCATTCCGCAAACTGGCGCGCCGTATATCTGGTGGCATTCACCATCATAACATTTACCTCTTCCGACGGATCGCAGATCAGGCTTCCTATCGTATTGACCAGAAGCTTTTCTTCAAAAACCAGAATGATTTCCCATTCTTTCCCCTGCTGGTTGGCGTAAACAATGCGGTAATATATCCCGTTTTCAAATTTCTCTCCGCCATAATATTCACTGATCACCTGCAAATCCAGCTGAAACAGATTCCGCATAAACTGAATCGTCGTCTGCCGCATGGCAGCCCGCTCTTCTTCCGGCATAAGATTGGCCCATTTACTGACGATTTCCCCTGAAATGGCGCGATCCTCCGTCATAGTGTGTCCAATCAGCCATCCAGCGCATACGCCAAGAAAATGGTCGATGGCATCCGACGAATACCCCGTCTTGACCAGCTCCTGCTCCAACGCCGGAAGCGTCTTCTGCCGAAAATCGTCGTGCATGCGCCTGTGCAGCTCAAATCCGGAATATTCAATCGACGCCATATAGGCTTCTTCTTCTGTAAAATGCTTCATTGCATGATCTTTGAAGTATTTAATTCCTTCCTGACAGACCCACTGGCTTTTTGACGCCTTCTCATACATGGCAAACAGTCGGTTGATAATGCTGAAAAGCTTTTTATGCTCCCTGTCGATAAAATCAATTCCAATATTATACCGATCCTGCCACACTAATTGATTCCGCATATGCTAGTTCCTCCCTTTGCTGTTCTATTTTCGATTTCTGCAACACTGTGCATCCAGTATATGCCCCTAATATTATATGCAAAACAATCTCACAAAGTATAACATATTTTTACAAAAAATGCTAATTTTTATTCTCTGCCTCTGGCGATGCGCCCGTTTCCGCTCCCTTCATTCCATCGTGCACTCCGTATACCGCCTTCTCCTTTATCGTCAGATCCGCTTTTTTCAGCAAATCCGGCCGATTCCGCTTTGTCCGCCGTATCGACTGTTCCCTTCTCCAGCTTTCGATCTTTGCATGATCGCCGGAAAGCAGCACATCCGGCGCCTTTTTTCCATTCCATTCATACGGCCTGGTATACTGCGGATATTCCAGCAGACTTCCCTCCAAAGATTCCGATTCTCCGGAGTCCGCATTCGTCAAAACCCCCGGCACCATGCGGGAAATCGCGTCAACCAGAACCATAGCCGGCAGCTCCCCTCCCGTCAGCACATAATCTCCGATCGATATGTAATCCGTCACGATCTCCTCCAGCACGCGCTCGTCCACGCCCTCATAATGGCCGCAAAGCAAAATCAGATGCGCTTCCTGCGCCAGCTCCTTTGCATCCGACTGTGAAAACACGGATCCCTGCGGCGTCAGATAGACCGTCCGGGGCCGGCTGCCGATTCGCTGCACAATGGAGCGGTAAGCGTCATAAATGGGCTGCGCCTGCATCACCATGCCGGCGCCGCCGCCGTAAGGGTAATCATCCGTCTTCTGATGCCTGTCATGCGTATAATCCCGGATATTGACCGCTTCCACTGTAAGAAGTCCCTTCTGTTTTGCCCGTCCGATAATGCTTTCCTCCAATGCATGCAAAATCATATCCGGAAACAACGTAAGAACATAAAAATGCATCTTATTCCTCCCGTTTTAAAATCCCCATTTCATCCAGCGTAACGCCTGGCGCGGAATGACTGCGCATAAAATCAAAAATGCGCTCCTTTTCCGCTTCTTCGGTCACAAGCGACGTCCGCACATCCTTCTGTATACAGGGAATAAATCCAAGCGTCAGCTCTCCATCCGCCTCGATCGTAACCTGTGCAATGCCGGTATCCTGCGTGTTTTTACTGAACCAGAAGTTGCCCAGGCTGTAAATCACCGGCACATCCTCCACCATATCAAAGCCCTGCAGACAATGCGTATGTCCGCCAATAATCGCGTCTGCGCCCGCCGATGCAAACGCCTGCGCCAGATCATACTGATCTTTGCCGTAATTGCTGTCTCCTTCCGTTCCCCAATGCACGACTGCAATCACATAGTCACTGTTCTTTTTCGCCCGTCTGATCACATTGACGAAGCGATCCGGATTCAGCGTCTTTAATACGCCGGGATCATCTTCCGTCGCCTCTTTCGTATAGTTTAAGGACCGTTCGATCTGCGTGGCAGCCACAATCGTTATTTTCCGTCCGTTGCAGATAAAAGAAAAGGGCTTCTCGGCTTCTTTTATATTCGCTCCCGCGCCCACATGCGGAATCGACCTTTCATCCAGAGTGGCAATCGTATCCAAAAGAGCGTCCGGCCCATAATCATAGACATGATTATTGGCGAGACTGACAATATCCGTTCCAAAGACTTCCAGAAGATCCGCGCGCGTCGGACTGGCGCGAAACGTATAGGCCTTGCCTTTTAACGCTTCGCCTCTTTCGCTGTACGTAAATTCGTTGTTGAGCATCATAACGTCCATACGGTTCATCAGCTCTAAAAGGTCTTCGGAAAAACAGTCGTAAATGCCGTTGGAAGACGCGTCCATATGCTTCGTCGTAACGTATCCTTCCGCAAAATTAATATCTCCGGTAAACGCAAACGTCGCCCGCTCTTCTGACGCGCATTCCTTCCACGCCACGTTTTCCAGCTGATACTGCTGAAATCCTGTCTTTTCACAATACATAAGCCATAACACATGTATGGAATTTCCGGTCAGTTCATACCAGATATTCTGATCCGGACGCGCAAGACGCGTCTCCTCTAAAAGCCTGTCAATGCACGCCGCTCCGTATTCCGCTTCCACCCATGCAAAAAACGTTTCATCCGGCACGTGATGCCCGATAAATTCCCGGGTGCAGTTTTCCAGAATCTCACGGTACGCCTCCTCCCGCTCTTCCGCCTCTAAAACTGCCGCCGACTGCAAAATAGCCGCTTCCGTATTTTCTGCAAGAAGCTCTCTGGCATCCTTCACGTACTCCGTGCTTTCCGCATCCAGCGCCGTGATAAATTCTTCCCATTTATCATTTCTGTCGCATCCACACAGGCAGACAGACAGAAAAACCAGACAAAGCCCCGTCTGAACCATGTATTTTAACCGCATAAGCCCTTCCTCGTCCGTAAATTTTTTCTCAGTATAGCATTTTTTTTCTTGTTTTGCCAGTCTCTGTATACATTATTTTCAGAACTGTCACAGAAGAAGTGGCAGACCAAAGCGAAAGGCTCTTTTGCATATACACAGCGGAGACAGCATCTCAATCTGTCTCCGCTATGCATTCACCTTTCGCTCCGTTTCACATATCCGATTAATTTATTTTGATACAGGATCCGCACAAATGTCACCAGACGGTCTGTAACCGGCTCGGCGTCCCTGCCAAAGTGCGCGGATACAAGCTTTGAAATTTCATATATGTTCCGTATGCCGTCCATGTTTTGCCATACAAAGCTTCCATAGGCGTCCAGCGAAATATGGCTGACCGGCGGTTTGTGAAACAGTTTCTGCGCAAGCCAGTTGTAAAATCCCTGATTTTTCACATGAACGGTTACGATGCCGTTTGCGTCTGCGTCCCAGCTGTAGGCGGGATTGCAGACGGGAACGTAGTCCATAAAGTTTTTTTTCTTTTTATTCACAGACGCTCCTTTATGCCGTTTGCTTTTTTGATTTTTTCAGGCAGAATTTCCAGAGGGAAAGCGTAAGCAGCGCAAACGCGCACAGTCCAAGCGCATTTCCAATCTTTACATCCGAAAGGGCCGGAATCATTTCGGTCAAAAATCCGCCCAGCACGTCTCCCGCCATTTTGTCCTTTCCAATGGGAACAATCGCAAGAGCGGCAAGAAAAATACCGACAAGCCCCTCCCCGGCAATCAATCCCGAGGAGTAAAGGATTCCGTTTTCATGCACGCTTTTCTTCTCCTGCTCATTGAGTCCCTTTTTCTTTTCCACTGCAAACTTTACAAGTCCCCCGACCATCATGGGCGTGCTCAGGTGAATGGGCAGGTACAAGCCAATCGCAACCGGCAGAACCGGAATGCCCAGAATTTCAATGATAATTGCAATGAATGCGCCAATTCCCACCAACGTCCAGGGCAGATTGCCGTCCATCACGCCCTCTACGATCATTTTCATCAGCATCGCCTGAGGAGCCGGAAGCTGCGCTTCGCCATAGCCCCATGCCATATTCAACAGATAAAGCACGCCGCCGATGGCAAGCGAAGCGGCAAGCACGCCGATGATCTCGCCAATCTGCTGTCTCTTTGGCGTAGCGCCCAGAATATAGCCTGTTTTCAGATCCTGTGAGGTATCCCCGGCAATCGCCGCAATGATGCAGATCACGCCGCCAATCGCGATCGCGGCCGTCATGCCGGCCTGTCCGACCGTGCCGGTCGCCTTCAGCGCAAAGGAGGCCACAAGCAGCGTCGCGATCGTCATGCCGGAAACGGGATTGTTGCTGCTTCCGACAAGCCCTACCATCCGGGAAGAAACCGTCGCAAAAAAGAACCCAAACACAATCACTAAAAACGCGCCAAACAGATTAATCGGTATCACCGGCACAATCCAGAGCGCAATGGCAAGAACGGAAACGCCAATAAAAATAACGTTCAGATTCAGATCCTGATTCGTCCGCTCCTTCGTCACATCGCCTTTGCCAAATCCCTTCATTGCCTCTTTGAATGTCTTTATAATCAAAGGCAGAGATTTGATCAGGCTTAATACGCCGCCGCAGGCAACGGCTCCCGCGCCAATATAGCGGATATAGTTTGACCAGATCGCGCTTGAGCCGCCTTTTGCATACAGCTCCGCAACCGTAACGTCCGCCGGAAACAGCACGATATTCGCGCCAAACAGCGCAATCAGAGGCATCAGCACAAACCAGCCCAAAACGCCGCCGCAAAACAGATAAGAGGCAATCTTTGGTCCGCAAATATAGCCTACGCCAAGCAAAGCCGGCAGCACGTCCATGCCGACGCCCGCCCCTTTGTATGCGGGAACCTCATAGTGCACCTCGCTTGGAAACGCCAAAAGCCCGTCTGTAATAAATTTGTACGCAGCCGATATCCCAAGCCCTGCAAATACGATAGACGCCTTGTCGCCGCCTTCTTCTCCCGCCATCAAAACCTCCGCGCAGGCCTGTCCCTCCGGGTACGGCAGCGTTCCATGCTCCTGTACAATCAAAGCTTTCCGAAGCGGCACCATAAATAAAATGCCAAGCGCGCCGCCGATAAACGCAATGACTGCAATTTCAAGCAGAGACGGAGCGCTCGTCCCCCATTCCGTCGCCCACAAAAACAGAGCGGGCAGCGTAAAAATCGCGCCGGCCGCTACGGATTCACCCGCAGAGCCAATCGTCTGCACCATATTGTTCTCAAGAATGGAATCTTTTCTCAGAATTTTTCGAATAATGCCCATGGAAATGACGGCGGCAGGAATCGATGCGGACACCGTCATGCCCACGCGCAGTCCAAGATACGCGTTCGCCCCGCCAAATACAACCGCCAGAAAAATGCCAAGCACAATGGAAGTCACAGTGAATTCCGGCAGCGTTTTATGGGCGGGAACGAAAGGTTTAAAATCTTTGTTCTCATTCATTTGTATGTTTTCTCCTTTATGATTTAATAAGAATATTTTAACAATTTTTTAACATTTTGTCTACTTTATTCGAACGCATTATCTCATAAAACAGAAAGCCGATCAACCGGTATAAATTGCCAGACTCCGTCAGGCCAATCCGATTACGGCGGCCAGATTTCCCCTTTTGCCCCGGCTCACCCGATGGGAAAAGAAGCGGTCCGGATTGCAGCAGGTACAGACGCCCGCAACAGAAAGATGCGACGGCAAAACGCCCGCTTCCCTTAATACAACGGCATTTGCCTGCCACAAATCCAGCAGATAGGCTCCATCTCCCTTTTCCTCCAGAATCTGCCCTTCTTTTCCCTGAAATTCCTTTTGAAACGCCGCCGCAACATCTTCGCCGACTTCATAACAGTTTTTGCAGATCGAAGGACCGATGGCGCAGAGCACGTCTTTTGGCTTTGTGCCAAACTCCTTTTGCATCGTCTGGAGCATCACGCTTCCCATCCGGCCCACCGTGCCGCGCCAGCCGGAATGCGCAAGCCCAATCGCGCGATGCACGGGATCTGCAAAATACAGCGGAACGCAGTCCGCATGAAATGTCACAAGCGTAACGCCCGCTTCATCCGTCACCATTCCGTCCACGTCATGGAAGCGCTGCGCTTTTACGATGCCGTTTCCCCTGTCTTTTGCGCCCACGCGAACGACGTTCGTCGTATGCGTCTGATCCGACAGCACAAAGCTTTCATACGGCACGCCAAGCGCCGCAGCCAGCCTGTGAAAATTCTCCTCCACGGCTTCCCGCCTGTCTCCTCTCGAAAAACTAAAATTCAGCGAATCGAATATTCCTTCGCTGACGCCGCCAAGCCGCGTCGTAAACGCATGCTTTACCATGCCGCACGCCGCAAGCAGTGAAGACGCATAAAGCGGCAGCGCCGCAGACCCTTCCCATTCCTTCCATTCCAACGCTCTCTTTTCCGGCTCCATAAGCTCTCCTTTCTCATCTCCCCATCATACGGCCTCTTACAGACAATATTCAAACGCATGTTTGATATGCGTTATGCTTCCATCTCCCGTAATTGCAATTACGTCAAACCGACATGGCGTCGCATCCGAATAACCGCGGCAAACGCAAAAATAAGAAGCGGTCCTGCAAATCCGCTTTTGCTTCTCTGCATGCACCGCCTCCAGAGGATCGCCGCAGGAAACGTCTTTTCGATACTTGACTTCTGTAAATACAAGATACCGGCCATCGCCTGCAATCAGATCAATCTCTCCGTATCGGCTGAAAAAATTCCGCTCCAGAATCCGATAGCCCTGCCGCTTAAGATACTCGAAAGCCATCTGTTCGTATTTTCTGCCGATCGTCCTTTTATCCTTCATATTCCCTCTATTTTATCTTGGAACGCAAGCGGTCCATATCATCCACAAATACCAGAATCTCCGCTACGACGTCGTACAGCTCCGGCGGTATCGTATCTCCGATTTCCAGTCTCGACAACGTCTTTGCCAGCTTATTGTCTTTGTACAGGGGGACGTTTTCCTCCCTGCCCTTCTCAATGATGCGTTCCGCCAGCTCGCCTTTTCCGGTCGCCAGAATTTTAGGCGCAAGATCCCCCGGTTCATAGGCAAGCGCAACGGCAGTCTTTGCTTTTTTGTCTTTTCCGTTTCTCTCCATACTCTCACGCCCTGACGTCAAACGAATATCTATGTACCATTCCGCCGGAAGACGCCGTCCCTTTTTGCAGCAACTCTTCCATAAAATTTCCTTTTGCCTTCTGATTCAGCACCTGAATCTGAACCTGATACCCTCTGTCTGTCAGGCGCTGTTCCAGCGTCTGCATATTATCCAAAATCACACGATACGAATTCTCGCTCGCAAGATAGAAATTGGTGGATACATGATTCTGATACAAACGAATCGAAATATCCGTAGAACCCAGATAATCCAGATCCAGGCTCAAAAATGCCGTCAGCTCCCTGTCTTTCTCCTGCATTCTGCGCTTATCCGTATAAACATAAAGATCACTGTGGGCATTTTGTCCCGCCAGCTTTAACGGAATCTGCACATACGTAAAAATCTGATTGATCTGATTCATAAACTGTATATTGCTGCGCACGCTTGACGCTGTATCGGCCAGCTGCGGCGCGCTCTGCCCAAACGAGCGCAAAACCTTCTCCATTTGCGCAAGCTGACGATCCATGCGCTCGTACAGTTCATTTACCTTATGATCCGTTTTTAATTCCTCCGGCTTTAACAGCCACTGCCGCTCCATCATATTCCGAACAAGCGTCCGATATTCTTTAGACGACGCCAGTTCCCCCAGCGCTTTCCTGACGTCCGTATCCTGACTTGCAAACGCCTGCTGTAACAGGCGCATCAGCTCCTTAGATGGAATGTCCGCCTGAAAGCTGCCTTCCGAAAACAGCGCGGGATGTCTGGACAAACTCGGAATCTCTGCCAGCATACGGGAAAGATTCTGCACTTCGCCGCTGCTTAAGAGATGCTTTAGCGTATCCTGTCCCGCCTTTGCCGCATGCCCGTCTGCTTCTTCTGCCGTTGCAGGCAGTTCCAGCGCCGCTTTTGCAGACGGTTCAGACGTCTGCCGCTTTGCTCCATCCTCTGCAACAACCTCCTCCTGCATATTGGAAACGGCGTCCTGCAACAGCTCATCCACTGCGCCAGACGCTTCTGACTGTACCGCAGCCCGAACCAGATCCGGCTGTTCCTGCGCCGTTTCCCCCGGCGCATGCGCTGCCTGATCCAAAGGAGCTGGCAAAACCTGGCCATCTTCGCCCGTCTTTCCTTCGCCCAGAAAAACCTCCAGTATCTGCTGATTGAACTCCAGAAGCTTTCCGTCTCCCATGCCGCCGTCCGCAAGCTGCTTTGGAAGCTGCTCCATCACGGATTCCAGCTGATCCAAAATCGCATACTGATCATACTTGTAATTTTCAAACTGCGCCATCATTTCTTCCGTAATGGGGATGCCAAGCTTCATCATCTGCACAACATTTGCAACGTCCATTCCCTCATGTCCCATTACAAGCCTTGCCATCTGCGAAAGGCTCTGCCTGTCAATCGACATCGCCTGCTCCATCATCGTATGCACCATTGTCAGCATCTTGCCATTGACCGGAAGATTGGCCGCCTTGAGCGCATTCAGCAGCGTGGGATTGCTGCCATTCCCGCCGGAAAACGGCCGAATTGCAATCTGCGTTCCGTTGTTGGAGCGCACCTGAAAAAACATGGACTCTCCCACGCGCACCGAAACGCCGGCGTCCAGTTTAGCCTGGATCGTCTTCCCATCCGACATGCCAAGCGTCACCGTTCCATTTTCCATATGATTGACGCTTCCTTCAAATACGTTTCCCGGCGCCATTTCCTGCAGGGAGGACGCAACCTGACGAATCCCCTGCGTACCGCCTGAAATTTCCGTCCCATTCGCAATATTTCTGTTGTACTGATTCAACATATCCGTTATCTGCATACTCTGCCTCCCAGGCTGCGTCTGAAACATCGTTCCCGTCGCCGTGACGCTCCCATTCGCCGTATCGCGCATGATCCTTCTCAAACATATTTTCGAATAAACGTGCTGCGGTGAATTGGCGTGGGGCCATACGCCCTCAGCGCGGCAATGTGCGCCGCCGTTCCATATCCTTTATGCGATGCAAACCCGTATTCCGGATAGATTTTATCGTATTCCTCCATCAGTCTGTCCCGTCTGACTTTGGCGATGATGCTCGCCGCGCCAATGGAAATGCTTTTTGCATCGCCCTTTACAATCGGAACCTGACGTATCGCAATTCCCGGAATCGTTACCGCATCGTTTAATAATATATCGGGTTTTACGCTCAGATTCTGAATAGCCTCACGCATGGCTTCATATGTTGCCTGTAAAATATTAATTTCGTCAATCCGCTGCGGCGACGCCATGCCAACCCCGACTGCCACCGCCTCTTCCAAAATAACAGGATACAGCGCTTCCCGCTTTTTGGGCGAAAGCTTTTTGGAATCATTGATATACAAGATCTGACAGTCTTTTGGAAGAATAACCGCACCTGCTACGACCGGGCCGGCAAACGGCCCTCTTCCCGCTTCGTCGATTCCGCAAACGTATCCAAACGACGCATATTCCCGCTCATATGCTTTCAGCGCTTCCATCCGTTCGATTTCCGCCCGCAGCTTATCCTGCTTATCCCCGCTCATGCCATCCTCCGTCTTCCGGCGTCTCTAACGTAAATCTGCCCAGTCTGCCGCTGCGAAAATCATCCAGAATCAGCGTGGATACCCGGTCAAAATCAAGCTCCTCTCCCTTTTTCACACAATTTCTCTTTCGGGCAATCTGCGAAAGAAGCCCGGAGGCCTCCGCCTCTTCTTCTATGTCGTAGCGCTCCAAAAGCGCGCCCGGATAGGCTTCTTTGCAAAAGGTAAGCAGCGAAAGCGCCATCTCATTCAAATTTAAAATCTCATCCCGGATTGATCCGATCAACGCCAGATACAGTCCGGCCTTCGGATCTTCAAATTTGGGCCAGAGGATGCCGGGCGTATCCAAAAGCTCTGTATTCTTATTCAGACGAATCCACTGCCTGCCCTTTGTTACGCCGGGCCGGTTTCCTGTTTTGGCGCAGGCCTTTCCAGCGTACGTATTGATAAACGTAGACTTGCCTACATTGGGAATCCCTACCACCATCGCGCGTACCGGACGGTTTAAAATGCCTCTTCTGCGATTGCGCTCTATTTTTTCTTTACAGGCTTCCAGAATTGCATTCTGAATCTTTTTCATCCCGCTTTTGCTTCTGGCGTCCAGACAGACGGCGGAATATCCTTTATCCATAAAATACCGCTTCCAGCTTTCTGTCTTCTTCTCGTCCGCCAGATCCGCCTTGTTCATTAAAATCAAACGGGACTTCTGCTTTCCAAGCGCGTCAATATCCGGATTCCGGCTTGCGCCCGGAATCCTTGCATCCACCAGCTCAATGATCAGGTCGATCAGCTTTAAATCTTCCTGCATCTGGCGTTTTGCCTTCATCATATGTCCCGGATACCACTGAAACTGCATATTCTCTCCTGTTCTAATCCAAAAAGCCAAAGTCCTTGTATGGAGATACGATAAACCAGGCTTTTCCTGTAATATGTTCTTTTTTTACATTCCCTATGTTTGCATATCGGCTGTCTTCGCTGTTGTTTCGGTTGTCTCCCAATACAAAATATTCATCTTCTTCCAGCCGGATTTCTTCTTCGGCCAGCTCCGCATCCAGAATCGCAGCCGTTTCCACCGCCTCTTCAAACAATTCTCCATTGACATAGACGGCGCCGTCCTTCACCTGTACAACGTCGCCCGGCACGCCGATCACGCGTTTTACGTAATAATGCGATTTTTCATTGCCATTAGGCAAAAAGACAATGATGTCGTTGGGCTTTGGGTTTGAAATGGAATAGATAAAACGATTCACCAGAATCTCCTGCCGGTTTTCCAGCGTAGGCGACATGGACTGCCCTACCACGCTGGTGCGCAGGCCAATGTAATGAACAAATACAAAAGCAATTGCAAGCACAATGCATATCTCAACGACCCATGTCACGATTTCCCGAATGACGGGTATATTTACTTTCTTTTTCTCCTGTCCAAAATGCAGTCCGTTTTTTTTTCTCATCGTTCTTCTTTCCTGTGAAAACAGCCGCACCTGCTGGAATTTTCCCAGAACAGGATGCGGCTGCCAATGCACTATCTTACTAATTCTTTTACCTTTGCAGACTTTCCGGTACGTCCTCTTAAATAGTTTAATTTTGCCCTTCTGACTTTTCCATAACGAACAATTTCAACTTTCTCCACGTTTGGAGAATGAAGCGGCCATGTCTTCTCAACGCCGACGCCACTGGAAAACTTGCGAACCGTGAATGTCTCCCGGCTGCTTCCGCCCTGTTTCTTTAATACAATGCCTTCGAAGACCTGAATCCTTTCACGATTGCCTTCCTTAATCTTACCGTAAACCCTTACGGTGTCTCCCACATGAAACTGAGGCGGCTCTGCCTTCATCTGCTCAGCTTCGATGCTTCTGATGATTTCACCTGCGTTCATTTTATTTCCTCCTAATTTCTCCGATGTTCTTAATACGCTTCTGTAACAGAGGACCATCGCATACTTCACACAACTATTCCAATATAGCACAATTTCAAATCATATGCAAGCCATTTTCCTCTTTTCTTATTCTACTTTCGTAACCAGAAGCGCTGCAATTTCTTCATATGTGGCGTCTTTTGGAATATCGTATATGCCGGGCAGAATCAGATTGTCATAATCCTTTTCCACCAGAAAGCGATTGAATTTCTCCGCGCTGTCGATCAATCCCTGCTCGGCAAGCTTACGGCTAATTGTGTCCGAATATTCCCCGCCTTTGATTTCAAATCTCACTTTTTCTTTTGTTTTGGATTCCGACGCCTCTTCCGCATCTGGTTGAGCCTCTGACGCGTTTTCCGTTTCCGGCTCCATTTCCTCCGGCCGGTTTGCATCCGGCTGCTCCGTCTCCTTCTGATCCGGCTGCTTTTTTTCATCGTCTGTCTGATCGGACTGCATTTCTTCAGAATCCGTTTTGTCTCCTGACTTCTCATCCTCCGTCGCCTTCTGCGCATCCTTTTCCAGAGACGCAACCGTCTTTGACTCCGTATTCTGCCCCTTTTCCTCCTGCGGCGCCTCTTCCTTCCGCACAAACAAAAGAATCATAAACAAAAGGGTCGTAACGACAATGCCGATTCCAACGCCTCTCAGATAATATTTCAGCTTCACTTCTTTTTCTTCCCTTCATATAATCCTATCACCAGTTGCACCTCACCAAGTCCAAGCGCCAGCTCTCTTGCGATGTCAATCGCGGAACAGCCTTCTTTATGAAGGGCAAGAATTGCCGCATTATGATTTGCTTCGTCCAGAGTCGTCTCCTCTTCCTCCAAAAAAGCTTCGTCCTCCGGTTCCGCCCGCACAGCCTCCGGCTGTGCATCCTCCTGCGAAGCCTCTTCCTGTTTTGCCGCCGCAGACGCCTGATGGTGCAGCCGTCCCGTAATTTCTTCGTCCTTCTGTTTTAATTTCACGGCCAGCTCCTGCAGTTTGGCTGAAAAACCAGTCAGTTCCGTATGTTTGTCATTCAGCATGCTGTAGAGAAACATAATCTCATTATGCGTTTTGTTCATATCCTCTACAACCGTATCCGAATATTCGCTGATTGCCATAATCTTTTCATTGCACTCTTTTTCCATGGAACGCTCTGCCTTTTTCAGAGCCGCTTCCGCTTTTTCTTCGACTTTTCCTTCAATCTGTGCCGTTACCTTCGAAAGCTCACGCTCCATGATCTTTTGAATTTCGTCATTGCTCATTTCTCCGATTTTATTTAATTCGCCTGGCCCTAACTTCTCCGTAACAAAGAAACTGGCAACATAAAACACAACGCCGATCACCAGTAACAGCATTTCTATTCCCGCCATATGCACTCTCCTCTAAGCTTTTATGTCAAAACCACCGGATGGCCGCACGTACGTCCCTTTCTCCGGCTGCTTTTTCGCTTCCTTTTTCTTCTTATTCTGCTGACCTTTGTACTCATTGCTGCCTTTTTCTTTGGCGTCGTACTTCTTTTTGTGCTCTCCGGCGTCATCCGCATGGTTCACCTGATGAATCTGCCGTTCCTTGTTCGCCTTCATATGCGCCTGAAGGTATTGCTGCTCCATACCGGGCTTATTATCTTCCTGCTGCTTAATCGTGCTGAAATCCTGCGTTCTTGGAATCATCCCATTTAACGTCACTGGTCCAACCGCCATACTATCACCTCAACATATAGAATGCATTTACAGATTTGTTACTTTTATTTCTCCGTCGGCCTTTATAAACTGACAGTACTTCCGCTCCCGCTTCGTCGTCAGAGACAGCTCCGACATCTTGATCGTCACGCCTGGATAAATGACGTCCTGTACCTCAACTTTCGCCCTTCCCGCTTCGATAAATTCCATGCGCAGACGGTTGATTTCCTCATTCACCGGCGCAAACTGCTTTTGCAGCGTCTTTAATGCAATCGCCTGCGTCTTCAGATAATGCATTTTCTCCGGCGCAATGGCCACGCCCGCTTTTAGCTTTTCACTGTAATTCACCAGAATCGGACGGATGGCTTCGATTTTTTTGCCAATCTCTTTCGCTTCCTGCTGTAACTCAGAAAAACGCTCCAGTTTCTTTGGCTCTACGCCCACTTCGATGTGCGTCGCAATCCCCATCGTCGAACCGATGACGCGCGCGGAAACTTTATTGCTGACCCTGACCTGGCCGCCCCGGATCAGTCCCTTTCCGCCGCTGACAATCACTTCGGAATTTGCAGACACATTGCTCTGGATAATGGATTCCGTTTCAATATAGCCGCCCGACTTTACGGTCGCGCCTTCTAAAAATTTGGAAACAATATTGCTTTTAGCCGAAAGAAGTCCTTTGCCCATGCCATGAATGCCCCGTTTGAGTATAATCTGACCGCCCGCATAAAGCTGCGCGCCCTCTACGACGCCTTCTACGATAATGTCTCCATTCGCATGAATAATAAAGCCGCTCTTTACATTTCCCTTTACCGATACGTTTCCGGGATAATTGATATCGCCAATCGAATTGTCCACATCCGCCGGAACTTCATAAACGCCTGATACGAATACCTTCCCCTGCACCAGCGATGCATGTCCCGTCACCTCAGAATACAGCTCTGTGCCGTTTTCCGATATCCGAATATTGTTGGCGTAGGAAAGCTTTACATTGTGCACTTCTTTTGGTTTAAGCTCTCCGCCAAGCAGATCCCGCCCCGGCTCGCCGGGCACGGCGGGAATCAGACGTGCAATCAGCTGGTCTTTCTCCACCTTGCTGATAATATTCAAATCATGATAATTTACAGAGCCGTCCTCATTGTGCTTGGGCTTTAAGCTCTTTCGCGTAGAAAAATAATATTCTATTTTGGCGTCTTTTCCAATTGTAGGAGGCGTTCCCTTTCCAATCAGATATTCCGTACAGTACTCCCGATTTTTAAGCAGCCTTTGAATCATAGCCTCGTCAACGCCATAAACAATCTTCTCATGATCCAGAGCATTTTGCACAGCTTCCCGCGTAATCGCCTTTCCACCGTCCGCAGCAGGATAAAATTTACAGCGAACAAGCATATTGTCAAGCGACAGGGACAGCTCGATCACTTCATCAAACACTCTTCCCATACGCTTGCCAACGTAGAGACGCTCAACTTCCGTCGATGCGGCTGCGCGGTTTAATTCCCGCATGTCAAAATCAAAATACCCCTGATTGCCAAGATAGGAAATCACTTCTTTCGTATCCAGGTTTTTTCCGCCTTCCATAGCCGGAATAATTTCCAGATACAAGTCATCATTTTCAATAACCGGTTTAAAATAGCTGTTTCTGTTGTCCATATTTTCCCCCGTCAGTCTACAAATATATCCATATAGCTTCCCATCTTCTTCCGCATCTTCATCAATGCCTTCGTATGAAGCTGTGAAATTCTTGATTCCGTCACGCCAAGGACTTTGCTGATTTCCTTTAACGTCAGTTCCTCGTAATAATACAGTTCTATGACTTTGCGTTCTTTCTCCGTCAGAAGCTTTAACGTGTCTTTCAGCACATATTTCAGCTCGTCTTCCTGGATCTGTTCTTCCGGCTGTATAAAATGCGAATTGCTTCTTGCATCCATAACCGGCTCGCTCCCCTGTTCCACATATTCATTCAGAGAAACGATATTTGTAATTTTAAGCTGTGACTGCCAGACGGCAAGCTCATCTTCGGAAATCCCAATCTCCTGCGCAACTTCTTCATCGCTGGCATTCTTTCCTGTCCGCATCTCAATCTGCTTGATCGCTTCTTCCAGTTTTTTCTGTTTCTGCCGGACCGTTCTTGGAATCCAGTCCATTTTTCGAATCTGATCCAGAATCGAGCCGCGAATTCTAAGGCTTGCATACGTTTCAAATTTCACGTCTTTTCGGGGATCGTATTTGTCTATGGCGTCAATCAGTCCAAATACGCCGTACCCTACCAGATCATCATATTCCACGTTATACCCCAGGTACATGCTGAGCCTTCCGGCCACGACCTTGACCAGAGGCGCATATTCCAGAATAATCTGTTCCCGTATCTCCGGCAAAGGGTTCTTCTGATAAGATTCCCATAATTTATCCCTGTCCGTTGTCTTCATAACAAGCCTCCATTGCCAATCTGATTATTCTTCCCCCATCTCAGCTTCCAGTTCTGTGTCCTGTTTTTCTTCTTCCGGCCCTTCTTCTTCTGTATTTTCTTCCTCTTCATCGGCCATGCTTTTAAAATTCATATTGATTACAACGCTGGCTACCGCGCCTATTGCAAAAAAGACAATGCATGCAATGATAAACCTCTTTGCAAAAACCACGCTGTCCACATGCTGTACAAATGACATAACGCATGTCACAAACCCGGCAATTAAAGCCAAAACCGCAGGCAATGATTTTGTATTCATCTTCCATTCCTCCACTTATCCGTCATTTAAATAATTTTCACCGGCCTGCCAATTGCTTTTATATAAAATTCACCCGTTTCACAGTGCAATTCCACCGTGCGTCCATAATTAAGCCCTGTGTCTTCCGCCGCCAGGCGAATCTTAAGCATTCTCAGCTTCTCTTTGGCGGCAATTGCGTTTCGCTCTCCAATATTTCCAACATTGGACAGCCCGCTGACCTGGAACATTTTCGCGCCTCCGGCAATTTTGGCAACCAGTCGGTTTCTGTTCGCCCCCGCCCTCATCATCTGCCGCAGCAATTCGTCAATTCCCGTGTCTGCAAATTTTGCAATATTGCTGTTGTTCCTCGTCTGTCTGCTGTCAGGCAGCATATAATGTACCAGGCCGCCAATTTTTGTAATTGGATCATAAAAAGTCAGGCCAATGCAGGAACCAAGCCCTATCGTCGTTATAATGTCTGGTGACTTACAAATATTCAGGTCTGCCATTCCAACTTTTATAACTTTACCCATTTCTCCTCTCCTTATAATGAAAGACCAAGCGCTTTCAGTATTTTTTCATAGGAATCTTCTTCCGGCATCAGGATGAAAAATCCATTAATCATAACGTCGTCCCCAAACTCCGTTTTGATTAACAGCGCATGATCGCCAAACTGCCCAAACTGGATAGCGGGAACGCTCAATATAGAAGCCGCCATATCCACCGCAATATGCGGAATGGACGGCGTAATTGTAAGATTCGTCATAGAAGAAAGCGCGTTCAGATAAGAAGCCGCAATGATATTCCCAATCTCCTTCAAAGCCGATAAATCCATTTCATCAAACGCATTCTGGCTGTATGTATCTTTTCCAAGCAGCTTATTGACGAGAAACTGCGCGGAGTCCATCTTCATCAAAAACATCATGCTGCCGTCAATGTCCGTCTGCACTTCCAGAAAAATGCCTACGATAATCTCTTCCTCCGGACAGATTGCCGATCCCAGATCCGACACTTCCAATAACGCCACCTTGGGCACGCTCATATCAATTCGTATTCCAAGCATGGAAGCGATTGCCGTCGTTGCATTTCCTGCCCCAACATTTCCGATTTCCTTTAATACGTCAACATAGGCATTGTTGACTTCTTCCAATGTCAGTCTTCCCATACGCTACCTCCCTGTCTTATCTTATTCCAATTCTTCAAAAATTGCATCCGGATCAAACAAAAAAACCGATTCTTCCCGACGCCTTCCAATTCCGGAAATAAAACGGGCTCCGTCGCTTCCGTCCGTTCTGATCTCCCGTTCAATCTCTTCTTCCGCAAACGTAACGATTTCCTTTACCTCATCTACAAGCATGCCGACCTTTCCACGTTCCGGAAACGCAAGTATGACGATTCGGGTTGCATCCGTAAACGCGTCTTCTGCAAATTTCATCTTCCGGCGCAGACTCATAACCGCTATGATATCGCCCCGCAAATGGATAATTCCCCGAAAACAGCGCTGCGCCTTCGGCACTCTTACGATCTCCGGCGCCCGGATGACATTGTCCACGCAGCTTACGGCAATGCCATAGTGTTTGTTTGCGATTTTCATCAGTAAATATTGTCCTGGCGCTGCATTTGCAGTAAAAAGCGCATGTTCCATCCCAAACACCTCCTTACAGCAGCGCATTGACGTCCAGAATCAACGCCAGACTGCCATTTCCAAGCACTGCCGCGCCGTGAATCATCGGCTCTGACTGAAGAAACGGACCAAGCGGCTTAACGACAATTTCCTGCTGTCCCACCAGCCGGTCCACGACCAGTCCGGCATATCGTTCCCCTTTCTTTACAATAATCGCCGTCTGCGTCTTCCCTTTCTGTTCAGACGGCTCCATATCCAAAACCCGATCCAGACGAATCAGAGGGATTTCCATATCATGCAGACAAATCCATTCCTTATCCTCTTTGCAGTGCACATCTTCCGGCGAAAACTCTTCCGCCCTCTGAACCATTCCAAGCGCGACCGCATATCTCTCCTGACGGACCAGCGCCACAAGCGCTTTTACAACGGCAAGCGCAAGCGGCAGTCTGACAATAAAACCGGAGCTTTTTCCCGGTGCGGAGCAGGTTCGAATTTCTCCGCCCACCGCTTCCACCGCGGCATATGCGCCTTTTAACGCTGCGCCGCATACCGCGCTTTTATTCTCCTCTGCAAAAGCCATTCCATTGCCGTCGTCATGCATATCTAAAATTACGCTGTCCGCTTCCGCATATATATTCAGATAAATCGCGCCTTTGCGCGGCTTTCCCTGCGCCCTTCTGTCAAATTCGCTTTCAATTCCATGCTCTGCCAGATATTCCAGAAGATGCCAGATGGGTCGCTCCATCTGATCCGCCACCGTACGATCAAGCGTTGTGTCCATGCCGCTGATGTACAGCTCCATATGTTTGTGCAGTTTTCTGGCAAAATCACGGATCATACGGGGAAAGCGATTCACCACGCGCTCCATTGGCACCATACGAACCTGCATAACGGATTTCAGCAGATTTGCCGTAACGCTCTCCAGATACTCGATCTGTGCATATGCAATCTGTCCTTTCCCATCCTCCTTCGATGCATACATCGATACCATGCTGTCTTTTATCATCATCAGCTCGCTGACCTGCTGCATCAGATCATCCAGCTTCTTTCCATCTACACGAACGGTGCAGCCTGTTCGAATCTTTTCAGACGCCGCACGCTCTGTCCAGGCCTCCGGCTCTTTTACGCCGTTTCCCTGTTTCAGTATGTCATCCGGCTTTACTTCTTCCGCAGCTTCCACCTGAATCTCAGAAACTGCTTTCACTGCGGAAACAACCTTTGGAAGCGGCTCCTCTGAAATCAGAAAAAACGAGATGGCAGACTGCATCGTCTGGCCGCCGCCTTCATCCCGCATCGTACGGCAAACCGGAATGCTGCCAAACGCTTCCGCCGCTTTTAATACGAGAGACGCCCTCGCTTCTTTCAAAAGACAGTCCGGCGAAATCGACACGGTAAAACCATAAATATGACGCTCTTTGCGCACGGCGTCGCGCAACGCTTCCTTCTCCTGTTCCAAACAGGCAATTTCCAGAAACTTCCTGTCCATGCGCGCGATCGTCGGAAGCGATTTCCTCTTCTCTTTCGCGCCAGGATCCGGCTCCTTCTTTTGCGCCTTACAGCTTTTCAGCTCCTTCAAAAGAGCCTCATGCGTTTCCGTCCCTTCTCCCTGCGTCTTTTTTATCTGCTCCAGATATCGCTCCAATGCATCCAGACACGCGGAAAACACATCTATCATTCTGCCGGTAACGACGGACTTCTGACTTTGCACTTCCAGGATCAGCGCTTCCATCCCGCGCGCCAGGCGCTGCATGCGCCAAAACCCCATCATCTGCGCCATACCGCCAAAAGAATGCACGGTATGAACCATTTCATCGATGCTGTCTGCCCTGCCGGGTTCCTGTTCCAGATTTCCAATGCATTCGCCAAGATTCCTTAAATGTCCATTCGCTTCGTCTATAAAGATCTTTACGTACCGGCCTGCATCCATTCTACCATGCCCCCGCTCTTTTGTTTCAGATTAATTATAGCACATATTCTCTTTTTTATCAGCGCTCAACTGCCGATTCTTGTAATAAAATTTATAATCAGCTGCGTGATGCCTTTGTGTATAACGGCTTCTTCGTGCCCATGCTCCATATAATTGCGGGCAAGCACCTGAAACGCCCTCGAAGACGCCGCATTTGCTTTCTCAATCGATATGATTTTCTGTCCCCGAACGGCTTTCTCCATTTCCAGATCCTGCGGTATCATGCCCAGAAAATGGATATCACCCTTCAAAAACTGGCGCACGACCGTGTCCAGTTTCGAAAAGACGGCCTCTCCCTCCTCTTTGCTGTTCACTTTATTCGCAACCACATTGATTTTCGTCTTGTCAGGCGAAAATACGGGGTTTCGATACAACGCTTTTAAGAGCGAATAAGCGTCTGTCAAAGAACTTGGCTCCGGCGTGCAGACCATAAGCGCCTCCGGACTTGCCATAACAAATTCTAACACGCTGTCGGAAATGCCAGCGCCTGTATCTACAATAATCACATCTGCCATTTCATTCAATTCTGCCAGACTGTGCACCAGATACATGATCTGATCCTTTGAGAGATTGTTCAATCCAGCCGTTCCAAGCCCCCCGGATACAAATCCGATCCCCATGGGGCCGTAGGTAATAATTTCCCGCATGCTCCTTCCACGATAGATCAGATCGCTTAAATTATATTGTGGAACGGAACCAAACATTACCTCCACATTCGCAAGACCCAGATCCGCGTCAAAAATAATTACCCGCTTATGCATCTTTCTGAGCCACACTGCCATATTGACTGCGACATTCGACTTTCCTACGCCGCCCTTTCCGCTCGTAACGGTAAGGACTCTTGCGCCATTAGGCTGAGCTTCCCTGCTTTTTAGCTTAATTACGTTTCTAAGCCGTTCTGCCTGATCCATAGGCTAACTTCCTCCAAGCAACCGCTTGACCATCTTCTGAGAATTGAAGATTTCAATGTCATCCGGCACATTTTGTCCATTTGTGATATAGGAAACATCCGCCTGCGAATATAATTTGATATTTAAGATGTTCCCATACGTCGTCGTTTCATCTAATTTTGTAAATATCAGTTTATAATCGGAAATTTCTTTATAAACATCCGCTATTTCCATTAAATCCTTGTATTTTGTCGTAGCGCTTAAAACAAGGTACACTTCGCTTTCATACTTTTTGTCCATGCCCTGCACCAGCTTTTTCATATCCTCTTTCTGATCCAGGCACTTATGAGAAAATCCGGCCGTATCCACCAGTATGACGTCAAAATTTTCCATCTGTTCAATGCCCTGATTCAGCTCATCGGCAGAATATATAATGACAAGAGGCGTATCCAAAATATTGGCGTAGATGCGAAGCTGTTCCGCAGCGGCAATCCGATATGTATCCGCCGTCAGAAAGGCAACCTTCTTTCCCTGCTCCACCTTCAGTCTGGAAGCAATCTTGGCCAGCGTAGTCGTCTTGCCAACGCCGGTAGGTCCCACGAAAAATACGACTTTCGGCTTTTTGCCGGATAAATCAATCGCATGCGGCTGTCCAAATTTCAAAATCATCTTCTGATACACGTTGGAAAGGATTGCATCTACGCTGCTTCCGTTCCAATTCACTTTTTCCAGCTCGTCAATCACCTGATTGACGTATTTTTCGTTGACTTCGTTCATAATCAGCGTTTCATAGAGCACTTTGATAAACGGAAGATTCTCATTCTTTCTGCCCTCCGGCTTTGCCGTCTCTTCTTCTTCCTCTTCCTTTTTTTCTGGGACAAGCTGCTTTTCGAGTATGCTCTGCAGGCTTTCCAGCTTCTCTTCAATGCGCTCCCGCTCTCCGACATCTTCTTTTTTCAGAAGCCCTGCATTGCGCTTTAAAAACTCAATCGCGCTCTGCTCCGCCTTGCTCTGATCAATCGCATCGCTGGAAACGGGCGGAATCTGAATCGGCTCATCCGCCGTCATATTGATTGTTTCATGCATTTTCTGCATATTCTTCAATGCCACCGTCGAATTCACCTGCTTTTCACTCTCTTCCACCGCTGCCGTCACTTCAAACAGGGAACGCTTAAATGATTTGAACAGTCCTTTCGGCTTAATCTCTTTTATATTCATGACAACGGCGTCTGCTCCAAGCTCCGCCTTTGCCTTTTCCGTCGCTTCTTCCTTTGACCTTCCCTGAAATTTCTTGATTGTCATTAACCTGTCACCATCCCAACTGACTGCAATTCAACATTTGACTCCACCTCATTGTAGGAAACTACGATCAAATCTCTGAAATAATCCGCCGTAAGCTTCTTAAAATACATCCTTACAATGGGAGACGTGATCACAATCGCATTTTTGCCCAAATTCTCAAGCTTTGCCACTTCCGCCTCAACCGAAGCGACGATCGCCTTCGTCCGTTCCGGATCCAGCGTCAGATATGCGCCCTGCTCCGTCTGCTTGATCGAAGACATGATATCCTGTTCCGTCCTGGGGTCCAGCGTAATCACGCTCGTCACTTCATTCGGCGCAAAATATTTGCCGGAAATCGCGCGTTTTAAATTCTGTCTGACGTATTCCGTCAATACATCCGTATCCCTTGTCGTCGTGGCGTGATCCGCCAGCGTTTCAAATATGGAAAGCAAATCCCGGATGGATATGCCTTCACGCAGCAGGTTCTGAAGCACCTTCTGCACTTCGCCAAGCCCAAGAAGCTTTGGCACAAGCTCCTCGACCAGAACGGGATTGCTCTCTTTGAGATTGTTGACCAGATTTTGCACGTCCTGTCTTGTCAAAAGCTCGTCGATATGCTGTCTGACCACTTCCGTCAGGTGCGTTGCAATAATAGACGGCGGATCCACTACCGTGTAGCCCAGGCTTTCCGCACGCTCTCTCTGTCCTTCCGTAATCCAGATTGCCGGAAGGTGGAACGACGGCTCAAACGTCGGTATGCCCGTAATTTCCTCTTCCACATACCCCGGATTCATCGCCATATAATGGTCGAAAAGAATTTCTCCTTCTGTAATCTGTATCCCCTTAATTTTAATAATATACTGATTCGGATTCAGCTGGATATTGTCGCGCAGACGGATAATCGGAACGACCGTTCCAAGCTCCAGCGCAATCTGCCGCCGGATCATCACAACGCGGTCTAAAAGATCTCCGCCCTGGTTCACGTCTGCAAGCGGTATGATTCCGTAACCAAACTCAAGTTCAATCGGGTCCACCTGCAAGAGCGAAACGACATTTTCCGGCTTTCGGATTTCTTCCGCTTCCGTCTCTTCCATGCCGACCTCTTCTTCGATCTCCTCAATGCCGATGCTTCTGGCTATGCTGGAGCCAGCCAGAATAAACGCCGCGCCAAGCCCCACAAACACATACCACTCAAACGGCGTCGCAACGCCCAGAAAGCACATTGTGGCGCCAACGATATAGAGCACTTTAGGCACGCCAAACAGCTGTCTGACGAGAACCGCTCCAAAATCCGCTTCATTGGAAGCCTTCGTGACCAAAATACCGGTTGCAAGTGAAATCAAAAGAGAGGGAATCTGGCTGCAAAGTCCGTCTCCAATCGTCAAAACGCCGAATTTATCAATGGCTTCGCCAAATTCAAGCCCTTCCCGGATCATGCCCATGGCCGTTCCGCCGATTAAATTGATAAACGTAATCAATAAACCCGCCGTCGCGTCTCCCTTGACATACTTCGTCGCACCATCCATGTTTCCAAAAAAGCTGGATTCCGACTGTATCTTTTCACGACGTTCCTTCGCCTCTTTTTCTGTAATAATGCCTGTATTCAAATCAGCGTCAATCGCCATCTGCTTTCCAGGCATCGCATCCAGCGTAAACCTTGCCGTTACTTCCGCAACACGCTCCGAACCTTTGTTGATTACCACAAACTGAATGATAATCAGAACAACAAATACAATCGCGCCGATAATCAAATCATTGCCGCCCACAAACGAGCCAAATGTCGCGACTACATTTCCCGCGTCGCCAATCGTCAAGATATCACGCGTGGAGGAAACGTTCAGCGAGATTCGAAAAATCGTGGTAAACAAAAGCAGCGTCGGAAAAAACGACATATCAAGCACTTCTTTTGTAAACAAAGCCCGGAACATAATCACCAGGCCAAGCGCAATATTGACCGCCTGCATAGCGCTCAAAAATGCAGGAGGAATCGGCACAATGAAAAAGATAACTGCTGCAAGCAAATACAATGCCACACCGACATCTGCTTTTTTCATTTCAAGTCCTCCTTCTAACTGTTCTTAAGATTATATACCATCGCCAGAACTTCCGCCACCGCCTGATACAGCTCCGGCGGAATTTCCTGTCCGATATCCACGTTGGCGTAAAGCATACGCGCCAGCGGTTTGTTTTCTACAAGTTCTATCTGATGCTCTTTTGCCACTTCACGAATTTTCAGCGCCAGATAATCTTCTCCCTTTGCCAACACAACGGGCGCTTTGGCTGCACCCGCATCGTACTGCAGCGCAACGGAAATGTGCGTCGGGTTCGTAATGATGACGTCTGCCTTCGGAACATCCTGCATCATACGCCTTCTGGACGCTTCCTGCATCCTTTGACGCTGCTTTCCTTTGATTTCAGGATTTCCTTCCGTATTCTTATATTCATCTTTGACTTCCTGCTTCGTCATCTTCATTTCTTCATGAAATTTATGCTTCTGATAGATATAATCGCCAATTCCGACAAGCAGATATACCAGACCTATTTTCAGCCCGGCGTCAATAATCACCTGTCCGCAGAGAATAATCGCCTGCATCAGCGGAATGTCATACAAAAAGAACAATTCATCCGCATTTTTACTGATGGAAGTGTACGCTATATAGATAATGACAAATATTTTTACAAATGATTTTAAAAGCTCAAACAGAGAATCCTTTGAACAGATCCGTTTGAATCCATTGATTGGATTGAATTTATCCAGTTTTGGCTTCATCGGCTTCGTCGTAACTTTCCAGCCGACCTGAAAAATATTGATGACAATCGCCACAAGCACGCCCGCAACGAAAAATGGCAGCAGAAGCATTAAAATTTCCTGCAATGCAACCTGCAGCAAGGCCGCCGTACCCTGACCGCTCATCTCTCTTGCACCGCTTTTTACAAATTCGGGTATCTTTCCCCAGGTATATGTAAAGACGTTCAAAAACCCGTCATATACGTAAGATACAAAAACCTTCAGCAGCAAAAACAGGACGATCAGATCAAATGCGCTGCTCAATTCCTTGCTTTTTGCCACCTTGCCGTCTTTTCTGGCATCTTGCAGTTTTTTCGCCGTCGGCTCTTCTGTCTTTTCCCCACCAGGCCCATCTTTCGCAAACCATTGAAGCTGATAGGAAAGCCCTGTATGATTCCATTCTGTCAACTTGCATACATCCCTTTTATCATAGATACAATTGTCCGCTTCATTTCATCAAAAATAAAATCTGACACATTGAGAAACAGACTAATCGTCAAAAACATAATTGTCAGCCCTACAAGCACCTTTAACTGCATGCCAATTGCAAACATATTCATCTGCGGCGACACTTTGGCCATAATGCCAAGAATACAGTTTAAAATCATAATACAGGCAAACACAGGAAGCACAATGCGAAACGCTATGACGAACATGTTAATCAGATACGTCAGCATGCCCTGCATCAGATGGTCCCATTGAAATGCCTGCCCGTTTACCGGTATCAGCTGATACGAATCCGCTACTGCCCGCAATATATAATGATGCATATTGGTTATCATCAAAAGGAGCATAACCACATAGCTGTAAAAATTGCCGGTAACGCTTGCCTGCGTCTGCATCTGCGGATTATATTCCGTAGCCATGGAAAATCCAATGTTGATATCAATGATATTTCCGGCTAATAAAATAATGGAATTACAAATGTTTGCTGCAAATCCAATGAGCAATCCTGTAATTCCTTCTTTTAGAACGATAATGGAATATCCTACTATCCCCGTATATCCAAGACTCTCTTTTGGAACCAGTTGAAACAAAAGCAGGGAAACAAAAAAAGACAAACCAACTTTTACCCTTCCCGGCGTGTTCTGCATTCCAAAAAAGGGAGCAATGTAAACAAAACAGGATATGCGTACCAAAATCAATATAAAATATTCAAATGTCAGTAAGGAAAAACTATAATTTACCATAATGCAACCCTAGCTTAAGTATACGCTGAAATCCGTCCAGAGACGCGTCATAAAATTAGACATGACATCCAGCATCCAGGGACCAAAAATCATAATCCCCACAAACACCGCCACGATTTTCGGCACAAAGGTAAGCGTCTGTTCCTGAATGGAGGTTACGGTCTGGAATATACTGATGATAAGACCAATAATCAGGGAAATCAAAAGCAACGGGGCCGATGCTATAATAATGGTGTAAATCGCTTCTTTTGTAATCGTGATGACGTCACCCTGCGTAATCATTCCATCCCCCTCCTTTCCGTTTTTTTAATAAAACGTTTTCACCAGACTGCCAATGACCAGATTCCATCCATCCGCCAGTATAAACAGCAATATTTTAAAAGGCAGCGATATTGTTGTCGGAGGCAGCATCATCATACCCATGGACATCAGCACGGAAGCAACAACCATGTCAATGACGATAAATGGAATATATAACATAAATCCAATAATAAACGCCTGTCTGAGCTCACTGATGACAAAGCTTGGAATTAATACGGAAAAAGGAACTTCTTCATAGCTTTCATACGTTTCGCCTGAAATCTGGATAAATAAATCAAGATCCTTGATCTGCGCCTGCCCGTTCATAAACTCACGCAACGGCCTGCTTCCAATTTCAATCGCTTCCTCCTGCGTGATCTCTCCCGCATCAAAAGGCTGGATCGCATTTTCATTGATCTCGGAAAACACCGGCTGCATAATAAAAAGCGTCAGAAACAGCGCAAGGCCAATCAAAACCTGATTCGGCGGAGAAGACTGCGTTCCAATCGCGGTACGCAAAAAATGCAGTACCACAATAATCCTTGTAAAAGACGTCAGCAGAATCAGAAGCGAAGGCGCCAGAGAAAGGATCGTCAGAATCAACAGTATTCGAATCGAGCCGGATATCGTACCGTCCTCATTGTTGTAAGAAAGATGCACACCATTCGTACTGTCAGAAGTTGCGTTCCCAAGAGGCCTGTTCCTTCTGTCTTCCGGCTCTCCTATATCATCTCCGGAAGGTACGTCAATTTCTCCCACCGCTTCGTCATAATCCAACGGAGGATTATTCGTCGTATCTGTTGCATAAACAGCCTGCCCCCCTGACAGCACAACCGTAAGAACAAGAACCGCCAGAGCAAACGACAAACTACAATATATCTTTTTTAATTTGTTCATAATTATCCCAGTCTACTTCTTCGGTAAATGATTTTTGAATCGGTCTAATAATTCTTTGAACGTTTCAGCGCCCACTCCCGACGGAAGCTCTTCTGTCTGCAGATCTGTCAACTGATCTGCCGTCAGCTTTGCAAGCAGACATACTTCATCCTTTCCAAGCGCTATCACCAGATATTCTCCGCCCGCTTCAATAATCTGAATGTATTTGTTCTGCGCAATTTTTAATGTCTCAATAATTTTCAGATTTTTATTGAAGCTGTGTCCTTTCTGGTATCCGGCAATCCAGCGCGTCGTCAAATACGTAAGCAAAAGAACAAAGAGAAAGATCAAAAGCACGCCAATCAGCTGAAAAAAACTAGAAACAGATGAAATCTGCACTGCGGCAATGTACATATCAGCCTACAACTTTCTTTACCGCTTCCAACACACGTTCCGCCTGGAACGGTTTTACAATAAAATCTTTCGCGCCCGATTGAATTGCTTCAATAACCATCGCCTGCTGTCCCATCGCAGAACACATGATGACATTGGCGCCAGCGTCAATCTCTTTGATTTTTTTCAAAGCCTGAATGCCATCCATTTCAGGCATTGTAATATCCATCAACACAAGATCCGGTTTGGTCTCATTGAATTTTTCAACTGCTTTCGCGCCATTTTCCGCCTCACCCGCGATATCATAACCATTTTTGGTCAAGATATCTTTAATCATCATCCGCATGAATGCCGCATCATCACAAACCAAAATATTCTTTGCCATTTTTAATTCTCCTATCTTTTATTTAATAATCTCTGTGATTCTTACACCAAAATTTTCTTCTATCACTACAACCTCGCCTTTGGCCACATATTTTCCATTCACAAGAACGTCAATCGGCTCTCCGGCAATTTTATTCAATTCAATAATCGTCCCAGGCACAAAATCCAAAATCTCCTGAATGGACTTGCTCGTTCTTCCAAGCTCAACCGTAACATCCAGCGGAACGTCCATAATCAAATCGATATTTTCCGATTGTAATGCCGGGCTGATTCCCTGTGCAAACGTCTGGAACTGCGCTGGCTGCACATTGACCGGCTGGCTCATCATCGGCTGCCCCATCATTGGCTGACCCATCATCGGAGCGCCCATCATTGGCTGACCCATCATCGGACCCCCCTGCATCGGCTGTCCCATCGCAGGAGCGGCCGTAGGCTGCGCAGGAGCCGCAGGAGCGGCATCCACTTCCGAACGACCAGCAGACACAGCCTCTATCTCAGCCTCCATATTTTTCGATATGCTGGAATATACTTCTCTTGCAAACGAAAATGGATACAACTGCATGATATGACTGTCAACCAGATCTCCAATCTCCATCCGAAACGATATTTTGACAAAACGTCCCGCCAGGAAGCTGTCAATCGCTCCTCCATCCAACGTTTCCGAAAGATCCACTACATCCGCTTCCGGCGGACTGATATCAATCATCTTATTCAGCATGGAAGAAAGGGAAGTCGCCGCAGAACCCATCATCTGATTCATCGCCTCACAGATCGCGCTCAGATGCATCTCTCCAAGCTCCGTATCTGTATTCGTTCCGTCTCCTCCCATCATCAGATCCGTAATGACTTTTACATCATGGTCTTTCAACACCAGAACATTGCTTCCGTCCAGGCCAACCGTATATCCGATCCGAATAAATACGCATGGCCTTTCATAAGACGCCGCAATATCTTCCCATGTGGCAAAAGAAACGACCGGAGTCGATATATCAACCTTTTTGTTTACCAGGGAAAACAATGTTGTCGCCGCCGTTCCCATACTGATATTCGCAACTTCTGCAATTGCATCTTTTTCCGTATCAGTAAGCGGCTGTTCACCGACGTCGGAAACATCCGGCTCATTTAATAAAGCATTGATTTCTTCCTGCGATAACATTCCATCCATTGTCTTACTGCTCCTCTCCGATTACTGACGTAACTCTTACTGCATACTGATTGCCGTTCGCTCCCGGCAACGCGGTGAATTTGCGTATACTCCCAACATATACATCCAACTCTTTATCCACTTTTGAATCCAGACGGATGATGTCTCCTATCTGAAGATTTGTAAAATCCTGTATGGAAACTGTGCTTTTCCCAAGATAAGCCTTAATTGGAACCGGAGCTCTTGCAATCAGGCTCTGAATCGCCTCCGTATATTCCACTTCATCATCTCTTTTGATGTTGGAATACCAGTATTTTGTATTCAGCTTATCCATTACAGCTTCCAGCGTCATAAACGGCAGACAGATATTCATCAGGCCTTCCACATCTCCGATCCGGATATTCAAAGTCACAAGCGCAATCATCTCACTTGGCGAAATAAACTGCGCAAACTGTGAATTCGTTTCAATCCGCTCCAGCCTCGGATGAATTTCGACGACATTCTGCCATGGCTCCCTCAACAGTTCCACGCCAACCGTCATAATTCTTTCGATAATCAGCAGTTCGATTTCCGAAAATTCCCGGCTCTTATCCAGCGGCATTCCAAATCCGCCAAGCATGCGGTCCACCGCAGTGTATCCAAGATTTGAAGCCATTTCCAGAACAATGTTTCCGTTCAACGGCTCCATATCCACAATCCCAAGCAGAACCGGATTGGAAAGTGCATTTGAAAACTCCGAATAAGTGACCGCCTCGGAATTCATCACCTCTACCTGAACGCTTTTCCTTAAATATACCGGAAGATTGGTGGACAATAATCTTCCGTAATGCTCAAATATGATTTCCAGCGTTCGCAAATGCTCCTTTGAGAATTTGGAAGGCCTCGCAAAATCATAATTTTTCACCGGTTTTTCCGGAACGTCCTTCATTTCTTCGACATCGAGTTCACCATCGCTTAACGCCCGCAGCAAACTGTCGATTTCGCTCTGGGATAATACGTCACCCATGAAACTTCACCACCTGCCTAATGCGTTTTTTTACTGACTGGTAACTGTAGGGAATCCAACGCCTACAATAAAATCGGAACTGAACAGCTGCTGTATATTCGCAAGAATCTTATTCTGTACGCCCTGCTGATCCGATGTAAACTCTTCATATGTAACACTGGAAATTACAGATGTAATCTGACTCTGGATCTGACTCTTCCATTCATCCATCTTCTCTCCGTAATCCTTGTATCCATCACTGTCTTTATTCATGGAAAGCGAAACACTGACGGTTGCATAGTGATTCTTTCCATCGCCGCTGTCTTTCAGATTGATCGTCGTCTCTTCGATATCATATGTCGCCACCTGATCGATCGGAACGCTCATGGCGTCTGATGTGACCGTTCCACTCTTTAACTCCAGATTGATCGCGCTGCACACCTGCGTAATCAGCTCATTCGCCTTCTTTGTCTCCGGCAGAATGGAAATCGTCAATATTGCCGTTAAAATCAAGTTCACCAAAACCAATGCCAAAATAACAACTGTAATAAGATTCTTTTTCATTTACCTGTTCCTTTCTTGTCATGATCATTCATTTGAACTGTAAGAATTATAAATTTTAACTTCAACCCTTCGGTTTCTGGCCCTGCCTTCCGGCGTCGCATTGTCTGCAACCGGAACATGCTCCCCTCTTCCTGACGACTTCAGCAAAGCCGGGTCAAGGTCTGTAATTTCCCGAATGTAATCCGCAACGCGCAACGCCCGGTACATCGAAAGCACATCGTTGTTTTCGTATCTGTCATTGGAAATCGGCACATTATCCGTATGTCCTTCGATTTCAATGATATTGCTGCGATACGCCGTCAGAATCGCTCCGATTTTATCCACCAGAGGATAGGCGTCTTCCCGAATCTCAGATTTGCCGGAATCAAACAGCAACGCGCCATTTAAAGTCAGAAGCACATAATCCGCATTAAACTCCACTTCCACCTGGTCCTGAATGCCATTCTGCTGCATCTGTTCGCTGATTTCCTCCGCCATTTCTTCCGATTCCTTCAGCGCCTCTTCCTGATACGCCTCTTTTAAATCCTTTTCTTTTTCTTCCTGTTCTTCCTTTTCGCCTTCGGAGGTGAACTGTTCAAAGAACATGCTGAAATCCTTTAACTGACTGATGCCCGAAGAGATCAATTCTCCTTCTCCTACAGAAGATCCTCCGGCGGGCAGCACGCTGAAGCTGCTTTGCAGCGACGCAACTACCATATCGAATTTCTCCGCATCTACCGTAGACATGGAAAAGAGCAATACGAAGAAGCACAGCAGCAGATTCATCAGATCGCTGAATGTGGCCATCCACGCCGGCGCTCCTTTGGCCTCTTCTTCCCGCTTCTTTTTCGCCACTATTCTTCACCTCCACCATCACCGACTTCGTTTCTGACTGCCGGTGACAAGAAGGACTTCAGCTTCTCTTCGATAACGCGCGGGTTCTCCCCTGCCTGAATGGACAAAAGACCTTCTACCATTACTTCTTTTACAATGATTTCAAGATCATTATTGACTTTCATTTTGGACGCAATCGGAATACACAGCCAGTTTGCAATCATAGAACCATACAGCGTTGTAAGCAATGCAACCGCCATAGCGGGTCCGATTGCAGCCGCGTCTTCCATGTTGTTCAACATGTTTACAAGACCAATCAGCGTACCGATCATGCCCCATGCGGGTCCCAGCTCCGCCCATTTCTCCCAGAAGCCAATCACTTTCTTATGACGATCCTCCAGACAGGTCAGCTCCGTTTCCAATATGCCCCGCACCAGCTCTGCATCCGTACCGTCTACAACCAGCATGATTCCCTTTTTCAGAAATGGATCTTCAATTTCGCCGGACGCCTCCTCCAGCGCCAGAAGACCTTCCTTTCTCGCAACGTTTGCCAGATTAATGACATTTCCAATTACGGATCCCGGGTCCATGCTTTTTTCCTGAAACGCGAGGGAAATGCTCTTAAAGCCGACGATAAAATCCTTCAGCTTATGCGATCCCAAAACGCCCGCCACCGAACCACCGACCGTAATAAGGACGGAAGCAGGGTCTATGTATCCCGGAATACTCGCTCCATTCGCCAGAATTCCGAAAATCATCATCGCCATACCCAGAACAATTCCCAATAATGATGCTATGTCCACTGACTTTCACCTACCTATAATTTTATTCATTGGTAAAGACATATTTGCCAAAACCCATTTTATACTAGTTTACTAAATTTTTCGCAGATTGTCTATAAGCTATTTGATTTTTTTTGAACAAAAAAATGTATATGGCCTGGCGCTGTTCTACCAGACCATATACACATGATATCATATTTCGTATGAAAATAAAATACCCGTATACGACATATGCAAAAATTAACAATTTTCGTTTCGAATTATCGTTTCAGATTAATCAGTTCCTCCAAAAGCGTATCGGATGTCGTAATCACGCGCGAATTGGACTGAAATCCTCTCTGCGTAATAATCATCTGCGTAAATTCTGTAGATAAGTCTACATTGGACATCTCCAGCTCTCCGGAAATCATGCTGCTGCCGTCTGCGGCAACTTCTACGCCGATTCCATCAAATTCACCGGAATTCAACGTTGTTGTATAGCAGTTTTCACCAACCTTTTCCAGACCGGAAGCATTGGCAAACTGCGCTACCGCAATCTGTCCCAAAAGCACGGTATTGCCGTTGTCATAGGAGCCATAAATCTTTCCGTTGTTGTTGATGCTGATTCCAATCATTGCGCCAAGCTTTTTACCCGCGCCTACGCTGCCATTGTTGAATCCGGCATCTGCTCCAATCGTAGACTTTCCTCCGTTATCCGACGTCCGGCAGGTGGAAAAATCGATTTCAATATCAGAGAAATTATTGCCAAGCGTATCTGCCAGGCGCAGCGTAACCCGGTCGGAACCAGGCGAGCCGACATAGGAGAACGTACCGTCAGTCTGATCAAATTTCAATGTATAATTGACAGCAGGCTCCGTATACTCATATGCACCCGTATCCGGATTAAATTTACCCTGTGAAGCTCCTGTACTGCCATTTGCCGCAAGCTGCGCCGGCGTAATGCCAAACAACTCCGTGATCTTGCCGTCCGTTACTGCGGGCACCGGCGTTTCCACAGGCGGCGTCGCCATTGCATCCGCTGCCGTCGCGTAGTATGTATAGCCATTGACAGTATAGGAATCCGCCGTGCCGTTCACATCAATATTCACCGGCTCATAGCCATACTGCGCCTTTCCGGTTGTATCATACGTATCGTATTTCAGATAATAACCGGCCGGCAGTCCCGTTGGATTGCCGTCAACATCCAGCGGCCCGTTCTTGTAGTAACGAATATTCGGATTCACCGGCTCGTAAGATTTTGTCACTGACGTATTTCTTCCGAATACGGAGGAAATCGTATTACCGTTGCCGTCATTTAAATATTTATCCAGCACAGACTTGTTGTTGGAATCTAAAATATCGGAAAGCTCTACCGAATAGGTCTGAGATTCCGCATCCTGAAGCTTTACGGAAAATCTGGCTACATAGCTGTAGCCCAGCTTATCGAAGAAATTCAGATTCATCGTATAGCCATCATCGCTTGTTACGTTTGTATCGTTCTTATCCATAATGCCGCCAACGGTTCCGGCCGTCGTCGCTTCCGGCGGCGAAGTGAGATTCTTCTCCTGCATAATGCGAAGCGCCGATACGGTATCCTTCTTAATGTCTCCCGTCGTCTCGTCAACCTGCCATCCCATAACGGTGTATCCGGTTGACGTCATAGCCAGATTTCCCGCGCCGTCTACATAAAAAGAACCTGCTCTCGTAAAAAGATTCTGCGAACCATTGCTTACGACAAAAAAGTTGGTGCTCACCTTATCGGTCAGACGGATATCCATCGCGTCTCCCGTCGTCTCCGCAGAGCCAGGGGACGTTACCCGCACCTTGTTCGCTCCTGTCGAAACGCCAAGACCGATCTGCTTTGCGTTGACGCCGCCTTTTCCGGTCGTCGCATTGGCGCCGGAAGCATTAGATACCGTCTGATACATAATTTCACTGAATGTTGTCGATGTGGATTTAAACGCTACGGTGTTTACGTTGGCTACGTTGTTACCGATTACGTCCATCTTGGTCTGATGTGTCTTAAGTCCCGACACAGCAGAAAATAATGATCTCATCATAATAAATGACCTCCTGAAAATCCTGCGCGCCATCCGTCCCTTCTGTCAGTCAGGGACATCGCCTCCTTATAAGGTCCGGCTACATAATGACGGCGCCGTCAATGTTGGTATATATGTTGTCGTGTTGTTCGGCCTGATCCATCGCGGTTACTACGGTTTTATTCGGCACGTTTACAATAAAGGCCAGCGAATCCACCATTACCAGCGAATCGCGAATGCCTTTCTCACCGGCTTTTATAACGCCGTCTTTCAAACGCGCATTCTGCTCTTCCGTAAGGCTGATATTTCTTTCTTCCAGCCGCATCGACGCATGCTTGGAAAATTTCAGCTCCGAAGCGTGATCCGCCTGCTTGCCCCGTAAAATCTCTTCAAAAGAGATCTGCGGCGCGGCTGTGCCGGCCTTCTTCGGCGCTTTCAAATATCTGCCCGCAACCTGCTCTATGGATGTAAACCGATTTGTAAGCTTATCCATGCTTCCACCCCGCTATTTAAGCATCTGCAACATCCTTGTCGTCTTTTCCGGTTTCTTCCTCTTCTCCGTCTCCTTCGCTTTCGGAACTACCGGTCATTTCTTTGATTTTCTTTTCCAATGCCTCCAGCTTCTCAAGATCTTCCTTGCTTACAAATCCCTGCTGGTAGGAATTCATTGCGTCATATACGCTTCTTGCGTTCTTGATCGCATCTGCGTCAGCGCTCGTCACATTCGAAGGCGACGGAAGCTTTGCAATCATGCTGGAAAACATACCTGCCATCTGGAACGCTTCATAATACGCGCCATCCGCAACCGTATCCAGATCATCGATCGAATATATGCCGTCTCCAACCGCCAGATAAATGTCTCCGTTTTCATACATAACGTAGTCCACTTTGCCATTCACCGTGCCCATATCCGTATTTAAAATAACGTATTTGCCGACAAGGTCATTCGCCATGCCATAGCTGATGGTATTGGACAGATTCTGCGTCGCCTCCAGCTGTGAAAACGTCGCAAGCTGCGCCACATACTCCGTATTATCCATTGGTTCAAGCGGGTCCTGATACTGCATCTGCGCTACCAGAAGCTGCAAAAACGCTTCTTTATCAAGGCCTGATGTGCTTTCGGCCTTCTGCTTCTTTTTCGCCGCCGCTGTTGACTCTTCCGTACTGTTATTTAAAATTTTCCCATTTTCTACGGATGCCATTAATAATGCCATGCTATTTGCTCCTTTCTCATTTTCTATGCCGTCAGATCCACCTGATTGCCATTGTCGCGCATAATCTGCGCTGCAAGCTGCTCTTCCTCTGACATCAGACCGGACAGACTGTCCAGATCATTCAGATTCAGGTTTTTCCTCCCACGCTTTTTCGATTCTTCCATCTGCTGGTGCATCTGCTCTTCCTGTCTGGCATTCTGCTCCAGGTTCTGTTCAAATTCATGCGTGCCGACTGTCACTTCGATCGCATCTACTTTCATTCCCTGCTGATTTAAACTCTGACGCAGTTCCACAAGATGCGTTTCCAGGGCTTCCTTTACCACTTCATTCTGCGCTGTAATCTGTGCGCGGATTGCGCCTTCCCGTTCGGAAATATGCAGATAAATTTTGCCCAGATTTTCCGGATTCAGCTGCATCTCCATAGAAGTCTCGGCTGCTGAAATTGTGACACGAACATTTTTTGCAATCTGTTCGATCAGCTCCATTGCATCAGCGGCTGACGCATGCGGCTGTACCGCTTCCTGCGTCGAAACAAAAGACTCCGTTTTAACGTCTGACTGTTCCGAAAAGACGACTCCCGTATGATCCGGTTCCGGCCCGTTTCCTTTTGCATGCTCCATGAAATTCGATTCACCGGAATCCGCGTCTGTCATTTCTGACGCATCTTTGCCCGACTGCATAAGAGGTCTGGTTTCTTCCGGATTCTTTCTGCTTTTCTGCATGGACGCCGCGTCTTCTTCCGGTTCTGCCGCATCGACGGTCTTTTCATATTCCTGACTGACTGCTTCCGTCCGGACCGCTTCCGTCTTTTCCTCTGCAACAGGCGCCTTCTCAGACTCCGCCTGTTCCGGCTTCGTCTCCGTCTGCTGATCGGACGATTCCACAGAATCCACCTGATTCTTCTGCTCCCATGCTTCAAAAATCTGATTCAGCTCTTCTTCTGTAATGCCAAGCTCTGCGCATAACGCTTCCGTTACCGCCGCCACCTGCTGCATCACATTCTGAAATCCTTCGCTTAAAAACAGCGAACCCAAATCCTCGCCTGTCAGCGCCTGTACCAGCGCAGCCAGATCTTTCATGTTGCTCACATCTGTAAGCTGCATTCCAAGTCCCGAAAGCGCGTTCGTAATCTCTTCGTCCGTCACGCCGAATTCTTCTTTCAAAATCCTGCGAATCTCTTCTTCATAAGCTTCCAACGCTTTGGCGTCTTCCGGCTGTAATTCAGAAGTGGAGGACTGCTCTTTTACGGATACGCTTTTTATCTGCGCCGTATTGCTGTCATATGCCGCATTTGCCACGGACTTTACATCCGTAGAAACGCCAGGCGAATTCCAACTGGCAGACGCGCCAAAATCCGACAGACTGCTTTTTTGCATCAGGTCCATAAAACTGACCGTAACATCCTGCTCCGTCTCTTTTTCTGACACGCCTGGCATCCGCCCTGTCTTTACCTGCAGCATGCTTTTGGCAATTCCTGAAATTTCGGTTCCCATTTTTTCGCCTCCTTTCTGCCTGATATGGCCTGCTTTCTGTAACAATAAGTAATTTATGATTCAGAGGGATTCATGATTTTGGTCAGCTTTGCCGCTGTTTCCGCATTCATAGCCCCCAGAATACTCGCGCTTGCATCCGCATCCATCGCCTGTAATATCTTTGCCACCAGCTTCAGATCCTTCTCCATCGTGTCAAAGATCGCGGCTGCCTGTTTGGGCTTCATGGATGCGTACATATTAACGTATTCTTCCAGCTCTTCGTCTGTCTTTTGCTGCTCCACCACTCTTTTGTAGATCGCTTCCGCATTGGCGGGATCTATGCTTTCGTAAAACGCCTTATATTCATTTATATCGGGCGCACGGTCAGAAAACACAACCTCTTCATCAAATTTTTGCTTTAACGCTTCAAATGCGGCTTCATTTGCCTTATACTGTTCCAGCTGCGCAGACTGCTCCTGCAATTCCTGATTGCGGCTTAAGCTGTCCGCATTTGCATTTTTCTCATTTTGAAGCTCAATCTCCAGCTCCTTGATCCGCGCTACCGCTTCATCCAGCGTAGCGTAAGGATTCTCCGTGCCCTGCTCTGTGCTGACCGCGCCTTCTTCTTCTGATTCCGGCAGAACCCGATTCAGGTAAGGGACGTCTTTTAACAGCGGCTTTAATACGGTTGAACCAAAACCGCCCACGTCCATTTTAACCAGAAGGCCAAGTATTGCCAGCCAGATCGCAATAATGACAAGCGTCACAAAAAACACGGCGAGACGGCTTCCGCCCTCTTCTTCATATTCCGCGCCGTATTCCATCGCCCTTTGAATTTCTTCCGGAGAGGCCCCCGCAGCTTCCAGCTTCTTTCTCCGCTTTTCTTCCTGCTTTGCCGCTTTTGCTTCCTGTTTCGCCAGCTTTGCGGCCTTTTTTGCGGCTTTTTTATCTTCCATGCCGTCCGGCGTTGCATTTTCATTTGCCATAGCTTCTTTCACCACCTGTTATTCTTCATTTTGATGATAGGCATAACTGACCAGTTCATCCACTTCTTTTGCCTCTTCATGTGCAAGTTCCGCCTTAAACGCTTCGAAACTCTTCTCGCGCAGCTTTTCGTATGTTTTACGCTCCATCATAACGGCGTTCAACCTCTGACGGACAGCCTCAAGCTCCTTTTCCGCTTGATGCACATTGAGCATCTGCGCGCGTATTTTCGCCTTCATCGTCTCTATCGCTTTCCGGCACGCATTGATCTCCCGCAGACGAATCGTTCCTTCCACCAGCTTTCTGGCCTGCCTGTCATAGCCCGCTTTCTGTATCATCAGATTCTGAAGCGTCTCCTGCTCCTTAGAAAGCTTTGCCGCCGCCAGGCCAAATGCAATTTTTTCCTGACTTTCCAGCTTTTCCTTAATATCCAGAACGCTTTGCAGCTTAAACTGAAACTTCGCCATTCCATTCCCCTTACTCTGCGAAGAGGGCTTTTAACATCTCCTCTTCTTTTTCAAATTCAAATTTCTCCATCGTATCCTGCTTTAAAAATGCATTGACTGCGTCAATTTTGGAAATTGCAAAGTCGATTGCAGGATTGGAGCCGCGTTTGTATGCGCCGATATTAATCAGATCTTCCGCCTCCTGATACGTCGCAAGCACGTTCTTCAGGTGGCCGGCCGCTTCCTTGTGCTCTTTGGAGGCGACCATGCTCATTACCCTGGATATGCTCTGCAAAACGTCAATCGCAGGATAGTGATTTCGATGCCCCAGTTTTCTGGACAGCATAATGTGCCCGTCCAGAATGCTTCGCGCCGTATCGGTGATTGGTTCGTTAAAATCATCTCCATCCACCAAAACGGTGTAAAGTCCTGTAATGGAGCCATGCTGCGCATTCCCGGCCCGCTCCAGAAGCTTTGGCATTTCTGAATATACGCTTGGCGGATATCCCCTTGTCACCGGAGGCTCTCCGGACGCGAGCCCGATCTCCCTCTGCGCCATGGAAAAACGCGTCAGAGAATCCATCATAAGCAGCACGTCTTTTCCCTGATCGCGAAAATACTCTGCAATCGCCGTAGCCGTCTTTGCAGCCTTATTGCGGATTAACGCCGGCTTATCCGACGTCGCCACGACAACGACGGAACGCTTCATGCCTTCTTCCCCCAGATCGTGCTCGATAAATTCGCGCACTTCCCTTCCACGCTCGCCGATCAGCGCAATCACGTTGATGTCCGCTCTTGTATTCCTGGCAAACATACCGAGCAGCGTACTCTTTCCTACGCCGGAACCGGCAAAAATCCCTATTCTCTGTCCCTTTCCTACCGTAATCAGGCCATCCACGGCTTTCACGCCAAGCGGCAGTATTTCATCAATAATTTTCCGCTTCATAGGATCCGGCGGCGCAGCTTCGACCGGATAGCGCTCCGCGCCGGAAATCTCCGACGCATCCGCAGCTCTTCCGATCCCGTCCACCATATGCCCAAGCAGCGCATCGCCCACCAGAACAGACAATGGATGCCCCGTATTTTCTACGGTGCATCCAACACCAAGGCCTTCCACGCTTTCGTAAGGCATCAAAAGCAGACGGTTATCCCGTATTCCCACCACTTCCGCCATCACGGAAACATCGTTCTTCTTATCAATGATAATGCGGCACAGATCATTCAGTTTTGCCTCCGGACCAATCGACTCAATCGTCAGACCTACAATTTTTACCACTTTTCCAAACCGGTTAAAATACGTGCGGTCCGCCAGTTGTAAATATTTCTCCAAATTATATGCCACGCTTCTCATCCTCGCAAACTTAACGCTTTCAAATCCCGAATCAGGTTCTCCATCTGCACATCCATGCTGCAGTCAAAAATCCCTGCATCCGTTTCAATAATGCACTGATTGCCTTCCAGCGACAAATCCAGAACGATCTCCAACGACAGATCGCATCCTACGCGCTCCAGAATTTCTTTCCTGTGACATTCCAGAAATTCCTTCTGCTCTCCTCCCACGCGAATCCGAAAAGACTTGCAATTTTCTATATTGGCAATCGCATTTCCGATTAAATACAGCAGGATTTCTTTCTGATCCGCAAATCGAATGTGAAACACCTTCTGTACGACGTCTAAAACGACGTCTAAAAGCTTCGGCTCCAATTCGCGCATCTGACACTCATATGCCTCCTGCTGCTCCTGTCCCTGCCGCTTCAGCTCTTCCGCTTTCTGCGCGTACTCCGCCCCAAGCTCCTCTTTCGCCTGGTGAAATCCCTCTTCATATCCCTGCCGATGCCCTTCTTCCCTGGCCTGTGCAAGAACCTGCTTTGACTGCTCCTTTGCCAGAGCAAGCGTCTCTTCCGCTTCTTCTCTGGCTTTTTTTAACAGCGCGTCAGACTCTTCCTTCGCGCTTTGAAGCAATTCCTCCGGATCTTCCGGCTCCACCTTCTCTGCGACATAGCCCAGCTCCTGAAATCCCTTTTCTTCCGTCTGCTCCACGCCGCTCTGTTTTCTGACCAGCTCCGCCAGCTTCTGCTCCACGATCGCATTGTTGTCAATCATGCGCACATGCTTTGCCGGCTCTATTGTATTGTATTGTTTATACAGATTAGACAACGATCTCGTCACCTCCGCCTCTGGAAATCACAATTTCTCCAGAGTCTTCCAGTTTACGGATAACGCCAACGATCTTCTGCTGCGCCTCCTCCACATCTTTCATACGAACCGGACCCATGAATTCCATGTCTTCCTTTATCATAGCCGCAAGACGCTTGGAAAGATTCTTAAAGATCGTATTCTGAACCTCTTCGTTCGCGCTCTTAAGCGCAATGGCAAGGTCATTATTGTCCACATCGCGAAGCACGCGCTGAATGGCGCGGTCGTCAAGCAGCATAATATCCTCGAATACAAACATCTTCTTGCGAATCTCGTCCGCCAGTTCCGGCTCTTCGATTTCCAGAGATTCCATAATATGTTTTTCCGTCGAACGGTCTACCGTGTTCAAAATATTGACAATTGCATCTACGCCGCCCACAATCGTGTAATCCTGATTGATCAGCGATGACAGCTTTCTCTCCAATACGCGTTCCACCTCTTTGACAACATCCGGCGAAGTCCTGTCCATCATCGCAATTCTCTTTGCGACGTCCGCCTGAACCTCGGCTGAAAGCGCGCTCATAATCATAGCTGCCTGCGCCGGCGTCAGATACGATAAAATCATCGCGATCGTCTGCGGATGCTCATCCTGTATAAAGTTCAAAAGCTGACTCGGATCTGTCTTACGGACAAATTCAAACGGACGAACCTGTAATGACGCCGTCAGCTTGGAGATAACCTCCTGCGCGCGATCTCCGCCCAGAGCCTTATCCAGCAGCTCTTTGGCGTAACCGATGCCGCCTTCCGCAATATACTGCTGCGCCAGGCATACCTGGTAAAATTCGTTGAGCACCTGCTCTTTTGTCTGCGGCGACACGCTTCTTGTATTTGCAATTTCAAGCGTCAGCTCTTCGATCTCGTCTTCCTTTAAATGCTTGAAAATATCCGCTGATTTTTCCGGCCCTAAAGCAATCAGCAGCACAGCGGCCTTCTGCACGCCTGTCAATTCTTCGTTGCCCATGTTTAATCCCACTCCTCATTCAGCCAATTGCGCAATAACGACGCCGCTGCTTCCGGATTGTTATCCACAAAATTCTCAATCAGAATGCGCGTCTCCGATTTTTCAGAAAAACCAATGTCCGCCAGGCCCTCTCCTTCTTCCTCCTGCCTTCTGGTCGTCTCAAGCAACGTCTCTACCGAAAGCTCCGGTTCCATTTCCTGCTCCTGCTGCTTCCTCGTGCTGCGGAATACAACAAATCCAAGCAATGCAAAGATCAGAACCGCAAGCGCAATCTGCAGATAATCCGTAATATCCCTTCCATCCGAAGAAGCATACTTGAAAAATGGCACATCATACGCAACAATTGTAATATTATCTCTTCCAATTCCGGTTGCATTTGCAACCATGTCGTAAAACTCATCGTCTACCGTCGTCTTGATGCGGTTGCTGTTCTGCGCCACAAACTCGTCAAACGAAATGTCATCCAGCGTTCCATCCGCTTTCAGCGTACGCTCATCATAGACGATATAGGATGTGGCAACAACGGAAATAGAAGAGTTTTCAAAATCCACTTTCCCGCCGTCATTGGCTCTTTTTGTGATTTCCTGGCTCGTCAGGTAATTTTCATTCAGCTCGCTTGTTGAAGAAGAGGTCACTTCCGAATCCGGCATCACATACGTCGTGTCCTGATCGTTCGTATCCGTTCCGGGCACGCCGGCCTGTCCCCCTTCTGATTCCGACTCAAAGCTTCTTTTACTGTCCAGATATCCCTGCTCCCGTCCCTCGTCTACATAGTATCGCTGGTTTGTATACTCCTCTTTGTCAAAATCCATCGCGAGATTCATGGCAACCTCTACGTTATCATAGAGGTCCGTTCCCAGTATAATGCTCTTCACGCCGCTTTTTACCATTTTTTCCGCTTTGCTCTTTACGGAAAGCTGTGAATTGGCGCTTCCAATCGCCGTATTGGAATCTCCTCCGGAAAACAGAAGGTTTCCATTGGAATCCATAAGCAGAATATTATCAGTGGAATCGTTTCCGACCTCGGTCGCCATAAACTTTGCGATTCCCGCAGCCTGTTCTTCCTCCATTTCACCGCTCAGATCCAAAACAACGCTTGCATATGTCTCCTGCCCCATGGAAATGATCGTTCCGTCTTCTTCCGGTATCGAAAGCGAGACGTATGCATTTTCGATATTCGAAATCGTCTCCAGCTGCTCCTCAAATTTCTTTTCCAGATACAGCTGATATTTCTTGCTCTTATCCGACTCCGTTGTGCTGAACCCTCCGTCGAATACATTTTCAATACCGTATCCTTCCGTAGGAATATTATTCGAACCAAGTAAAATAGATGCATTCGATTCGTCTTTTTTATTCACAGAAAACGACAATCCGTCTGATGATATCTCCGCTTTGATTCCCTCTCCTTCCAGAAGCTCCTTCACTTCGGACGCCTGCGACGTATTCTCACAGGTAATCAGCGGAACCATCGTCGGCTGATTCACAACTACCGCCAGAATCACAAGCGCAATCACGACAACCGACAGAATGCTGACCATCAGCGTTTTCTGTTTGGTAGAAAACCGTTTCCACCATTCATTTACTTTGTTTATAATATTTTGTATTCTATCCGGCATATTCTGTCCCTACCCACTTTTAAACTGACATATTCATGATTTCTTTATAAGCGTCTATTACTTTATCTCTGACGGCAATCGTATATTGCAGCGCAATATTGGCTTTCTGCTGCGCGACTGCCAGCTCATGCGTGCTGACGGCTTCTCCCAGCATAAACTGCACTTCCGACGATTCCGCCGCGTTCTGATAAGCGTTTGTCTCATTTATCATATTCATCGCCGCATCCAGAATAGAACCAAAACTGCCTGTTTTTTCTCCGGAAGCTTCCGTCGCCTTATCCAGTCCATATTTTGTAAGATAATCCGGCGATACGCTATATAATGCACCTACATCCATTCTGCTCTTCCTTTCCGCGCTGTTTTCTTATCCGCTTATGACTTTCCAACCTGCAATCCCGCCTGCGCCATGGACTTTAACGCGTTAAATGCCGTTACATTCGCCTCATAGCCTCTGCTGGCGTCAATCAGATTCGTCATCTCCGTTACGATATTTACATTTGGTCTGGATACGTATCCATTTTCATCCGCATCCGGATGCGCCGGATCGTATTCCATCATATAATCCGTCTCCGTATCCTCCAGCACCTTTGTGACTTTAACGCCGCCCCCGCCGTAAACGCGCGCTCTGGAAAGATAGTCTCCAAATGAAGGCGTATCCTTTTCGGAAAACGTCACGATCTTCCTGCGATAAGGCGTGCCGTCCTCCGTACGCGTCGTATTTACATTCGCAACGTTCTCCGCAATAATGTCCATACGGAAGCGTTCCGCCGTCATGCCGGATGCGCTGATATTAAACCCCTGAAACAAAGCCATTCTTACTCCTCCTCAACTGACAGTTTATTTCTGCATTGCCATTTTTAATCTCGCAAATTCCTGCGTCATGCTGTCCGTCAACGCATCGTACCGAATCTTCTCCGAAGCCAGCTCCACATTCTCCGTATCCACGTCCACATTATTCTTATCCACGCGATAGGAATATTGCGCGGCGTCAATATACGGCGACGGATTCAGGCGGCTCAGATTCGCATGCGCTACTTTGTCATCCAGCGTCTGGTACTTCATATTGCCAAGCTCCGTCCGGAGCGTCGTCTGAAAATCAAGATCCTTTCTCTTATATCCCGGCGTATTCACATTCGAGAGATTGTTGGAAATAATTTCTTCGCGCTTCCAGCTCGCATTCGCCGCTTTATTCAGCACGTTGATATAACTGTATACATTTGTAGAAAACATATGTATGCCTGTCTCCTTTCCTTTCCCGTGCCCTGTCTGCGGCACAGTTTTTCATCATCCTGTTTTAATCTTATTCTTTATTATAAATTATATTAAAAAAAACTCAAGTCTTTTTTTATCACTTTTTGTGCTATTTCGCCCTTTTTTGTATTTTTTTATACTATATCTATGAAAAAAAGGGTTTACAGGCAATTTCTGTAAACCCTTTGCGCCCCGTCTTCGGAACACATTTTTGATAAATTTTCCAGATCAGAAAAATCTTGTTTTCTTTACAATTTGAATATACTCCCGGTTGTTCCTCGTTCTCGCAAACATATTTAAAACCGACTCGACCGCGTCGTCCGATTTGGAGCCGTTAAACGCCTTGCGCATCACGTCAACCGCTTCCCTCTCTTCCGCATCCAACAGCAAATCTTCCCGCCTTGTTCCGGATTTTACAATGTCAATGGCCGGAAACACGCGTTTCTCTGACAGCTTTCTGTCCAGCACAAGCTCCATGTTGCCGGTTCCTTTGAATTCCTCAAATACCACATCGTCCATTTTGCTTCCGGTATCGACAAGCGCCGTGGCAAGAATGGTAAGGCTGCCGCCTTCGCGCATATTCCGCGCTGCGCCGAAAAACCGCTTGGGCATGTGCAGAGCCGCCGGGTCCAAACCGCCCGAAAGCGTCCTTCCGCTTGGCGGAACCGTCAGATTATACGCCCTTGCCAGACGGGTGATGCTGTCCAACAGGATCATAACGTCCTTATGATGCTCGACAAGGCGTTTCGCCCGCTCGATCACCATTTCTGACACGCGCTTATGATGCTCCGGCAGCTCATCAAACGTCGAATAAATCACTTCCACGTTCTTTCCTTCAATCGCCTCTTTGATATCCGTCACTTCCTCCGGCCGTTCGTCGATCAGAAGAATAATCAGGTGCATGTCGGGATTGCCCGCCGTAACCGCCTTTGCAATCTGCTTTAAAAGCGTTGTTTTTCCCGCTTTTGGCTGCGATACGATCATGCCGCGCTGCCCTTTTCCAATCGGCGAAACAAGATCGACGATCCGCATTGCAACCGACGCGCCGGGCCGCTCCAGGCGGATTCTCTCATTTGGAAACACCGGCGTTAAATCTTCAAAATTTTTCCGCCGCTGTGCAACGGACGGATGAAATCCGTTAATCGTATTGACATACAAAAGCGCGCTGAACTTTTCCTGCTGCGTCTTAATTCTGGTATTGCCGCTTATAATGTCTCCCGTTTTCAAATTGAATTTGCGGATCTGTGAAGGAGATACGTACACATCCCGCTCCCCCGGGAGATAATTTTCACAGCGAATAAATCCATATCCATCCGGCATAACCTCTAAAATCCCATTTGCAGTAATGCCGCTGTCCAGCTCCTCTCTTGATAGGGAGCCGCCCCCTTCCTGTGCGGCTGCTTTTGCGCCCGCTTCGTATCGGACCGTTTCTCTGACTTCTTTCTGTTCTCTGATTTCCGCTGTCTCTTTTCTCTTTGGCTCTTCCTTTGCCGGCTGCTCCGGCTCCCCGCGCTTCGCTTCTTTCTCATCTTCCGCCAACATCAATTCCACCAGCTCTTTTTTCTTTAATCCGGATAAATGACGCAGTCCTCTTGCTTTTGCCAGATCTCTTAACACGGTTACTGACAGACTTTCATATTTTTCTCTCATTCTCTACCTATCTCCTGTTCACATACGTAATTTCTGCTTGTCTGGGATTTTATGTCTGATACGACAATGGATGGATTGCTACCACTGATTTTCCTATTATACAACACCTTCCTGAAAATAGAAAGCGTTTTTTCTGCGCTGTCTGCGGCAATGCGACAGAACGGCAAAGACGTCCTTTTTCCGGCTTCTCCCTTGATTTGCCTTCGCTTTCATGCTATGATAAAAAACAAAAAAACAGAATGATTACAAAGGAGTCTGCACTATGGATTACGGAGAAAAAGCCCGCATTGCGCACAGACAATGGAACGGCAAACTGGAAACCGTTGCAAAATCACCGGTAAAAGACCGCGACGCGCTCTCCATCGCCTATACTCCCGGCGTTGCTGAGCCATGCAGAATCATTGCCGAGGATCCCACGGAAGCGTACGCTTACACGATAAAAGCCAATACCGTCGCCGTCGTATCCGACGGCAGCGCCGTTCTTGGACTTGGCAATATCGGCCCGCTTGCGGCCATGCCCGTCATGGAGGGCAAATGCGTGCTGTTTAAAGAATTTGGCGGCGTCAACGCCGTACCCATCTGCCTTGACACGCAGGATACGGAAGAAATTATAGCGGCCGTCAAACACATCGCGCCTGCATTTGGCGGCATCAATCTGGAAGACATTTCCGCCCCAAGATGCTTCGAAATCGAGGAACGCTTAAATAAACTGCTGCGTATACCCGTTTTCCATGACGACCAGCATGGCACCGCTATCGTTGTGTTAGCCGGCGTGATCAATGCGCTCAAAGTGACCGGAAAGAAAAAAGAAGACTGCCGTATTGTCGTCAATGGCGCCGGCTCTGCCGGCATCGCAATTACAAAGCTGCTTCTGACCTACGGATTTCCCAATATCACTATGTGCGACAAAGAAGGCATCATCGGAACGGACACGCCCAATCTGAACTGGATGCAGCGGCAGATGGCAAACGTCACCAATCTTTGCAATGCAAAAGGCTCGCTTGCGGACGCTTTGCGCGGCGCCGACCTTTTCGTAGGCGTATCCGCGCCCAATATCGTAACGGCGGAAATGGTGTCTTCCATGAACAAAGACGCGATCCTTTTTGCCATGGCAAATCCCGTGCCGGAAATCATGCCGGACGCTGCAAAAGCCGCCGGCGCCAGAGTCGTAGGCACCGGACGGAGCGACTTTCCAAATCAGATCAACAATGTCGTCGCATTTCCGGGCATTTTCAAAGGCGCGCTGGAAGGCCGGGCGGAAAACATCACCGAAGAGATGAAGCTTGCCGCCGCAGAAGCCATCGCAGGACTTGTCGGCGAACAGGAATTATGCGAAGACTTTATTATGCCGCAGGCGTTTGACCCGCGTCTGGCAGAGGCTGTCAGCAATGCCGTAAAAGCGCATATAAAACCATAATCCTGCGAACGACCGGAAGGAGGCAGCATGGCAGATCCGAATACCATCTACAAAATGACCGTTCTGACGATGTTAAACAAAGTGGATTTCCCGCTTTCCAATACGCAGATTACCAATTTTTTTCTGGAACAGGACTATACAGACTACTTCACCATTCAGCAGATGATACGCGGGCTTCTGGACGCCGGACTGATCCGCGCCGAATCCACGCATAATAACACGCAGTACCACATTACGTCCGCCGGAGTGGAGACGCTGAAATTTTTTGAAAACAAAATCACGCCCGCCATTGAAGCGGACGTCAAAGCGTTTTTTGAAAAGAACGGCATGAAAATAAAAAACGAAAACGCCGTCATAGCCGACTTCTACAAGTCCACGTTCCCCGGCTATGACGTCCGCTGCCGTTTTAAGGAAAAGGACGCGCCCCTTATCGATCTCACAATTCATGTACAGACGAAAGATCAGGCCAACGCCGTATGCAAAAACTGGCAGGAACAATACATGGACCTGTATGCCTGCCTGATGGACATGCTCATCCGTTAAACGCAAGAACAGGGGGATTTCCGCATTGGAACGCCCCCTGTCGTATCCTTTATAATCGCGCCAGCGTATCAATCGCTTTTTCTTTGATGATTACATGCGCATGCTCATCCAGAAACCGACTGCGTGCGCTGTCTTTTTCTATGCTTTTCGCATATTCCATCGAAGCTGCGACAAATTCATATACGTAGCCTCTCGTGCTGTTGTTTAAATCCGCCCACAGAAAATACTGCTTCTTCTGTTCGAGATAATACAGGCGGCTTTTTGCTTTTGGGTTCTCCGGCAGAATCCTGCAGAACTTTTTCGCGCCTGTAAACGTGTGAAACGTCAGCAGATACGTATAGCCTTCCATATCTCCCTCGATGACTTTATCCCGCTTTTTTTCTCCGGCTTCTTTTAATATATCATTCTTCACATCCGATATTTCCACAACCGATTCTTTTCCGGAAGACGTGCCAAACATATTTCGAATATGCTCTAAAATTTCCGCACTGCTGACCTGGCTCTCTGAAAACGTCAGTACGATCTCATCTTCTGACATAATGGCCGCCTGAATCGACATCATATTGCCGGTTGCTTTAAATCCCACCTCATCTTCTGCAATTCGAATCAGTTTTTCCAAAAATTCTCTGGCATTTTGCGTATTGGAAAAAAAATCATCCAGCTCTATGCCATTCTGTTCCAAATCATTCTGGGTCAAAGTACAGCGCAATGACCCGTTATCCATCTTTTCAAACCTCATCATGCATCACATCCTTTAATCCCCTCTGGTTTTTTATTCCTGCATAGCCGCCATAAGCGCCGGTATCAACTGCTTCTTTCTGGAAACCAGACCCTTAAGCAGATAGCCATGTTCTTCTCTCCGGGCAGAAAACGCCCCGTTGATCACTGCCTCCGCATCGTCTCCTTCACCGATCAATATCGTGGATTCTTCCAGAATATCGGTCAGCATGACAAACACCATGTCCAACTTGCGTTCTTTCAGCACGGCTTTGACAAAACCATTTAATTTTTCCCCCACCGCATTCAGTTCTTCTCTGCTCATGGCGCTAAGCTGCGCCACGCCAAATTCATATTTTCCCGATGAAAACGTTTTAAAATCCTGATAAAAAATCTCTTCCGGCGTTTTGCGGTTAAAATCGCTGCCCGCCTGAAACATATTCTTTGCAAGTATTTCAATATCAATCCCGGCAATATTCGCCAATTCTTCCGCCGCGGCCTTATCAATTGCCGTACAGGTAGGCGAACGAAACATCAGGGTATCCGAAAGAATGGCCGCGCATAAAATTCCCGCAATCTTTTCCGGAATTTCCACGCCTTTTTCATGATACATCTGAAAAACAATTGTCGATGTGCATCCAAGCGGCTGATTCCGAAAAAATACCGGCGACATCGTCTCAAGGCTTCCAAGCCTGTGATGATCGATAATTTCCAGAATTTCCGCCCCTGAAATCCCGTCTACCGCCTGCGTCTTTTCGTTGTGATCGACCAGAATGATTTTCTTTTTCTGCGTATTTAACAGATATCTTCTGGAAACCATGCCAACGTAACGGCTTTCTTCATCTATAATCGGAAAATCACGATGGCGCACATTCGACATGACAAGCCGGACATCATCTACAAAATCTTCCAGGTTAAACTGAATCAGATTTTTCTTCGTCATAAAATGCTTGATCGGCATGCTCTGATTCATCAGACGCGCCGCCGTAAACGTGTCAAACGGCGTTCCGATCACCACGCAGTCCCGCCGCTCCGCGGCTTTTAAAACCTCAGGACTGACAGACAGGCCCTGACAGACGACAATACAGCTTGCATTCCGCTCGATCGCGCGCATCTGGGATACGGAGCTCCCACCCATTATGACAAGGTCCTCCGGCCTCATGTATTCTTCCATCCAGCCGGGACTTGACGTCTCTGCAACAACTCTTCCTTTCATAAAATAAGCGTGCGCGTTACCCGCCAGAACATTGCCGGAAAGCGTCTCTGCAATATTTTTATAGAGCGTTTTCGCCGTAGCAAGAATCTGATTGTCATATACGTCCATATAGGACGTCGCGATATCGCTCGTCACAATCAGGCCGCGAAGCCTGTTATTCGAACCGATCACGGGAAGCGTCACGACGTCTTCCGCTTTCATCAGCTCCCACGCCCGCTTCAGAGAAATATGGTCTTTTACGCCCGCCGTTCTCCGAAACGATATGTCCTTCATCTGCGCCCGCACGTCTGTGACAAGCTCTGGCTCTTCCATTTGAAAATAATCCAGCACATACCTTGTCTCTTCATTGATGCTTCCCGCGCGTTTTGCTTCATGCCTGACGCTGCTGACTTTGTTTTTCAGATCGGCATAGGCAATCGCCGCACAGATGGAATCCGTATCCGGGTTTTTATGCCCTATAACCCATACTTTTCTTTCCTGCTCCATTCCCATGCCTCCCTGTCTTTTGAAAAAAGCAAACAGGGATGCCCCGCAAAGCCCTTTTGTACCGCTTTTTGCGATGCCGCAGCATCCATACTTCCAACCATGCGCCAGACCTTGCAGGCATCCCATTCTGCTTTCATAAAAATATATTCCTGACCTGCAAAAATGTTACCTGTATTTTAAATAAAACCAAATATGCTGGCAATCACGCCCAACACGCCCGCAAGATTGAAAACGGACAGTGCGATCACGATCGCAAGCCTGGTTTTGACAGAAGAAACCCCCGACATCTCCTCTTTCAGCTGCTCTATTTTCTGATCCGACGCCTCAATCAGCGTCTGCATATTGCGATAGCACTTGACGTCCTCTGTATGTATCTTTTCGCAGATTTCGCTCTTCACCCGGTCAAACTGTCCGTTCAGTTCCTTCACCGTCTCAGTCAGTTTGGCATTCTGCTCCCTGATCAGATTCCGCACCTCTTCATTCTGATCCGCGCTGCTGACCGCATTTTCCGCCAGACGTTCCGCAAATGTCTCGTTCAGCTCGTTCAGCCTTGCGTCCACTTTCTCAATCATGGCGTCAATCTGAAGCCCTACGCCGGCAACGACGCGGTCGGCGGCATCCTGCCTTTCTTCGATCATATCCGAAAGCTCTTTTGCCTTTCCTTCCCGCTCCGCTACGATCTCCTGCAATTCCTGCACTTTGTTCTCTTTTGAAGAAAGCAGCTCCTGAAGCTGTCTCGCCTTTTCTCTGAACTCGTCAATCTGGTTTAATAAAAAATCTTCTTTTCCCACGTCTTCTGTTTTCCTTTCTCGATCTGTTTTCCGGCGGTCTGCAAATTCCTTTAACTTTCGTGCCATCTTTTTCATAAAATGCGTCCTCCAAAGGTCCGCAAACGGTATCCCCGCACTGCTCTGTCATGGATTCTCTATTGTATGATTGTAGCATTATCGACAATCCTTGTAAAGTAGTAAACATCGCCCAAATTTTTGTCATTTTTTTGTCCAGTTTTCCATGTTTGGCAGGGCGATTTTGCCTTCCGGCAAAAATACGACCGGAAGCCATATGTACCGGGAATCGCCCAGATCATTCTCATTCCACCGGTCGCCCATATACAGATACGCATCCCGTTTTTCATCGACTGCCACGACGCAGGAGCTTTGCGAATCGTACGTCGTCTCTCTTCCCTTATCCGCGCACGGATCGCCCATTTCCCTCCACGGCCCCATCGGATGCTTTGCTATGGCGTAACTGGCCGGATTGGGGCTCCACCCCGTACAGCCGGACTGAATCAGATAATAGTCCTCCCCGCGGCGAAACATGGCATGCGCTTCTTTAAAGCCTCCAATGAAATTTCTGGTGAAATCCACGCCCTCCCGCGCGTTCTGCGGTTCTGTGGCAAGCGCCGTATACGACTCGTTTAATCTGGAAATAAACGTCGTCCTGTTTCCTTCGGACGAATAAATCACGTAAGCCGTATCGTCTCTGTCCACAAACACATTCAGATCCCGCACGGAACCCCTGTTTTCCCAGCCGTCAAAACCATACTCCGCATCCGGATCGTCATGATAATGCAGCTTATAGCTGCCAAGCAGACGAAACGCTCCCGTCGGGCTGTCTCCAATGGCGACGCCGGCTTTCGCCTTTCCATAATCGCCGTCGCAGCCGGGCGCGCGTCCATCCGCGTGAAACCAGATGACATATTTGCCCGTCTTTTTATTATACAGCATTTTCGGACGTTCGATTACGCAGTTATTGCGATCCAGATCAATGAAAATCCTCTTTTTTTCTTCCTCCGGACAGGCTCCGTAAAGCGCCTGAAAATAATCCTCCGAAAACGCTTCCGGCGACTGCATTGTCCTCAGTATAACGCCTTCATCCTTCCAGTGATGCAGATCGTCTGAACTGTACATATGGATCCCGCCGCAGGGACGATAGCCATCCGTTTTATCTTCTCCGATCCAATACCATCTTTCCACGCCGTCTACCGTAAATTTCTGTATCTGTCCGCCATGCGCCTGAATGCGCCCTCCTTCCTCGTCATACATGCGCGCGCCCGCCGTGCCGCTGAATGTCTCCTTTTCGTGTTCCATGCCGCATCTTCCCCTTTCTTTTTTCGTATGTGCTCCGGCCGTTTTTCAGTATACAATGAACGGAAGCGGATTGCAATTTTCTGACGCGCTTTTGGGCGCGTCAGAAAATTGCTTTTACCGGACATCCGTTATCCTCTGCGCATTATGCGCCCGCTTTTTCTTTCAGCTGCTTATACTTCTCCTCCGCATCCTTCTTCGCCCGTTCAAACAGCTCTCTGGCGCGCGTTGGATTGCTTCTCGCAAGCGCGCTGTAACGCACCTCTCCGTTTAAGAAATCAAAGAAATCGCCTTTTGGCTCCCTGCTGTCAAGATGGAACGTCGGCTCTTCCATTGCTCCGATCGCCGGCTGGTAACGAAACAGATGGAAATACCCGGCCTGCACCGCCAGCTTTTCTTCCTCCTGCGCCATCTGCATGCCCGACTTGATTCCCTGGTTGATACAGGGCGCATAGGCTAAGATCAATGACGGTCCCGGATACGCCTCCGCTTCCGTAATGGCGCGGACGCACTGGTTATAATCGGCGCCCATCGCAATCTGCGCGACATAGACATAGCCGTAGCTCATGGCGATCGCCGCCAGATCCTTCTTTTTTATATCTTTTCCGCCCGCCGCAAACTGCGCGATCGCGCCAAGCGGCGTCGACTTGGACGCCTGCCCGCCCGTATTGGAATACACTTCCGTATCAAACACAAAAATATTGATATCCCTGCCGCTTGCAAGCACATGGTCGAGTCCGCCGAATCCAATATCGTACGCCCAGCCGTCACCGCCGAAAATCCACTTGGATTTTTTCGACAGAAACTGTTTCTGCTCCAGAATTTCTCCCGAAAGCTTACAGTCGCACTCCAGCAGCGCTCCTGTCAGCGCTTCTGCCGCTTTCTGGTTTTCCCTTCCGTTGTCATACGTTTCCAGCCATCCTTCTGCCGCCCGCTTCACTGCCTGCACATTTGTCTGCCCGGCGATTTCTTCCACCTTCTGCTTTAAGCTCTTCCGGATCGCCTCTTCGCTTAAGAGCATCCCGTAGCCAAACTCCGCCGCATCTTCAAACAGCGAATTGGACCATGCCGGCCCACGGCCTTTTTCATTGACGGTATACGGCGTGGCGGGAGAGGAATTGCCCCAGATCGAAGAACAGCCCGTCGCGTTTGCAATATACATCCGATCGCCAAACAGCTGCGTCAAAAGCTTGGCGTACGCCGTTTCCCCGCATCCGGGACATGCGCCGTGAAACTCCAGCAGGGGCTGCAAAAACTGGCTTCCTTTTACGCTGGCGGGACCGAACGTCTCCACCAGATCTTCTTTTTTGGAGAGCGTGCGCCCATAGTCAAAATACTGCTGCATCTCATAATGCTGTTCCGTCGGCTCCATCACCAGCGCTTTTTCTTTCGCCGGACAGCATGCCGCGCATGTGCCGCAGCCGGTACAGTCCAAAACGGATACGGTAATCGAAAACTGATACGCTTCTTTTTTCGGCATATCTTTGCTTACCATGCCCGCCGGAGCTTTCTGTCTCTCTTCCCGGTCCATCACCGCCGGACGGATGACCGCATGGGGACAGACATACGAACAGATATTGCACTCGATGCAGTGTTCCGGTATCCAGTTTGGAATGCGGACTGCAATATCGCGCTTTTCAAATGCCGCCGTTCCGGAAGGCGTGGCTCCGCTTGCATAATCCAGAAAACAGGAAACCGGAAGCTTATTGCCTTCAAACGCGTTGACCGGCCGCTGAATCTGATTGATATAATCGGTCTGGCATTCGTTTCTTCCTTTGATTTCTTTGCCGAATAAATTCTCACTTTCACAATTTGCCCAGTCTGCGGGAACCTCCACTTTCACCGCTCCCTGCATGCCGGCGTCAATCGCGGCGCAGTTTTTGGCAACGACGTCGTCTCCCTTTCTGCCGTACGTCTTTTTCACCGCGTCTTTTAACAGCGCAACGATCTCCTCTTCCGGCAGTATTTTCGTCAGCTTAAAAAACGCCGCCTGCAAAATCGTATTGATTCTGGTCGGGCCCATGCCGGTCTCCATGCCGATTTTCACGCCGTCAATCACATAAAACTGAATCTGATGCTCGGCAAGATAACGCTTCATCTGTCCGGGCAGATGCTCTCCGATTTTTGCCGCATCCCATGCGCAGTTCAGCAGAAACGTTCCGCCGAAAACCAGATCCTGCGCCATATTGTATTTCCAGACGTAAGAGGGATTGTGGCATGCCACAAAATTCGCTTTCTGCACGAGATACGTCGACTGGATCGGCTTTTTCCCAAAGCGCAGATGCGAAACCGTAAGGCCGCCCGATTTTTTGGAATCGTAATCAAAATACGCCTGCGCATATAAATCCGTATGGTCGCCGATGATCTTAATCGAGTTTTTATTGGCGCCTACCGTTCCGTCCGCGCCAAGTCCCCAGAACTTGCAGCTGTAGAGTTCACTTGCCGCAGAATGAGGCATGTCGATTTCCTCTAAGGAAAGCCCTGTTACGTCATCGCGGATTCCGATCGTAAATTCTTCTTTTTCTCTGTTTGCAAACACAGCCAGAATCTGCCCCGGCGTCGTATCCTTGGAACTGATGCCGTACCGTCCGCGAAAGACGCGTACCGTTTCAAATTTCGTTCCTTTGAGCACGGAAACGACGTCCAGATACAGCGGCTCTCCCGGCGCGCCCGGTTCTTTCGTCCGGTCAAGGACCGTCACCTGCTTTACCGTATCCGGCAGGCAGCGCAAAAAGGACGCCGCATGGAACGGACGGTACAGGCGCACTTTCACCAGCCCGACTTTTCGGTCTGCGCAGGAAAGCGCTCCGCCTTCTGCCCGCGCCCGTTCCATCGTCTCTTCGATCGTCTCACAGACGGAACCCATTGCGACGATCACATGCTCGGCGTCCGGCGCGCCGCAGTAGTTAAACAGGCGATAGTCCGTGCCGATTTTCTCATTGATCTTTGCAAAATAAGACTCCACAAGCCCCGGAATGGCTTCGTAATGCCGGTTTGCCGCTTCTCTGACCTGAAAAAACGTATCCGGATTCTGCGCCTGTCCCCACTGGAACGGCCGCTCCGGATTCAGTGCGTTTTCGCGGAATTTCCGCAGGGAATCCATCGGAAAGAGATCGCGCAGGTCTTCCTCGCTCCAGACGGAAATCTTCTGAATTTCATGCGACGTCCGGAAGCCGTCAAAAAAGCTGATAAACGGAACTCTTCCTTCTACGGCCGCCCCGTGCGCCGCCGGAGATAAATCCATCACCTCCTGCACCGAAGACGCGCATAAAATGGCCGCGCCCGTCTGCCTGCAGGCATATACGTCGGAATGATCCCCGAAAATGCTCAATGCATGCGTCGCAATGCTGCGCGCCGCCACATGAAAGACGCCCGGCAGCCCCTCTCCTGCAATTTTATAAAGATTGGGAATCATCAAAAGCAGTCCCTGCGACGCGGTAAACGTCGTCGAAAGCGCGCCCGCTGCAAGCGCGCCGTGAACGGCTCCCGCCGCGCCCGCCTCCGACTGCATTTCGGAAATCTCCACCGTATTTCCAAACAGATTCTTTTTGCCCTCCGAAGCCCAGACTTCTGTTACTTCCGCCATAACGGACGAAGGCGTGATCGGATAAATTGCCGCGACGTCCGTGTACGCATACGCGACATGCGCCGCCGCATGGTTGCCGTCCATTGTTGCCATTTTTCGCTCCATATGAAACATCCTCTTTTCTGTTTTTTGATAGGATTTCCATTTTTTATAAAATTATCCGCAAAAATTCCTCCCTTTACATCTGATGCCGGACCACCTGATATTCATCTCCGTTTTTAAAATAAGGGCACGATTTATATTTACGGCTCAGAAAACGGGCCATGTCGTCTTCATCGAGGCTGACCGAACAATAATACTCCTCTGTCTCTTCATCATACGCATTGTACGCGCAGTAATCACATTCCATCGCTTTTTCTCCTCTCTTTTTGCCCGTGCGCTTTTCAAACGCGCCTGAAAAATAACCGGCTTGAAATTTTCTTCTTTGGCATGCTTTTCATTATGCCGTATTTTTCGGCTTTTGGAAATACGGAATCTTTTATTTTTTCACGGTATATTCTGGATTTTTCCGGAAAAACGTAGTATAATGAACAAGTTATTTTAAAAAGAATCCATTGCATGGCAATAGATAAAGAGGATACAAAAGGAGGATCTCTATGCCTGTAAAATACGTTTTTGTCACCGGAGGCGTTGTGTCGGGACTTGGAAAAGGCATCACGGCAGCTTCGCTTGGCCGCCTGTTAAAAGCCCGCGGCTACACGGTAACAATGCAAAAGTTTGACCCCTATATCAATCTGGATCCGGGGACGATGAACCCCATCCAGCACGGCGAGGTTTTCGTTACCGACGACGGCGCGGAAACGGATCTGGATCTTGGCCACTACGAGCGCTTTATCGATGAAAGCCTGACAAAAAATTCCAACGTCACGACCGGAAAAATCTACTGGACCATTCTGCAAAAGGAACGCCGGGGCGATTTCGGCGGCGGCACGGTCCAGGTCATTCCACATATTACAAATGAAATCAAAAATCGCTTTTACCGCAATTTTACCGCCAAAGACACGCACATTGCCATTATTGAAGTCGGCGGCACGGTCGGCGATATTGAAAGCCAGCCTTTTTTAGAAGCCATCCGGCAGTTTCAGCATGACATCGGCCATGAAAACGCGATTTTAATTCACGTCACCCTGATTCCATACATCAAGGCCTCCGGCGAGCTGAAAACGAAGCCGACGCAGGCAAGCGTAAAAGATTTGCAGGGCATGGGCATTCAGCCCGACGTGATCGTATGCCGCTCCGAACATCCGCTGGATCAGGGGCTGAAGGATAAAATCGCCCTTTTCTGCAACGTGCCGGGCAATCACGTCATGCAGAATCTGGACGTAGAATATCTCTATGAGGCGCCGCTTGCCATGGAACGGGAAGGGCTTGCAACGGTCGTCTGTGAATGCTTAAAGCTCGACTGTCCCGCTCCAAATCTCGACGACTGGAAACAGATGGTGCACGATTTGCGGCATCCGGACAAAGAAGTGACGATCGCTTTGGTCGGCAAATATACGCAGCTTCATGACGCTTACATCTCCGTCGTTGAGGCGTTAAAGCACGGCGGCATCGCCAGCCGCGCAACCGTAACGATTCAGTGGGTGGATTCGGAGCTTTTAAACAGTGAAAATGCAGACGCCATTTTAAAAGACGCGCAGGGCATTATCGTTCCCGGCGGCTTTGGCAGCCGCGGCGTGGAAGGCATGATTACAGCCGCAACGTATGCGCGAAGTCACAACGTCCCCTATCTTGGGCTGTGTCTTGGCATGCAGGTCGCCATTATTGAATTTGCCAGGAACGTCTGCAAAATGCACGATGCTCACAGCATCGAACTGGACGCCAATACGACGCATCCTGTCATTTCCCTGATGCCGGATCAGGATGGCATCGAGGATATCGGCGGCACGCTGCGGCTTGGCTCCTATCCCTGCGTGCTGGATGAAACTTCCAAAGCGTATGCGCTTTACAAAGAAGAAACGATTCACGAACGGCACCGCCACCGGTATGAGGTCAACAACGATTATCGCAATACGCTGACCGAGCACGGCATGAAGCTCTGCGGCATTTCACCGGACGGGCGTATCGTTGAAATGATCGAGATCCCAGACCATCCGTGGTTTCTCGCAACGCAGGCGCATCCCGAATTAAAGTCGAGGCCAAACCGCCCGCATCCGCTGTTTAAAGGCTTTGTAGAAGCTTCCATTCAGACGACTCGATAAAAAAAGAACCCTGGTAATATCCGTATTCCGATATTACCGGGTTTTTTTATTCTCCCCTGCACGGGAAATCTGCCGATGGCAAACTCCCGCAGCAGAGCATTATTTTTTCAGAAGCAAAGAAGTTCCCGTCATTTCCTTCGGCTGCTCCATCCCCATCATTTCAATCAGGGTCGGAACGATATCCGCCAGACAGCCGCCCTCTTTGAGCGTATAGGCAGGATCGTAATTAATCAGAAGAAACGGCACCGGATTAATCGTATGCGCCGTAAAGCTGCCGCCTGTTTCATAATCAATCAGCTGCTCCGCGTTTCCATGATCCGCGCAGATAAACATCTGTCCGCCCGCTTTGATCAGAGCGTCCACCGCCCTGCCCACACAGGCGTCCACCGTCTCCACTGCTTTTTTGGCCGCTTCTAACACACCCGTATGGCCTACCATGTCCGGATTTGCAAAATTGATGATAATCACGTCATATTTGCCGGATGAAATCGCCTCGACTAACGTATCGCATACAAGCGGCGCGCTCATTTCCGGCTGCAAATCGTATGTGGCAACCTTCGGAGAATTGACAAGCATGCGCTCCTCTGACGGATTCGGCTCTTCCACGCCGCCGTTAAAAAAGAATGTGACGTGTGCATATTTTTCCGTCTCCGCAATTCTCGCCTGCGTCTTACCGTGGTCCGCCAGAAACTGGCCGAATGTGTTTTTCAGCTCTACCTTCCGGAATGCAATTTCCTTATTCGGAATCGTAACGTCATATTCGCAGAAGCAGACATACTTCACGTCTTTGCGCGGCCCTCTGTCAAAGCCGTCAAATTCGTCGGCGCAGAACGTCCTCGTAATCTCCCTTGCACGGTCCGGACGGAAATTGAAAAATACAATGCCGTCTTTGTCCTTTATCGTTGCAACCGGCTCTCCCTGCTCCAAAATCACAGTCGGAAGTACAAATTCGTCGGTCTTCTCATCCGCATACGACGCCTGAATCGCTTCTTTTGCGCTTTCTGCACGGTTTCCTTCTCCAAGCGTCAGCATCCGATAGGCCGCTTCCACGCGGTCCCAGCGATTGTCTCTGTCCATAACGTAATAACGTCCGCAGATGGACGCGATTTTGCCCACGCCGATTTCTTTCATTTTCGCTTCCAGAGCCGCAATAAATTCTTTCCCGGACGTTGGAGACGTGTCTCTGCCGTCCAAAAAGCAGTGCACGAAAACATTCTTTACGCCTTCGCGTCTGGCAAGCTCCAAAAGCCCGTATAAATGCGTGATATGGCTGTGTACGCCGCCATCCGACAATAAGCCGTAAAAATGGAGATCCGAACCGTTTTTCTTTACGTGTTCCACAGCTTCCAGTAATTTCGGATTTTTGAAAAACGCTCCGTCTTCGATCTCTTTTGTAATGCGGGTCAGTTCCTGATATACAATTCTTCCGGCGCCCATATTCAGATGGCCCACCTCGGAATTGCCCATCTGCCCGTCCGGAAGTCCGACAGCAAGCCCGCTGGCATTTCCTTTCGCAAACGGATATTCCCGCATTAATCTGTCAAGGACAGGCGTATCCGCCTGTGCAATGGCATTTCCTTTCGCTTTGTCATTTAACCCAAAACCATCTAAAATCATCAGTACGGTTGGCTTTTTGCTCATAAAAATCCTCCCTCTGCCATTACTGCACAATATCGACAGTAACCCGCTTCTCTTCCTTTGAGGCCGCTGCTTTCACGACAGAACGGATTGCTTTTGCAATGCGCCCCTGCTTGCCGATTACCTTACCCATATCGGACTGCGCCACATGCAGCTCCAGCACAATGGCGCGCTCCGTCTCCGTCTGCGTCACGCTTACTTCCTCGGGGTAATCCACCAGTGATTTTGCAATTACTTCCACTAATTCTTTCATCACGATCACCTCTTATTTTTCAATTCCTGTCGCTTTGAAAATCCTGCTGACCGCTTCTGTCGGCTGCGCGCCGTTTGTCAGCCATTTCTTTGCCAGCTCCTCATTGACGCGGTATTCCGCCGGATCTTTCGTCGGATCATACGTGCCGATTTCGTCGATAAATCTTCCATCTCTTGGAGATCTGGAATCCGCTACAATGATTCTATAGAAAGGAGCCTTTTTCTTTCCCATTCTTCTCAATCTGATTTTAACTGCCACTGCAATTCACCTCCCGTATGTTTTTATTTATCAATCAAAGCAATTTCTGCTCTAATCGCGTCGATTAAAACGGCAGACGGAATCTGCCCTTTTTGCCGCGTCCGCCGCCCAGCATGCCCGGCATCTGCTTCATCATCTTCCTCGCCTGTTCAAACTGCTTGACAAGGCGGTTCACTTCCGCAATATCCACGCCCGCGCCGTTTGCAATCCTGCGCTTGCGTCCTGGATTTAACAGGGATGGGTTCCTGCGCTCTTCCGGCGTCATGGAATAAATGATCGACTCCGTCCGCTTCATTCCCTTTTCGGCTTCCGCTTCATCAATATCGGCCATTTTGATCTGCCCCATGCCCGGCAGCATGCCAAGAATGCTTGTAAGCCCTCCCATTTTTTTCATCTGCGTCACGGAACTCAAGTAGTCTTCAAAATCAAATTCCGCTTTCTTCATCTTCTGTTCCAGCTTTTTCGCTTCTTCTTCGTCGATGGCTTCCTGCGCTTTTTCAATCATCGTCAGCACGTCGCCCATGCCCAGAATCCTCGAAGCCATGCGGTCCGGATAAAACTGCTCCAGATCGGAAAGCTTTTCGCCCATACCAATGTAAAGAATCGGCTTTCCCGTCACTGCGCGGATCGAAAGCGCCGCGCCGCCCCTCGTATCGCCGTCCAGCTTTGTCAGGATCACCCCGTCGATGCCGATCTTCTCTTCAAACGTCGAGGCCACGTTTACGGCGTCCTGTCCCGTCATGGCGTCTACGGTCAGAATCGTCCACGACACGTCCACGGCCCGCTTGATGGCGGACAACTCCTCCATCATCGCTTCATCGATATGCAGCCGTCCGGCAGTATCCAGAATGACAACATTGTAATGATTGCTTCTGGCGTGCTCGATCGCCGCTTTTGCAATGTCAACCGGGGGATGCTTCTCTCCAATGGAAAAGACGGGAACGTCCTGCTTCTCGCCATTGATCTTTAACTGCTCGATCGCCGCGGGGCGATAGATGTCGCATGCCACAAGCAGCGGCTTTCTGCCTTTTTGCTTTAGCTTCCCTGCGATCTTGGCCGTCGTCGTCGTCTTACCCGCGCCCTGCAGACCGGCCATCAAAAGAACGGTAATTTCATTGCCCGGCTTAAGCGCGATTTCCGTCGTCTCAGATCCCATCAGAGAAACCATTTCTTCATTGACGATCTTAATCACCATCTGGCCCGGATTCAGCCCGTTCATCACGTCCTGGCCGATCGCGCGCTCCTGCACCGTCTGGATAAATTTGCGGACGACGCGAAAATTGACGTCGGCTTCCAACAATGCAAGCTTGACTTCCTTTAACGCCGATTTTACGTCGTCCTCCGTCAGCCTTCCCTTGCTTCTTAAATTTTTAAATACATTCTGTAATTTTTCAGACAGACTGTCAAACGCCATATCAAAGCTCCTCTAATATTTCATTGGAAATCCTTATAATTTCCGTTCGAATTTCTTCCTGGCCCTTCTCTTCGCCGGACTGCGCCAGCGCCTGTATCGCTTCCACTCTTTCCTTGACCGATAAAAATCTGCGCAGAAGATGAAGTCTGCTTTCATATCCCTTAAGCGCCTTTGACGAGCGCCGGATCAGATCGTGCACGCCCTGCCGGCTGATGCCTTTGATCTCGGCGATTTCCGCCAGGGATAAATCGTTGAAATAAAAATCTTCGTATACGCTTCTCTGGTGCGCGTTCAAAAGCTCTCCATAAAAATCATACAGGTACGCCTGTTCCAGTTTTCCATCCATGCTTCCCTCCGGCAGAAATCTGCGGCGTCGCATGCGAATGCCGCATTCTTCCGATCACTTTGGGTAGAATAGCACAGAACGCGACGGGTGTCAAGTGTTTTTACTTTACAACAGTTTCAAAAAATTCCCATCAGGGCATCCAGACCGCCGCCCAGCGCGCTTATCGCATCGGGCACATACGCCTTCTGGCACAGCTTCGCCATAACGATGAAAAAAAGCAAAAACAGAACCGAAACGACAAACTGCATCAGCGCCAGCTGATCCTCCCTGCCGGCCGCTACATTGCCCGAAAGAAGCGTCGCTATCGCAGACAGTCCCCAAAGGCTTCCGGCCAGATAAAAAAAGAAGCCGCCAGCCGGATACAGGAAAAACACTGCGATCGCAATCAGCGTCGTCATCACAAGCAAAACGCTTCTGACCGCCACGCACGCTAACATCTGCCGATACGTCACCGCAATTTTCAGTATCCGGCCTCCGCCAAAAAGCAGCGCCGCCAGCAAAAACGACAGCGCCAGAGAGCCCAGCGCCGTCACCAGAAAGCTCCGCAGTACAGGCATTTTCAGATATCCCATCGCAAGCCCTGAAATCTTTGCCATCACAGCCACGTCAAACAGACCGGAAGCAACAGCCTGTAAAAGCAGCAGAATAAGGATTACAGAAAGATCGGCGCATGCCATCAGCTGTCTGCCCGTCCTGACCGGGCTTTTTACCATATGAAGCAGCATGCCAATTGTCCTTGAGGCATGCGTTGCGACCGTCTGCTGATTTATCGTCTGCCGTTCCATTTCAGACGGGAGCGGCGCAAACTGCCCCGCTCCCATCTCTCCGCCCGCACGATTCGACACGTTTTGCGCCGCTCTGCTTCCTGCCGCACGATTCGACACGTTTTGCGCCGCTCCTGTCCTTCCGATCGCACGATTCGGCGCGCGCCCCGCCACTTCCATTCCACCTGCCGCATGGCTGCGCGCAGGCTGCCCCATTTGATTTTTTCGCATCATTTCAGAAGAGGCGCCCGGCATCCCCGGGCGATTCCCGCCTTGTTCCGGCACGCCCGCTCTCTGCCGTGGCACGCGCCGGAGCTGACATGCGCAGACCTCTCCTTTTGCAAGAGGCCTTCCGCATCCCGTGCAAAATGCTCCCATTCGTCTTTCCTCCGTTTCTCATACAGGCTGTGCTATTTCCGCCGGCCACTCTGACAGGCCGCCCGACACAGCTCCTCTGTCAGACGCGCCCGTCCCGCGCAGCGCTAAATCGCTTTCCAGGAATAATATCCATACGCCGAAGTGCGCGATTTCGTCCGAATGGACTTCACCTTGCTCCAGGGTCCAAAATAGCGCGTGCCATACGAATCAACGTACATTCGAGCCCTGAAATAATACCTTCTGTTTCTGCCAAGCGCCGCCGTCGTCGCTTTCGATTCCGTTCCGCCGGCATAATAAGAAGACGTCCTTCCCCGGAAGGTTTTCGTACGCGACATCTGATACTGAATGCCGGAGACGTTTTTCTGCCTCTTTACCCGCACTAAAACATTGCGGTCCCGACGCCGTTTGATCTGAATAATGCGCGTCTTTTTCGGCGTTACGGCAATCTGACATGTCTTTGAAATCTCGCTTCCATCCTTCGTCTCCGCTTTGATCGTCGCGCTTCCGACGTTTTTGGCATGCACCATCCCAGACGAATCTACCGTAGCGACATCCGTATTGCTGGAAGTCCAGGTCAGAGCCTGATTCGTCGCATTCGCCGGCGCAATCGACTGCAGCAGACGGAAGGTCTTGCCTCTGCCGACCGCCATTTTTTCCTGTTTCAGCGTCAGCGATTTGATATACTGAAATGTATCCCATTTCAGCGTATACACGCCCGTTTTTCCACTGTAGTCGTATTTCGAAATCTTGATATAATACGTCCCGGCGTCCAAATATTTTTCATATACTTCGGTTTCTGACAATGAAGTATATGAGCCAACCTCAATCAGATCGGAATTCCAGATTGAAAAACGATACCCTTCAAGCGTTCCCGTCGATCGATTTACCGTTGTCCTTACTGTCCTTCCCTCCGGCAGCGTAATTGCATAAAAATCAATGTCGTCGTCAAGCGAAAGAAAGCCCGTTACCGTCGTCCCGCCCGGCAGCGGCATCGCCGTCTGGAAGGTGTTGTTTGGCTCCGTTTCATTATTGCCCGCCGGAATAAAAGAAATGCGGAATCTATATTTTGACGGATTAAAATCATATCTGTATGCGCGCAGATTATACACGCCAGCCTCCAGATTCAGAATCATATTCACCGTTCCCGGACTCGTTTCGCTTCCACTAATCCATTCACTATCGTACTCCCTTGTCAGATCTTTGTCTAACAGCGTGCAGATTTGACTGCTCTTAAACGACTGATACGTAATTTGCACCCTTCCCGCAGACGGAATCGCAAACGCATAATAATTTTCTTCTCCCTGCGCCGTGCTTCCGTCTACCCATGCGCCGTTCGGCGAAACCGTAAACTGCTGCGCCCGCGCTTCCGTACTGCACAAAAACAGACAAAACAAAAAACCGCAAAGCACAGACGCCCATTTCCATATTCTTTTCATCATTTTCCTCCTTTTTTCCATACAACAAAACGCCCTGTCCGCCTATCACCGCAACAGGCGCCGCGCCATCCGCCACAGCGCGCCGTCCGCAGGGCTTGCGCAGACCACGCTGTGATCCGACCAGAGCAGGCGCGCAATATATACGCCCGCAAAACAGGCGATTATCATTCTTACCAGCCATTTCCTGCTCCGCGCCGGAAGCTTCTCCCACCAGATGACGCATGCCGCGCAAACCGGCAGCAGCGGATACAGCGGATGATAGCGCAGCGCCTTTGCAAACTGAAGCTGCGCCGCACAAAAAACGGCTCTTGTCATGCCGCAGCCCGCGCAGCTGATTCCGGTCAGCCATTTCACCGGGCAGCCGATTCCCGCCGCCGTATAAAACAGATACACCATCGAAGTCCCCGCAAAAAACGTCAAAAGCTCCTTTATCTTCCGTCTTTTGCTACGCCGCGCAGAAGAAGCGTCGCCGCTATGCCGCATGCGGCCGCCATGCCGGCCAGTATGGCCCAGTTTGTAAGCAGATGCTCCTTTGAACATTCAAATATCTCCTGAAATGCATGCTCGATGCCCGGCAGCTCTTCCTGCATCTTCATCGTCAGGCTGTTTAAATCCGACGTGCTGCCAAGACTTTCCACCGACCACTTGCTGATTGTCGCACAGGCGATTTTGCTCCCTGCGCCTTTTAACTCAAACAGGATGCCGGAAAACAACAGCTGGATAATCAGCACAAACGGCGCGCAGACCATTGCTTTATCGCCGCTTTTTGCATACGCGGAAATCACGCAGCCAAGCGCCATCGCCGCCGTAATCGTAAGCCAGACCGTCACAAACAGCTCCGGCGCGCCAAAGGCAAATAAAATCCCCCGCTCCGGAAGGCCGACAACCAATGCAAAAACGCCCGTCATCATCGCCGCCTGCAGCGCGCCGATCAGAATCTGCACGGCAAACTTTGAGAGCATATACGACCAGAGTTTCAGATTGCCCATGTATTCACGCTTTAACACGGCCCGTTCCTTACAGATCTCCTGAATCGAGTCAAACAGGCCAATCCAGATCCCCGCGCAGCTTAACGCAAACAAAATGGATTTCGTGCTTTCATAAATTTCAAACACGCGCGCATCCGCGACCATGCCAAGCAGCAGAGCGATCGCAACCGGCTGCAAAAATAACAGCAGAAGCTTTGGCAGATCATGTTTGATCAGCTCCGCATAGCGCATGGAAAGAATGCCAAACTGCCGGATTCCGGACGCTTTCTTTTTGCGGGGCGCTTCCTTCGCTTCGCTTTCGCCAGGCGGCGCAAGCGGCATGCAGCCGGCGAACTGTCTGGCCCACTCTTCCGGCTGCTCGGCCATCTTATTGTAAATATCCACAAGATTATCCGTATCAAAAAACTGCTTCGCCTCGTCGCATGTCCCGCAGAAGCAGACGCGCCCGCCTTCTCCCATAAATATGACCTTATCGCACAAAGCCAGGCTCTGCGTCGTATGCGTTACCATCACAATCGTCTTGCCCTGCGACTTCGCCAGACGGCTTAACGTCCCCATCAGCTTTTTTTCCGTTCCCGGATCAAGGCCGGACGTCGGCTCGTCCAGGAAAAACAGGCTTGGGTCCGCCAGAAGCTCCACCGCAATGCTTGCGCGCTTTTTCTGCCCGCCGGAAAGCTTGCGGATATACGTATCCTGCCGCTCCGAAAGCTCTACCATCGCCAGCACGTCGTCCATGCGCCGGTTGATCTCCTCTTCCGACGCGTCCTTTGGCATTTTCAGCTTCGCCGTATAAAACAGCATGCGCCGTAACGTCAGATTTTCATAAATAATGTCCTCCTGCGGCACATAGCCAATCAGATGCTTGAGTACGGAAAAATTTTCATCCAGGGGGATTCCGTTAAACAACACCGTTCCCTCCCGCTTTTGATCAAAGCCGCTGATGGCATTCATAAGCGTCGATTTGCCCGCGCCCGAGCCGCCGACGATCGCCACAAATTCATTGCTCTCGATCGTAAGGCTGGCATCCGTTAAAATCTGCCTGCCGCCGGATACGGTTTTGTTCAGATTCCTCACGTGCAGACTTACGCCCTGCAAAGAATTTCTGTAATAGACGCCGCCCTTCGTATAAATCAGCGTGCTGTTTAAGATGCGGATGACGTCTTTGTCTTTTAAAATCCGCTTCCCATGCAGCGTGCTTTCGTTGACCAGCAGACCGTTTGCGCTGCCGCAGTCCTCAAGCGCATAAGCGTCTCCCTGCTGTACAAGCGCGGCATGCAGGCGTGAGACGCCCATATGCCGCAGAACGATATCATTGTCCGTTCCGCGTCCGATCGTAATCCGTTTTGCGCCCGTTGCATATCGGACCCATTTCCCTTCCCGCGGCGCTTCCGTATAAAGCAGCAGCACAGAACCGCCGCCGCCTTTCCCCTCCGGCTGCACGCGCAGCATATCGCCGTCCTTTAAGCAAATGTAAGCTTCGCTCTTTCGGATAAAATGCCGCCCGGACGCATTCTCTGCCCAGGTTCCGTTTGTGCTGCCAAGATCTGCGTATAAAAGCCCTCCGGACGAAAGCTTAAACTTACCGTGCCGTCTGGAAACGACGGAAGACGCCGTCACCACGTCACAGACAGCTGCGTCCCTGCCCCAGAAAAACCTCTCTTTTCCAATCGCCGCAAGCGACAGCTCCAAAACCCTTCCGGCCTCGTCAATTACCGTCAGGCGCCGCTCCTTCTGTGCTTCCATCTTTTTCTCTCCTCTGCGCTTATTTTAGTAAAAATTCATTGCCGCTGTTTGCAATCACAAGAATCGTTCCGGCACCGCAGGAAACCGGCTGATTTTTTGGAAACGCCTGCCCGTTTTTGTAGAACACGCCGTTCGACGAATCATCTGTAACGGTATAGCTTCCATTCTCCCGATTATAAAAAATGCTGCAATGCCGTCTGCTGATCTCCGGACTTTTGATAACGATGTGCGCGCACGTTTCATCGCGTCCAATGACAAGCTCGCCCTCAAACGGGAACTGCGCGCCCTCATACACGCCGCGGCAGCATTCGATGCAGCCGCCCGTCTGCGCCATATCGGAATCCGGCTTCCACTCCTGCACCGGCATCGTCAGCATATCGTCATCAGACGACGAAAGAGACGGCTGCGCCGCATAGGAAGGCTCCTGCGCGTACGATGCGCCGGACGCGTCATATCCGGAAGATACGCCTTCGTTGTAGACATGCGCCATCGCATTCATATTTTTAATTAGAATGTTCATTGCCACAAACGCGCCAAACCCGCAGAGCGCCATGCCAAATATCCGCCACATCAGAACGGAAGAGCCGTTTTCCTGAAATTGCAGTCCGTAACGCGGGCCGTTTTCCGCAAGCCGGTTGCCCAGACTGTATTCCCAATAGATGGAATAGATGCCGCAGGTCAGAACAGACAGCAGCAAAAACTTAATCAGTCCCGGCGTTTTTTTGCCGTCTCCGCTGCAAAGCGTATTGGCATCCAGCGCCATCGCATAAATAAAATAGTAGCTGTAAAAGCCGCACGTAAGTATCGACAGAAATATGTACATGAATATGTTGCGGTTTTCTTTTAATTTCATTTTTTCTCTCCTTTTTCCGTTCCGTCCTCTTTTTTCTTATAATCCTCCCAGCTGAAATGCTCGCCGCAGCAGGGGAAAAACATCAGCCTCGTACTGCCAATCGTAAGGATATCGCCCTGCGTTAAGCGGAGCGGATTTAACACGACCTCGTCGTTTAAATAAAACAGCTCTCTGGATTCCCCGGACTGCACGATAAATTCCCTGCGTCTTGGCTCGTATAAAAGGATCGCATGCTTTTCTCTGGAAATGCTGTTGTCCCCATGCAGCACGATATCCATAGCCGAAGAACGGCCGATAAAATTTTTCCCGCTTTTGATCGTAAAGCTTCCGCCGAAATCCTCCCCTTCAATACAGACAAGCCATCCGGCAACCGGGTCTGGCCCCGTCTTTGACTGATAAATGCCAACCGTCTTTTCCTCCTCCTGCGGCTGTGCGGGCACGGTAATCGCCTGGCTTATGGCGTCTTTCAAAGAAAGCGCGTCCGCCGGAGCCGGCGCGGGAGCAGGAGCCGGCGGCGCGGAATGCGCGTACATCGGAACTGTTACCGGCTCCGTCATCTCCGTATTGCCATACGCGCCGCCCATCTGCCCCGCGTCGGCATACGGCATCGTCACGTTTGCGTCCCCGCCGGCCGACACGCAATGGGGACAGCTCTGAAACTTATCCCCGTCATAAAAATGTCCGTTGTCACATCGTTTTAAGTTCATCTTCTTTTCCTTCCTTTCTGCTGTGAAACGCTACAGGCGCTTCTGTCAGCGCATACTGCAAAATGACGACGGACGTATTGTCCTGTCCCTTCGTCTTTTCCCCCAGCGCAGCCGCCGTCAACGCTTTGGCCGCCGTCTCCATGTCGCTTTCGCACGCTTTTAAAATCCCAAGTATCTCCTCTTCGGAAAGGCTGCGGTACAGCCCGTCGCTGCTTAAAAGCACGATGTCTTTGTCTTCCAGCAGAAACGGCTTGCGATTGACGTCGATCAAAGAGACGTTTCCCATGCCAAGATAACTGATCAAAGCCTCCGCGCGGTATTCTTCCGCGGCGTATTCCTCCGGCGTCATCTCTCCCTGCCGAAGACGCGCATCCAGCGTCAGCCTGTAATTATGCTCTCTGCATACCGACAGGATTTCTCCGCCGCGCACGATATAGATTTTGCTGTCGCCTACCGACATCCAATACAGTTCATTCTTCCGGATAATTGCGGCCACAATCGTCGTTCCGGCATGCAGCCGCTTTCCGCTCGCATCCTCCTGCAAAAACACCTTCTCGTCCGCTTTTATCGCCTCCGCTTCCAGAAATGCCGGAATGTCTGCGATTTCCTTCTGCAAAAACCATGCGCCGGCCAGACTTTCCGCAGCCGCTTTGCTCGCAAGCTCCCCGCCCGAAAGACCGCCCATGCCGTCGCAGACGACGGCAACGGCCCGCTCTCCTTCCACATAACCGAAAATCGTATCTTCCTGATTGCTTCGCGTTCCGATAATGCTTGACATTCCCATCGCAAGCCGCGCCTCTTTCTTCGGCGTAAGCTTTACCGTTACAATGTCGCGTTCCATTTCACCCATTTTTCCATCCCACCTCCAGATCACAGATATGATTGCCCAGAGAAAACTGCCCGCCTCTTAGGATATAGGGCTTTCCCTTTTCCAGACGCATCCCGTCCGCATACGTTCCATTCGTCGAATGATCGATCAGATAAAAGCTCTTTTCCAGGCTGTCGCAGTACAGCTCGCAGTGCCGCTTGCTGATTTTGCTGTCCCGCGCAGGCACGATATCGGAAAAATCACTGGAACGGCCGATCATCACGCTTTTGTTTTCCGGAATGTTCCAGGCATACGCCGCGCCGCCTCCGGCCAGTTTCAGATACGGCCTCCCGGAAACGGCCTCCTCTCTTTCTCCCAGAAACGGCCGCACCAGTTCCGCGGCCGACTGCGTCCTCTCCCTGCTGTTTAAAATCAGCGCGCGGTCCACAGCGTCCGAAATTTCCGGCGTAATTTCCGCCTGCATCTCTCTGAGCGGCCGGTACGTCTCCCCGCCGAAGCGATCCGGCGCATTGGGAATGCGCACGCCCGTCGTCACATAGTAAAACGTTGCGGCAAGCGCGTAGACGTCCGTGTAGCTGCCCTGGCTGCTCGTGCTCGAATACTGCTCCGGCGGCGCATAGCCGTGCTTTAAAATCACGGAAAGCGTCTGGCTGTGCGTCCCGATGATCGATTTCGCGTTTCCAAAATCAATCAGACGGACATTTCCGTTTGCATCCACCATAATATTGTCCGGGCTGATGTCTCTGTGGAAAATATTTGCGCGCCTGTGCACCCGGTCAAGCGCCATGCCCGCGCGATACAGCAAAGACCGCGCGTCCCGCACCGGAATCCGGCCGCCAAACGTTTGCATCAGCTGCCGCAGATTGACGCCCTCGACATATTCCATTACAAAATACGCCGTATTGTTCTGCATAAAATAATCTGTGATCTGCACAACCTCCGGAATGTCCATCAGCCGCTTTAAGACTTCCGCTTCGTCCATAAACCGCTTTTTGCCGTGATCGAAGTCCTCCCGGTTGGACGCAGACGTCACATGCAGCGTCGTCGTATTTCCGTCGCGCCTTACAATGCCGGTCGGAACAAACTCTTTGATGGCGCAGCAGCAATGATTGAACGCGTCATACGCCTTATACGTAATGCCAAATCCGCCGCAGCCTAAAATCCGGCCGATCACATAGCGGTTGGCAAGCGTCGCAGATTCCGCAAGGCGGTTGGCGTTTTTCTTTTCCTCCCGCCTGTCAAATCCACATCGTCTGCAAACGCCGCCGCTTAGCGCCGCCTGAAAGCAGTTTGGACATCTTTCTTCCTGCATCGCCTACCACCTCACCGTCATTGTAAGTTCGCCAACCGAAATCCGATCGCCTCCGGAAAGTCTGACGGGCGTCTGAATGCTTCTGCCGTTTACCCGCGTCCCGTTCGTCGTATGCAGATCTTCGATGTAAAACGCGCCGTCCCTGTCATGGATGGCAAAGTGCTGTCTGGACATTTTTTCATCGTCGATCGAAAGATCACAGATGTCAGAACGTCCGACAATTAAGCTGCGTTCTACCATCATTTCAATTTCTCTTCCGCCCTGCGCGCCTTCCAGAAGAAACCGAATCGGCCGCGCGGGAATTTCTTTTTTCTGTACGGCGACATGGCGCGTCTTCCTGACGTTTGCCTCAAGCACGGCTTTTCCTTCCACCATCACGATGCCCCTGCGTTTTTTGACGGCTTTCCACGCGAGCAAAAGCGCAAGCAAAAAGAGCAAAAACGCCGCGCCGCCCGCGACAAACGCCTGATACTCCATCAGATAATCCAAAACACCCTTTTCCCTGCCGTCTGTGATTTCAAGCCTGCATACGGCTTTTAGCGGATGCTCCTCCATCGAAACGTCTTTGATTCCGCGGAACCGGATTTCATACGCGCCGTTTGCAAGCGCCTCTTCAAACGTCAGGCTGACGGCATGCGCCTCTTTGTCATAATGCGCCATATAGCCGTCCGTCAATGCCGCGTCCTTTAACGTAATCTCATATGCGGAAGCAAAATCCGCGCCGCTTACCGCTTCGCTGAAGGTAATGCAAATCTCTGATTTCCCCGTTTTTTCCACCTTTGCCGTCGGCGGCGCATCGTCTGTCTGATACCAGGACGCGTTATAATCCACAGTCAAAGTCTTCCCGCCCGCATACGTCAAAACGAGCGGCTTTACCTGATAATCCACGAGATTCGTCTCCGCTCTCGCATGGATGACGTACGCGCTCTGAAACAGGCTCTGAAATTCCTGCATGCTGGAAATGGCCGTCTCTGCGTCGAATGCCTTCATCGTTCCTCCGCAGCTGCGGACAAATTCTCCCATGCCGTCCAGATATGTATTTTCTCCGCGATACGTCTCTTTTGCCGCCATCGCATAAAGCGGAATCCGCTTTTCCTGCAATGCGACAAGCGCTTCGTCTCTCGTCGCCGTATGTTCCGAAAAATCCTCCCCGTCCGTAAAGACAATGGCGATCTTTCGTATCCCGGCCCGCTCCTTCGTATCCGCAAGCTCCGCCGTCTGTAACATGGCCGCAAACAGCCGCGTCGTCTGATCGTGGTTGGCAAGCGGCGCAAGCTCTGCCGAAATGTTTTCTTCCGCGCGTTTGTTTTGGAAGACCGTCTGCACCGCGTCGCCAAACGTCAGAAGCGTCATAGTGTCCTGCGGCGCCATATTCCTGTGAAACTCCTGTATACATGCTTTCATCTGCGCAAAATACGCTTCGCTTACCGAACCGGAGATATCCAGCAGCATATAATAATCGCTGCCCTGCCCCGTCTGCGCATACGGCGCAGGCTCAGACGCCGCAAGCGCCTCTCCGCCATAGGAAACGCCCGCCCCGCTGATGCGCTCCGGCTGATCGGGATAGCAGTACAGCCACATATCCGGCATACACGAGGATACGCCCTCCAGCCGCACTTCTCCGGCCGCCTCCTTTGCTTTGCACACGCGCGCCGGACATGCTGCGCAAAGCAGCGCCGCTGCCAAAAGCAGCAGACTTCGTTTTATTCTTTTTTTGCCCATTTTTTATCTCCCGTACAAAATACTGCAAGCTCAAGCTGCGTCTGTCCAACCGTAATCACGTCGCCTCCTGCAATCTGCTGCGCCTGATGGACCATCTCTTCTCCGACATACGTCAGATTCCCGCCTTTCGGCGTAAGATAAAAGACGTTTTTCTTCTCCTCATAGACGATCGAGCAGTGCTCGTCTCTGGAGACCTGATTGTCGTTAAGCCGGATATCGTTACCGCTCCCCCTGCCAATCCGGTTAAAGCCCGCATACAGCGGAAAATCCCTGCCATACGCCTCTCCTGCAATGCAGACGAGCCATCCGGCCGTGCATTTTTCCATACCCCGCTTCTGATACAGGCCAACCGTCTTTTCTTCATCCTCCTGCACGCTGATTTTTACATGCGTCTGCGGCGCGCTTCGTTTCAGATATTCCATTGCATACCGCTCCACTTCCCTCGACTGCTGCGCCATCGCTACCGTCACCGAATCCTGCGTCTCTGTGCCCGGACCGGCGCAATGCGGGCATTCGCCAAATTTTTCATTGTCGTAAAAATGTCCGTTTTGGCATGTTACGATCGCCATTCTCTCCCACTCCTTCCTTTACTCTGCAAATACGGCGATTGCGGAATAATTATCCATTCCCTTTCCCGACCCGTTTTTTAAAATTTCTTTTTCCATCAAATCCAGCCACTGACCGGGCGTTTTCGCCTTTTTTAACGCGCTTTGCATCGTCTTTTCTTCAATCCACTCCCAAAAGCCGTCCGAGCACAGAAGAAACGCCGTTTTCCCCTCGCATGCGACCGGTCTGGAAAGCTGATAGCGCGGCGCCTCCCATTCGCTGCCCATTACGCGCAGCAGACGGTTGCGGTCGGGATGATGGCGGATCTGCGCTTCTTCTATCTCGCCGGCCGCCACAAGCATCTGCGGCACGCTGTGATCGTACGTCCGCTGTCTGATTTTTCGGTTTTTCAGGTAATACAGCCTGGAATCCCCGATATGGCCCCACTGCATCGACGTTTCATCCGCCAGCAAAACGATCAGCGTCGTCTTCATTTCATTGACCCGGTTCTGCCGGATCTGTTCTTCCATCAAAAGCTTCTGGCTGGCTTCAAAGCACGTTTTCAAATACTCCTCTGATCGTTCTCCATGCGTTTTAAACTCCTCTAAAATATGCTCCGCCACCAGCCGGGAAGCTTCCGCCCCTCCCCCGTGTCCGCCAAGTCCGTCTGCCAGCGTCAGGCAGTACGCCCCGCCGCACCGTGCCACACCCGCATAATCTTCGTTGTAATCCCGTTCTCCCTCTTTCGATAAGATCTCATACGTCAGCATTGTTCTCCTCCGTTTTCTGTCTTTAATCCAGCATCTCCGCTCCACGGTCCGGAAGCATCTCCGCCCCGCCGCCACCTGCCGGCTGCTGTGGCTGCTGCGGCTGCTGCGGTGGTTGCGGCTGCTGCGGCTCCTCCTGCGGCGGCTGCTGTACCGGAGGCTGCTTCTGACTTTCCCCGCCCGCCGGCGCTTTAACGGGCTCTTTTCCAAGACTTATGACGATTGTCACCGCGCTGCCTTTTGCAATTTCTTCACCCGCTTCCCTGCTCTGGCGAATCACATGTCCTTTTTGCACCTTCGCGCTGTATTCCGTTTTCACCTCCGCCGCAAGTCCGGCCTCCGTAAGCTGCCGCACCGCGTCGTTCTCTGCCGCATAGAGGACATTTGGCGTCTGCACCAGTTCCGGCCCCCTGCTGATAACGAGCGTAATCGGCTCGCTGGTGCGCACCGTAAGGCCGGGCGCGGGACTTTGGCTTATAATCGTTCCCTTTTCCGCTTCCGCGCTGTATTCCTTTGTGACATCGCCAAGCGAATACGTAAAGCCGCTTTCTTCCTTTAACTGCGTCAATGCCGCAACCGCTTCCTCCTTCGTCATGCCGGAAAGATCCGGCACGGTAAGCTCGGCCGTCTCCGTCTGCAAACTCCCCTTTGATATGGTCAGCGTAATTTCCGTTTTTACGCCGATACGCGCCTCCGCTTCGATATTCTGTGAAAGAACCCTTCCTTTTTCCACAAAATCGCTGTAGTCCTCCGTAACGTGCGCTTCATCCAAAATCAGATTCTGCGCCGCGATCAGCGTTTTCGCCTCTTCGTATTCCATGCCGGAAAGGTCCGGCATCATAACCTCCTGATTTCCTCCGCTCATAATGACATAGACGGTATCCTCTGCCAAAGCGACCGCGCCATCGTCCGGCGTCTGGCTTAAAATACGATTCTTTTCAATGCTCTCGCTATAGTTCATGCCGTGAATGACAACGGAAAGCGCAAGCTCTTTTAATACCTGCTCCGCTTCCTCATAGCGCATGCCGGAAACGTTTGGCACATAGCATTCGTTCTCCTTTAACGCATAGGCTCCCGCGCTGCTGTCGATCTGCGTCTTACGAAAGCGGATCGTTCCCGTCGCAAGCAATGCGATGCAGATACAGACTAAAAGCCCGGCTGCCCCGGCCGCCGCAAACAGCCAGCGCGGAAGCTTTGCATCCTGACGCGCCGCTTTTTCTTCGACCACGCGCGCAACCGTTTCTTTGCTTTTGATCGCTTCATAAAAATCGGCCGCGTTCTGCGTCCGAAACTCCTTTCGGATATTGATGCTGTTCATAATCGCGTTTTCCAGATTCGAATCCAGAACAATCCCAAGCTCGGACGGCGGTTTCACATGGTCCTCCACGATGCGCTCGATCGATTCTTCCGGACGGACGCCCGTAATCATCCGATAGAGCGTCGCGCCCATCGCATACACGTCCGTCCACGGCCCCTGCTCGCCTCTGCTGCGATACTGCTCCTCCGGCGCGTAGCCGGGCTTTAAGATTACCGAAAGGCTTCTGGACTGCACGGCCGTCGCATAGCGGGCCGCGCCAAAATCCAAAAGCCTGACGTCGCCCTCCTTTGTAATAAAAATATTATCCGGCGCGATATCCCTGTGTATAATGCCCTCCTTATGCACTTCCGAAAGGGCCTTTAACACGGGCATTGCAATCTTACAGGCCGTCTCGACGGGAATCCGTTTCTGCTTCGAAAGCATCTCCTTCACCGTAACGCCCTCTAAAAATTCCATAATAATATAACCCGTGTCATTTTCCATAAAGCAGTCGTAAATATCGACGATTCCCACAATCCGGTTGAATCTGGCCAGACGTTTCGCTTCGGAAATAAAACTGTTTAATCCGGCCTCAAACTGCACTGTCGCTTCGCCGGAAAAGACGGTCAGCGCTTCCGTGCCGTAGCTTCGCGTCGCAAAATCGCTCGGCAGATATTCCTTGACCGCAACTTTTCGCTGTAACGTTTCGTCCCAGCCGATATACGTAACGCCAAAGCCGCCGTAGCCCAGCACCTTTCCAATCCTGTATTTGCCGCCTACCAGCTTTCCGGGCAGCAGATAATACGCTTCCTTTACATCCGTGTCTTTCTGATATCCGCAGTGGCGGCAGACTTCCTCATCCTTTGGAATCTCCGCCATGCAGCCCATGCACCTTCTCATTCTTCCTCCCCCGCTATTTCATTTCGAATGATCTGACAAACGTCGTCGCCCTCCAGAATCTTGATATCCTTTGGATCGTACGCCTTTAAAAAACCCAGATACGTCGTCATCTTCGTCTCCCGATACGCCTCATACACCGCGCGGTTCAACGGGATGCCGGCTTCGTTATCCATATAGGCCGCGCTCTGCATGCCGTCGCCCAGCAAAAGCGAAATCAAAAACATGCCGGCCTCCTTCCGGTTGTCGCTGCTGTTTTGATTGACGCCGTAAAAATGCTTAAGCACGCCAATCGGCGCATCGTCTGAAAGAAGCGGTACGACGGAAAAATCTGTCGGCGGCGCCGCCTCCGTCGTCACGGCCCGTACCGCGTCCATGCACGATAAATCCCCCGCTATCTTTGATACCGGGCTTTCCATATCCGAAAACGCGGCAAAAACGCCCTCATCCGACGCATAGCCAAGATCCGGCGCATCCGCTTTCAAAAGCGAAAGCTCGACAGCGTCCGTCCCGTCCGTCTCCTTTTCTTCGTTTCGGTACACCACGCCCGTCTGCAAAGCTGCGGGAAGCGCAAAGACGCCGCCAGCGTCTGCAAGCTCCTCCAGATACAGATACGACGAAAGCCGCATCGTATGCAAAAGCTTTGAAAGCTCCTCGCAGTATGCCTCCGCTTCTATGCCGTCTGTGCAAAAAACATCGGGCAGCGTCCCTGCCGCGGCCGCCTCCGCCACCTTCTGCGCATATACGTCTTCCGCAAACGCTTCCGCCGTCACGGTAAGCTGCGGACATTCCTTCTCCACGCTCTCCAAAAACGTCTGCACGAGCGCGGCCCCGTTTTCCGCTTCTTCCGTCCGAAGCCAGATGGAAACGGTATCTTCCGCAATCTGCTCCACGTCGATTTTGCCCCGCCCGGAAAAAACGGTCTGGCTCAACAACAGAACGACGGCGACAACGGCAGTCGCGCCAAGCGATCCAAATGCCAGAAGCCGCTTCATAAGACGCTGCCGTTTTAACGTTTCCTCCGGAAGCTCCACCTGCGCCGAGCTTTCTAACGCCTTTTGAAACTGTTCGGCCGTCTGAAAGCGCAGCTGCGGCTTTAACGCCAGCGCCTTTAAAATCACGCGCTCGATGCGCTCTTCGATTGCAATGCCATACGCGGACGGTTTTTTCAGCTCATCGCAGATCGAGCGGTCCGGCGCCTCCATCGGCTTTTCCCCCGTCACCATTTCATAAAAGACGGCGCCGGCCGCATAGAGATCCATAAACGCGCCCTGCTCGTTTTTCGTCCGGTACTGCTCCGGCGGCGTATAGCCGGCCTTGACGACAACGGCGTCGTTTCGCTCCGTCTCCGTCCCCTGAAATTTGGCCGCGCCAAAGTCAAAAATCTTCACGCTGTCTGCGCCGGTCAGAAAAATATTGTCGGGGCTTATGTCTTTGTGAATGATGCCGTGGTAGTGGACTTTGGCAAGCGCCGCTAAAATCGCCTTCATATAGACGATCGCTTCGTTTTCTTCAAACCGGCCCTTTTCTTTTAGCTTCGCTTTTAAAAGCGGCGCGTTTACATACTCCATAATGATATAGGCCGTCTGGTTTTCCTCAAAATAATCGAACACGTTAATGATGTCTTTTTCTTTGGAAAAAACAGCCATATTACGCGCCTCCTCCAGAAAGCGCGCCAGCTGCCGCTTAAAATCCTGTTCTTTTTCACCGGAGAATACGCCGACTTTGATTTCGCCTTCCCCGCGGTTGACAAGCCCTGCCGGGTAAAATTCCTTGATTGCAACGACGACGCTTAAGACCGTGTCAAACGCTTTATACGTGATGCCAAAGCCGCCAAAACCAATGCTTGTGCCAATAATATAGCGTCCCCGCAAAACTGTCCCCGGCGCAAGCTGATACGCCTGCGCCGCCTCTGTGCCTTCTTCATAGCCGCAATGCGGGCATACGGCGTAATCGCCCTTCATCTGAAAGCACTGAAAACATAGTTGATTTGACATACGCTTTTCTCCTCTGTCACTTCCGGTAAAAACCTTTATTGTTGGATGCGCTTCCATATACCTTTACGCCGTCCGCTTCGTAATACGCCCGTATCTGAAACCGGTATACGCCATGCTTAAAGCTTGCGTAAGAAAAGGTCGCTTTTCGTTTTTTCGCCGATACGACTTTCCATTTTTTATATTTTCCGCCGTTGACGCTCCGCCCGATTTCGATCTTCTTCACATTTGGCATCTTACTCCAGGCGATCGTAAAACGGCTGTTTGCATTCAGATACATCTTCATGGAAGGCTTTTTCGGTTTGCCCAGCATTTTCTTCGCTACCGTTGACGACATGCCCGCCGCGCCGCCGCCATACGCTTCTACCCGATAATAATACGTCTTTCCTTTTTTCAGCTTCTGATCCGTCGCCTGTGTGCCGGCCAGCGTCTGAATCACGTCATACGGCCCGCCGGCGGATGTGGCGCGATAGATGCGGTACCCTTCCGCTCCATCCACGGCGTTCCATGCCAGCTGCACCGAATTGTAAGAACGAAGCTTTACCGTCAGACCGGGGCTCGCAATGGATACGGCCAGCGTCGTTTGGGAGGGCGCGCCCGGCGCGGGCAGCGGCGGCTGCACGCCGCCTGGATTCCACGGATCGTCCGGATTCGACGGAGGATTCTCATCCCCCTGCGTCCCGCCGGATTCCTTTACCGTCAGTCTGGCGCGCGCCGACGTAATGAATTTGCCGCTTCCTTCTATCATGCAGAAATAATAGCTTCCATCGATCGTTTTCGTTACGCTGCTTCCCGGAATCGTATAGCTGGCAGACGTCGCTCCGTCAATGCGTACGCCCGCCCCCATCTCAGACACAGCGTAATACCACTGGTACGCATAGCTGCCGCCGTTCATTTCTACCGAAAACGTTACGCCATTTCCAGGCGTCGTCTCCTGATCGGACGGCTGCCGGAGCAAAATCATTTCCCCGCTTCCGCCACCGGCTCCCCCGCCACTTCCGCTTGTGCCATCGTCTTCCAGATAAAAGCAGTCTGCATTCCGATCAAGATCCAGTACCGGAACCACGCCATTATTCGTGATCGTTACGCTGTCGCCATCCAGATCTATCAAACCAAACTGATCGACGACTGCCGCATGCCGGTCGGATTCTCCCGGCGTGCGCAGCCACCAGAAGCAACACTCGCCACCCATCCAGACGCCCATTTCTTTTGCATAATCGCTTGCCGCCATTCGCCGGCTGCGCGTATTGCCTTTTTGCTCCGTAAAGCCATACGCGCGCAAAGACGCGTCTTCCACAGACAGCAGGGAAACCTTATCCTGCGCCGCAGACTGCCGGATCGCAGACCGCTCCCGTTCGTTAAACGCCGTACTGTAAAACGTATCGTTTAACCATGCGCGCAGAGAAGCGTCCTCCCATGCAGCCGACTCCTCCCTTTCATGAAACATTCTGCCATCCAATGCTGCGTCCGCCATCAGGCGCAGCGCCCCATCGGCATTCTGCAATACCCTCCATCGAATGCGTTCCCACTTGAAATAGCGGTACGCGTCGCTGCCAGAAGAAGCGGAATTTCCCGCGCTCTCTTTTAAAATCCTGCGGTACTTCGTCCCATTGACCCAGGCGTCTCCATACACATTGTAAGAAGCGCCCACAATCGCAGACGTCAGCGCCGCTCCCGTCACTTCACTCTGTGGATAGCTGCCAAACCAGACAGCGCTCCATGTTGTGGAGTCTGTGGCGGCGTTATAGACCGGATTTTTGATTTCATTTTCGGATGGAGCTTCCGGCGTAACTGGATTGTCCGGTTTTTCTTCCACATTATCGGACAGATCCACCCGGCCGCTTTCTACCATTTCTGCGCCGTCTGTGACGACGCAGTAGTAATAGCCCTGACAATATGCCTCCGAAAGCTCTGGCATACGCATCGTAAGCACACTTTGATTCGCACCTTCAACAGAAACATCTTCCTTATACGCTCCATCTTCCATTCTGCGTCCTGTCCCGTTCATCGTTTCTGATTCATACCACTGATACTCATACTTCTGACTGGCTCCTCTAACTACTAAGGAAAATTTTACTTCAACGCCTTCATCGCCTTTTATGATTTCTATGTGCGGATCGCTCACTTCCAGCGGCTTGTTTTCCTCTTCTCCACCGCCTGTCCCGTCGTCGTCTCCGCCGCCACTGCCGCTCGTCCCGTCGTCTTCCGACAGCCAGAGAGCCGAATCCCGGCGGATACAAAGCGTCGGCACGCATGCACACCAAGCATCCATTGTCGTCATAACGTCTGCAAGCCGAATGCCGCCCGCCACCGTCGCATATGTATACGTATAAAGACGGTTGGGCATCAGCCACCAGAGAAACTTCCCGGACTGCTGCCCGCTTCCCATCCGATACGCGTAAGCGCTCGCTCCCATAATACGGGTATCGGAGGAATCTGCGCTTCCAAATCCACGGTCCGTATCCCGCGCTTCCTCTTCTGTCAGCAGACCGAGCTTATCTCCTTTTAGCAAATCACTCCGCTCTAAAATCGCCGCCTGTTCCTTCCCGTCAAACGCCGCGCTGTAAAAATCATCGTTCAGCCAGCCGCGCAACGCGCTGTTTTTCCAGGAAGCCTCGCCATAATTGCCGCTGTTCGTACTGTAATCCTGACAGTCCAGTCCCTGATCCGCCAGAAGATACAGCATATCGCCGTCGTTACGCAGCACGCGCCACGGAATCCGCTCCCATTTGAAATAGCGGTATTCTCTGTCGCCAAAATTACCGGTATTGCTGACGTCGCCCCTTCTGATCCGACGGTATTTCGTACCGTCCGCCCATGCGTCGCCGTTGCTGTCAAACGAGATTTGTTCCAGTTTCGAAATCTGCGCTTCCTCCGTTACCTCCGTCTGCGGATAGCTGCCAAACCAGACCCGACTCCATTCTGCTGTATCCGTTTCTGCATCGTACACCGGATTGGCCGGATTGCGAGACGTATCCGACGGCTCTTTGAGCGTCAGTTTATCGATGGCAGCCAAAAGCTCCTTCGTCCACTCCCGCAACTCGTTTAGCGTCATCTCATACAGCATATCCTGCTGCATGATTCTCTCTGCCTCAGCATAAACCTGCCCAAATTCCCTCCAGGAATCTTCCGTATAGACGTCAACCTCATCATATTTCTCGTTCGCTACATCAAAAGCCGCCTCTAATTCCCATCTGGCCTCTTCATACGCTTCGACCATTTCTTCCTCTGACATCCAGAAATCAGCGGACAGATCAATATGCAAAGCCGGCACGCACGCAGCCTTATAATGAACCGGATTTCCAAGATTCTGCCTGGCGCCCGTATAGTGAATATACGAAACAGTACGCTCCGTCGCGGGCGAACGCAGCCACCAGCTTCCATTTCCCACATACTCCCCACTCGCATTCCTGTCGGCTCCCAAGACAGACGCATAGTCACTCATCTTCATTTGGCGGCTCTTTGACTGTATCTCCTGCTCTCCCGGAAAACCATAGTCCGGATTTTCCACTTCCTCTATCGAAAGCAGATACACGTTATCCTGCGTATCGCTCCCACCGCTCGTGCCATACTCCGGATGATCCGCATTCACAACCGTCTGCCGCCGGACTGCGCTCCGCTCGCCGCTGCGAAACGCCGTAGTATAAAACGTATCATTCAGCCAGCCGCGCAGCGTACACGCCGACCATGTCACCGCTGTATAAGAAGTATGATATTGCTGATAGTCCAATCCCTGATCCGCCAGTAAAAACAGCGTCTCCCCGTCGTTTTGCAGAACACGCCATCGAATCGGCTCCCACTTAAAATACCGATACTCATTGCTGCCAAAATTATCTGCATCCTCCACGCTGCTTCTACTGAGCCTGCGGTACTTTTCACCATTTACTACAGCATCTCCCCCGCCGTCATACGATGCATTCCTAATTGCTTCTGTCAGCGCGTCTCCCGTCACTTCCGTCTGCGGATAGCGCCCAAACCAGACATAGCTCCATTCCGTCGTATCCGTTTCTGCATCGTAGACCGGATTTTTCGGATTCCTGCGATCCTCCACGCCTGTCGCATCCACTGCATCCGTTTTCACCTCTGCCGCAGCCGTTCTCACAGAGCCGCCCCATGCCGTCACAAACATCACTGCCGCCAGCAAAAGCGATACCATCCTCTTTCTGCTCTTCTTCTCCTTCATACCATATTCCTCCTTCTGATCTACATTTCTATCTCAACTACAAAGCATTTCCCCATATTTATCCCGTCGTTCCTCCAAGCACAGCCATGCCATCCGCCTCCAAACCGATGTCTCTGCGAAACATCCTGCTCCTGCCAGCGCCGCAACCGTTTTGAACTCCGCCGTCCAGCTCCCACAGGCGCACGCCCCGCTTTCACCGCCAGCCGCGATGCAGCTATGGTTTGTGGCAGGGCTGTTTGTCGCCGCCGGTGTTTAGCCGCCGTCCTGTGACGGCTTACGCACCGCTGCGAGCGGCAATAAGCGAAAGCGCGCCCTGCTACATACCATAGCTGCATCACGGCGTCCGCATCAGCCAGGAAAAAAGCAGTCCATTTCCAAAAAGTGTACTTTTTGAAAATGGACTGCCCCTCCCATTCGTTTCGCATTTCACCCTCAAAACCAGAGCAAAACCGAAATTCTATTAAATTTTTATTGATTTTTTAAAAACCATCCTGTAAAATTGATAAGAGATATGTAAATTCTAACCTTTCCAAAAAGTACACTTTCCGGCAAATCTATCCAACATACCGCTTCGCCATTCGATAAAACGTGGACATCGTAATCCCGCACATCTGCGCCGCTTCTTTTCCATTCATTTCCTTCCGCATCCACCGGTCAAACACCTCGTCAAAATTTTCCGGCACAGGCGTATTTGGCCGCCCAAACTTTACGCCGCGCTGCTTTGCCGCTTCAATTCCCTCCCTCTGACGCTCTCTGATATTCTTTCGTTCATTTTCCGCTACAAACGAAAGCACCTGCAACACAATATCGCTCAAAAACGTGCCCAACAGATTTTTTCCCCGCCGCGTATCCAGAAGCGGCATGTCCAAAACCACGATATCCACCTTCTTCACCCTTGTCAGATACCGCCACTGTTCGATAATCTCTTCGTAATTCCTGCCCAGACGGTCAATGCTTTTGACAATCAGCACATCATCCTGATTCATAGTGCGCACAAGCTTCCGATACATTGGCCGGTTAAAATCCCTGCCGGACTGCCGGTCTGCAAAAATATTTTCCTTTGGCACATTCTCAGCATCCAGCGCAATCCGCTGCCTGTCTTCGTTTTGTTCCCGCGTGCTTACCCTTACATAGCCATACACTTTTTTCATTCGCTTCCTCCTTTTGCCTCTTTCGCGTTTCTTTGCATAAAAATACAGGCTATCTCTGTATAGCCTGTACCACAATGACCCTTTTCATGCTGAAAGATTTCTATCCCCATCTTTTCACAATCAGACGAAGCCTGTCGGTCCGACTGATTTAAAAACGACGCGCTTCAAAAATCCGCTCAACATAACGCGCTCCCAACCATTAATACCGGTTGGGAGCGTATTTCTTTCTTTATTTGTGAAGGCGGAATCCCTGCACAGCCGTGCGCATCTCTTCCGCATGCGTATGCAGCTCATTGGCCGATGCCGCAGACTCCTGCGACGTCGCCGCATTCGTCTGTACAACGCCGGAAATCTGTTCCATGCCTTCCCGAATCTGCTTGAGGGAATACGACTGCTGCTCCGCAGATTCCGCAATCTGCTCAATCATGCCGCTGGCCACCTGCGCGCTTGCGACAAGATTATTGAGCGCTTCCGTCGTCTCAGCAGACAGCGCCGTGCCTTCTGCGATCTGTTTGATGGAATTTTCGATCAGTTCCGTAATGTCTTTCGCAGAAACAGCGCTCTTGCTGGCCAGGCTCTGCACTTCGCCGGCCACAACCGCGAAGCCTTTTCCGGCTTCCCCGGCACGCGCCGCTTCCACCGAAGCGTTCAGCGCCAGAATATTCGTCTGGAATGAAATATCCTCGATCGTCTTGATAATTCCGCCGATCTTGCGCGAAGACTGCGTGATCGCGTCAATCGTAGACGTAAGCGCCTTCATCTTAACGTCACAGGCCTGAAGATGATGCATCGCATCCGTCGAAGCGTTGCGCGCCGTCTCCGCGTCTTTGGACGTATTCTCCACCTGAGAAGAAATCTCCTGAATGCCGGAAGAAAGCTCTTCTACTGCCGAAGCCTGTTCTACGGTTCCATTGGCAAGCGTCTGCGCCGCCGAAGACATGTGCTCGGATTCGAGCGCCACCTGTCCCGCCGAAGCGTGAATCTGCGAAAGCGCTCCGTTTAACGAATCCAGTATCCGCTGCATCGCATGCTGAATCGGAATAAATTCTCCAATATAATCCATATCAATCGAAAGGTCCATATTGCCTTCCGCCATCTGCGAAAGCTTTTCATCTATGTCGTCTATGTACTGCTTCAGCTCCCGCTTCGTCGTATGAATCGACGCGACCAGCATTCCGATTTCAGACGTATCCGGTTCAAGGGAAAATTTCGCGGAAAGATTGCCTTTTGCAATTTCTTCCATCTGCTTCTTGACCAGAATGACAGGACGCAGAATCTGTATTCTCGTCACAAGCATGCTGATCAGCTGAATAACGCCTACCAGAATCAGCGCGGCAATCATTGTCATCTGGATAAATCCACTCTTATCCTGCAACGAAGCAACCTCTGTCTGCGTCCGTTCATCCAGCGCGCTTAAAAACTGCTCTTTGATTTCGTTGATTTTGGCAATGGAGCTGCTGTAGTCTTCTCCATATACGTATTCGATCGCATCCTCCTGATTGCCATTCTGCACCTGCTCCATCGCGGCTTCTTCCAGCGGGACAAGGCTGTTCGAAAGATCCGACATATCGTCGATCATCTTCTGCTCTTCCTCCGTAATGCCAATCTCCTGCATCGCGGCCACGCCAAGATCCCGATTCTTCAGGTTGTTGATTTCATTCCAGTAATTGTCATAATGCTCCTGATTCCCCGTCGAAGCAAATGCCCGCACCTCGTTCGTCAGATAGGCGGAACCGTTCATAAAACGATTCGCATTGTACGTCAGCGCAAACCTTTCTTCGCTGGCTTTGTTGAGACTGCTGCTGTTCTTTCCATAAGAAAACAGGGACATAATTAAAAACAGCAGCGCGAGAATCGATATTCCGTTTAAAATATAGGTCAACAGAGACTGATTCATCGCTTTTTTCATATTTGACCACTCCTTTCGGCTTGTTTTGCACTCTCCCACACCAAAAAAAATGATCGCGTTACATTTTTTAAAAGTGAAAAAGCATAAAAGAAACTATATATTATCATACTAAAGATTTCGCTTTTTTTCAACCGCAAGTTTTTCATATTTTACATTTTCCTGTAAATTCCTGTATAAAAACCGCGCTCTGTCAGCCTCTTTCATGCCCTGTCATTTTTTCAACAAACTGCGCCTTTTTACGAAAGACGCCTCTGAAGCAAAAAGCGTTTAAAAGCAAAAACGTTCAGACACTTTGTAACCGGAAAACGATTCCGCTGCGGCACCATTACGGAAACCGATTTTTTCCAGAGGATAAGCGCATTCCTGCATTGAATTTCCATTCAGGCGGTTCATCCAGTCGGTTGACGCATCCATAGCAGTCCGACAGGCGTTCGTCTGATCCAGCGCGTTCAGCATTACAAAATCATGAATCGTTCCCTGCACCCGCAGCGCCGTCACTTCCACGCCTGCGCACCGGAGCCTTTCGCCAAAGGCTTCCCCTTCGCTGCGCAGAACGTCCGCCTGGCCGTTTATAAGCATCGTTTCAGGAAAACATTTCAGGCACTCTGTGTCCGCCCGAAGTGGAGATGCTGTGATCTGGCTTCTGTCTTTCCCGGAAGCTGCATACTGCCGCCAGAACCATTTCATCCCTTCCCGATACAGATAATAGTCCGTTGCAAACTGACGGTAACTTGGCGTGTCGAAGCAGGCGTTCGTTACCGGGTAATACAATAACAGCCTGCAGATGCACGGACCATGCCGCATGGCTGACATCAGAACCATAGCGATTGCCATGTTCCCGCCAACACTGTCGCCTGCCACTGTAAGCGGGACGCCGTTGGCCATTGGAAAACAGTCCCCGATGATTTCCCATATATGAGAAAGAAGAACATAACACTGTTCGATCGCTGTCGGGTATTTCGCTTCCGGCGACCGGCTGTATTCGGGGAATACGACCAGTGAATCTGTCCTTGCGCAAAGCTCCCTGACTAACTTTTCATGTGTATGAAAGCTGCCAAATACCCAGCCTCCGCCATGGATATAGAATATAATGTTTTTGATTTTTTTACCCCCGGGCGCAATAAAATACACCGGAACGCTCCCCCACATCCCGGTATTGACACAGACTGAGGATATATCGGCGGGATATTTATATACGGGCGTATCCTGCATGTTCTCTAATGCCCTCCTGCCTTGCTCCGGCGGCGTCTGAAAGATCAGCGGAGGCACAGCGCTTTGATTGCAGACAGCTTCTGCAGCGGGTTCCAACGGAACACATCGTTTCATATTGCATTTTTCCTTTCTGCGATAACTGGTTTTTATTATACTATGTAACGCTTCTGTTTTTGCACATCTGTCAACAAATCTGACACAATCACATGGCATGAAGCAAAGCGCTTATTCGTCACAACAAAACGGCAAAAGAAAAACCGCAAAGACTCTGTGACCTCTACGGTTATAGGTGGTACTGATTCTAGCTTCCTGCCATTCCCCGATATGCTATGTATAAACTACCTTTGCTCTGTCTGAACAGATAAATAACTGTCCGAAAAAAGGGCATAAAAAAAATCCCTCCAAACTTCAAAAACAAAGTCCAGAGGGAATCAAGGTATGACAAAACATCCCACCATAACTCCATTTTTTTATATGGTGGGTAATAACCATATGTGATGGTAAACTACCATTTCTTTTTAGCGATTTCTATTGCTTCTTTCCCTGTCATATGTTCAACAGATAATTCAATCATACATAACAGTTTCCATTCTCTTGCAATTTCTTGATTTCTGTTTACTACATCAGCTTTTGGATGATACTTAAGCGCTAACTTTTCTATTGCTTCTCTTATTTCATTTTCGTCCTCTAATATACGGATTTTTCCAAATATAATTACGCTTTTAAAATAAGTTGTGTATTCTTCTGGAATTATCTCATCTTGGGCAATCACGCAAAATGACGCTTTATTGCATTTTTTTATGGCATCTATTTTATGCCCTTTTTTTGCACCGTGAAAATAAATTTTAGAATTATCATAAACATAACTGACAGGAACTGCATAAGGATATTTATTATCCCCCAATAATGCTAATACCCCTGAAGTTCCATTTTCAAGTATTTCAATATTTTCTTTGTTACTTAGAAGTTGCTTTTTTCTTCTCATCTCTCTAAACATAAATTTTTCCTCTTTTATTATTTAGTGTCTGCTTGCCAAGTGCTTAACCCTTAGTTTTGCTGACTTTGAGTGT